>CAZCLK010000057.1:0-2590 GCA_964499575.1 uncultured Oscillospiraceae bacterium | reverse complement strand
GCGACGCCGATGGCGACACGGTCCAGGTCTACGAGTACGACGTCTATGGCCAGGTGGCCGCCTCCGACTCGAACCATCCCAACCGCTTCCTGTTCACCGGGCGCGAATTCGACGCCGAGACCGGCCTCTACTACTACCGCGCCCGCTACTACAACCCGACCCTCGGCCGCTTCCTCCAAACCGACCCTATCGGATACGAAGGCGGCACCAACTGGTATATGTATTGTACTAACAACCCTTGGAATGCACTCGACCCGTTTGGCCTTGAGCCAGTGAAGGTAGATGATCGAGAGGGTTACATTTACGATCTGTGGGCACGTCCGGCAGGCCATCCAGCCTTGGAGAGAGGGCAGGGGCCATACTACAGCCAGACCTACCGCATGTCTTGTGTGCCAACGGCGATTCTGAATTGGTGGCTCACATACAACGTCGACCTGTCGGCGAAGGCCGGACGTAAGATAGTAACTGATTTGCAGGCCGAGGAGTATGTTATGGGGCTTCTGACGCATGAGGGTAGATTCCATGACTGGAACACCGAAGGTGTCAAGAACATGATGATGATTGAATCCGTCATGATCGGCGTAGTTGACAAGTCCGGGGTGATGGAGGGAGTTCCCCAGGCGGGAACCATCGTGGCTAACGTGGTTAAGCATGACAAGGCAATGATGGTTGCTGTTGATATGAGTATGGGAGCAGGAACAGGTTGGCATTGCATCATGATTGCGCCTACCCCGCAGGACTATATTGAAGATTGGATACAAGGCTACGGTTATGATCCTGGCCCGATATCGGTGATTGGCTTAGGCTACGAACATCCCCAGATGTATTCGGAATCAGATTTCGCGACATGGTGGGAGTGGATGCTGAAAAATAACTTGGTAGCCGATGCATACTATGTTGGCCCGGATGTTCCAGAAGGGAACGGATCTGCGGAATGACGTAGCCCCAACCTTGACCGCGGGACATGATGCTTGGTGCGAAAGTGAATACTTGTCCGCAGACTCTTGGCGAGGAGATACAGTGAGCATGTATAAACGTTCCTACTATTTCGTAGGCCTACTGGTCTTGCTGGTATCAGGCTGTGATAAGCCACCTGCAGAGACCGCTACGCCGAAAGATCCAAACGAGGCATCGCGTGTGCTGTGGCAAGCCCTACGTGTCGATGACAGTAATGAGATTCATTCACTTATTCGGCAAGGCATCAACGTCAATGCGAGAACTGGCGACGGATGGACTCCACTACACCTGGCGGCTCACAGAGGAGCGGAAGGAATAGTGCGCCTTCTTATCAGCAGCGGTGCAAATGTACACGCAATTCGCAACGATGGGTGGACACCGCTTCATGACTCTGCGTGGCAGGGCGACATAGAAGTTGCCAAACGGCTGATAGCTGCGGGCGCTGACCTAAATGCCCGGACTACATCGTCTGAAACTCCTCTTCATATCGCTCTGAGCGAAGGAAACCTAAGTATGGCCGCATTCCTGATCGACAACGGTGCTGATGTCAACTCCCGAACCGACGGTGGAAACACGCCACTAAATGTCTCATCGGAAAGGGGCTACGCGGATATGATTCGTCTGCTCCTTGCCCACGCCGTGGATGTACATGGGCGCGATCTGTATTCGGGTTGGACTGCTATGCATTGGGCCGCCTATGAGGGGCGTGAGGAAGTGGTGAAGATTCTCGCTGGCGCGGGTGCTGCGGTTGATGCCAAAGACGGGGGTGGTTACACCCCTTTGCATTTCGCCGCTCGTGGCCGACATCTTGGCACGGCTCGAACGCTTCTGGCCGCTGGCGCGGATGCGAATGCGAAGACCGATACCGGCATGTCGCCTCTTCATCTAGCGGTGGTTCGTGGGGAACAGGAACTGATCAATCTTCTTGTAGAGGCGGGTGCAGTGGTCGACGCGAAGGACACGAATGGGCAGTCTCCTCTTCATGTGGCTGCGAGACTTGGCAATCTGTCGGCGACGAAGGCGCTTATAGTGGGCGGGGCAGATGCGAATGCTACGGATGTGGATGGTAGGACACCTCTGCACGAAGCCGTCTTGTCCCCGGCCGCGCAGGCGCGAAGGGACCTTATTGTCGTTCTGCTGAAGGCAGGTGCCGATGTAGACCGTTCAGCGTCTTCTGGTTGGACACCGCTATTATACGCGGTACGCGAAGGCGACGCCATCGTTGCCGACCTTCTTCTGGCTGAAGGCGCGGACCCAACCGCGACTACTCCGTCAGGGCAAACTGCTCTACAGTATGCGATTGAGCGACGAAATGCGTCTGTCGTTGAATTGCTTCGTAAGCATGGCGCAAGAGAGTAGGAGCGATAATAGGGACAGCCGCCGGGGTTAGTCAGATAGATGACACATACCATGAGCAGGCGGGTGATGCAAGAGGGGCCGGGGACGGTCACCTTCTGGTGGAAGGTCTCGTCCGAGGCGAATTACGACTGGCTGTCGTTCTACGCGGATGGGGTGCTTCAGGACCGGATCAGCGGGGAGGTGGACTGGCAGCAGAAGTCGTACCCGCTGGGCGGGGATGGGACGCACGCCCTGGTCTGGGTGTACAGCAAGGACAGCGGCAGCGAGAGCGGCT
>CAZCLK010000056.1:0-2752 GCA_964499575.1 uncultured Oscillospiraceae bacterium | reverse complement strand
CCATTCGTAAGTTCCCTGAGGTTTGCGCATATGCCGTATCGGCCTTGATCGGCGGCTTATGGGCGACGAGTCTTCTGTTTAATCGGATTATTTACTTAATTCCCATCTTGAATCGATTTCGCTGGTCTTTTAAACTGGCATTTTATCTGGATTTTTTTCTGATTTTGATTGCCGCGCTCATCCTTTCCGAAGGGATTCGTCGTTATCGCGGAAAAGCTTGGAAGCGGAACTGCATCATCACCACTTTGATTGGCATTCAAATCCTCAATTTCTGGTTGTTATATACGGTGATGCCATACAAGGATTTCGGCGAACACCATGGGGATTCACTTCCTCTGGTAGAACCACTCAGGGACGATTTGAACCAAGGACGGATTCTGTCCGTTGGCTTCGATACATGGACATTTACACAACAAAACGACTACCCTTACCTCACTGCACCGACTATTGGGTTTAACTATGCGACACTATGGAAATTAGATTATTGGGCAGGCTATGAGCCATTACTTCCCGCAACCAATGAAGCTGCAGTACTTGGAATGAACTTCAATGCCATATACACCTCGGATATGGCTATTCTTCAGGAATACTTCCGGGAAACCGGAGTTCGTTGGTATATCTTTCCGGCCCAAAAAACGGACAGTTTCGAGCAAAAATACCCGTCTTTAAGGAGAGTTTCTGAGTTTTCCGACGATTTTCGATCCGTTTTCTGCGATGACGAAGCGTCGCCACTCATTTACACATCCGAAGGAGACGCACTTGAAACCACCGGTGATATCAATCGAGCGAATACTTTGCAGGTGGATATCGAAGGCCGGCGAGTAGAGAACATTACATTTGTGTACATATACAACCCCTTTTTGAAGGCTTATGCGGACAATCAGCCGATTCCGATTACTGCGGTTAATGGCTTAAAGTTCGAAGTATCGGTCCCTGAGGGCACAAGTCAGATAACGATCAAGTATGAGGATCCGTACTTCTTCATCGGCCTATATATAGCGGCAGCTTTCTTATTTTTGCTTTCTTTATTCCGGGTATGGGAGCAGTTCAGAAAAAAAGACCGTTCCGTAATGAATAGTGAGGAAAAGTAAAATGCCAATCAGAGGAAGTTTTAAATGTTTTCGAGAAACAAGGGGATTCATATGATGGCAGATTTAAGTACCCAAGCGATACCCAAGGTAGTTGATCGGTAGGAGGACATTAGCGCGTGAAAATCGACCCCATTCAGACAACCCGACTGGTCCTGAGAAACTATACAAAAGCGGATATGGATTTCGTTATCAGCATATGGAATGATCCGGATATGGGTAAATATTTGCCGGATCCGTCCATCGAAAATGTGGATAAGCAATACATGAAGGCGTATAAAACCATGGAAGAGTATGAAGAATGCTGCTATTTGATTTCTGTATTTGTGGAGACCGGTGAGCTTATCGGGACATGCAGCTTTGTGCCGGGTGAGGATGGGTCAACCTATGATTTGGGCTATTGCGTCCACAAGAAATTTCAGGAAAACGGGTATGCCACAGAAATGGCGCAGGGGATGATTGATTATGCCGGGGCTCACGGAGCAAGAGAAATCACCGCGACGGTTCATAAAGAAAATGTTGCCTCCATTGCTTTAATGAGAAAACTGGGATTTACTATTGTAGGGTAGACGCAAACAAGGAAAATCGGTACCGATATCATTATGGGTGTGTATTTGTATCGTTTGGAGCTCTGAGATTTTTGGAAAACTAATTATCGGGAGATAAGCTTATATGTCGATCGAAGGGATCAGCCAGCCCGGTTACCTTGAAGTCAACGGTGAATTGCGATTAAGGGCCTATGACGGGCGCTTTGAATTTTCCTTTGACTGGTATCAGGACATCGAGTCGCTGGAGTTGATCGACGGGCCGGGCAATGCGGTGCCCTATACGCATGAAAGACTTAAGGAAATGTATGACTATTTGAACCGTCACGGCGAACTCTATTTCATCGAAAAGAAACAAGACGACGTATTCGTCCCGATCGGAGATGTAACTTTTTCTCCGGATGATATGCCTATCGTTATTTCAAGAGATTACCGACATCGAGGGATCGGAGGATCGGTGATCCGGTGTCTGATCGAGCGGGCTCGAAATCTTGGGTTCAAAGTAATTCGCGTGAAGGAAATCTACGATTTCAATCGGGCGTCCCAACGCCTGTTTGTACGTGAGGGTTTTGTTGTTGAGAAAACGACCGGGAACGGGGCGACGTATGTGTTGGAAATGACTTGAAAACCAAATACCAGCACTTCCCATAATGAATATTATCTCATCGAGAGATAATATTACTTAGAGCTCATTCTGCCGTTGAAAGGTTATCATCTATGACGGTCATTCTGATCGAGTTTTGTATCGTGATTCTGGGCATGTCGCTGACCGCAGTGCTTTTTTATCGATTTCCGGTTCTGCCCGACGCGACGGAGGAACGCACGACAACTCCCTCGATATCCGTCATTATTCCCGCGCGCAACGAGGAAGCGAACCTTCCTCTGTTGCTTCGGGATCTGAGCACGCAGACGGCGGCTGTTTGGGAGATCATCGTGGTGGACGACATGTCGGAAGACGGGACGGCCCGGGTCGCGCAGGAGAACGGTGCCAAGCTGATCCATTTGGATACTAAGCCCGAAGGCTGGACCGGAAAATCGTGGGCCTGCCAAAGCGGAGCCGACGCGGCGGAGGGCGAGTTTTTTTTATTTCTCGATGCGGACGTGCGGCTCGGGAAGGAC
>CAZCLK010000055.1:0-2820 GCA_964499575.1 uncultured Oscillospiraceae bacterium | reverse complement strand
AGTCGTAATTCGCCTCGGACGAGACCTTCCACCAGAACGTGACCGTCCCCGGCCCACCTTCCATCGCCCATCCGTTTGCTGTGTTCGTCATCTATCGATCTTATAATAGTGTCCGTCCCCGTTAGTCCCCCTGGTTTGGCTACACGCGTGATTTACTTCTTCGCGCTATGCGTGCGGAGCAATTCGACGATGCGTGTGTGTTCGCGCCGAGTGGCAAGTTCCAAAGGCGTCTGTCCCGATGATGTCTTCGCGGTGATGTCCGCCCCATGGTCGATAAGTGTCGCAGCAGTTTCCGCATAACCTTCTCGAGCCGCGTAGTGCAACGCTGTCCAGCCGGACGGGGCCTGAGCGTTGACGTCCGCGCCTTTGCCGACGAGCACACTGACCAGAGCGTTGCGGATATCCGACTCCGCGATCAGAACGGCGTAGTGCAATGGCGTCTTGCCCGTCACATCCTTGGTGTCAAGATCGGCGCCGCTGCCGGCGAGTGCTGTAGCTACCGAGACATTACCGATGGTAGCTGCGATGTGTAGCGAGGTTCTGCCCTGGTCATCTTTGGCGTTGATATCGGCGCCACTCCCGACAAGAAGCTGCGCCTCACAGCCTGTGCCTCTGCCAGCTGCTTCATGCAGTGGAGTCCGACCCAATGCGTCCTTCGCGTTGGGGTCGGCACCCTTGGCCAGAAGCAACTCAACCACTGCGTCGCCATCCGGTCGGACGGCGTTATGGAGCGGTGTGACGTCACGCCACCCCTTGGCGTTGACATCGGCGCCGTGGGCGACGAGGATCTGCGCAATCTCCGCGTGACTGTTCAGTGCTGCGGCATGAAGGGCGGAACTCCCATCGCCAGTCTTCACGTTTACATCAGCGCCATTCGCGATCAGCAGTCTCACGATGTCCGGCTCACCGGCCTGGACCGCATTGATCAAGGGCGTTACACCCGAGTTGCTCATAGCATTGCAGTCGGCACCTTGGGCGATGAGGAACTCAACCAAGTCCTTATCGTGGCAGAAAGGCGCACGGCACAAGGGTGTCCTACCAGCACTGTCCCTTGCGTTGACGTCAGTCCCATTGGAGATAAGCATCTCTGCCACATCCACATGATGGTATGCAATTGCATAGTGCACCGCCGTCCAGCCAAGGCCGGACATGGCATGGAGATTTGCTCCCGCCGCAATCAATAGTTCAACCAGATGTAGATAACCTTTCTCCGCCGCCAAGTGCAAGGCCGTAGTGCCGTCGTCGGTCTCGGCGTTAACATCGGCGCCCTTGGCAACAAGATACTCCCCTACGTTTGCCTGTCCTCTGCTTATGGCCAGCATGAGGGGAGTATACGGGCTTTTCTCCGGCATATTAATATCAGCCCCGGCTTCGAGAAGAGCGCTCACCCGCTTGACATCGCCTGCCTCGATAGCTTCGCGAAGCGCCGTTCCATTGTGAACCGTCGCCTTCTTGCAGCCGGCAAGGGCCAGCAACGAGAACAAGGTGATCAGACAGTCCAGTCTGTATAACCTCATATCTTGATCCCTTTCACGACAGGCCTGTCCACTGCCACAGCGATATCGTGTTGGTTGCTCGATGCAGCATCCAGCCTTGTTTCTACCATTGGCATTCACGGTGTTGACATCTATTCTCCAGGCGCTCCATCCGCCATGCATCTGCGCTGATCGTGAGACTTCGAGGTTCCCTGATGCTGTCCGCCTTGCACGCCAACCAAAAATCGGGCCTGCCTGCAAGAGCTCCGGTCCACTGCCAGCGCTCTATATTCAGCATCACATATGAGTCCACTGTCTGCGGATCGTCGACGCTGTCATACATGCGGCAACCGCCTTTTGCATGCGCCCGGTGCCACGGTCATTTATTGGCCAGGCACTTTCCCACCTACTAGGTAACTGTCCGGTTTCCAATCTGGGTTATTTGTCACTCTCTCATCCCACCATACCTTGAACTCGTCCCAGTCCATAAGGACCGGATAGCCATGGATGCCGTCAGCTATCGCCACCTCTGTGTGGCCAAGTTCAAGATCCACAGGCGAAGGAGCCATCAAGACGCAATGCGGAGCAGAAACGCCTTCGATGTGAGACGCATCATGCGCAATCATGACAGCCAGCTTCTGGTTCACGATAAGATCCCACAGTTCGTTGGCGTCCGGCGTCCCTTCCGTGATCCCACCACCCATCTTGTCGGCTATTCCGTTGATCACGGATTGGGCTTTCTGCAAGTACTTTACACCTTTTTTGTGCCAGTCGTGGCGCCGTATATCGAGAAGCCCCTCAATATAGGTTTCCACATCCTTATCCGTGCCCAGGTTCTCCTGAGTGAACGGGATATCATACGTGAGACACCAGTTTGCGATGGCAGCAGCCACGCACGCCATTTCATCATACTGGCAGTAATAAGGCCCTATATGCTCTCCGACATCTGGCTTGGGATGGCCACTTGGACGGTTCCATTGCCGGAGATATGGTGGCAACAACTTGCCCCACCTCATCTTCGTGAGGGTCGGTTCAAGGCCGGATGAGTCCAGCCAGGAAGTCGGACTATTCACGCAGTAGGCATACCAGTTCATGCCGTCGGCGTAGCCGATGGGATCGGTTTGGAGGAAGCGGCCTATTGATGCGTTGTAGTATCGGGCGCGGTAGTAGTAGAGGCCGGTTTCCCTGTCAAACTCGCGGCCGGTGAACAGGAAGCGGTTGGGGTGGTTCGGGTCGGAGGCGGCCACCTGGCCGTAGACGTCGTATTCGTAGACCTGGACCGTGTCGCCATCGGCGTCGCTGAGCGCCACCACCGAGCCGAGGGCATCGAAATGGTAGTAGTACG
>CAZCLK010000054.1:0-2862 GCA_964499575.1 uncultured Oscillospiraceae bacterium | reverse complement strand
CCGGATTCACACTTTCGCATGCATTCGGCTGCCGCTAAGCGTTGGCCTCAAAAAGCGCATACGCACATCGGGAATGTTCGCCTTATGACCGCCGCTTGGTTATCCTTCGTTTATAAGATAGCCACTTTTTAATGATCTGAAAATCAGTCATCCTCAGCCCAGACAAAACTTTCGACAATCTCCAGAGAGACACGTTGGGCTGTATCCGGATCGTCTTTACATTCTACGCTGACAAGACAATGCTCGTGATCGGCTACAATATAGTACTGTCTGGAAATTACTCCGTCGAGATCGCTGATGGTGAATACCAGAACATCATACCCCTGCGGTGTTATATAGGAGAATTCGCTCAGGGTCTCGAGCGCTACCGGGTCAAGCTGTTCGGCGTATTGTTGCATGATCGCTTCCTTAAAATCCGTCACTTCATCCTCCCCGTAATTATTGGATCCGATATTGACGGAAATATTGTCGGTCCACTCGAGATCGTCATTTCCCTGCGGAATGTAGAAATATTTCTCCTCGGTGGAGCGGTTCACGCTCTCTTCCCAGGTGGACAAAACGCGATAAGTCCCGAAATCCTTCTCGATCGGGATCCAGGTCTCCGTTTGGACCTCGACTGTCTCGCCGCCGTCGGGCGCCGGCGCGGTCGCAACCGACGGAAAATCCGCCGGCTCGACAGGTGTCGATTCGGGCACCGCATGCGGAATCATCCATTCGGGCCATCCGGCTTCGGAATCGTCTTGCCTGGAATCGTCTTGCTTGGAATCGTCTTCTTCACGGGCTTCGTCCCGCGAATCATGATCCTCTGACCGGCCGGGCAGTAAGGTGCATGCCGACAAAGAAATACAAAGGCCGGTAAACAATATAACCCATAAAATCTTACGCATAATATACCCCCGCGAATTCGAAAAAAGGCAGTACGATCGAGTAGTATTTTATCATATTTGCTTGAGAATTTCCCCCAAAAAAGAAGATCCGCAACCTTGAGGGTTCGGATCTTCTGTGGTGGGTACTACTGGACTTGAACCAGCGACCCCATGCGTGTGAAGCATGTGCTCTCCCGGCTGAGCTAAGCACCCGCGTCCTTTGAATCAGACAGAGAATACTATAACACAAGAGCTCCGGAGCGAAAAGGGGGAGCGACGAATCGGCCGCTTCTTTCAATCCGTGAGGCCTGGGTTCATACCTTCCAAAGAATCACCCGACCGGACAACTCCAGGACCCGACCGCCGCGTTCGCGCCGTCCGCGACCGCCGTCGTCAGTTGGCGCACGGCCTTCCTTCGGCAATCTCCCGCGGCAAAAACTCCGGGAACACGGGTTTGACAGTCCTCTCCGGCGACAATGTAGCCTTCTTCGTCCGTATCGACTAAACCCGCATAGGTCGCGCTGTCCGGAACGTGTCCGATCGCGACAAAAAGCACGTCTGCGGCAAGCGTCATCTCACGGCCGTCCGACGTCGACTTGAGTCGAAGTCCGGTCAATTCCCCGTCGCCGTTCAAAGTCTCGACGACGGCCTCCGTAATGATTTCGATATTCGGGACTGCTTTCAAGCGCTCAATCATCGCAGCATCCGCCCGAAAAGTGTCACGCCGGTGGATAAGGTAAACCTTCTTACATAAATTGGACAGGAAAAGCGCGTCGCAGAAGGCCGTATTTCCGCCGCCGACGACCGCCGCCGTGCGTCCCTTATAAAATGCGCCGTCGCACACGGCGCAATACGATACCCCGTGTCCGGTCAAACGTTCCTCTTCGGGCAATCCCAGCCGCTTGTGTTTGGCTCCGGTCGCGATAATCACGCTTCGGCAATCGTATCGACCGTCCTCCGTGACGACGACCTTCTTATCCCCCTCATCTTCGACCCCGATGACCCGCTCCAGTTCGACCTCCGCCCCAAGCTCGGTCACCTGCGCGAAAAGACTGTCGGCGAACTGCATGCCGCTGATGTGCGGCGCACCCGGGTAGTTATCGACAAACGGAGCCGCCGTAATCTGTCCGCCGATGTTTTCGGCTTCGAACAGGAGAACGCTCTTCCCGGCTCTTGCCGCGTAAAGGGCGGCGGTCAGCCCTGCGCAACCGCCGCCGATAACGATCAGATCCTTCATGGTCTATCCCTTTACAAATTGCTTGATATTCGAGATGCTGCTGATGGTTGATACGCGGCCGTCCTCGACAATAACCAGCGTCGGTGCCTGACTGACGTTATATTGCCTGCAGGTCGCCGCGTGTTCCTCGGCGTCGATCACGTCATAGAGGACATTGTTCGTGTCGAGGATGTGTCTGGCCATTTTACAGTTCGGGCAGGTCTTGGTCGTAAAAAGCATCGCCTTGGGTCCTCTTTTCGCGGAGACCGGGGCAACGTCCGCTATCGGCGTTTCCGGCTCTGCCGTCCGTGAATCCTCGGGCGCCTCACTGTTTGCCTTCGGTTTCAATACGGACTTGTCGATCTCATAGAGTCTTCTATCCTTAAATTCCTGAGCCTTACCGTCGTTCCAGTTCTGTACCGGCCGATAATATCCGGTGATGCGACTGTAGGTCTCGGTCTTCTTACCGCAAGTCGGGCACGCGCGCATCTCTCCGGGCAGATAGCCGTGGTCGACGCAGATCGAGTAGGTCGGCGACAGTGTATAGTACGGCAGGGTGTAATTCTCCGCGACTTTCTTTACCAAAGCCGCCGCCGCCTTCCAGTCCGGCATCTTTTCGCCGAGGAACGCGTGGAAGACCGTGCCGGATGTATAAAGGGTCTGGAGACGGTCCTGGATGTCCAGAGCCTCATAGATGTCCTCGGTAAATCCGACCGGCAGATGCGAGCTGTTGGTGTAGTACGGCACACCGCTGGCTTCATTGGCCGTAACGATGTCCGG
>CAZCLK010000053.1:0-3048 GCA_964499575.1 uncultured Oscillospiraceae bacterium | reverse complement strand
ATTTTCAAGAATATGGAGCTTGAATCAAAGTAATGTTTTTAATATGTACTATAAAGACAATGAAAACAAGCTTAATTCAAATACAGTAGAAAGATTCAACAGACTAGGAACAGGCTGGAACACTTCTATACCCTATATAACAGCAAATTCAGACAGCGGAGATTTTGCAGTTAATCTTTTTTATAACGGAAATGTGTATGAAATAGATCAGACCGGAGTAAGCACAGTCGATCTTTCAAAATCCAATATACTTGGGTATGACCTTCTTGATTTAAGAATCTATGAAGATTCTTCAGTAAGTTATTCTTTATTTGATACAGAAGGCTTCAGCATTAACTTGAATAGTTTAAACGCAAAATATTCAATAACAGACTTGATATTCCGGTTTATTCGGACAGCTGATCCGGTTTTATTCGGACACTTTTTTCATATTAACATCTTTCATTTTTTCATAACATAAGTGTCCGGATAATTCAAGAATCTTGTATTAATTTCTTTCTTAATGATGGTCCTTCAAGGTCAATTTTTACCGATTTATGAATAAGTCTGTCACATATTGCATCAGCATAAGTTTTATCAGGTATTAATTCAAACCAAGCAGCTGTAGGATATTGGGATGAAATTATTATTGATTTTCTTTCATACCTGTCTTCAAGTATTTCTAAAAGAATCATGCTGCTTATACTATCCATAGGATGCAGACCGAAATCATCAATAATTACAAGATCTTTTTTTAATATTTTTTGAATCGCTTTTACATAACTTCCGTCATTTTTAAATAATTTTAATTCCTGAAACAACTTCATGGCATTTAAATAAATAACCCTATATCCGTTTATGCAGGCAAGATTACCTATAGCGCATGACAGATAACTTTTACCGACACCTGTAGAACCGGTGATGATTATATTCTCTGCTTTTTTGATCCAGTTGCAGTCAGTTAATCCTAAGATTAAATCTTTATCCAGTTTTCTTGATTTGCTGTAAGACAACTCATTTATATTTGCGCTGTATCTGAATCCGGCCATAGATATAAGCCTTTTTAATTTGCTTGAATACCGTGCATCGTATTCAGAATCAATAATATGGGTCAAAGCTTCAGATGCGCTCATGTCTTTTAATATACCGGTTTCAAGCATATTTTTAAAAGCATTACTCATCCCCCATAATCTCATAATAGACATTTTTTGAAGTGTTGCTTCATTGTTCATAAATCCCCCTTATTCATAATAATTTTTACCTCTTATATTTGAATGTACAACAGTTTGAGCAGTAAATAGGTTATTATCATCAATCTCTAACATGTTGTTTTCAAGCGCATTCTTTACAAACTTCAGCGTATAGCAGTTAAAATATCCTGCTTTTTTACATGCTTTATTAAGTTTGGATTCTCCGTATGATTTAGCAAGATTTAATATCCCAAGACATACCTTATATGCCTGTTCAGGATGATCTTTTGACATAATTACATTATTGATAAGTTCTTTTGTATCTTCTCCGATCTTAGCTGCCCATGACATAAACTTTTCCGGATTCCATTCCGAATAAAACTTATGATTCGGCGGCATGTGCTCTTTTAATGTTGTATAACCGTTTGCGAGAATAGATCTTTTATGGCTTGCAATGCGGATATTATTGTAATAAATCTCTACATCTTTATCGTTATATATTACTTCAACTTTTTTCCTGATATAATTAAACGGTACGCTGTAATAATGGTGGTCTTTACTTAAAAATATGTGATAATTGAATGCCACAGTAAGTAATGCATAAGATTTGGGTTCATAAAGCTCCATGGGTAGATTTTTAAGCTCTTTTTTCTCTATTTCATTAAATAAATCGATTCTCGACAAGTTCAGCCGCTGCATAGGACGCGAATTATATTCAGTTAACAGATTTAAAATTGCTTTATTCAATTCAGTAAGTGTATAGAATGTTCTATCTCTTAATTTTGCAAATATCCATGAATAAATAATTTTAACAGCGCCTTCAACCATAGCTTTATCCTTTGGAGAATGAGGCCTTGCAGGAAGCACTGCTGTACCATAATGTTTTGCAAACTCTAAAAAATCCCTGTTTATCTCAGGTTCATATTTACAGCCTTTTGTTACTGCCGATTTTAAACAGTCAGGTACTATTGCTCTTGGAACTCCGCCAAAATACCATAATGAGTTTTCAACACAGCTTATGAAATTATGTTTTTCCTGCGACGATACAGCTTCAACATAAGTATAACTTGAAGCCGGAAGTATTGCTGCAAAGACTTCAACAGGAGATGTTTTACCGGTGATTTTATCTGTTAAATACAGATGTTTTCCGGTAAAATCAACAAACATTTTATCTCCTGCTTTATGTTCAAAACGCATAGAGGTTTTTGTTGATCCTCTGTAAATCTGAAAATGATGGGCAAACTGTGAATGACTATATCCTGAAGGATTATCTTTTATATATTCTTCCCATAAAAGTTTTACTGTTACTCCGGTCTTCTTTAATTCCTTAATATACAAAGGAAATTTACCGTGAAGAATTTTGTACTTTTCTGAAGTATTACATTTATTTGAATCAAGCATTTCAAGGATATTCTCATCATTAAGATTTTGTATTTCCTGATAAGATAATTCTGATTGATTAAATTTCTTAATAAATGTATTTACAGTTGATTTCCCGATGTTCAGGGCATCTGCTATTGTTCTGTTAGAATAACCCAATTGTGTGTTTAGTCTTAATATTTCTCTTATTTTAATCATTATTGTTCTCTTCATTTTTACTCCCGTATTTAATTACGGGATTTTATTTCTTAAAATGAAAAGATGTTAATGGTTTACATAAAGTGTCCGGATAATTCCGGATTAGGTGTCCGGATGTTTCCGGATTGACTGTCCGCATAATTCCGGAATAGGTGTCCGAATCAGACCGGAATATCTACTATCTTATTTACTTCTTTTCTAAACATTGTTTATTTGGCCGTTTTTATCATAAATTCCTTGTAATTTTTTCATTCTCATTTTTATTTTTTTTTATTTATTTGTTAAATTTATTCCACAATTA
>CAZCLK010000052.1:0-3587 GCA_964499575.1 uncultured Oscillospiraceae bacterium | reverse complement strand
CTTATTGATTCATGTAATCAAAAATATAGAATCATTCGGGGACTTGTTATACAATTTCATAATGAAGGCTCAATGAAGAAGGAGGCATATATGTCCGGTAAGGAAAGCACCCCCAAACTTCGCGTCGCACTGGTCGGGTGCGGCCGTGTCGGCATCAAGCACTTGAAGGCTATATTGAAAGCAAAGGATGCGCTCAGCCTGTGCGCACTTGTGGATTCCGACAAACGTGCGCCGGCCGCCCTTCTGGAGAAAATTCGCGCCAACGACCGAAAGGCCGCTCTTTTACTTTCGGAAGTTAAAGTTTTTTCTTCGCTGGACGCCCTTCTTTTAGCCGAGCATCCCGATATCATCGCCATTACGTTACCTTCGGGACTGCATTTCGATTCCGCCCGAAAAGCGCTTCTTTCGGGCTGTCACGTGCTTCTGGAGAAACCGATGACCCTGCGAACGTCCGAAGCCAAAGAGCTCTTTGAACTATCCGAAACAACCGGTAAGCATATCGCCATGGGACATATTTATCGTTATCTTCCCGTCATGGAGCAACTGCATAATGATTTTGCCGAGGGAAAATGGGGCAAGATCAGCCACGGCTCCGTGATCGTCCGGTGGGGTCATGATCAGAGTTATTATGATCAGGCGGTCTGGAGAGGCACGTGGAAACTCGACGGCGGAGCGCTGATGAACCAGAGTATTCACGCCTTGGACTTGATGTGTTATTTGATGAACACGGTACCCGTTTCGGCTGTCGCTCAACTCGGCAAGCGTTTTCGGACATTGGAAGCCGAAGATGTCGGGATCGCGGCGCTTCGAATGGAAAACGGCGCCCTGTGTCTCTTGGAGGGCACCACCGCTACGCACCCGGGCGATCATGAAGCGTCATTTTATATCAACGCCGAATTCGGTTCGATCCGCGTCGGCTTGCGCCGGGGAATCCCTTTTTTCGATATCACCGACAATAAGAGAAAAAAAGTCACCCGAAAATATTACCTGCGCGAGTTAAAAACCAAGGGGGTCAAAGGGCTTCTGGCTTCCGGAAATCCGCACTTCCTGATCTATATGGACTTGCTGAATGCGATCCGCTCGGGATCCAATCCGGTTGCGGATGCCTATTCCGGTTATAAGTCCGTTGAGTCGATGCTTGCCGTTTACCGTTCCGCAAAAGAACACCGGCAAATCGACATCCCGAATCATGATGATTTTTCGCTGGAACAAATGTCCGGCTTTTTTTCGTGAAGTGATTACGGCATGTCCTTGAAAACGGCTTTCATGAGTTCGATCGCGAAATCATCCGTTACGCGATAGCAGATTTCCTTGCCGTTACGCTCCCCGATGATGATTCCGACGTCCCTCATTTTCGAAAGGTGCTGAGATAATCCGCTTTGGGTCAGACCGATTTTCTCCTGAATTTCTCCGACCTTACATCGGGACAAATAAAGCCCGCGAAGGATGTAAAGTCGATCGGGATGAGCCAGAACCTTCATAATGGTTGTCCTTCTTAAGAATTCATCGTGATTCATTTTTTCCTCCCGAAAATGTTGACATATTCATTTATCATGATATAATGAATTCAGAACATTAAAAGATCATCATATATGCATATTATATCACTGAACGGGTCCGACAAATAAAAGAATGTTTATTGGGCAGAATAAATCGCATATACTGATTGAACAGGGAAATGAAAGGGGCTATGAAAGATGGGAAACGCAACGAAGGAGCTCAATGAGACCAATTTTAACGAAACAATCGCTTCGGGATTAACACTGGTGGATATGTACGCGAACTGGTGTATGCCCTGCAGGATGCTCGCTCCGACCATCGCAACACTGGCGACCGAGTACGAAGGCAAAGTAAAAGTTGCAAAACTCAATATCGACGAGGCGCCTTCTATCGCCTCCAAGTACGGGGTGATGAGCATTCCGACGGTGATTCTTTTCAAAGACGGAAAGCCGGTCGCACAGAAAGTAGGTATGGGCAACAAAGCTTCCTATGACCAAATGATCCAAGCGGCTCAGTAAAAATTGTGTGAAAAACCAAAGAGCCCGCATTCGTAATGGATGCGGGCTCTTTGCGTTTCAGATTATTAAATCTACATGCCGTCCTTACATCTAATTCAACGCCTGATCCAGGTCCTTGATGATGTCTTCTTTGTCCTCGATCCCGACCGACAGACGGATCATATCGTCGGACACACCCGAAAGGAGCAGTTGCTCGTCGGTTAATTGACGATGTGTGTGACTCGCCGGGTGAAGGACCGAAGTCCGGGCATCGCAGACATGCGTGACGATCGCAGATAGCTTGAGCGCGTCCATAAACTTTACAGCTGATGCCCGCCCGCCCTTGATTCCGAAAGACAAAACTCCGCAGACTCCGTTCGGGAGATATTTCTGAGCAAGCGCATATTGAGAATCTCCCTGAAGACCGGGATACTTCACCCAGGAGACCATCGGGTGCTTTTCCAGAAACTCTGCCACAGCAAGGGCATTCGCGCAATGACGCGGCACTCTCAGATGCAGTGTTTCAAGTCCGATGTTCAGCAGAAAGGCGTTCATCGGCGCCGGGGAAGCGCCCATATCGCGCATCAATTGCGCCGTCAGTTTGGCGGAAAAAGCGGCAGCGCCGAACTTTTGGGTATACACAATCCCGTGATAGGAATCGTCCGGTTTCGTCAATCCGGGAAAGCGTTCCGAATACTTATCCCAATCAAAGCTTCCGTGATCGACGATGCAGCCGCCGATACTTGTGGCATGTCCGTCCATGTATTTGGTCGTGGAATGAATAACGATGTCGGCTCCCCATTCAAAAGGCCGGCAATTGATCGGCGTCGGAAAGGTATTGTCGACGACAAGCGGAACACCGGATGCATGAGCGGCTTTAGCAAAAGCTTCCAGATTCAGAATATTTAACGCCGGATTCGCGATCATCTCCCCGTAGATCAACTTTGTATTCGGTTGAATCGAAGAAATAATCTCGTCGGCATCCGCGTCGGGACGGACAAAGCTGACGGAAATACCGAGTTTTCTGAGTGTTACGGAGAAGAGATTGAATGTTCCGCCATAAAGTGTCGAGCAGGAAACCAGGTGATCTCCGGCTTCGCAGATATTCAGAACCGCCATCAGGATGGCAGCCTGTCCCGAAGAAGTCAACACGGCCGAAACTCCGCCCTCCAAATCCGCGATTTTGGCTGCGACATGGTCGCATGTCGGATTGGCAAGTCTGGAGTAAAAATACCCGGATTCCTGTAGATCGAAAAGCCGGCCCATCTGCTCGGTTGAACCGTATTTGAAGGTTGTGCTCTGAACGATCGGGAGAATCCTCGGCTCCCCGTTTGCCGGCTCATAGCCGGACTGTACACACTTGGTATCGATATGATAATCACTCATCCGCATCACCTCTTAATGGAGAACCGGGTATATTGTTTAAGTTTTTTGAATTATACCATAACCGAAGCCAAGGAGGAAAACTTTTACGAAAAGACAAAGGCTCCGGCATGATGCCGAAGCCTTCTTCTGGTGCACCTTCAGGGATTCGAACCCGGGGCCCACTGATTAAGAGTCAGTTGCTCTACCAACTGAGCTAAAGGTGCA
>CAZCLK010000051.1:0-3810 GCA_964499575.1 uncultured Oscillospiraceae bacterium | reverse complement strand
GCAACTCCTTTTATTCATGTTGCTTTAATCAACACCGTAGAATCGGCTATATAATACTGAATTGCTCCCCCTGGTTGTCCGAAGTTTGGCGCAACGCCCCCCTCCAGAAAGGTAGTACCTCTTGGTATAATAAACTTGTCCACAAACTGATATGAATTTCCTGGAGGTAATGCTAAGTCTGCCGCAGGGTTGAGAGTTTGCTTTGGAGTTAACCAGTAGCTATTCTGTGAAGAAGTGCCGCCATGGTAACGATACGCAACTCTATCTCGAAACCAATTTGTAGTTACCTTAGTGTCTTTAGTAAAAGCGTCTCTAACACTAGTTTGAAAATTCTTATCGACTTTAGTTTTTATGAATTTATCAACCTGCGCTTTTCTAGCGCTTCTTATCCCGACATCACCCATTCCGGCAACCATGACCGCAACCGTACCGACAGATTTGGTACTATTATACGCCTCCATATCCATGTCGAAGGTGTAATTTAATGTATTGTCGATCCCCGAATAGACTTTATTCGTCGCATTAGAAATGTAACTCGTCCCATTAAGCGCTGTTTCAACAGATCCTGCCGCTTCGTAAAGGGGTTTAAGGGTGACCGCCTCAAAGACTCCGATCCCAAATCCCATGAAATATGAGCCCTGCTGGTTGAGTTCTCGCGATAAGTCTTCCGCACTGCCGGTTCCATTAAAATATGCTTGGGTGGCATAAGCCAATTCACCTAGGTTTGCTGAGGACTCATATAATCCCTTCCCTGCATCCTTAAACAGATTTACCGTCGATTCACCCAAGGAGTACATGAGTTGCCCTCCTTTAGTTTCATTCGCCCATTGGAAAAAGCCCTCAACGCTCGGTCTCACGCTCTCCGGATCTTGGATCTGCGCCGTCAGATAATCCGTCAGCCATAGTTTTAGTGCTTGATTTTCAATATTCTGGAACGACAGTTCTCCACCCTCGGCGGCAATCTGATTCATTGCTACTTGGTAATATATATTATGAATTTCGTCATTCTCCGCGAAAATTTCTAACCCCGGGGTCACGATTGCCTTTCCGGCTTCATCCTCAGCGAATTTTTGGCCCATGTTTTCCAAGGCTTCATCCTTCGCTCGGGCTTTCAGTACCTCCTCATAACTGACGACTTCCTTCGTTTCCTTATTGATCCAAATCGTCTTATAAACCACCGGTGGCGACTTAAACGCATCCCCGTACCCGGCGTTTATCATTGCCAAGTCCGCAGGGCTGCTCGCCGTTTTTCCCGGATACTCTTTCCACATCGCGGTACGCATCTCACGCTGAGCCATGTTATCGTTGGCACTATCCATCGAAAGAAGGTTTCCGTGGTAGTTGTAATAGCCGACGCTTTTCGAAACGTACTCCGCACTATGCCCCGTCGGATCCCAGTACATCAGCGGACTTTTGTGACAGTACGTGTACAAATTGAGGCTCAGCGGATCCTCCTGCTGTCCCGCATACGTGTCTTCTTGCACAAACCTTGCGGTCACCGGGTCATACATCCGTGCGTTCAAGTAATAGAGCCCGGTCTCCTTGTCGTACTGGTACCCCGCGAAAAGCACCGAGTTGCTTACATCTCCGGTCTGCTCCAAAATGTTCCCGAAGGCGTCGTAGTAGTACGAGGCGGCGACGGCTCCTTCGGGCGTCAATAACGCCGTCACGTCCGCATGCCCGTTGTACATGTAGTAGAACGTATCGACGCCGACCGTGCGGATCAAAAGATTGAGACCGTAGACGTTTCGGCCCGTTACATCCCCGAAGATGTTGGTCTCAAGGATCACCTGATCGTATTCGTAGAGATAGTATGTAGCCGCTCCGTTTACGCTCTTAATGACGCGGCGGCCGTCGCCGTTCTATTCGTGTTGGATCGTGTGCGTCATCGCTTCCGGTGAGTTTGGAATCGTGGAAACCCAGCCTTTCAAAGCCGGGTTGATAAAAACCTTATGAAATTTTCAAGGTGCGAAACAATCATTCTTTTTAACAAAATTACGATAACAGTGTCGTCAAAACTTCAATGATTCTGTCATAGGAAATGTCTTTTGCATAATCAAACTGCTTGCGATACTTATTCCACATTGCGATTAGCTCGTTGCTTTCTGATATATTTTTGAGAATTTCTGTTGTATTGGAGATCTGATCTGTCGTTCCGCGATGAGCTGACGTTGCCTTTATTGCTTCAAGAAATATCTCTCTGTCGTATTTCTGTGTTGTGGCAATGATATATGCATCGTAATAATCTCTCGGTCGAGTATTATACACGGTGCGTCTAAGTATCGTTTCCACCTTTTCTGCCATAACGGTTTCGATATTATATGTCCAAAGACAAAACGACCGGGTATCGTCAAAGATTTCGGAAAATATATATTCCACGGCTCTCGGAGTAATAACGTCGCCGGTAGACACATCAACAGAAAGCGATACACGGATTGTGTCGTAATGAGCACTCAACATGACGCGGTAACCGCCATATACATCGTCTTCGCGAATGGGTGTAATGTTGCCGACTGCAAAAATAATATCATCTTCGCAGGAAATAGCGCAGATTTCCTCAAGCGCAGTTCTGATGCTATCCGGTGTCATCGGTAAGTTCTTTAGCGTTGTATCCAAATCCATTGTTACACGATTATCAAGACCTACGAGCGCGGCAACAAGAATGCCTCCCTTAAGAACAAATCGATCCCTATATATCGAAAGTGAAAGTCGAACCAGAAGTCGTTCAAACATATAGTTCTGTAAAACAACCTGCGCCGGTATGTTTTTCTGCCTGGCAACATTGCGAATTCTGGCCTTCAAACTCATGGCGCTACTCATAGAAGAACCTCCAAGTAATTCTTTACGATACCGGAGATCTTCATTTTTTTTGCATATGAATTCAACCGGTTCAGGTCTTTATGTGGGCTTGCAGAATACATTTTCAGGGCAGACAGGAAGGTTTCGCTGCCTACCCTACTCCTGCTTCGTATAATGTCGCAAACCGTGCGTTCCAAATCATAGGCGACCACATTGTTTCCAAAGGGAGTAAGCAATTTCGTTTTCCCGAGCGAAAACAATTCCGGCTTGACAGAGTAAACCTTGCACGTTTTCTGAAGAGACACGGATGGGATAAATCCTGTCGGTACGGTAATGGAATGCTCAAAGGGTGTTCTGTCAGAAATACCATGCAAAAACAATGCCGTTTCGTGGGAAAAAACAACCGAATCTGATCTCCGACTAATCGACAGCATCTCGTCCGGCATTTCGTCCGGAAAACAATATTGCCCTCTTGTTATGCGCTGAATGACGTTTTTTTTGTAGAGTTTAGAAAGCATCGCACGCGAAATTCCGCGCTCTGCCGCAACTGCCGTTTCAATAATGCCGCCATTCCTTTCGGCAATTGATCTTAACTCTTCTACAAAATTCATTGCCACCGCTCCGTTGACATCGACATTATTATTAAACTTGATATTGTTGTCTATGTCAACAGCGTGGACGGTTTAAACGTTATAGGCGGACTATATTCTTAGGGTGAAGGTCACTCCGAAACCTTCTCGAATTCCCGTTAATTTTCGAAATCGTACCCTCTTTGTTTTGCAACGAAAAGTCTTTCGTTGCAGTTAGCGTTGCAACGCGCAACGCTAATTTATCTTATACAATACTTTGTTCCACGTCCGACGCCGGTCTTTTCGATAACGTTTTTTTCGATGAGACGATTTAGGACTCGAATGATCTTATCTTTGCTGACGTTAACTATGCCTTCGATCTCAATTCTGGATTTGGGCAAACCATCAGAAAGAAAGGAAAATACAACTTGGTCGTCACTTG
>CAZCLK010000050.1:3063-3834 GCA_964499575.1 uncultured Oscillospiraceae bacterium | reverse complement strand
TTAGGGCCGAGAGTAATTTTTTTATATTATACTGAGACCACAATTTGAGTTTGCCTGCCGGAAATATAGTATTAAGGATCAGTATCCTGGGGATTCTTAAAGCAAGGATTTTAAAATATTTGTTGCTGGTTGCCTGTTGCTTTTACGGGATTGTCGGACCAACCTCATTGTTCTCACAGGAGATTATTTTGCTTGATGCTTCAACCAATGGGCAGATCAGGGAAACATGTTTTGCTAATTTTTATGACAACGGAGGACCTGGTTCGAATTATGGTAACAATCAGGATTACAATATCACATTTATCTCTCCTTATGTTAAAGGACATATTAAAGCATTCTTTCATTCTTTAAGTCTTAGGCAAAACGACACTTTATTTGTATTAGACAGTGACGGAACCTTAATCGCACAATATACAAATACCACATCAAATCCGGGAACTATTACATCTACAGGTCAGAAGCTGACTTTCAAATTCTTTTCAAATAATTCCAATTCAAGGCCAGGTTGGAATATTAGGATAGGCTGCGATCTTGGGAATGATGAAGCTTGTAGTGCATATATTTTACCAATTACGCAGACATGCTTTAATGAGACTTATAACAACCGTGGGACAACTGTCTCGACTTATCCGGGAGACCCATTATGTTCTTTTGGAGACGGTGGTGGAGGTCATGATGTTTGGTTTAAGATAGTGACTCCAGATGTGCCGGATCTTACTGCTGCAATATCAAGAATTTTTTCGTCTTTCTTGGGATCGAGTGTTAGTGCAG
>CAZCLK010000050.1:0-3053 GCA_964499575.1 uncultured Oscillospiraceae bacterium | reverse complement strand
AATATCAAGAATTTCGAATTATGCCACTGAAGGAGGTGTTGCTGATGGAGCTTTTGCATTGTATACAGGAACTTGTACATCTCTGACTTACAAATGGTGTGATGATGATTTTCCTGCACCTGGTAATGGTAATTTTCCTCAACCTCATACTTTCATAAAAGGAGTAGATTATAACCCTGGAGATACTTTGTTTATAAGATTCTGGGGATGGTCAGGTGAAGAAGGTTTTTTCAATATCTGTCTTTATTCTGCTTCTTGTTCAGGAACACTCACTTCCGATGCCGGACCGGACAAATATATTTGTAACGGTGATGGCGTAGTGATAGGAGGCACTTCCACTGATGCAGTAACTTACTTTTGGACTCCGCCAACCGGACTCTCAAGCCAGGCAATTCAAAATCCGACAGCTTCTCCATCAGTAACAACGACTTATAGACTTATTGCTAAAGATGCCAATGGATGTTCAGCTGTAGATAATGTTATTGTTTTTGTCACTAATCCAAGAAATAACCAGATTGTTTCGGATCCGACAATTTGTACAGGAGGAAGTGCATCAATAGTTTTATTTAATTCTGAGCCTTCAGTTTCATATCAATTAAGAAATAATTCAGATGATTCCCCGGTTGGAGCTCCCCTGACGGGTACAGGAGGTAATATTACATTTTCTGTTTCTCCGTCAATAACAACAATTTATAATGTATTGGCATCAAGTACTACGGGTAGTCCTTGTAGTGTGGAATTATTGGATAAGTCGACGGTGACAGTAAATACAGTACCAACGCCAATAATAACTCCTGATCCGGCAAATATGTGCGTGGGCGGCACTTTAAATATGAACGGAAATCCTGGAGGAGGGACCACACCCTATATAACACATTTATGGACGGGGAATGTCGGACCTTTATCTAAT
The DNA here is from genome assembly GCA_964499575.1 of uncultured Oscillospiraceae bacterium. Taxonomy (GTDB): domain Bacteria; phylum Bacillota; class Clostridia; order Saccharofermentanales; family Saccharofermentanaceae; genus JAAYCT01. Next base: position 2,143 of record CAZCLK010000050.1, on the reverse strand, counting down.
GTTAATATTCAGAATCCAACTTTTTCAACAGCTGCAGCCGGCACTTACAATTTAACATATACTGTTACTGATAGTAAAGGATGCACAGGCAGTGACAATATTTCTGTTTTAGTACAGGTGGATCCGACATGGAATGTAGTAACCACACCGGTTACGAATATATGCATAGGCGGAAGCGTGACCTTCGCTGCGACATTGAATAATGCAGGAACAGGAACGGTACAATGGATAAGGTCGCTGACGGCAGGAGGATCAGGAGTGGCAGTCACCAGTCCTGATGCACCAGCAGCAGCAGGGACCTATTATTACCGTCCGCAGTATGTAGCAGGGTATGGAGGATGCAATCTTGCAGACGGCACAGAGACAGCAGTTAATGTTAATCCATTACCGACAATTACACTGGATGCTGTTTCATCGATATGCAATAACTCCAATAGTTTCAGTCTTCCCTATTCCGCAACGAGCAATAGTCCTACAACGTATTCAATAACTGCAGGTATGCCGGCAATGGCTGGATTTACTGCTGTTACTGATGCACCGCTGGTTGGATCACCTATAAGTATACCTATACAAACCGGAGTTGCGGAAAATAATTATCAATTTTTCATAACTGTAAAAAATGGTAACAACTGCGTTTCAACAAGTCAGGCTTTTACAGTTTACGTATATGAAAATCAACTTATTACTGCAGGTAATGATCAGGAAAAATGTGATGTCCTTTCTTCAGCCTTTGAAGGCAACGTTCCTTCAAAGGGAACGGGCACTTGGTCTGTGATGAATGGTCCCGATGCCACTCCAACATATGGAAATTCCAGTAGCGCAACATCTACAATAGCTGTGGACTATTACGGTTCCTATATTTTCAGGTGGAAAATTGTCAATGGTGCTTGCAGTGTACAGGATGAAGTGGTCATAGACTTCAATGAAGATCCTGACGAAGCTAATGCAGGAGCAGATCAGCCTGTATGTGGATTGCTTACCACCACATTAACCGGTACAGCACATGGCTACCAGGCGGGCAGCGAACATAACGGAAGTACAAGATTGTGGACACAAATCAGTGGCCCTGGCACGATAGTTTTTGCTGATCAGATCTCACCGACAACAGATATAACAGCAAATGCATACGGCACATATGTTCTCAGATGGACAGAAACCAATGGAAACTGCTCTTTTTACGATGAGGTTGAAATAAACTTTGTAGAGACTGCTAATGCCGGTACCGATCAGCAGATCTGTGAAATATTTAACACAACTCTTGCCGGTAACACACCATCTGCAGGCAGCGGAACATGGAGTATAATGTCCCAACCTGTCGGAAGCTCACTAACCTTCGGAGATGCTGCAGATCCCACAAGCACAATAAACGTCGACACATATGGTGTTTATGTACTGAGATGGACATTAAGTACACCTGTCGGATCTGGTTGCAACACATATGACGATGTGGAAATATGGTTTGATCCTAAGCCGGCTATAACAGCAAATAATGATACTATCTGTAATAATACTTTTACAAAGATTATTCCGCAATCATCCACAACACCTGTGCGTTATGGCATAAGATACACCTGGACTGTTGAAGATGTGGATAATGCCATAAACGGAGAAACTCCTTCGGCAGGTAATGGTTATCCATTGGGAGAAGCTATTGAGCAGCAACTTAATAATCCTGACAATTCAGCACACAAGGTAATCTACCATATCACACCATGGACAGTTAAGGCAGACAACTCGTTGCATTGTGCCGGAGATGTAATTAATATCGATATATGGGTGGAGCCTACACCTAGACTTTCAGTTGTTCCATCCGATACTATTATTTGTGATTCTGCAACTGTCACTTTTGATGTAATTGATAAAAACGGATTTACTGCAGGTGGTAAATTTTATTATCTGACAACATTTTTTAATCCATTGAATGTTTCAGGTGTTGAAGCCGATGGTGAAAAGCCGGCAGATGCAGATTTCTCTGATCAGCTGATTAACCTGACAAATGAAGTCCAGTCAGTTCAATATCACTTCAAGGCTAGAATTAAGGATCCGGGAATTAATTGTGAATCAGGTACAGATACCACCATTACTATCTATGTTCAGCCTACGCCGAAGCTTAGCGTTGTGATAGCAGACACTATAGTATGCG
>CAZCLK010000049.1:0-4033 GCA_964499575.1 uncultured Oscillospiraceae bacterium | reverse complement strand
CGAGTTCGCCCTCGATCAGATACGGACTGATTCTCCATGCCATGATTTCACCTCCATAAATGGGGGTGGCACGCTTTGCTGGTTGGGCGTGCCGTTTGATAGTGATGTGCGTTCGATGTGGGGCCGTACGCTACTGGCCGGCCGAGAGCTCCAGCGGCTGGAGCATCTGGGCGCTACCGTCCTTGTACGAGATCCAGACCTTGCCACTGGATTCGACGGTGATCTGTTTCCAGTGGATGCCGAAGTCCGCGATGCACTCCAGCAGTCTTTGGCGCATGTATTCGCCGGGCCCCAGGATGCCCGCCCAGAAGAGGTTCAGCTGAGCTTCGAAGTCGGCCAACTGCGTACTGTAGGTGTCCCCGTCCTCAGAATACCCCCCCAGGTGGTACCAGATGTCCGAAGCGTCAAGCCGTTCCCTGGCCTCCAGGGTGACCAGCACCTCTACGGTGCACCAGGAGCGCCGCTTGGCGGTTTGCGGGCGCCTCCGGACGGCCATTGGGACGGCTGAGCTATGGACCTTGCCGTCGCTCGTGTGCGCGATGATTTGCAGGCTCTCGACTGCGACGAGGGTCTCGGAGCACATCGGCTCCCTGGCCAACTCCCTGCCGACCTTGACCCTGGCCCGCTTCACCACAGGCAATGCGGCCCAACTGTAGCCGTCGTATATGGGAGAGATGTCCACTACGACGAACGGGCTCTTGAACTTGCCCAGTGCCGACAGCAGATGGGCATTTGCTTCGTTCGGGTCATCAACATCTCGGCAGGCCGGGGCCAGGCGATAGCACCTCTCCAGCGGGAGATCGTCCGGTTTCACAACCTGGACCGGCTCGGTCGGTTCATCGGAGAGCAGGCCAACCTGGTATACAGGCTGCGACTCGGGCAACTCGATACCCAGTTCTCTTGCCCGGCGGTATTCGCTGAACTTGAGTTTGTGGGAGCCGCGGTTCTGGATGAACCTGTATGCCTCGATCTCCAGGACAGCCTTGAGCTTCTCGAATTCGTCGTTCTCCACCAATTGTGTCCGCGCCGGGAGCATCAGCCGGATCCCTGTCGGCTCACCGGTCAGATCCACCAGGAACTGCAAGTGCTCGCTCACCGGCGTGTATGTCAGGAGGACCACCTGTCCGTGGAAGTTGATCAGGACATCGTCCGTGTAGTGGTTGTGTTTCCAGTCGCTATGCCATCGACTCAGGGCATCGCATTCCCGCACCTCGATTCTGCAGCCGAGCTCAAAATATGGCGCCGCCGCTCCCAGTGAGACGAATGGCTCGCTGGCGCATAGTTTACCATCCACGGTCACCTTCAAGCCGGTAAAGACTGCGTGCCTCTCAACGATCTCAAAGAGCCATGGCGTATCCTCAAAAACAAGCTCTGTGCCATTGATTGACTCATCCGCCGTCTGGACTTCGACAGGCTTACCGGTCCATCCTTTGTCCGCGATGACAACCGTCTTGGTCCCCGAGCGGATCTGGACCTCTCGCGGCGCCAGGCAGAAGATGCCCACGCCGGCGGGGTCTTCCGTTTGCTCCAGGCTCTCATCCCAGCCGGATCTTCCCAGGTCCAGTAGGGCCGAGAAATCCGCGATGCCCTGGCCGTTGTCCTGTACGGTGACTCGGCCATCCTCATTGACGATGTGCACTTCTGTTGCGCCGGCCCGCCTGGCATTCTGCAGGATCTCGATGACGCGACCGTCCAGTGTTCCAGTAAAGAGCCTTTCGGCCTTCGACAACAGCCGTGGGTTCACTTTTGCTTGTATGGTGTCCATGGGTAGTACCTCCAGTGATTGGGTGAGGACGGTGCGTCGCAGGCTGTCTGCGTACCATCCGTGTCGATGATGTGGCGACTCCCATGCGTGGGAGGGCGTTGTGCAGCGTCCTGTGTGTAAAAGAAGAAGAGCCCCTGGAACAACCAAGGGCTCTGTGAGCTCGATTAGACGCTCGGGCGCGATGCCCGGGCGTTACTGAGATATGGCGCCGACTCGGCCTGGGAACGGTGATCCGTCAGGATCTTGACCACCAGTACGGGATCGCCTCCTGCATTTGCCACCGCAAACGGGCAGCGATCTTCCGGGCTAAGACTACATCCTTGGCGGCCAGGCCCCGAGTCTACCGGCGCCGGAAGCGGCGGACGGCCAAGGGAGGGTTGTTCTTACGACGTTGCCGCCATTTGCGATAGGCGATTCTTTCGGCCGTGGCGCGATTCGAGGTGAAGAACTCCCGGTCCTCCAGGATTAGACGCCGGCGTTTCAGTAGGCTGGTAATGATCCGGCACAACCCGGTCAAGGTTCTCAAGAGGAGACGCGAGCAGTGATATAAACACCACCTGGCGAGGTTCCAGCATCGCGGCGCCAGGATGGCGAGCAGAGCCCTGCATGCCGCGCAGAAGCGTTCTATCTCCTGCCGATTGGTCCTCACGGCTGCGCCACGAGAGTCGTCGGACTCTTGCGAAAACGACATGTGCCCGCCGGGCAAGGTCAGGGATTGCAGGGCACGAAGATAGCTGCCACTGACGAGGTCATCGGTGTACTCCCGCGCTATCTTTGCTCTGGCAGATGTGTTCACATGGGGGTACAGGATCGACACGCCGGCCAGGATTTGGCGGTAGAAGACCCGGTACCAGAGCGTCTGCCGGAATTCGGGAGTGGCGAGGAACTGCTCGATCTCGGGGACGGCTTGGGCGACCGGAGAGTCCTGGGCGGGGAACTCACCGATTCTCTCCCTGGAGTCTGCGTTTGGACTGACGCCGGCGGAGCAGTAGGTGTTTCGTTGTTCGTGTGGGCGTTCTGATGTCTGTGGGGTCATGGTGGTACCTCCTAAGGATTGTGTTGTGGCACCTCCTGCGCGAGGGGATGCCATGGGGATATTGTGGTTCTGTGCGTACAGAGAAAGGCCCTTGGGACAACCAGGGGCTCTGTGGGTCTGGGTATGTGCTCAGGCAAGGCGCCCGGGCACTGTGGAGATGGGATGGGTGGAGAGAAGTGCGTGAGGGCTTCCAAGTAGGAAGATTGGGGGGCGGGTCCTGCGGATATGCGGAAGTGGGCATGGGAGCCTATTGCGGCCCTGTGGGAAGGTCTTCTGCGGCTTCAGGCTCTTTGTGTTGAGTCAGGTACTCAAATGCTTTCTGAAGGGCCAGGATCGCCTTGGGGATGTCATTGAGGCTCAGGCTGTTGGTCCCCTTCCATTGGCCGGCCTTGTCCTTGTATCGGACCTCAATGACGACCTTGGGCAGAAGGACCTGTCTACCGTTGTTCACGATCATGTTCCTGAATACGGAGGCTCTGACCGCGCCCACTTTGAAGGTGACTTCGGGTTTTGACATATTCCGGTTATTCCCTATCGATTGGTGGATACCAATCCGTACGATCGTACAGGATGATTGGGTATTTATACCTTTGGGCTGATGCTGGGAATCCTCAGGCCGAGAGAGGTCGCCAATGGAGCGACCCTTTTGGGGGAGCGATCTTGCCGGCAGAACCTCTACGAGGCCGCGGTATGGTAACCAGCATCAGCAGCAAGACCTCGACGGGCGGTGTCTTCTGGCGTGGCGACACAAAGGGGATGAGGCGGGATGTGTTCTTTCGAACAGCATATGGGGAGGCAGCAGGGATCGGAGCCACCGGACAGAGCAAGTGGCTGTTGGACGAGGTTGTCCGGTTCCAGGCTGTTCCAGGGCATTCCGGGGTATTTCAGGGTCTTCCGGGCGGAAAGCCAGAATCCCTGGGCGCGGGTTCATCGCAGAAAAAGGCAACGCACGCGTGGAGGAAGGGAGATAAGACAGAAGAAAGAAGGTGGGTGACACGGCTCTGGCTACGAGCAATGCCATTTCGGCGTGGCCTATGTCATGGTATTCCGGGTCTTCCGAGCCGGAACGAGGTGGTTTCAAGAGGCATACTGATCCAGAGTCTCAATGCGGCTGTATCTTGCCAACTGCCACGGTAGTGATATCGGCGCGTGTCAAGACGTGAGCGGTCTGTGATATCCGGGCATGTGTGCCTTTACCGTGGTCTACGTCTTTGAAGTTTATAAACCTTTGC
>CAZCLK010000048.1:0-4098 GCA_964499575.1 uncultured Oscillospiraceae bacterium | reverse complement strand
ACTGGACGGGCACCGGCTTCCAGGCCCTGTTGTTCGACGCCAACTGCATGACGGCCGGCTACCTGCTCAGCGGCGGTTACAGTGGCGGTGCGTCCGCCGCAAACTCGGCCGTCAGTCCCGCCGAGGTGTTTGAGAATTGCTACGGTGCCGAAAGCGGCCGGGGCGGCGATGGAGCCTACGGCTTCGGCAACACCGACCTGAGCATCGGCGAGGGGGGCTATCCGTTCGGTCTGTCGTTCGGGCGTCAGTACAGTTCCCGTCGGCGGTTTGAGGATGGTCCTTTGGGCTTGGGGTGGACACACAATCTCGACATGCAGGCGCTGGTCAAGACGGACACCTTCCAGTTCCTGGGCAACGATTCGCCGATCGATGCGGCCCCGCACATCGTCAGCCTCTACGTGACCTCCAGCCTGCCCGATTCGGCGATCCACTGGCACGAGCGGGATATCACCGCGTCCTTGTGTACGACGTGGCTGATGGACCAGATGACCGACGAGGTGGTGGTCATCAAGCAGGGCAGCGGCACCACGACGTTCGTCAAGGACCCCAACGGCACGTACAACCCGCCGCCGGGGGCTTCTCTGAAACTCACAACCCTGCCGAACGGGGCCTTCCGGCTCAAGAACAGCAGCGGCATCTTCAACGACTTCGATCCCAACGGCTACATCTCACAGTGGAGCGACGCCCACGGCAATGAGGTCAACTTCACCTACACCAACAACAAGCTCACCCAGGTGGCCAACGAGATCGGTGGCACGGTGGTACGCTGGATCAGCTTCACGTACACAGGCGACCGGATCACCAGTGTCAGCGATTCGGCCGGCCGCAGCGTCTCGTACGAGTACGACCAGATCGGCCAATTGACCACCTTCACGAACCTGGATGGCAACGATGTGACGTATGGCTATGCCGACAACGAAGACGGTCTGCTGGACGAGATCTATTCGCCCATCGACCCCAACAATCCTGTCCTGACCGTGGTTTACGACTCGCTGGACCGGATGAAGCAGCAGATCGACGCCAACGACTGCGCCTGGGACTACTACCTGGCCACGTACCGCTCGGAGGTCGTCGAGCCCAACCAGGCCGATCCGAACGATCCCAATGCGCCTCTCAAGCGGTTCTCCACCATCACTTGGGCTAATCCCGAGACCCGAAAGGTCAGCAGTAAAGACCAGTTGGGCCGGGAGACGGTCACCGAGTACGATGGCCAGATGAAGGTGGTATCTGTGTTGAAGCCTTCTGGCATGGCTTTGGAGTATGAGTACGACAAGGATGGGAACATCATCAAGGTGGATGATTTGGCCATTCCAGATCCTGAGGAGGATGAGGAGAATCTCTCTACTTCCGCCAGCTACAAGTCCTACGTTGACCCCAACGGGCGATGGTTCTCCTGGAGAGACCAGAGTACTGACGTGCTGGGGGAGGATACGATCTACACCTACGATCTCGATGACCCCAACTATGGCACCGAGCGCGGACTGTTGATGAAGATCACCTATCCGGATGTCAAGATCGTCAATGCGGAGGGCGAAGACGAAACCGTAACGCCGGTCGAAGCGTTCGAGTACTATGGCGATGGACGCATCAAGAAGAAGACGGACAAGACTGGCATCGTCACCTACTATGAGTACTACAATCCCGTCACCGATCCGAATCAGGGTAGCGGCCTCAAGAAGGTTATCAGCGATTTCAGTGCAACCGATCCCAATGCCCTCAACGTGACTACTGAATACGCCTACGACGATGTGGGCCGGGCCGTGTGGATGAAGAATGCACGAGGCAACATCATTCAGAATGAGTACTTCGACTCGGGACTGGTCAGAAAGACCATCGCGCCCTCGCCTTTCGAGTATGAGACGGTCTACGAATACTATGACGACGGCAAGCTCAAGCACGTCAAGCAGATCGTGCCGGGCACCGGCGGTGGTGGCAGCGGCAACAACTTCAGCAGCGACCCGCACTGTGTGGCCCTGTGGAATCTTGAGTCTGGTGCTCTGACCGTTGACTCGATTGGGTCGAATACCTTGACCAACAGCGGTGTGACTGCGTCCAGCACCTACAAGCAGGGCGGATACTCCGGCGATTTTGAGAAGAACGACAGCGACCAGATGCTGATAAGCGACGCCAATCTCGACAGTGGTTTCCCGCTCAAGTCCGGCGACACGAACAGGAAGATCAGCGTTGCCGCGTGGATCAAGCCGGAGAGCATTGTCGACGCATATGTCCTCGGAAAATACGATGCCACGAACAACAAGCGCAGCCTCGGTGTGTTGATAAACACAAGTGGGCAGATCGGGCTCATCACTGGCCACACTGGTGGCACCACTTACCAGATCACCTATTCCACCACCTCGCTCTCGGCAGGGTCGTGGTATCACATTGCGGGCACGTATGATGACAGCAACCGATCCTGGAAGTTGATCGTGTGGAGCGAAAGCTCATCGTCTATCATCATCAATATGACCGGGACGAAGACCAGCAGCATCAATGTCGAAGACGCTGCATGGGTCATCGGGAACACGCATAACAACACGGGCTGGTTCGATGGCTTAATCGATGAAGTGGTCGTTTTCGACGACATCCTGACCACCGACGAGATCGACCAGATTCGCCAGGGGACCTACGGGGCTTCGGCAGCAGAGAATGTTGTGTATTTGCAGTCGATCACGTATAATAACAGAGGTCAGAAGGAGACCGTTCGGGGTCCGTACCCGGAGAATGCGACCCAGGCCGAGTTGCAGGTCAATTATACGCAGTACAGCTACGACGCCCTGGGCCGGCCCTGGAAGGTGACCGATGCGGAAGGCCACGTGACCGAGACGCGATACTACCCCGATGGGCAGGTCTGGAAGGTGATTGACGCCGAGGGAAACGCTACCGTGACGCACACGTACAATGCAGACGGGAGCCTCAAAGAAACGCGGGATGCCAAGGGCAACGTTACCGGCGTCGCCTACAACCGTTTCAAGAAGCCCCAGGAGATCACCTATTCGGACGACACGTCCCTGGAGTACGTCTTTGACAACTACAGACGGCTTGTCTCCAAGACGAATCGCGCGGGCGATACGGTCTATGTTTCATACGTCGATCCGTGCGATCCCATTGAGCCCAACGGAGTGAAGATCAGGGAGATTAGGTTCGATATTTCGGAGAATGCGATCACCTACAAGTACGACATCCTGGGCCGGGTCGTTGAAACGACGGACGAGACCGGAACGATCAAGAATACCTATGACAGGCTGGGTCGGTTGACCGATGTCAACTACCCCGGTGGCAAAGTCGTGTCCTACGAGTACGACGCCGCCGGAAACCGCACGAAGCTGACCTATCCGGATGCCAGCTATATCACCTACGAGTACGATGCCTTGGGCCAACTTACTAAGGTCCGCAACGACGCCAACGAGGTCCTGGCGGAATATGCATACGATGCCTTCTCCCGCCGATCCGGCCTGACCTACGCCAACGGGACGGGTATCGACTACGCCTACGACACTGGCTTCCGACTCACCGACGTCAATAACGTCACCAATACGGGGCAGCTCAAGTACGCCTACAGCTACGACGATGTGGGCAACCGCCTGAGCATGTCGGTCACCGACAGCAGCGGCACCAAGATCCACGTCTACGACTACGACAACATCTACCAGGTCACCGACGTCAACTACCCCGAGGATTTCGACTACCTCGCCACCGATACGACCTTCAACTACGATCCCGTGGGCAACCGCACCTCGGTGGTCGACGACGCCGGAACGGTCAATTACACGACCAATGACCTGAACCAATACACCGCGATCGCGGATGTCAACCACGTCTACGACGACAATGGCAACATGATCTTCGATGGCCGGTACGAGTACTCCTACGGCGTCTCCAACCGTTTGATCCAGGTGAACAACGTCCAGGGCGATTCGCTGGCGGCGGCCTGCGACAGCGACCTGTGGTTCACCACCGGTGGCGACGCCGAGTGGTTCGCCCAGTCGGCTGAATACTGCGTCGACAACGACGCCGCACAGAGCGGGGCCATCGGCTCCGGCCAGGAGACCTGGATGCAGACGACGGTCGTGGGGCCGGGCAACATCAGCTTCTACTACA
>CAZCLK010000047.1:0-4146 GCA_964499575.1 uncultured Oscillospiraceae bacterium | reverse complement strand
TCCGAGGGTGTGCAATATCTGGTCGGTATGCCCGGCAATTCCAGGCTGGAGAAGAGATCCCGCCGCCTGATGGGAAAAGTCCGCATGAAATCGAGAAAGACCGGCAAGACCGAGACCCTCTTCGGCGCAACACGCTACGCCGCCCGGAAATGATCTCACCGCCGCCGCATAATCTTCAAGGCGTAGGTTGTTAGGTTTCCCGGGCGAGATCCCAGGGATAATGACCGTTTCGTTGTCACAAATCTTCCCCACAAGCCTGATAGAGTTTACGGAATCTACCGCGGCAGAGGAGATGCCGAGAATCGAATCAAAGAACTGCATCATGGCTTGGAGATCGACCGGACCAGTTGCACAAGCTTTTTGGCCAATCAGCTTCGAGTCTTCATGACCGCTGCCGCCGACGTGCTCATGCAGCAGATGCGCGTGAGGGCAGCAGGAACTGCTTTGGCCGCAGCACAGGTTTCAACTCTTCGAGAGCGCCTACTGAAAATGGCGGTCTGGGTGCAGCGATCCGTTCGTCGAATTGTTCTTCATTTTCCCGTGAACTACGCCTGGCTCGACTGCTGGAAAAAGATCGCCAGATCCGTTGCCGCCATAACCTGAACTTGCTGTGATCCGCCACATTCAGCGGGATTGCCACGACGACTCGGAAAAGGTGTGTCCAATTATGTTCCGCGCGGCACGTGTTACCTGCATTATGACGATCTTATTGCCTATTTCCTCATCCCGCATGCCGTCGAAGCAGGAATTTGCTGACCAGAGGCGCCATTTCGGAAGAATGTGGCTTCGTTCCTTACTTCTCGTGAATAATCCGGGTTAAGAGACTGGTCAATCAGCCTCGCGGTTGCGAAATAGCCGCGGGAGCTTTCACAGGTTTATATTGCTGCCTAAACTCGCATTACTGGCTTCAGTCGCCGTCAGTTTGTGGATGATCCGAAGGGACAGGCGCTGGCGTCGGTTTTCGTCCGCTGCGTTGTGGATTCCCGCCCTCTGGCTGGCCCTAGGCAGCTCCCGGGGGGCGGCGTTCTGGTTTTATCAGCTAGGGCTTACGGGCGGCGGCCAATCAAGCCGACTCGAGGGCAACCCGGTTAATGCCGTCTTCAACAGCAGCCTGTTCCTTATAGCAATTCTGATTCTGAACAGGAGGCGGTTCAGCTGGGCCCGATATGCGTTCGCAAACAAAGCCGTGTTTTCACTCTATGCGTTCTTTCTGTGTAGCGCGCTTTGGTCGCCTTTTCCCGTGCCAACCGTCAAGCGCCTGATTCAGGAATTCGGTTGGTTGTTGATCTCGCCGATTATATTGACTGAGAGCGATCCAGCCGCAGCGCTGCGGGTGGTATTCGTGCGAGTGTCCTACATCCTGTTCCTCCCTTCCATTCCCCTCATGAAGTACTTCCCAAACATTGGACGCGCCACTTCCTACCACGGTTCTCAGATGATGTCCGGCGTTGCAGATCACAAGAATTCCCTGGGCCAGTTGTGTTTTGTGTTCTGCCTGTTCCTGATATGGGACTTGATGGAGACGCGCAAAATCAACACCGGCTCGCCGGGAAACGCTGACTATTTGGCTCGTCTGTTGAACCTCGGAATTGGACTTTATCTACTCGTTGTCTCCAGCAGCGCCACGTCGTTAATGTGTTTCCTGATCGGGCTCGCGTTGCTGATGGTGGGCAAGCGTCTGGCTGCAATGAAGAACGCCAAGGCCGTTTTCATGCTAGGCGTCATGGCTACCGTGTGTCTCCTGGCGGTCGAGCAAACGTATCACCTTTCAAGCCGCGTTTCGGAAGCCTTCGGACGCGGGTCCGGCATGTCCGGTCGAAGCGAGATCTGGCAGGTCGCCCTGAAGAAGAACACCAACCATCTGATCGGGGTAGGATTCCGTTGTTTTTGGGATACTCATGACGGCAAGGCAACCTTTGAGGAACTCGGCACCGGCGAGCTGATCACCGCGCACAATGGTTATATCGAAACATATCTGGATGGCGGGGTCGTCGGCCTCTTCTTCTTAGGCGTGTTCATATGGTCCACGGGTCTCATTACGACAGCCAAGCTTGTCGCAGGAGACCCTATTGGCAGGTTGGCCGTGGTGTTCTGGCCAATCATCCTAATTTATAACCTGACCGAGTCACAATTCATGATGGCAGGACCCGTCTGGTACGCGATGCTGTTGGTGACTAGTGACTCGTGGCAAGCCCGTGGCGAAAACGCGACAGTTAATGGGCCGATGGTTCGGCCGTCGCACCAAATTCGTCAAAAAAGTGGCAGTAACTGGGAGTAGGGAACATGGAGCCGCACGAAACATCAGGGCCGATGAGTCGTTTGCGCATTCTCGTGTTAGGGCCGGGTTGCCATCCTACGACACACAGCATGCCGTTCGTTGCCTATTCTCATGCTGCAGCGCTTGCCAGGATTCATGATGTCACCCTGGTCGCTGGGGCGGACGTCGAGGATGATTTGCGGCACGCAAACGCGCCCTTTCGCGCCATCGAAGTGGTGCGAATACCTCTCCGGCGCATCAGGGACTGGGGCTTCCGCAGAATCAGACCCGACTCTCAGGTGAAAACCGCTTTCTTTTATCCGTTTGCTCTCGCCCTCGAATGGCGAGCCTGGCGACAGTTGCGGCTCCGCATCGCTGCGCGCGAGTTCGATGTCGTTCTGCGCGTTCTGCCGATATCAGCGGTCGTGCCAAGTCCTTTCGCTCGCTTCCTGCGCAACGGACCCATACCCTTTGTGATTGGACCTCTCAGCGGCGGCTTGCCATGGCCTCCGGGCTTCAGCCAGATCGAAAAACAAAAGACATGGATCGCCGGTTTAAGGAACCTACACCAGTTCATGCCATTTGGCCGGTCCACATATCGCCACGCGACCGCAATCATCGCCGCGTCGTCGCAAATCTGTTCCGAGTTTGCGGAGTATCGCGACAAAGTCTTTTTTATCCCGGAGAATGGCATAGACCCCTCCGTGTGTTCCGACGATTCACGAAGGCCGGAACCCAGCGCTCCGCTTGAGCTCATCTTCGTTGGCGGCCTTATTCCCTTGAAGGCTTGCGATCTTGCTTTGCGCGGAGCTGCTCTCCTTCTGATAAGCGGCTTGGCTCGGTTCACCGTCGTCGGTGACGGTCCGGAAAGGCAACGACTGGAGCAGCTCACAAGATCTCTTGGTATTGAGCACGCGGTGACCTTTACCGGGTGGCTTAAGCATGCGGAAGTCTTCAGCCGCTTCCGATCGGCTGATGTGTTCGTGTTTCCAAGCCTCAAGGAGAGCGGCGGAGGCGTGGTCTTCGAAGCCCTCGCCATCGGTGCCGTACCGGTGGTGGTGGACTTCGGCGGACCTGGAGACATCGTCTTTGAAGAGGTCGGATTCAAGGTGCCTCTCACCGATGAATCCGACATCGTGTCGCGGATCGAGAGCATCCTCAGGGAACTCGCGAGCAATCGGGACCTTCTTGGGCGGTTGCGGCGCCAAGGCATAGCATACGCGCGCGAACGCCTGACCTGGGATGCCAAGGCACAAATGACTAGCCAGGTGCTGAACTGGGTTGTCGGGCGGGCACCGAAACCAATACTCAGTCCTCCAGGCAGAAAAAGCGTCGCTTGAAACATGGCGGACCCCGCTGCGCTGTGAGTGGGGAGGTTGCATGTTGAGAGACCGTGTCAGTCATCCGACGAATCTTCCCAGAAAGCTGCTAAACAACTACCGGCTGAAGCCGGTAGGTTTTTGAAAGTCGTGTCTGCGGCTGAAGCCGCCCGAGGAATCCCCGGCTTAAGCCGGCTTAAGGCTTGGCGGGTGCGGTGATCTTGAACCCCTGATCATCCTCATCCCACTTCTGCGTCTCAATGTAGTGTTTGATCGTCTCCTCATCCACCGCACCCACCGTCGCGCAAAAGTAGCTGCGAGCCCACATGTGCTGCCCCCAATACCGTTTACCCAACTCAGGGAATTCCATCTGCAGCAATCTCGCCGATCTCCCTTTGATGTATTGCACCACCTTTGCCGGTGCCAAGTTCGGCGGCACCGACAGCAGCATGTGTATGTGATCCGGCGAGATTGCCCCCCGCACGATTACTACATCTCGCGCGTTGCAGCTCTGCCGTATCAACTCGCGGGCACGCTCCGCTACCCGTCCCCGCAGTATCTTGTATCGGT
>CAZCLK010000046.1:0-4733 GCA_964499575.1 uncultured Oscillospiraceae bacterium | reverse complement strand
TGAAGGTGGGCGTGTTTACCAGATGAGCGTATTTTTCCGAAAAATCCAGCGGTTTAGGCGTGCCCGGGCGAATTCCCTGATTTGAGATCTTGATTGTCGTTTTTACATCCACAGCCGGGTGAACGGGGTCGTTTTCGCTATTGTAAGTGGCGGAATTGTCTCTTTCGATCATACTCTCGACATCCACTATCTCAGCAAATTCGATTCCTTCCGGAGGATTGTACGGGTCATAACCGCCGAGTCCGTCGAGCTCCTGAGTCGAGCCCTGAACGGTCGTGACATCAGCCGGTTTGTCGTGGGGCGATTTTCGAAAGATGAAAAAAAGCGTGACGGAGATTCCGATCAAGAGCAAGGCACAAACCGCGATAATAATCCAGTGACGTTTCTTGAACTTCCCCATAAGGCACCTCTTCCGCCATAGTCGATCCGCAAGACGATCAATCCGAAAAAATTCGAAGAAGGGTTGTATTCGAGGACAATAAGAAAAAAATCCGAACAAAGACGCATGCTGAAACACGCGTCTTTCAATTCGAATAGTAACATTTTTTGTCAAAAATTACTATGCATTTTTTATTACAGATCAAGTGGCAATCGGAAGCACGGAATTATGACAAAACAACCGCAGCCTTCAGTTCGCGCTCCCCGTTTCAAAAGCATTTGCCCAGTTTGCAAGGAACCCCCGGATCTTTTCTTCTTCCGGTTCGGTCAGCACATAATGCCCGTCGCCAATACAGACCGAGCCGTCTTCGTTGATGATCACGGATATTTCCAGGCGATCGTCATTATAAAATACCGCTTCATAGATATGCCCGTCCGAATCGGAGCAACTCCCGTCGCGCTTATAGAACTCCGCCATCTCGAAAACCAGATCGTCCATCAGCCAATCGGTCTCGTCGGATTGGTCCCGAAGAAGCTCGGCGGATTCGCCGGTCGACAGGTTATCGATCGTGATCCGCGAGATGAGGGTCGGGCGGATGACGAACAGTTTGGTACTACAGGACGCAAGGACCGAGCATGCGACCAGCGTCGCGAAAAGGAGCGGAAAGACTTTTTTCATGGGTGCCTCCTTGTTAATCAGAACGCGAAATTCCCGTTCCCGAAAATCGCTACCTTCCGGCCGTCATGCGTCGTCCCGACGATTGACAGATCGTTTGTGCCGACCATGAAATCCTCGTGCGTACTGCTTTCCGCGTTGATCCCGCTCGCGCTGAGTTCTTCCACGGTCATACCGGTCCCGCCCTCAATGCAAGACGCATACGCTTCACCGAACGCGAAGTGGCACGAGGCATTTTCGTCAAAGAGCGTGTTGTAGAAAAGGATTCCGCTTTGAGAAATCGGCGAATCAAAAGGGACGAGTGCGATCTCGCCGAGATAATGAGAGCCCTCGTCAATCTCCACGGATGCCCGCAGCGTTTCTTCACCGGTATCCGCGTGCAGTTCGACGATTCTTCCTTTCTCGAAAACCAGCCGGATCCCGTCGATAATATTTCCGTTGAGGACCAACGGCTTAGACGCGACCAGCACACCGTTTGCGGAGTCCCGGAGCGGCGCCGAAAAAACCTCTTCCGAAGGCATGTTGGCAACGAACCGGACGCCGGATTTCGCGGTATCGTCCACCGCGAGCCACACGTGATTTTCGGGCAATTCAATCGTCAGATCCGTCCCGAGCGCGTTCTTGTAGTGAAGGGATTTGAAATGATAATCATTCAGTTGATCCGCGTGTACCTTCAACCGGGCGCAATGATCGCGCCACTCCTGAACGGCGTCACCGTCGGGAGTGATCCGGACCGCCTTGAATATCTCCGCCCAAAGCATCTCTATCGCCTCATCGTCCGTCCGATCAGGGAAAACCTTTCCCGCCCAGCTTGCGATCGGAATCGAGACCACACACCACGGGAAGCCGTTATTCATCTGAAGACGGTTAAATTCCTTGAGATCTCTACCGGTCGCGACCTCCCATCGGCGGAGTCTCCCGGGATCGACATCCCGGAGGTTCTCCGGATCGGAAGCGGAAATCCCGATGTATGCCGCGCCCTCGCGCGCCAACGTGTTCTTCTGAAGGGCATCCCAGGGGTAAACACTGTCGAAAAGATGATCGTCCGCGTGAAGCCAGTGCTCCCGGGCGCAATAATCGTCGCGCCAGTTGAGGAGGACATCCCCGGCGCCGGCCAAGTATGCTTCCGACACCAGGAGCCGCGCGAAAAAAGCGCACTCGACCGGGCTTGCGATAACGAGCGGCTGACCTTTTTGGAGGTTGACGCCGATGTGAATGATCAGGCGGGCATATTCTGTGAGCATTTTTTCGTTCATGGTGGTTCATCCGAAAAGATATGATCAGGTTCTTTATTCATTCTCGTACTTGCGCGGGTAAAAAACAAGCATAAGGGAAGAGGTCTCGCCCCGTCGTTTTTTTGCATGATAATTGCTTGAGGACAAAAGAATTCGACAATATTTTTCATCGTGTATAATCATATCCAAGTTCACTGACTCGAAAAATATGGAGGCTGAAAGATGATTGATACAAGGGAAGCAAGACTTGAGGATATAGAAGGACTGGATCGACTTTATCTGCAGTTAAGCAGTAATGACCACGGGCTGTCGTCCCGTTATAAGGAGATTTTTGCGCAGATGGAGTCTGACAGCGCATATCATCTTCTTGTCGCCGTTAATGAGGATAATGTAGTGGTTGGCAGTATTCTCGGTATTATCTGCAAATCGCTGGCTGCCCGCTATGAAGCTTTTCTCGTCATCGAGGACGTTATTGTCGATGATACGCTGAGGCGTGCCGGGATCGGCCGGGCACTTTTTGAGAAAATTGAGCAGATCGCGTTGGAAAACTCATGTGCGTACTCGATACTTGTATCCTCCGGATTTCGAAAGGTAGCGCATCGTTTCTATGAAAATATGGGATACACGGAAAATGTTGTCGGGTTTAGAAAAAGATTCGATAGAAAAGAGACTTTGTGAGAAGGAGGGAGTCGGGCGTCGACCCGCCTTTCCCTCATTCAAACAGGTCCTCGGACGTCGACCCGCCGATTTTCCCTCATTCAGACAGATCCTCGGACGTCGACCCGCCGATTTTCCCTCATTCAGACAGGTCCTCGGATCGCTAATAGCGATCCTGCGGAACTCATTCGGGAAAAGGCGGGTCGACTTGGATGGGGAGGCTTCGGGAGCAGAGAGTCCGAGTATATATTTTATCGGTAAAGAAGGAGGGAGTCGTCGCGCGCTTCGCGCGCTGTTCCGTCGTCGCTGTCGCTCCTCCGCAGAAGGCGGCCGGCCGTCCTCAGGACGCCCGCCTATTCGCCTTCTGCCTTCACAGGGTTCGACTCCCTCCACTTTGTTCCACAACATGAAAACAGGGTCTCACCATTAAGGTGAGACCCTGTTTTCATCTGGCGGAGAAGGAGGGAGTCGAACCCTCGCACGAGTTACCCCGTCTAAAGCTTTAGCAAAGCCTCCCCTTCAGCCTCTTGGGTACTTCTCCGAGCCGGTCACGGCGGCGAACTGTGACTGCTTGGTATTTTAGCATAGATTGCTTTTCGTGACTATATGCCGGAGTAAGTTTTCGAGCCGGATTCGACTCGATTCTTCTTATGTTGTCCTACCGATTCAAATACTTGACGGCGATCTGCGTGCGGTGGGTAAGTCCCGCCTTTTCCATGATCGTGCTGATGTGATTTCTGACCGTTCCGTCGGAGATGAAGAGGCGTGCCGCGATTTCCCGGTTGGACAGGCCTTCGGATATCAGCTCGACCACTTCCATTTCACGGGCGGACATCAGTTCGAAAACGCTGTTTCCCGTCTCCTTACGGCTGATCTGATCCCGGATATATCCGAGAATATCCTGCCCGAAAACGGTGCCGCCTGCGGCAATCGTTCGTATCGCGGACATAATCCGATCCGCGGGACTGTTTTTGAGAATGTATCCGAACACGCCGGCTTTGAGGGCGCGCATGATGAGCTCGCTCTCGTCAAAGGTCGTCAGGAGCATCGGCGCGGAGAGCTTTTCAGTAAGAATGATCGTCGCCGCGTCGATTCCGTCAAGTACGGGCATCCGGATGTCGAGCATAATCACATCGGGACGCAGTTCCCTGCACAGATCGATCGCTTCCCGGCCGTCCCGTATTCAAAGTTATCATGCGGACGTGCAAAAGAAACGTGACAACTGCGTGTTTTACGCTTGACAATTGCCACGTTCTTTGTGATGGAGATGATATCTCTGTTGATGTCCGGAGAGGGCGTCAGCCCTCCCGGGTTCGAATCCCACTCTCTAATGTCCATACATGAAAAAAGCGGCTGCCTCAAAAGACTTGTAACCAAGTCGAATGAGGCAGCTTTTTTAAACAGATTGATCATGGGTCTGAACCTGAGACGACGCGGCAAACGTTCATGAATCTCACCACTTGATTGAAAAAGAGCACAAAGAACCTAGTAGTATTCTATTCGCAGCGTTTTGAAATGTGAATAGAATCGGATTCGACAGGAATGTATGGGGGGTGGAGACTGCACTTGCGTGACGGCGAGGAAATACCGACTAAATCGCCGAAATGCTGCGTTTAGTCGGTAATCATTAATCAAAAACGAGGCCGCGCGTCGCTCGAATACCGACTAAATCGCCGAAATGCTGCGTTTAGTCGGTAATCATTGATCAAAAACGAGACCGCGCGCCGCTCGCATACCGACTAAATCGCCGAAATGCTCCGTTTAGTCGGTAATCATTGATCAAAAAC
>CAZCLK010000045.1:0-5428 GCA_964499575.1 uncultured Oscillospiraceae bacterium | reverse complement strand
TGGCGGAATGAATCGGAATTGGGTGGCGACTTCAATCGGAATCAGGTGGCGGAATGAATCGGAATCGGGTGGCGACTTGCGCCGGAATACGCAAGGGCTGATGGGAATTATAGGATTGGGATAAAAAGGTGTGACCAGAAGTCTCTGACCTTGCTTTTTTCACTTAGGTTACACTTTCGATAGGCAATTAATTATTCTGGCCAGTACTATCTTTGAATATTTATATTTGCAGCCGAGTAAGCACGGTTCATGAAAATAGGACATCCGACAGACCTTGACGCCACCTACCAACTGTTCAGCAGTGGGTAGGTATTGAAACTGATAATTACCGTTGGAAAGTGATTAACGACCAAGCTCAGCCACTATCCGGGCGGTAGTGGAGTTATAGAGTTGGTCGCTTCTGCGCCATGACTGTTCCGCCTCCTGGTATGGAGACCGAGAAGCCGGTTACGTTGCCGGAATCGTCTTTCGAAAACGTGAGTGTTCCGGTAATAATCGTGTCATCCTTCAACAGAAAAATGTCGTTGGCTGTTGGATACAGATCAGAGCGTGAGCCTGTTCCTTGCAAGGCGCTTTTTATCATCAGTGCATTCCCGGTAAGATAAATCTCAATCTGCAATGTCTGACCGTCAAGCGTGGCCGTATATTTTCCTACGTAAGACTGCAGGATTGACAGCGGCACATCGACAAGCCCGGCTTTTGATACACTGTCATCTGGCCAGCCATATACTTTGGCTACGGATCGCATTATTTCCATCATAAGCGCGTATCCGTTGTCACCGTTCGTCATGAGGGCAATACCCTGCCCCCGGTCGCGATACACCGTCACGTAAGACTTGTATCCGAAGACTGACCCGCTGTGGTTGAATATCAAACCGCCCTTGCCTTCCATCAGAGCAAAGCCGAGGCCCATCGCTGAATTCGTATTCGGCTGCGGGGTAAGGATGCGATTGGCCGTCTCTTGTGTGAGCAGTGCACCTTCATTAAGAACTACTGCCTTTTGCACCTCAAGAAACAGTGTGGCCAGATCGGTGGGCGTGGTCCACAGACCGGCGGCAATCAACTCCGGGTATATTCTCCAGCCTCCCGGTATCATGACGCCGTCCAGATCGTGACCTTTTGCCGCCCGCGCTGCCAGAGGACCGGCCATCGGCTGCACGAAGTCGCTGGAATTCATGCCCAGCTTGTCAAAGACGTTGTTCTTCATGTAGCTCTGAAATGGCATTTTGGTTACGTCTTCTGCCATCTGCTGCAGCACCTCCATGCCACCACCCGAATAGCTGTATCGCGTCCCCGGCTCGTATATGACGCGAATAGGATCAGTGTCTGCTGGCGATGCACCGTTGAGAACCTGAAGCAGCGTCGGTATGGCGCTCCCAGCGGTGTACCCTGCAAAGCCTGATACATTGGTCCCGCCGGTGTGTGACATGAGCCTTTGCACCGTTGCCTTATTTGTCTTTGTCAAGTCGTTATCTGCAAGGTGCCACGATGTCAGATAGTCATTCACGTTTCTGGAGATATCAATCACGCCCGATTGCGCCAGCAGCATGATGCCCGTCACCGAGACTGGTTTACTTATGGAGCATGCCTGGAATACGGTGTCTGTCGTTACGGCATGCGTACCACCGGCTTCGGTAACGCCGTATCCCTTTGCCCACACGATCTCGCCGTTGTTGATGACTGCAATGCTGACACCCGGCACCTGAAAGTGCTGCATGCGATCCTGCAATCTCATCCCCGCAGGTGCACTTCCATCGTTGACGACCGCAGCGATAAGGCTCTTTTCTACAGCGGTGATACTCGACTGGACATCGGCGGTTTGAGTGGACGAACAAGCTGCAACTAACGATATGACAAAGGCAACAACAAGCAATAGTTTGTGATGTTCGATCAATTCTTTTTTCACCGTTATATCTTACCTCTAAAAGGTTTGATAAAAAAACTTGCTTTTGCGTTTATTTAGGATACGGAAAAGAGGCTTGTGTATCTACGTGCGTTCATCCAACAGCTCGCTCAGCGTGGCGCAAGTGTCGCGATCAGGTCATTGGCGACGTTAGCCATGGCCGCAGCGGCAGCAAAGTCGAATTGGTTGATGGCGATGAAAACCGCCACGCCGCGCGTTGGCGCGAAGGCGATATAGCTGAAGGTGCCCTGTAATCCTCCAGCTTTTTGCAGGATGAATGGGCGGTTACCCTTCGGCATCATAGCCACCCAGCCCAGTCCCATCGCGTCCATGTGGCCTGACTCGTCCATTCCCGACACGGTCGCAAGTCCATCCCGCATGAGATACAGTGAATGATCGAGCAGCCGCGCTTCCGCGCCGTTTTGACCGAAGCGGTCGAGATGCCATTGCATCCATTTCAGCAGGTCGCTCGGTGTGGAGTAGAGGCCACCCGCGCCGAAATTGACGGAATCGGTGGGAACATCCGGCAGCGCCGCCCCATCAAAACTGTGACCCTGCATTAACCGCTGCTTTTGCTCCTCGGACAGCACAAACACCGTATTCTTCATATTGAGCGGGTCGATGATTTGGCGCTGAAGAAGCGCGGGGAAAGGCTCGTTCGACACCTTAGATAAACCAAGAGCAAGCAGGTTGAAACCGACATTCGAGTAATGCACGGACTTCCCTGGCTTGAAGAGCAAAGTCTCGTTTTGCAGAAAGTCGGTGAAGTCTTGAACTGTAATAGGGGCATTGGAATCCTTTTCTGATCCCGCCTTATGAGGCAGCTCTCTCGGCAGACCAGCAGAATGAGTGGCGAGATCAATCAGGCGGATATGCCCGACGTCGGCCTTCGCATTGGTGGCAAGCTCGGGCAAAGACCTGGTGAGCGGCTGTGTAAGCTGCACAAAGTTTCTGGCGACGAGATGAGCAAGCACTTCGCCGGTGAATGCCTTGGTTATGGAGCCGATCCGCATTACCGTGTCACCATCAGGTGCCTTGCTGCCCTTGCCGGCTCGTTCGCCAAAGCCGCGGATCGACATTTCGCCGTTACGCACCACGCCAATGATGACGGCAGGCACTTTCTGCTCAATAAGAAAAACCTCTCCGGTGAACTCGACCATTTCGTCGAGAAAAGGATCAGCCTGCGCGGCTTCTATGCCACACCAGGTGAAGGTGGCTAACACCACTACGATAATAGCAACACACCGGATGGTGCGGCAAGCACTGCCAAGACAGGTCAAGGTTTTCATCATGTTCCTCAAGAAAGAGTATTTTTGCCGCAAGGGTGTACGATAGCCGCGCCTAACAATTAATATCCTTGATTGGTTTTTTCCGATTCTCTATGGATTCGTACTCCAATCCGTAAAAAATGGAAAGAGATGAATACTGTTTGTGATGTTGAATCTTTTCCAAAGATATCAGCTTGTGGACTACCAGGAAGATAAAATTGCCCCCGACCATTCCCCTATAATGCCACATTTCATCCCGTATTCTATGACTTGGCCAGATCACTCTATGTGCGGATTTGTATTTGTTATCAATGGAGGTGATGTCAGTAAAATAGCAATAAAGACGGGCTGTTGTACACCTACAAGTCCTTGAATCAGGTGTAAATAAAGATTAACGATATCCGGTAGAAATATTCACTTTCGACTCATCCCGCCCTCCCTAATCATCCAAGATTATGCCAGCACTCTAACATAAAGACTTGATCGGTTTGGGGGGGGCAGGTCAGTTTTGCTAATTACAAAGAAATTATATTTTTTTAAGTCTCCACACTTTGCCGATTTACCCATTCACTGTCCGGTAATGCAAAATCACGCAACGGCCCGCTTCTTTTTTTATGCTGTAATTTTTTAATAGCCTTTGCTTCGATCTGCCTTATTCTTTCTCTGGTTACGCCCATCATCCCACCCACTTCTTCGAGAGTGAAGGGACCAAAGTTGCATGCAACCCATGTGCAGTTAAAAAACGATTCATTCTTCAGCCGCCACTCACAGGTTGTGTCCTGACAAATTCCGATGATGTTATGGCTTCTTTTCTTGCATTTATAAAAAATCTTCAAAGTAACCATCTCCTTTATAGATTAAAACGGCGAAAGCTGTTGTGCAGATCTCCGCACCGTGATTTCTATCAAGGCTTTCTTTTAGGCTGCTTATCAAGCTTGTTATTGATTTTTTGTTTCTGTTTTTCGGCGTTCTGTTTCTGACCCTTTTCCTTATCTTTCTTGCCGCCCTTGTCTCCCATTGCCTGTCTCCTTTCCTGTTGATCCTCAGTTATCTCGGTTTGAGGGTACCAACGTGTCGCCAACTCTGGTTTTCGCTATTAATCGCATAAGTCAGGTTTCGTTTACGCCCCATGCTTCCCTACCTTTGAAATACGCAGAAGCCCGCACTTCCTATTATCACAATTGTTATGGATAAACTGGTCTAACTTGATCCCTAAGGGGGGTGTCAAATGGAGGCTTGCAATTAATTACGTCCCTGGAAATTAACCACGTTTTTGTGGATGCATATTGGTTGGTATCAATATCATTATCAGAAATAGAATGATTATACCGCTCGCAAAAAAATTCTTTCAAAATGATGTCGGATAAGTCACGATCTTTCTTGTTCTTATCAAGATAATCATTAATTACACCCTCTTTGATTATTATCTCAATTTTTCTTGAACGCTTGGTTGAGTTCTCCGAGTCATTTTGGAGCTTCCAATCGATCTGTATTAGATAATCATTATTTGAGAAACGAGAATTTATCCAAGCGTTCGCAGGGAAAATTGTCTTTATAAGTCTAACCCAGTAGTCTAGTAGATCTTCAGCCATTTCAAATTACCTTCAAGATTTCAATCCGGAAAACAAACATTCATCTCTACCTTGTAAGGTCCATTACAACCATCATAAAGTCGAATTAAGATTGTGTATATATGCCCTTATGCCATGCTTTTAACGAGCTCCTCCACCAGTTCCGGTTCTGCTATATCTGAGTCTGTGTTCGGAGTGCCCGTTTTTAGATTGGCCTTCTTCTGCTTAGCCATGATGCGTTTTGCCGTTTTTTCCATCTGTTTCTGCTGCCTTGCTTTTTCTTTCCCCTGCTTGCCAAAGTTGTACATGGGTTTTCCCATTTCAAATCTCCTTTTTTCATCTTTCTTTCAAACGTTGCGAATATCCTGTTAAAATAATCGACGAGAGCCGCCTATGCCGTCTTGTCTTTTGCTGGAGTCTATCATTCAATATCCGGTCTGTAAGGGTGATCATCACCACGAAGACCATCAGATTTTCTTGTCGTTTAGCTCCAGCAGAATAGACTCAATACGTACATTGCAGCATCCCGTCGATTGCAAAACGGTGTTGTCCATAATCCATGCCAAGGAGCATGTTACAGATCAACGTTTCTCAAATCAGGTCCTACAACTTGCGAACATTCTCGGCAGCCGGACCTTTGGCGCCTTGGACGGTATCAAAGCTGACCCGATCACCCTCGGCCAGGG
>CAZCLK010000044.1:2899-6262 GCA_964499575.1 uncultured Oscillospiraceae bacterium | reverse complement strand
CCAAGAAGGATCCAAAGAGGCTGTCATCATGGAACCCCTCATCGTGTTCTCTTTTTCCTCCTGGTTTTCTAACGAAGGTCTTCATCTGGCTTATCATGTTGGATGAGTTGATTTCTAGGTTTCCTTCTTCGAATAGTTCTATGAAATCATCTATCATTATGTCTCTATTTCCCGATGTAGTTCTCCATCCGTATTCATTCTTTTCTTCCTGGGTTCTGCTATCTATAGTTTTATTTACAAATAGGTTTTGGAATGAGGACTCTTGTATCTTAAGTGTGGTTGTAAGTCCTGAGCTGTTTTTCTCTGGTATTAGTAGTGCATCGTTATAGTATGTCGACATCTTCATACCTATATCTGCTACCTGGTCTGGTCTTATTGTATTATCTAGGAACGAGGCTACTTCTACTTTCTTCTCATTTGTTAAGTCCCATATCTCAAGTGATGTTCCATCGTTTTGTGTCCCTTCTGCTGTATCTATTCCTATTGCATAGTCATGTCCTGGTACTGGTCTGTAGAATATATCTACTCCGTATTTGTTCTCTATTGGAATCATAGGTACCAGTTGGCTTACTGCAAACAGGTCGAATACTGATCCACTTGTACTTAAGAATGCTTCCTCTGGTACCGTAGGGTAATCTTCTTTCACCCGAGTCTTTAATGCTCTAGCTTTCAGGTAATACCAATAGAACTGTTCGGGTGTTAGGTTGAACTGTTCTTCTATATCAACTACTAATCCGTATTGCCTTGCTAGTTCTCTGTAGTGTCCTTTCCAGTCATTTTGTGCTGGTATTTGCGATGCGTAGTTAGGGTTCCAAGTCCAGTTGTAAAAGTGAGGTTTGAAGTCTGTTTTTCCTTCTACTGATGCTTTCCATAGGTCATAGAATTGGTTCAATCCTTGTGCTGTTGTTTCCAGTGTTATCTCTCCATCCATTGGTACAGACTCTATAGAATCTGAGAACAGGGCTTCTAGGTCTTTTATTCTGGCTACCTCTGAAACATGAAGGTCATGAACGGTCTTAGACCTGGTATTTGTATCTACAAAGTACCTTGATCCTGTTGCTCCGAAGGTTAATTCTTTTGCTGAATCATACTGTATCTTATATCTACTTTTAATCTCCTCTGGTAGGTTGTCCCATGCAAATTGTGCTATCCTGAAGATATCTAAAGTCTTATCCTTTGTATGTGCAATCGTACTGGTTATATGGTCTTGTTTAAGCATAGCTTTCTCAAGCTTTCTTAACTGCTCATAGGTAGTAAATCCTATCTGTCGAGCCTTTAATATAATGTTCTTTTTAGCTCTGTGTTGCTCGTAGTGTAGCTGTGCAGGGTTATGCTGAAAGAACTTCCTCTTCCCCTCCTTCGTTTGTATCTGAAAGAGGTTTATCAATCTTTTCTTCATTATCGGTATATTCAAAATTATCAGGGTCTTGGAACTCATCTATAACCTCTTTAATGCTCCTTTCGGTATTTATGTTCTCTTGTCTTACGCTGAAGTCATCTCTTTCTCTCCTTTCAGCCCACCACTTACTTGTATCTAAGTCTGGTTTAATTCCTTTCTTTGTGTTCCCCATAATATGCTCTACTATGTTCTGTCTAGCCTGGGTATTAACCATCCCTTGCCAAGCCTTTATTTCAGAACTAAGCTTCTCATCCTCTGGTAACCAGTTCTGTATCGTAGAATATGGTATCCCAGCATATTCACAAGCTCTCTTTAGGCTATAACCTAGCTGTAAGTAAGGTTTTATGCTTTCTATTATTTCAAGTTTTTCTTCTGCTGTATATTTGATTCCTTTTGCCATGATTTTTTAGTTTTATTTTTAGCTAATTGTTCTATTTTGTTACTCAGTTTTATCACTTCATCCTCATTCTGTTTAATTACTTTTATTATATCATCGATTTCTAGTCTTAAGTCCGCAAGTGTTTTACTATGCAGTCCTAATACCACCGAAATATCTTTAATCAGCTCTGGCTGTCTTCCCTTTCCCATCTCTAGCCTCCTCTAAGGTTAACTTCTTCCCGTTTCTTATCACGCTTATTCCGAGGTCGGTTTCTTTGAAGGTTTTGTATCTATCTATGATTACATCGCAGTAGTGTTCGTCTAACTCTATTATTCTACATTTTCTCCCTGTTTGTTCGCAGGCTATTAGTGTTGAACCACTTCCACCGAATAGGTCTAGTACGGTCTCAAACATCCTAGTGCTATTTAGTATTGCTCTTCCGCATAGTCTAATTGGCTTCATTGTACTGTGAAGGGTGTTTTTCTTTGTTCTATCTATCTCCCATACTGTAGTTAATCCATCTACATCCCAGGTATCAGTAGCTCCTTTTTCTCCGAAGAACTTATGCTCTTCCCCCCATCCATAGAATATTGGTTCATAGTCGAAGTCCCAGCCTAATATCATCGGCTCATAGATGCTTTTATAGTCACTATTACTCAAATTAAGATGGTTCTTATGCCAAATAATCATATTTCTGAAAGGTAAATTGTTTCTTGCTAAAGCATTTAAGATGGTTCTTATGCCAAGTCTCCAGTAAGTAATATAGAAGGCTCCCTTGTTGAAGTCTTTAATATTGGTCATCATTCCATCAAGAAGGTCATCATCGGGAGCATCATCGTTTATTATCTTCCCGTGTTTTGAATTGTATCCTTTCTTTCCATCCCCTCCTATGCTTCCTTCAAATCCCATCCCGTATGGTGGATCAGTGAATACCATATTCGATTTTTCGTTATCAAGAACTAATTTCACTACTTCGGGGTCAGTACTATCCCCACAGACCAGTCTATGCTCCCCTAATATCCACAAGTCTCCTTTTTCTACCATTGGTTCTAAGTCCTCTGGTGGTTCATAATCATCTTCTTCAGGTTCTCTTGGCTTTAGTCTTTCAATTTCTATCTCTCTAATACTAATTTGTATCTCCTGGGCTTCTGCGATATTGGAGGTTAGTTCTGCTAGTTTTACTTTAATATATTTACCGAATGATTCGTTATCCTTTAATGCCATCATAATGGCTTCGTTATCATCCGCTGGGTGGACTATATTGCAGGTTGCTGTTGTAATATTGTACTCGTTTGCTAATTCTCTAAGTGCCTTTAGTCTCATATTACCACCAAGCACGGTTTTCATATCTCTTCCATCCACGATCAGGGGTGTTAGCATAGCGTACTTCACGAGGTCTCTTTTCAACCTTCGGAAGTTGTCATCTGTAATTTCTCTCGGGTTCTTATCCCAACCTTGTAGTTGTGTTAGTGGAATTGTCTTTATTTCTAGGTTTGCAATGTTTTTTTCCATTTTATTTTTACTTAAGTAATTGCAGGGGAGAGGATTCGCACCTCTCAACGGCTGGGTAGGAATGGAGCCTAGG
>CAZCLK010000044.1:0-2799 GCA_964499575.1 uncultured Oscillospiraceae bacterium | reverse complement strand
ATTGCAGGGGAGAGGATTCGCACCTCTCAACGGCTGGGTAGGAATGGAGCCTAGGAAGTACTTTCGTTTCTTCCGCCCACCAAACAGGGGAATGGTGTTCTTACCTTTTTGAATACCCTACACCCCATTATTTAGTTTTCTTAAGCTCAGCTATCCTTCTAGCCTGGCTTTTGCTCTTTGGTTTCTCTACCTTAGCTTCTTCTACGGGTTCTATTAGTTCAAAATCTTCCCCGTATAGTCTAATGTACTTCAGGTTCCCCTTCTTCAGCACTATCAACTGTTTCATTTTTCTTACCCTCTGTAAATTTATATATCTCTAATATTGTAACATAACCAAGACCGAGCAGGTATCTAGCCCTCTCTTCTGTAGTCTCGATCATCTCATCCTTCTGTAGAAGTCTCTTTAGTCTTAAATCATTATAGTTTTGTATAACAAGCAGTTTAACTTTCAACATCTTGCCTTCCTTTACAAATAAAAATCTTTCTCCCGAATGGGTATCCTTTCATTAGTGGCATTCCGCTATTCAGGATCGTAACTTCTTTGTAGTTTTTCACTAGTTCCTTATACCACTCTTCATCCCTTACTCTGTATGCTCCATAGCTGACATTCTTCCCAGTCGGAACTTCAAATATTAGGTCTCCTGTACAATTATTTACAACATCTACAACCTTGTCATCTGTTAAGTGATGGAACAGCCCAAGTGCTAGAACAACCTCATTGTCTTTTCGCTCTCTTTCTAACATAAACAACCTAACATCCATTTGTAAATACATCTCTTTTGGGAATCTTCTTTTAGCTTCCCTTATATACTTTCCTTCTAGCTCTATCCCTGTATAGGTTTTTGCTCCTCTTTCTAATACATAGGGACAGACCATACCTACATTACAGCCTAAATCTATCACATTTTTATCCTTCCAATCGTACCCTGTAGGGTCTAATTTCTCCTGGATTGGATATTCATCTTGATACCAATTCATCTTATTCTCTAAATAAAATTATATCTACTTGATCATAACCCAACGCTAAAAGTATTGCCAATCTATGGTGTCCATCTACCACTTCCATTTTATCTTCTCTTAGAATGGCTGTAATCCCTCCGTATGGAAGCCCATTTTCGTAAATTTCGTATTTTTTGTTCTCTTTGTAGCCTTTTCTCATACTTGCTATTAGGTTTTTCCATTCGTAGTATCGGTTCTCTAGTTGCATTTCTGTTTTTATTGTTCCGAACACTTCTACACCACGATCGTACTCTTTCTTCAAATAAACATAGTATTCGGAATTATGCATAGGAGGGTTATCTCTTAGTTCTTGTTCTACCATCCTTATGTAGGGAATTTCCAGGATAGGACAGTTGAAGTGTAGTGAATACAAATTATCAATATCTACTGTTACTCTTCCTATTTCTTTCATTGCTTATCTTCTATCAGTTTAATCCAATCTTTGACTGTTGACAGGTCTTTCTCCTTCACTTTTGGAATGTTATTCACAATCTTATCCACATATGCACAATCTAGGTTCATGTGTTGTGGAAGTATGTATCCGTTCTTACCATCTTCTATTAGTTCATCAACACCAGCCCAATCTGTAACTAAGCAAGGTATCTTCCATCTCAAAGCCTCTAAGACGGCATATGGGCATCCTTCAAAGTCACTCAATTGCACCAAGTAGTCTGCGTGTCTTAATCCTATTGTAATATCCGATTTATATCCTACGAATAACACCTCTTCTACATGAGCGAACTTTCTTTTCCAATCTTCAAATTCATTTGGGTAATGGCTATTATCTCCAAATACCATCCATGAGAACTTTACTTTGTTTTCTTTTAGCAGTTCTGCTAGTTTCAGCATTCTTCCAAACCCCTTTTCTGGTGACACCCTAGAATTTGTTACCAGTCTTAGCTCTTTATCCTCATCTCTATTAAAATCAGGGTCTAACAAGTTGTAAATGACTGTAGAATCTACATCTTCTCTCTTTTTTATAACATCCCTGGCGTGCTTACTTACTGCAACATACTCCACCTTCCCTATATTCTTAAGTTCTAGTGAATATCTATCATAGTCTGAATGAATCCATTGTAGGAATCTTTTTGCAGTTATTTCTTTGGGAATATCGTGGTTACTAGCAATTAAACAAACATCCGCTACTATTGGGCTTGTCATTTTAGGATCTATCTTTATTACCTTGTCACAGGCGGTTGCATATCTGAACAGGCTTTCATAACTCTCTACTGATGTGTAAGCAATGGTGACATGATACCCTTCTAATTCAAGCAATTTTGCTAGGTTGTATACTGCACTTTCTATGCCTCCGACTTTAGGTACATAGTTATGATAAATTACAATGCTCTTCTTCATACTCTAATTTACCTCAATTAGAAACAGATTACAATAACCTAAAAGCCTATTTTCTTCTTCAACTTCCACTTACTTGCTGGTTTCTTTTTTGGTCTATATTCCCCATCTAGTCTTCTTAGGTATCCGTTATCATATGCCCACGAGGGCGGTAAATCAAAAGCTGTAGGGTTGTGAATCTTTGAATGGCAAGCATCTGGGTACATTACTCCTCCTGGGTTACCATTACTACAAACATGAATCACTTCATCAGTGTTTCTTCTTCCGTCTACATGGTGTTGGCATCTCCATCGAAGTCTATTACAAATTTCACATCTTGCTCTTTCCCATTTAACTTCATTGTTGTATTTTGTGGTTATTATCATCTTTTTAAGGTAACGGATTTTGTTAATAAATTTCGACACTTGGAATACGAGGGGTAGGAATCGAACCTACGACACCCGTCTT
>CAZCLK010000043.1:0-6263 GCA_964499575.1 uncultured Oscillospiraceae bacterium | reverse complement strand
TCGATTTTGAGGTGCGGCAAAGCGCGATGCAGAGCGGGATTACCGCCTGGATTGCCTGTATTGCCTGTCCAGGCGGTATTACTGTCGATTTTGAGGTGCGGCAGAGCGCGATGCAGCGCGGGATTACCGCCTGGCTCATTTCTGTTTTGAATTTGCACCATTATACGGACTCAACTCTCCGCTTCGAGGCTGACTTCACATATTTGAATGATTCCGAGTGTAAATCTTTGCGGCGAAGAGGAAAATCCAAGTGATCGACGATTTTGCATATTTATTCGCGAAAAATAGTGAGGAGCCTGTTTTTCGGGCGGCAAAAAGCAAAGGAATTCTGTGTAAGCGCACACGTTTTTATGCTACATTGTTATCAGATATAAGCGTTACCGTCACGCAATCTGAAAGGAGCCCGTTATGAAAGCTAAACTTGCCCCTTCCTCCAAGCTCGGTTTTATTGCGGTCATCGTCTCCGGCATACTCGTGCTTCTCGGCGCGATCCGGCTTTTGGGCACGCGCCTTCATTTCGGTCTGCCGCTCAACATGCAGACTCTCGCCGGTATCGGCCTCGTCGGAGCGATACTCGGATTGGTCGCGCTTCTGAAATTCAAGGATAAGAGCATCCTGACGATCGCGACGATCGTCATCGGCGGGCTGATCGCCGTATGGCTCATTCTCTCATATGTCGTTTTTAAGCCGTAGTTTGGGGTGATATGGACGTAAAAATCGAACCATTACGAAAAAAGGACTTTAACGCGGCTCGGGAATTCGCGACCGAAGGCATGAACCTGGACTGGTTCACCAATAACGATCGCGAACTGTATGTTTACAGCCGGCACTATTTCTATTATGAGCTAATAAAAGCGACCGTAGCGCTGGGCGCATACGATGGAGACACTCTGGTCGGATTTTTACTCGCGGATATGAATGATCAACCCAAAGTGTTCCGGTCTTTCCGGTATCGGCTTTTCGTCAGAATCGTTACTTTCATCATCGACTCCGCGTATAAAGACGCCTCCGTCCCCTACGACGAAGCGAACGAAGAGATGGTCGGCGCCTATAAGGCAAGTCACCCGCTGGACGGCGAGCTCAGCTTTTTCGCGGTGGATCCGAAAGCCATGGGAAACGGTATCGGCACGTTACTCCTGAATGAGCTGGCGTCGCTTCATAAAGGCAAACATATCTATCTGTTCACCGATTCCGGGTGTACCTACTCTTTTTATCCCCGTCGCGGGTTTGCCGAGGTCGGTCGAAAAGAAATCACCCTCAACAACCACGGAAAAGTCACTCCGCTCACGTGTTTTCTATTCAGCAAAACGCTCTGATTGCCGATCGCACATCATTTCGCCTCCGGTTCTGTATGACGAACGCACTCATTCGCCGCAATCTTTGGTTGACGGATACATTTATTCGTTGCATTATATGTGCCGGAAACACACTAATTCGTCGCAATTTATGTAATGCGCGACAATAACTCATTGTATTTTTTGTATCGGCGCCTTATACTGACAGTGAAATAATGTATTTGTGAGGCGACCGTATATGTTCAGAAGCGCAACAGAAAAACTCTACCGATGGAAAAACGACCCAAACCGTAAGCCGCTCATCATCCGGGGTGCGCGTCAGGTCGGAAAGACCTGGCTGATGCGCGATTTCGGTGCGGCCGCATTCGCGAATACAGCCTATATCAACTTTGAAAACAACTCTACTCTGCGTGAGCTTTTTTCAAAAATCACGGATCCGGGCCGCATCATCACCGGTCTTCAGCTTCTGACCGGGCAGAAGATCGACCCTCTCGATACGCTGATCATTTTCGATGAGGTGCAAGCGGTTCCGGAGGCATTAAGTTCTCTCAAGTATTTTAGTGAGAACGCACCGCAATACGCGATTCTCTGTGCCGGCTCGCTGCTCGGCGTTGCACTTCACTCGGGCACTTCATTCCCCGTCGGTAAAGTCGGGTTTCTGGATATCGGCCCGATGTCCTTCTCCGAATTTTTACGCGCAACCGGTAAAGAAGCCTATGTCGAGCTGTTGGCCAAGCGCGACTTTTCGATGGCGAATACTTTTCGACAGGAATACATCGACGCCCTCCGTCAGTACTATTACGTCGGAGGAATGCCCGAGGCGGTCCTTCATTTTTCCGAAAACAAGGATTTTTCGGCGGTACGCACGATCCAACAAAGAATTCTCGATGCATACGAGCAGGACTTTTCAAAACACGCGCCTTCCGACGTTGTGCCGCGGATCCGCATGCTCTGGAACAGTATCCCTGCCCAACTCACCCGGGAAAACAAGAAATTTCTGTACGGGCTGGTGCGCGAGGGCTCACGTGCAAAGGACTATGAGATGGCTTTGTTATGGCTCATCGATTGCGGGTTGATCCGTAAAGTTAACCGGGTCAGTGCGCCAAGTCTTCCCCTGAAGGCATATGAGGATCTGAAGGCTTTCAAACTCTTTGTTCTCGACGTCGGGCTTCTCTCCTGCATGACCCGCCTGCGCGGGGAGACTCTCCTTCAGGGAAATGAGCTGTTCCGCGAATTCAAGGGCGCTCTGACCGAGCAATATGTTCTTCAACAGCTCCGCACACTCGACGGGATCGAGCCTTTTTATTGGACCAACGACCGCGGTAGCAGTGAGGTTGACTTCGTCGTCGACAACGGGAAAACGATCATCCCGATCGAGGTCAAGGCGGAAATCAACCTGCACGCCAAAAGCTTAAAAACATTTATCGAGAAGTTTCGTCCCGATATCGCGATCCGCACGGCGATGACCGATTACCGCAAGGAAGAAAACCTTATACACCTTCCGCTGTGGGCGATCGAGACAATCCGGGACCTGTAAGGCATTGATTTTGCGGGTTCTCAAGCACAACTTAAAAGAAGTCCGCGTAAGCCGTAAACAGCTACGCTTCGACCACGGCTGCGTTCATACACGATTTATATCGTCCATGTTGCTTCCTCCCTCGCAATACATCTTCATCGACTTACGCTTGCGCAGTTCCCGTACTTAAGCTCTTTTTTTCTCACTCATCCCGTACCTTAGCGTCCGGTACACAGTGGTGCCCACCTCGATCAACGTCGCGAAAATAGCGATTCCGAGGATAATATTCGAAAACCAGACCGCATCGAAAGTTGTCGCGTATTCATGCGGCCCGAATTCAGTACTGATAAACTCTCCGAACTGATCACTGAAATCCGGGTTCCAAATCGGTAAGACCTTGAAAATGATGACCGAGCAAATAATCTGAATGATACCGGACGTTATGTTACTGATCATTACCTTAAGGTTATACCGCCCGATGATGACCCGAAGGATCGCGTCCGTGAGTCCCGCCAGGAGGCTGATTAGAATAAACGGCAGGATGATGTCCCACTTTTCGAGATTGAAGATGCTGATGTTTGTGATGACATCCTCTTCGATCCACAGCACTCCGAAAACGTGTGGTACGAATATCATCAGGGCTCCCAGAACAACCGAGAAGATGATGTCCGCGATACTATCGCCCCTCGGAAGAAGGGCTTTCTTGTCCGGGACCGGCGTCAGGCGATCGGGCGTCCAGGCCGTGCTCTTTCGGGTATTCGCCTTCGCTCCGGGCTCTGTCTTCGGCAAATCATCGACCGACCATTCCGCGCTCTTCCCTTCGTCGAGATCGACTTTATAGTATTCCATGATCATAAATACGATCGTAACGGTTCCGAAAATTCCTATGGCCGAGCTGATGGTATTGGCCAGCGTCGTCGAAAAGAGTCGGGTAATAAAACCGATGATCGATCCGAGGTCCGCGACGCGACCCGGATCATATCCCTCGACGATCCCCTGGGTGAATTGAATCGAAAAGACCGCAATCACCACGCACGCCAGCGCGATCTTCAGGACCTTCCAATACTTGTCATAGTATAAAGGCCCGATCACATAACGGGAGTCACCGGCGTATTTCTTGGCAAATTCCGCCGGATCACCAAGCGCGATCAACGCCTCCCGTACAGATCCCTTCTCCTCGGCCATATCCCCGATCAGTTCCCTGAGTTCCATGGAGACATCGTCCCGCTGATCCTTCGGAAGACGCCGGATCACCTGATAAATATATTGATCCATTAATTCAATATCCCGGTCGTTCATTATGATTCCCCCTTCATCAGAAATTCCATCGCACCCGCCATTTGATTCCATTCCGCGCGAAGTTCCTTATAAATCTCCGTCCCGAAATCGGTCCGGCGGTAATATTTTCGCGGCTTCGGTCCGTCGGTCTCCCATTCGCTTGTAAGAAGGCCCTGGTTCTCCAATCGTCGAAGCAGCGGATACAATGTATTCGGGTCGATGGGGATTCCCATGTCCATAAGACTTTGCACCAGCGCGTACCCGTATTTCGGCTCATCCGTCCGACTGAGAACGCACAGAACGAGCGTCCCGCGACGAAGTTCCAGCCGCAGACTGTCAAGTAATCCTTTGTCTGTGCCCACGTGCATCACCTCCGACTCCAATATACTGTACGTCACACACTATTGTCAATATGCAAATAATGATATTTTCAACTTCTGTGACAAAAGACCTGAACGACTGTCGGGAATACCCGGACGCGTCGCGGTGTACACCGTGACAGAATCACGGGCGACTATGATCTTTCAAATAAGAAAAGGTCCTTCCGCTTCCGGGTATGATCGGAAGCGGAAGGACCTGAAGAAAGAGGACATCGAGAGCAGACTCATACTCTCCTTGAGTTTCACGACAACGGATCGGTAACGGATTACCCGATGACTTCGACCCGGACGTTTCGTATGAATATCTGCGCGGTCGAGCCGCGCTTGCCCATGTTGAACTCGAGTCTTCCGTTGTTGTCGTCCTTTTCGGTCATCTCGAACTCGTAAGTATACGTTTCCCAGTCAGTGGAAAGCGTCATCAGCGTGTCGGGAAAATAGCGGATCCAGCCGTTGGTCGGCGCGGAAACGCATACGACGATGTCGCGCTCCTCGGCGGCGTACGCGTCGAAAGTCATCTTATACTTCTGACCCTTAATCATCGGAAGCTCCGGTTGGACGAGCTGGACCGAATATTCCTCGGTTCCCTCATTTTGTGACGTGATGATGATCGAGCCGTCCTTGATTTCCGCGGAACCTTCGCCGCCGTAGAACAGGAGGAATTTCCAGTTGACGTCGTCCGTCAGATCCTCGGCCTCGGCAAAGTCGCCGTTATAGATGAGGTTCCCGTCGGGAAGCGCCTCGCGGAAGTCTTTTTGCGGTTTTTCGACATTCGTGTCGTATTCGGGCTTCTGATAGACGCGGACGTAATCGATCTCAAACTCGGCCTTTGAAAAATCCGTCGTCTCGTCGGGATTTCCCGGCCAGTTTCCGCCGACCGCCAGATTCATCTGCACAAAGAAAGTCTGGTTGAACGGCGCGGGATACGGTTTATCGTCCTCGCCCTGTACGGCGGTGAACCAGTCGTTCGCGGTAAGGATCAGTGTTCCGTCGATGTAAAAGCGCATCTCCCCGGGCTCCCACTCGACCGAATACTCGTGAAAATCGCTCGAAAAGGATCCGTTATCCAGCGTCAGCATCCCCTGCTGTGACCCGTGCGGCTCCCCGTAGTGGAT
Source organism: uncultured Oscillospiraceae bacterium (assembly GCA_964499575.1). Taxonomy (GTDB): domain Bacteria; phylum Bacillota; class Clostridia; order Saccharofermentanales; family Saccharofermentanaceae; genus JAAYCT01. The sequence goes on along the minus strand of CAZCLK010000043.1, from coordinate 682 downwards.
GGTCGAATACGCGATATTCGTCTGGTTCCCGAGCACCTCCATGATGTCGATCTCGCCGCATTTCGGCCACTGGCCGTATACGCCCTCATCGGTCGGCATCATCCAGATCGCCGGCCACAAACCCTGGCCCTCCGGTGCCTTTGCGCGGGCGACGACCTTTCCGTACATGAAGTCCTGCTTGTTTTGGGTCGTCACCTTGCCGGACGTATAGTACTTGCCGCCGCTTTCGGTTTCGGTTTCGATCGCCTTAAGAACGAGCGCGCCGTCCCGGACAAAGACATTCTCTTCCGACTCGGTGTACTCCTGAAGCTCGTTATTCGTCCAGCCCGGTTCGTGCGGTTCGTAATTCCAGGTCGTCATATCCATCGCCGTGCCGTTGAATTCATCGTTCCACAGAAGCTCGTATCCGGCGATCTCCGGGACCTGATCCGGGTCGGTCTGGTTTTTGAGCTCCGGTTCCGTAGCGGCGGTCGTCGGTGCGGCAGTCGGGGCGGCTGTCGTCTCCGCGGGCTGATCCTCGCAGCCCGCAAGCGCGGAGCCGGCCATGGCGACCACGCAAATCGTCGCGATCATTCTGAGTAGTTTCTTCATCTTTCGGTTCCTCCCTTTTCCGGCGCTTTTCGAGTAGCATCGAAAAGCGCGCATCGAATCATTGACCTTTTCCGGTCAGGATCCGGATCAT
>CAZCLK010000042.1:0-6280 GCA_964499575.1 uncultured Oscillospiraceae bacterium | reverse complement strand
TCATATAATCGTCATATACATAATCGATTTTATCCTGCATCGAAATCGGAACAATATCCACCGTCCAATCCCGCTCGGCGGCGGCGAGCCGGAATCCGACAATAATTTCGTAGCCGAAATGCTCGATTTTTTCGAATCCCATGTTTTCGATGAAAACGCAGATCCGGTTTGCGGACCGGGGCTTATCCTTACGACTGCCGTATCCCAACGCGAGCGCCGTATCGAGAACAAGCTGCCGCGTTTTTTCGCTCGTGTTATCGGATCCGTTCAGCGCCTTGGATACCGTGCTGACCGACAGTCCCAGTTTATCGGCAATGTCCTTGATCGTTGACATATCGTCCTCCTAACCGATGACAAAACGCCGGCCGTTTCATTCATTGCAAACGCTCGTCCGGGTCCCGTTAAACTACTTGTACCCGATGGCCTTAAATCCGAGAACCTGGACCAGGTCACAATCGACGACATACGCCGAACCGCTTCCGTCTCCCCACGGATCGGCCAGATATTGCTCCCACTCTTCCGCAGTAAAATAGGTGATCAGCGAATTCATCTCTTCCTCGCTTCCGTAAAACGGCAACTGCGTGGTCTCAACCAGAAAATACTCGCCGGATCCCGCTCCGGTCTCGACAGCCACCTGAGCGTGCCCGGGCAAGAATATAATCATCGCGTGCATCTCCGCGGATTGGATTGCGGACGCGAATAGGATTGCGGTCTCGATGCAGATCCCCGATCCGCTCGACAGGACCTTATCCGGAAGTAAAACTCTCTGGTTGATGCCCTCGGACATCGAATACGCGCCCATATTGTAGCGTACTCCGGAGTCGCTGATCGCGCCCTGGATTGCCATGATTTGCACGTATGTATTTAATGCGGGATCGTCGTAAAGTCCGTAATCCTGATAACCGATCAACGAATTGATCGCACCGCTTGACCATGTATCGATCCATGTGATGGCGGTCCTTCTGAGGTTCAGTATCGATTCGGATTCCGGGGTCAGCCATGCAAGCACATTGTCACGACTGGCAATGCCGAACTCGTCATCGTGCAGCATGAAATCATAAACACTCATCAGTTCGACGGATTTTGTGTCTTCCAGGACCGACCGGTCATTGTCCAGATCCTCAATGGTGACGCGAAGCTGAGCGTCCTTTGCGCTCTCCAGATCGAGACCCTCGGTAAGCAGCGGCGGCTTGATCAGAAGCTTTGTGACCTGCTCGTTGATTGCGATCTTCTGTTGAAATTTTTGCGTCAGTCCGGAAATCTCAACGGTCAACATCGCGTTCACCGTACCGTGATCCGTTGTAGCCGTCAGGTTGACGATCGAATCCATCGATGAATAGAGGTTGGGGTAAATGGTCTTTGCGTAATCATATGCGACTTCGACCTCCGGCAGATCGGTCAGATAAGAGAATGTGACCTCCGGAATATTTTTCGTTGTCTTGCCCAGTGCTTCGCAATTTTCGAAAATTTCTTTCTTCAGGGTGAATATGTTTCCCTCCAAGCGCTCTCCGACTTTGATGTATTGAAGATCGAAAAGCTCGAAAAGTTCCACCTCGAACTGAACCACGTCGACATTCTGACGCATGAGCAGTTGATTTCCGGACGCGATCCGAAGCGGGTCGTAAAGATATAGCCCGTCATACCAGGCCTCAAGAACCTTGGAGTATACCCCCATTTTGCGAATGTAGATATCCATAGTCTCCTGAATATAGGGCGGGCAAGATTCGAGCGCCTTGAAGTTCACGATGGTCTGGTCGATCGCCGCGTACAGATCCTCAAGCATCAGGTAAATATCGTCCCCGTAGGCGCTGTCGTCAAATGCATAAATCGGGCTTGTCGCTTCGATTTGATCGAGATAAAGGGTCACCACGCTTAAAAGATCCGACAGGCAGGCGTCGAGTTTTTCGAGATAAACGCCGACGGCTTCATATACCAGAACGGCTTCCTCCGCTTTCGGCTTTTTAATGTCCGAATAATCGCCGGACAGCGCCTCGACCTTTTCGATCAGATCATTAATCGTAGTCTGATTATTGAGGATCGTCGTATTAAAATCGGTCGAATCGTAAACATATCCCTCCTCGACCGATTTGGCGTATTCATCAACAAATATGCCGGAGGCTTCGATTTGGTGCTCGATCAAATCCAGCAAATCATCGCTGATTCCTTCCGACTCGATGACGATATCTTCGGCATCGGAGATTGCGACTTTGTCGCGATCCGATAAGGTCGCTTTCGGTTCAGCTGTCTCTGTCCCGACATCAATCAAGCCGCAACCGCTCATGATCGACACGGCAAAAATAACGGTCAGCAATAATGCTCGCACTCTTTTCATATGTGTCTCCGTTTCATACATGGTGTATGCAATACAGCCGGAAATCTTGATTTCCCTTCTATATTATACAGCGAAAGCGGGATTTCTTTTCGAAAAGATGTGAACTCCTTTCGTCGAATCATATTTTTTTGCGTTTGCACCCCTGCATAAAAAACCAATAAAAATTTCTACGTGAATGTTTGCATATTTTTCTTGACATGTGTTATCTATTCCCACATTAATGGAGGAGATAAAACACTTAAGGAGGCCACCTGCATGCACATTGATGAACTGGTTCAGAAGCATGGGAAAGCACCGGAAAAGCTTTTGTCGATCCTTTTGGATCTTCAGAAGCAAAACGGGGACAATTCTCTTTCGGATGACGATATTCGCGCTGTCGCCGGAGCAATGGGGCTTCCGGTGAGCAGGGTTTGCAGTGTCGTTGAGTTTTACTCTCTCCTTTCGCGAAAGAAGCGCGGAAAGCACGTCATCCGGATGTGCGGAGATGTTCCCTGTTACATCAACGGGTCCGTCAACCTCAAGGAAGCGCTCGAGAAGGAACTCGGGATCGCATTCGGCGAGACGACCGCCGACGGACTTTTTACTTTGGAATACGCCAGCTGCCTCGGGTATTGCGAGCAGTCGCCCGCAATGCGTATCGACGAGGATATGTACGGACGGGTCACCCCGGAAGCCCTGCCGGCCATTTTAGAGAAATACAGGAGTCTTTGAATATGCAGAATAAAACATTAACACTGGATTGGGTCAGCCGCTATTACGATAAGATTGATCCGCTTTCGATCGATGATTACATCCGCGCGGGCGGCTACAGCGCGCTAAAAAAAGCTCTTTCGATGACCGGAGACGCGATCATCTCGGAGGTCAGGGCTTCCGGTTTGCGCGGCCGCGGCGGCGCCGCCTTCCCGACCGGGCTCAAGCTCGCCGGGGTCAAAAAATCCGCCGGCGATATCAAATACCTGATTTGTAACGGCGACGAGGGCGAACCCGGCAACTTCAAAGATCGCTATCAGATGGAGAAGGATCCGCATTCTATGATCGAGGGCATGATCATCGCCGCCTTCGCGGTCGGAGCCTCGAAGGGATACATCTTTATCCGGGGTGAATACGACCGCTCCATCGCGGTCGTGAAGGAAGCCTTGCGGCAAGCCGAAAAAAAGGGTTTTCTCGGAAAAAACATCATGGGATCCGGCTTCTCCTACGAAATGGAAGTCCTCACAGGCGGCGGTTCTTATGTCTGCGGCGAAGAATTTTCGCTGATTGAGTGCCTTGAGGGCAAAGCCGGTCACTCGAACTACAAACCGCCCTTCCCGACCGAGCAGGGCCTTTTCGGGAAGCCGACCCTGTTGAGTAACGTCGAGACCTTTGTCAACATCCTTCTGATCATGGACAAGGGCGCCGAGGCGTTCTCCAAGGTCGGGACGGAGAGTTCCAAGGGAACAAAGATGATCAGCCTCTGCGGCAACGTCAATCGTCCCGGCCTTTACGAGGTGCCGTACGGAGTTACGATTCGCGAGATCATTTTCGATCTGGGCGGCGGAGTGCCCGGCGGGCGCGCGATCAAGATGGTCCAGCTCGGCGGAGAATCCGGACCGTGCATACCGGAAAGCGAACTCGACACTCCGCTCGATTATAAGGCCATGGGCGAAAAGGGTCTGTCTTTCGGGTCGGGCGCCGTGATCGTCATGGACGAGCGGATCGACATCCTGGATATTCTTAAAAAAATCGCGAAGTTCTTCCTGCACGAATCCTGCGGGAAGTGCACCCCCTGCCGCGACGGCAATCCGCATGTTTTGATTCTGCTCAAACGTTTCGAGAACGGCTTGGCGACCGAAAAGGACCTGGCCGCACTCACGTCCCTGAGCGATACGATGTGCCTTGCCTCGACCTGCGGACTCGGCCAGGCGGCGACCACCGCCATCCGTTCCGTCATCAAGTATTTCCCCGAAGTATTCGCAACCGTTGCCGATCGCTAATGGGAGGAAAAGAAATGATCAACGTAACCATCAACAATAAAGCCGTAATCGTCCCCGAAGGGACTACCATCGTAAATGCCGCCAAGACGATCGGCATCAAAATCCCGACGCTTTGCTATCACCCGGATCAGATGCTCAAAGCGAACTGTCGCGTATGCGTCGTGGAGATCGAAGGGTACCGGACCCTCCAGACAGCCTGCTCCACGTTTTGCGCCGAAGGCATGAAGATCCACACCAATACCGAAAAGGTGCGTGACGCCCGAAGGGTCGTCGTCGAACTGATGCTGGCGGATCATAATCTTGCGTGCGACACGTGTGCGGCGGAAAGTTATTGCCACCTTCGTCGTATCGCATCGGATCTGGGCGTCCGCGTGCCGCGCTTCGAGAGAGTTCTGGTCCCTTACGCCCCGCATATCAACGATGTCCTGTCCAAGGATCGCACCAAATGTATCAAGTGCGGACGCTGTATTCAGATCTGCGCGGAGGTCCAGGGGCTTTCGATCCTGGATTTCATGGGCAGAAGCAACGAGACGATCGTCGGGCCCGCCTTTGACAGCGAACTCTACGATGTCGCCTGCGTATCCTGCGGACAATGCTCGGCGGCCTGCCCGGTCGGCGCGATTACCGAAAAGGAAGACATCGAAGCGGTCTGGGAGGCGATTAACGATCCGAACAAGGTTGTCGTCGTTCAGACCGCGCCCGCCGTTCGCGTCGCGATCGGTGAAGAGTTCGGAATGGAACCGGGAAGTATCGTTACCGGAAAACTCGCCGCGTCCCTCCGGATGCTCGGCTTTGACTACGTTTTCGACACGGATTTCACCGCCGACCTGACGATTATCGAGGAAGGGCACGAGCTCCTGAAGCGATTGAAGGAGGGCGGCGTCCTGCCGATGATCACCTCCTGCAGTCCCGGATGGATCAACTTCATCGAGCAGTATTATCCCGAGCTTCTGCCGCATGTCTCGTCCTGCAAATCGCCTCAGCAGATGTTCGGGGCTCTGGCGAAGGGGTATTTTCCCGAAAAAATCGGAAAGAAACCCGAGGAGATCGTCAGCGTTTCGATCATGCCTTGTACGGCCAAGAAATTTGAAGCGTTGCGCGAGGAAATGAGTGTCGACGGGATCCATCAGGATGTGGACATCGTCCTGACGACGCGCGAGCTCGGCAAGATGCTGCGGCAGGCGGGGGTCGATTTCAAAAATCTTCCGGAGGAGGAGTACGACGCGCCGTTCGGCATTTCGACCGGAGCCGCGGTGATTTTCGGCGCGACCGGCGGCGTTATGGAAGCCGCACTGCGCACCGTGTATGAAGTCGTCACCGGCAAAACCCTGAAGCAAATCGATTTCAAGGACGTCCGCGGATTAACGGGCGTCAAGGAAGCCGTCGTTGACCTGGACGGGACGCCCGTAAAGGTCGCCGTCGTCCACACGATCGCAAAAGCACGCGAGATGATGGAGCGGATCAAGGCCGGCACGGCGGACTACACGTTCATCGAAGTCATGTGCTGTCCCGGCGGATGTATCGGCGGCGGCGGTCAGCCCAACGGAGCAAATGAACTCCTTCGACTGAAGCGTATATCGGGAATCTACAAAGCCGATATCGATCTGCCGATCCGCAAGTCCCACGAGAACCCCGCGGTCAAGAAGCTTTACGCCGACTTCCTGAAGGAACCCTTGGGCGAGAAGTCCCACCATCTCCTTCATACGCACTACAAGAACCGCAAAAAGATGTAACCGGATTATTCGAGTCTGAACTATACCGAAATCAAAAAAAGGGGCTGTCTCAAAAGACTTGTAACAAAGTCATAAGAGGCAGCTTTTTTTATGTCCAAACAGACGGATGTCGGAAATGCGAATGAATATAATTCTGTCCGGCGGCATTTGGGAGGTCCATCCGGATTGCTCCATATTGGGGAGCGCACCTTCCGCCGGCGCGAAAAGTGCTACTAAACCGGCCGGCGAAGAGCTTTTAGTAG
>CAZCLK010000041.1:0-6539 GCA_964499575.1 uncultured Oscillospiraceae bacterium | reverse complement strand
GATCGGTGTTCTTTCCCTTTACGAAGGAGCACCGGAAAGGTAGAATAAAACTAAGATTATCAACGAATCGGGGTGGCGTTCATGAAAACATGGTGGCGTGACCGGGTTGCGTATCAGATTTATCCCAGAAGCTTTCAGGACACCGACGGGAACGGCATCGGCGATCTGCGGGGCATCATCAAAAGACTCCCCTATTTGAAAGAACTCGGCATCGGTATTCTCTGGCTCTCTCCGGTATACCGGTCGCCGAATGACGACAACGGATACGACATCAGCGACTACCGGAGCATCCATCCCGATTTCGGAACCATGGCCGAAATGGACAAACTTCTGGAGCTGGCCGCCAAACTCGATATCAAGGTCATCATGGATCTTGTCATCAACCACACATCCGACGAGCATGAGTGGTTTCAACAGAGCCGCGATCCCGAAAGCCCGTACCGCGACTACTATATCTGGCGTCCGGGCAACAACGGCAAAAAGCCCAACAACTGGACGAGTTTCTTTGCGGAGGACTGCTGGGAATACGACGACCGAAGCGGCGAATATTTCCTTCACCTTTTTTCGAAAAAACAGCCGGATCTCAATTACCGTAACCCCAAGGTGATCGAGGAAATAAAGGACATCATGCGTTTTTGGCTCGAAAAGGGCGTCTCCGGCTTCCGTTGCGACGTCATCAACGTCATTTTCAAGGACTCTCTGGAAGACGGCCGAAAGCGCCTCATCCTGACCGGACAGGAGCACTACGTAACCTGTGAGGGTACGCACACGATCCTCCGGGAGCTTCGGCGCGACGTCCTTTCACAGTTCGATTGCTTTACCGTCGGCGAGACCGTCATGGTCACGCCCAAGACCGCCTTCGACCTCTCCGACCCCTCCCGGGGAGAGCTCGACATGCTCTTTTCGTTTGAACACATGGATACCGACGCGATCATCGTAAAGTGGTTCAAGAAGCGTTTTACGTCTCAAAAATTCTGCGAGGTGATCGCCAAGTGGCAAACCGCGATCGATTGGAACGCCAATTATTTTGAAAATCACGACCAGCCCCGGAGCGTCTCACGATTCGGCGACGATAAGAATTTTCATGACGAATCCGCAAAGATGCTTTGCGTTCTTCTTCTGTCCTTGCGCGGCACTCCGTTTATCTACCAGGGGCAGGAGATCGGAATGACGAATTTCGACTACACGTCCATGGATCAAATCCGCGATATCGAATCGCTGAATGTATACCGTTTGGCGACGCGCCTTTGTTTCCCGAAATCATACCGCTGGAAAATGATCCTCCGAAGCGGGCGCGATAACGCGCGGACACCGATGCAGTGGAATGCGGGAAAAAACGCCGGTTTCACGGCGGGTACTCCTTGGCTCGGCGTCAACGGAAATCATCAGCAAATCAATGTCGAGGTGCAGGAAAAGGATCCTTCTTCCATCCTCTCGTTTTACAAAAAGATGATCCGCTTCCGGAATTACAATGATTTGTTAAAGTCCGGCGGCTTCCGGAGCGTCGCGATTTCAAGCGGGTTGTTTGTTTTCGAGCGGTATTCCGAAAAGGATAAAATCACGGTCGTCATCAACTTCTCCGGAAAATCCTCCCGGTATGACGCTTCGGGAAAACTCCTGCTCTCCACATACGCGCGGAATGATTACGACGGAACACTCCAGCCCTACGAAGCGGTCCTTCTGAGCGGGAGGAACGAGGCATGATTCGACAGGATCAGGGTGTTTTTTTCCTGGACACGAATCGGACCGGTTACATCTTCAGGATATCCGGACAGGGGCATCCGGAACACATTTTTTACGGAACACGTTTGGAAGACCCGAATATCGAATCGCTTCTGCTCAAGCGGACCGCGGGCGTCGGCGGCACCGTCGCCTATGATGAGTCGGACCCGATGTACTGTCTTGACATTCTGCCGCTTGAATGGTCGGGGATCGGCAAGGGGGACTTTCGCGAAAGTCCCTGCGAAATCAAGATGCCGGACGGCACTTTTGTCACGGATTTCGTCTATGAATCGCACGAGATCATCGACGGCTCCGTAGCTTCGGAGATCCTGCCGGGCTCCATTGCAAAGGCCGGGGAATCGCAGACGCTTTCGATCCTTCTTAAAGACAAACTGTTCGATATTGAACTGACTCTTCTTTATACCGTCTTCCCGGCGGTCGACGTGATCACACGGCGCACGATACTCCGGAACCGGTCCGGCCGTACGGTGGTTCTGCGCAAAATGATGAGTATGATGCTCGATCTGCCCGCCTCCGTCAGTATTCGGACGACCTTTCACGGCGGTTGGATCAAGGAAGCACACAAACAAAGCGAGCCGATCGGTAACGGAATATATGTCCTTCAAAACACAACCGGCGCTTCGGGAAATCGCTGTAATCCGGGATTTCTCGTCTCCGAAGGGAATGCATCGGAATCGTTCGGCCGGGTCTACGGATTCAACCTGGTCTACAGCGGCAATCATTATTCGGCAATCGAGCGGTCGCATCAGGGTTCGGTCCGCGTCATGACGGGGATCAATCCACACTGCTTCGAGTGGCCGCTCGACGAAGGCGCCGTATTTGAGACGCCGGAAGCGGTGATGACTTTCAGTGACCAGGGATTTAGCGGTGCAAGCGGGCACTTTCACGACTTTATCAATCGACACATCGTCCGGGGAGACTGGAAGGATCAAGAGCGGCCGATCCTCTACAACACCTGGGAGTCGTTCTTTTTCGACTTTTCGAAAAGTCGCCTGATCGGCGCCGCCAAGAGGGCCCAAAAGCTCGGCGCGGAGCTCTTCGTTCTGGACGACGGCTGGTTTGTCGGCCGGAAGGACGATACCGCGGGCTTGGGCGACTATGAGACGGATCACCGGAAGATCCGGGGCGGGCTGAAATCGCTCTCCGATCGCCTGAAGCGGATGAAAATGGCGTTCGGAATCTGGGTCGAGCCGGAGATGGTCAATCCCAATAGTAATCTTTTCCGCGCGCATCCCGAATACGCCGTACGCATATCCGGCCGCAAAGAATCCTACGGCAGAAACCAGCTTGTTCTGGACCTTACGAATCCTGCCGTACGGGACTACATCGTCGAAAAGGTCTCGGGGCTTCTGGATTCGGCGGACATTACTTACATGAAGTGGGATATGAACCGGCATATCACCGATATGTACGGCGCCGGATTAGCCGATCAGGGGATGTTCTTTCATTCCTATATCCTCGGGCTCTATGATGTATTGAAGCGTGTTTTCGGACCGCGGCCGCACATTCTTCTGGAGTCGTGCAGCAGCGGCGGCAATCGCTTCGATCTCGGGATGCTTTGCTTTTCACCGCAGATCTGGGCGTCGGATAATACCGACCCGGTCGAGCGGCTTTCGATCCAGACCGGTCTTTCTCATCTGTATCCGCTTTCGACGATCGGCGCGCACGTGTCCGCATCGCCGCATCAGCAGACACTTCGGAGTACACCTTTATCCACGCGTTTCAATGTCGCCTGCTTCGGAGTCCTCGGTTATGAGCTCGACCCGAAGCATTTGACGGCATCGGATCGAAAGGAAATCCGAAGTCAGATCAAGTTCTATAAGGAGCATCGCCGGCTTTTTCAGTACGGTCGCTTTCTGCGACACGACTCTTATAAGGACAATAAGGTCCACTGGCAAGTGATTGACCCGAAGCGGGATGTGTCGGTTGCCGGATTTTTTAATCTTATGAGTCACGCGTCCGAGATCCCCGATATTTTGCCGGTCAGCGGACTTTCGCCCGAACGGGAATATCAAATCAAAACCGTTCCGAAAAAGCTTTCCGTCCGGCGCTTCGGCGGTCTCATCAACCATATCCTTCCGATCCGGATCAATCCGAACGGCTTTCTTTTCCGGCTGATCGACCGTTTTTACAGCCTGACGGACTGCGTCGAGTCGTATTCCGGAACGGGAAAAGCTCTGATGGCGGGTGTACGTCTGAATACGCCGTTTATCGGGACCTATTATAACGATAAGTCCCGCCTGCTCGGGGACTGCGACTCTAATTTGTATCAAATAACGTCACTATAGGCAACAAAATCGGACAAGCGAAAAGGAGAAAAACGACATGGACAAAGCGACATCCCGAAACCGTTTCTTTTACAGCGTCGGAACGATCGGAAGAGACATGCAGTACACCCTGGTGTCCATGTTTCTCAATGTCTATCTGACCGAGGTCCTGAATCTTCCGGACGAGACTCTTTGGTGGACAACCGGGATCACCCTGGCCGTCCGCATATACGACGCGGTCAATGACCCCCTGATGGGATTTTTTGTGGATAACACCAAGACACGGTTCGGCAAATTCAAGCCGTGGATCGCTATCGGCGGCCTTCTTTCCGCTCTGTTCACCGTCCTTTTCTTTACGGACATCGGATGGAGAGGAACGGCCTACATCATCGCGTTCACGGTCATCTACCTCTTCTGGGAGGTCACTTTTTCCGGAAACGATATCGGTTACTGGTCCATGCTTCCTTCTTTGTCCATCGATCAGAAGACGCGCGAAAAAATCGGTTCGACCGCCCGCATCTGCGCCAATATCGGTCTTTTCATCACCGTCGTCGCAATACTTCCGGTCACAAATATCATCGGAGAGGCTACCGGAGGCCGCAAGATTGGTTTTTTCATCGTCGCGGTCGGCATTGTCGTGATCTCCATGATTACGCAGGCGTTTACGGTCTTCGGGGTAAAAGAGCATCGCGAGGTGTTTAAGGAGGAGAGCAAGACCTCCTTGCGCGAGCTGATGCGCGCGATTTTCAAAAACGACCAGCTCCTGTTCACCCTCATATCGATGGCGCTCTTTATGATCGGCTATACGACGACGACCAGCTTCGGCACCTATTTTTTCATCTATGCATACAAAGATGAAGGCATGTACAGCATCTTCGCAGCGATCCTCGGTGTTTCCCAGCTGGTCGCGTTGTCCGTCTTCCCGTTCTTCAGCAAGCGTTTTTCGAGGAAACAACTCTACCTCGCCGCGACGATCATGGTCGTCGTCGGTTATGTCATTTTCTTTCTGGCTCCGATGAACATGCTCTTTATCGGTGCGGCCGGGATCCCGCTTTTTGTCGGACAGGCATTCATTCAACTCTTGATGTTGATGTTCCTGACCGACACAATCGAGTACGGCCAGTGGAAGCTCGGAAAACGCAATGAAAGCGTCACGTTCTCCGTTCAGCCCTTTATCAATAAGATCGGCGGAGCGGTCGGAAACGCGATTGTCGGCGCAGTCGTCATCATGTCCGGGATCAGCGCCGCGGACGGCGATCCGGAGAAAGTGACCGAAGCCGGCCTCTGGATGATGAAATCCGCGATGCTGATTGTGCCTCTGATCCTGATCGTACTCGGATTTATCGTCTACAAATTCTTCTTTAAGATTGATAAGGAACTTTACGATTCGATTATCTCGGATCTTAAGGCCCGGGGAGATATCGCGGAGGACGCGAAATAGATCCGCCGTGCGGACAACAAAAGGGTTCGGGGGATCATCGGAATCGTTTATAAAAAACACAGTTGCCGAAGCAATCCTCTGTTTCGGTTACTCCGGGGTTTCTTTAGAAAAAAGTTTGCCGCGTCGGATCAGAATTCCGACGGCAAGAGCGGCGCCGAGCACAAGATACCCCGACACAATGGGAAGGGCGGAAACCGGGACACGAATCTTTGAAAGATCCTCCTTCATGTATTCGATCTCGACCAGTTGGTCTTCGGTCCAGCTTCCCGGAGCGTGGTCGATCGGCTCAATACGGGCTTCTCCCTCAACCACATAAAGGATGGTCACCGCCCGTTTACCGCGGTCATCTTTCTCGATATCGACCGTTCCGAAAACTTTGCCGTATTTGGAGACGTCAAGGGCAAAAAACACCGTAAGCGTGATCCATCCTGCCAGCAATACGGCACAGGCAATAATGATAACGGTCCCCGTCTGTCGGGAGGATAAGCCTTTTCTCCTCGTCTTCTTCAACGCACAGCTCCTTAATGCGGATATCTATTGCAAAAGTTCCACACACCACGCTAACACATGTTCCGCGGGCTCGTCAACATCGAAATATGCATACGGAAGGCCGAGTTCCTTCCACTTGTGCTCTCCCATTTTATGGAACGGAAGAAGCTCGATTTTTTGAACGCAGGTGTACGTTTTCAGCCGGTTGATTCCATCGGCCAAGTCCGCGTTCGCTAGAAGAAACTGATCGCGATCGGTAAAAGGACGCCCGTCCTCATCCTTTTCGATCAGTGTGACGCCCGGCAGCAGCACATGCCGGATCCAGACCGGTTTTTCGATCGATTCGCAATAATCCAGGAGTCTTTGGGTGTGATTCGTATCGATCCCGCACAGTTGAAGGGCCTTTATTCGATTGAACGCCTTAACGTCCAAAAGGATCAGTTCCGCCGCCCGGATCGCCTCTTGCGCGGCTTCGGGCGCTACTCCGCCGGAAGTGTCGATCGCTCCGTGGATGCCGGCCGCGCGGCACTTTTCGAGCAGAGCCGCGACAAATTCGGGCTGCAGAAGCGGCTCTCCGCCGGAAACGGTCACGCCGCCGG
>CAZCLK010000040.1:0-6660 GCA_964499575.1 uncultured Oscillospiraceae bacterium | reverse complement strand
CGCATCGCACCTCGGACAGCACGGGATTGGGCGGCGCTTCGGAAAGCCACCAGGGCATGCTCGGGCTCTCCCGGATGCTGGGTCGCAACTGGTCCATTAGTTTCCAGGCTTCGGGCTTTAACCAGACCGAGCGGAACACCGATATGTATGACTACTGGGGCGTTCGCGGCTCGATGTCGATTTCGAGGAATTTCGGGGAGCATTGGGTCCTCAGCGGCGGCGGCAGCTACATGACTTACCTTGGAAGGTCCGAAGACGAGTATGACAGCACATACAAGCGCGTCTACGGATCCATCGGTTTCCGCCTCCCCGAACTCCTCCGCGGTCAAATGTAAAGCCACGGATTTCACGGAGAAACAATGTGTTTAAAATCTGTGAAATCCGTGTAATCCGTGGCTAATAAAAGTTATGAAAAAAGCAAGGCTTAAGAATTTAAACGATTATCTGGCGTTAATCGTGCGCCATCTATGGTGGGTTATCAGCACTATTGTTGCAATCGGCGGCCTGATGATGTTGATCGCCATGATTATGCCTCATTCCTACACGTCGCGGACCCTGATCCTGCTCCAACCCCGGGACGTTCCGTCTGATTTCGTCAAGGATCTTATTGGTGAAAACATCGATGAACGCCTGACTGCCATTGAGCAGACCATTCTCAGTCGAACAAACCTGAGCAGAATCCTGGATCAATATGGCAATAGGATGCCGGAGTTATCCGGCATGAATGACGAGCGCAGGATCGTCAAGTTGAGAAGCCGTATCGTCATAGCATTTCCCTCGGAAAGGCGCCAGGGGAGGTGGCTGCCGACCACCAATATTCAGATTTCCTACCGCGACCACAATCCGGAACTGGCTCAGAAAATCACGGCGCAGCTCGCATTGCTATTCATAGAACAGGACAACCGGGCTCGTGAAGACAAGATCTTCGGGACAGCGGAATTCCTCGAAGCTGAGCTGCGGAAGGTTGCCGACGATTTGCGGGAGTCGGAAGATAAGCTGCGGATCCTGAAGCAGCGCTACCGTTATGAACTCCCATCGGAGCAGGATACGAATTTGCGCACCCTCGACCGCCTCCAGCTGCAGAAGACGGCCAATGTGGAAGCGCTGGACCGATTGCTTACGCTGCAGATGAACCTCGAAAGGCAGATATCGGAAACTCCGCCCGCGATCAACACGGAGACGGCCCCAAGGACTGCGCCTGCTCCTGCTCCCAATCCCCTGGTTCAAAGCTACCGGCAGAAGGAGCTGGAGTACAAGGAACTGCTCACTCGGGCGAAACCGGATCACCCCGACGTCCGCCGCCTCAAGGCCCAGCTGGACCAGATGAGGGCCGAGATCCCGCCCGAGGATCTAACCGCCAGCGAACCCAAAACTGTTGCAGCCCCTGCCAAATCGGAGCCGAATCCGGTCTACCAGAGCCTCACGGGCCAGCTGCGCCAGTTGAAGACCGACATCGCGATACGCGAGAGAGAGAAGCTGCAGATCGAGAGCGACATGCAGAAGTACAGCCTCCGTGTGCAGAATTCTCCCGTGGTCGAGCAGGAAATGCAGGCCGTCATCCGAAATAATGAAGACCTGACCAGGCAACATGAAGAGCTCAAGAAAAAGCTCGAGGACGCCAAACTGTCCGGCAGCCTGGAGAGCCGCCAGAAGGGCGCACAGTTTGCCATCATCGATCCGGCCAATTATCCGCTGGAACCATCGTCTCCGAGCCCCGTAATCATCTTACTGATCGGCCTACTCGTCAGTCTCGCGGCCGGTGTCGGCGCAGCCGTTGCGGTCAATACGCTGAACCAGAAAGTCTATACCTACCACGAACTCGAGCGCGCCCTGGAAGCGCCGGTACTGGTCGAGATCCCGGCGATGGATACGACATCGGACGCGCGGCGGGATCTGCGCAGAAGGCTGGCGCATGGGATGCTCTTCCTTATCTTCGCCGGCGCCTATCTCGGCGGCCTTTATTATCTGTACCGCTTACAATCCCCCGTGCTGCGCGTGCTGGATCCGATCATCGAAAAAATAGAAGAAAGAACGGCAAAGCAGTCATGACCAGTCAACCCGATCTGCTGGAAAGAATCCGGCACATTCACGAAGACCAGGCGACCGGCCTGCTCGAACTGGAGCGCGAAAATGATAAAATTGCCGTCTATTTCCGCGATGGATTGATTGACGGAGCCGGCAGCAACATCCTGTCGCTGCAATTGGGGAGGATCCTGACCAAGAAAGGATTCCTGCAGCCGCAAGCCGTAATGAAGCTGCTCGAAAAGGCGCGCCGCAAAAGCATGATGCTGGGCAAGGCGGCGGTGTCGCGCAAGCTGCTGGATGGATCGGAATTGAAGGAAAGTGTTCGGGACCAGGTCATCCAGATCCTGACGCACGCAATGCAGCAAGATTTCGATGTCCGCGCATTCAAGCAGGTGCCGGTAGATTTGTTCATGCCCGCCGCTCTCGACTACGACAACCTGACGCTGGAACTCGCGCGCAACAACCTTCGGCCCATCGATCTGAATCCCAACCGCCTGCTCAGTCTGAACAACGGGCGGAGCCTGGCTCACCTGCCGTGGTATCCGCAGGAACTGAGTGTCCTGAGCCGGTTGAAAATCCCCTGCACGCTGCAGGACCTGGCCATAGCCACAGGGATGGAATACACGCGTCTGACGAAGATCTTGAGCGTGTTTAACGCGATGAAGCTCATCCGCCAGGTTGACGTTCCCTTCAGCGAATCGACGGCGTTGATCAAACGCGAGGGGACGCCTTTCGAACACCTGACGCCTGAAATCGGCGATGCCAACCTGAGCGAAAAGCTGGAGACCTTCCACAATGCGTCGTCGTTCATCAGCGAGCAATTCCGTACGTTGAAGGTCCGCCTGGCCGAAATGGCCACGCGAACGTCTTTGCGTGTTATCACCGTGTCCAGTGCACACGCGGAAGATGGAAAGTCACTCGTCTCAACCAACCTGGCAGTCACTCTCTCAAAAGACCCCGGTCGACGTGTTATCCTTGTCGATTGCGACTTGAGGAATCCGAGTGTCCACAGAATGCTTGGGATATCCATGGAACCGGGATTACTCGGGTATCTGGAAACACAATATTTGCAGCCATATTGTTACATGCGGCGACTGGGGAGTCTGTACCTGATGACGGCGGGCGGGGTATCGGACACCCCGGTGGAATTGCTTTCCGATGCCAAGATGCGGGAGTTGATCGAATATCTGAAGACCGAGTTCGACACGGTTGTGCTGGACTGCCCGCCTTTCGGGCCGATCTCCGATGCTCAGGTGCTGACGGGACTCGCGGACGGGCTGCTCATGGTCGTGCGCTGCGGGAAGACGGCGTACGGGGCGCTGGAGAAGGCATTCGGCATCCTGGACCGCAGCAAGCTACTGGGCATCGTCTTCAACGACGTCAAGTCGCTGATGTTCAACACCCAGTACCCGTACCAGTACTACCACTACCGCAATCGCAACTCCTACCCCTACGGCAAAACCGCCCGCCCCTCCCGCCGCAAAAAGAGCTATCTGGATTGAAGGCGAGAGAGCCACGGATTGCACGGATTTCACTGATTTTGAAAAGTTTAGCGGATGATGCGCCTGAACTGGAGAGACGTCCTGCCGAAGTTGAGCAGAAGAGCTAGCCGCAGGCCCGTCGCGGTCAGATAGTTTAGAGCCTGGGCTTCATGGGCGGGCATCAGGGTAGCGACTCCCTTGATCTCGACAATGATTTTGCCATCGACAAAGAGATCAGGGCGATAGTACCCCACCTCAAGGCTTTTGTAATAGATACGCAGCCTATCCTGGTTTTTGAACGGCACTTTTCTCAACCTCAATTCATGGCTGAGGGCATTTTCATACACAGCCTCTAGAAAGCCAGGCCCCAGGGCTTTGTGGACCTCGATCGCAGCTCCGATAATCAATCCCGAGAGTTCTTCATATAGCAGCACACTCTATTAATTGCCTGCTCGATGATTGAGCGAAAAATAATTATCAAAAAATTAGTGAAATCCGTGCAATGCGTGGCTCTTCTGTTGCTTTTCGTGCAATTCGTGGCAAATTCCTGATGCCCTTCTTTCCTCAAGATCTCTTCCTTAATCTCCTGAGTCTCGAGCGCAAGCGCTGCGAGCGTTCCGGCACGCGCTTCGCCCTGGCGCTCTTCGACGTCGCCGGCATAAAGGAAACAGCCCCGTTCCGCGACGAACTCTGCTCGAATCTGCGCGAAACCGACATCCCGGGCTGGTACCACCAGGACACGGTCGTAGGCACGATCTTCACGACGCTGAACGGCGCCCCGGTCCCGGCTATCCGCGCCAAGCTGCAGTCGAAGATCGAGGACGTGGTCAAAGGCAAGATTCCCTTCTCGCTCTTCATCTTCCCGGAAGACGTTTCCCGCGAACTCTATCCCGAGATGTTTATTGGCAAGCCGAAAGCCGGCTATCACACTGCAAAACGCGCAATGGACATAGTCGGCAGCCTGGCCGCCCTGATTTTCCTCTCGCCCGTATTTGCCGCAATCGCCATCGCCGTCAAGTGGACGTCGCCCGGCCCGGTGCTTTTCCGTCAGAAGCGCCTGGGTACGCTTGGGAAAGAATTCCACTTCCTGAAATTCCGCAGCATGTACACGGGCAACAATCCCGAGATCCACCGCAAGTACGTAGAAGCCTTGATCCAGGGCAAGCAGGACGGTCCGGCGGGAGTCTTCAAGATTCAGAACGACCCGCGGGTAACCAGGCTCGGCCATTTCCTGCGCAAGACCAGCCTGGACGAACTGCCGCAGTTCGTGAACGTGCTTAGAGGCGAGATGTCGCTTGTCGGGCCGCGGCCGCCGATCCCTTATGAAATGGCTAAGTACAGCCTGTGGCACCGCCGCCGCGTCCTCGAGGTGAAACCCGGCATCACGGGCTTGTGGCAGGTGCGCGGCCGCAGCCGCACGACATTCGACGAAATGGTCCGTTTGGACATCCAGTACATCAGGCAGCAATCCCTGCTGCTCGATCTAAAGATTTTGCTTCAGACCCCTCGCGCCGTCCTCTCCGCTTCCGGCGCCTATTAATTAGCCACGGATTAACACGGATTACACAGATTTTTTTGTTTTTTTATAAATTCGTGTAATCCGTGGCAACCAAAGGAGAAACCATGATCCGCGTAGGAGTCATCGGCTACGGCTATTGGGGACCGAACATCGTCCGCAATTTCCAGAGCCTGGATCTTGACTGCGTCAAATCCGTCTCGGACCTCAATCCGAAGGTCCTTTCCAAAGCGAAAAAAGCGTATCCAACGATACAAACCACCACCGATTACCGCGAAATCCTGCGTTCGCCCGAAATCGACGCCGTAGCCGTCATCACCCCGGTCGCGACACACTACCCTCTCGTCAGGGAAGCGCTAGAAAACGGCAAACACGTTTTCGTGGAAAAGCCTTTTACCGACAGCGTCGCGCACGCGGAGGAACTCGTCGAGCTTGCCGACAGGAAGAACCTTAAGATCATGGTAGACCACACATTCCTGTTTACCGGAGCCGTGCGGAAGACCAAGGAGCTGATTGACAACGGCACGCTCGGGACGATTTACTATTACGACTCCATGCGCATTAATCTCGGCCTCTTCCAGACCGACGTGAACGTCATGTGGGATCTCGCCCCGCACGACCTTTCAATCATGAGCTACCTGATCAAGGCAAAGCCGAAGGCGGTGGTAGCCACGGGAGAAAACCATGTCAATGGTCATGAGGACGTGGCCTATATAACAATTTACTTCGACGATAATGTGATTGCGCACTTCAACGTCAACTGGCTTTCGCCCGTAAAGATTCGGATGACGCTGATTGGCGGCGAAAAGAAAATGCTGGTCTGGAACGATCTCGTCGCGGACGAAAAGCTCCGCATCTACGACAAGGGCGTCACGAAGACCAACGGTAACAACGCCCACAACGTACACGAGTTGCTGGTGAGCTACCGCATGGGCGACGTCTGGGCGCCCCGCATCGACCAGATCGAGGCGCTGAGTGCGGAAACAAAATACTTTGTAGACTGTGTGGAGAATGACAGGAAGCCCTTCAATGACGCCATAGCGGGTCTTGAGGTGGTGCGGATGCTTGAAGCCGCAAGCAAGTCTCTGGCCCAGCGCGGGGGGATGGTCTACCTATGAGCGAGTACGCATGCATCGCCCCCGACGTCAAGCTGGGCAGCAACGTGAAGCTGTCGAAATTTATCAATCTCTACGGCTGCACCATCGGCGACAATGTAAAAATAGGCGCATTTGTAGAGATCCAGAAAAACGCCTTCATCGGCAACAACTGCAAGATTTCGAGCCACACGTTCGTCTGTGAAGGCGTCACGATTGAAGACGACGTCTTCATCGGCCACAACGTCGCATTTATCAATGACACCTATCCCCGGGCAACGGCCGACGGCCAACTTCAAACCGAATCCGACTGGACAGTCGAAAAAACCCTGGTCAAAAGAGGCGCCTCCATCGGCTCCGGCGCTACAATACTTGCAAAGGTTACAATCGGCGAGAATGCAATTATCGGCGCGGGCAGCGTAGTCACCAGAGACGTCCCGGCTAGTACAATTGTCGCCGGCAACCCTGCCCGCCCGCTAAGAAAACTATAAATCAGTGAAATCCGTGTAATCCGTTCTATAAAAGGGGATGTCAAGAGAAAATA
>CAZCLK010000039.1:0-7313 GCA_964499575.1 uncultured Oscillospiraceae bacterium | reverse complement strand
TTCATTGCTCGATCGTAGTTTTCTATCCTTAATTGATTTGTATATGTTCTTACTATGTTTCCCTCCATATTACTTATTACTTAATTTAGATAACTCTTTTTCTATATCGCTTACCAAAACATACTCTTGTGTAACTTTATATCCATGACCTACCTCTTCTATCTTGTAATTAGTTTTCTTTTCTAGCAATTCTAACAACACCTCTTCCCTTGCTTTGTCTAATAATCCCATAATTTCCTCTGTAACCTCTTTGTTTGTAATGTCATCTGATACTCCATCTGTAATCCAACCTGTTGTTATAGGTAACTTCTCCTGTAAATATTTCCAGTTCTTCCTCCACTCCTGTTTTATATACCTTCTCTTCTCCATATTACTTTGTTGTTAATTTAGATATCTTTCTTTTGATTAGTTAAACTCTTTACAAACTTTAATATTTCTTTTCTTCCGCTTTTTCCACTCTCCGATTCAATAAAAAGTGTTATTTTGGCACAAGTATCCCTCAACATATCCTCACAACCTGATTGATAACTCTCTTTCTTTGATTGAGATAACAAATCTAATACTTCATCTATTATTGATTCAGACACTTTCATCTCGTTGGAAATATCTCTAGCCGAAACTAGAGAATCTTGTCTCTTCAACGACATACTAAACCTTAGCATTAGTTTTATGATTCTTTCCCTCTCCCCATTCTGGAGTGGCTTTTTGGGTAAAGGAGTCGAATTCGACCCCTTTACCCAATATGTGAATCCATTTTCAGTTATTTGTTCTATTGGTATGTTGTTCTTCTCCATATTACTTTGTTGTTAATTTAGATACTAAACTGTTCTTTCTTTCTCCCCAAGATATCCAAAACCTAGATATAAAATATAATAAAAACCACCACCCACTATATCCCAACACAAATACTGCATAAGATATAATTCCAAAAACAACTAGATTGTGTACCATACCTGCAATATCAACTCTCCAAATTGTTTCTGGTATATATTGTGCTTTCTTCTCTTCCATATTACTTTGTTGTTAATTTAGATAACTTCTCTTCCTTTTTGGTAGCTCATTTCCCAGTCAGCTAACTCACTTGCATTACCTTCTATATAGTCCCTACCTACCTCTAACTTCTCTTCGTTTATTTTATAGACAGAATAGTCCGTGCATATTATTGCTCCTTCTGGTAATTCATCAACCTTAGCTATTATTCCTACTTTAATTTCTATTCCGATTAGGCTCAGTAGGTATGCATATACATACAATTGCATCTTTGAATGTTCCGAACTTTTTCTTGATCCTGATTTCCAGTCAATTAAGATTCCTTTTACAGGGTCTAGGTAGTCTGCAATCATACTCATATTCAACCAATCAAACACCTCAATTGGTTTTGTATTAGAAGTGTTCCAGGTATTAATGCCTAGTTCTCTATCTTCCCATTGACCTGTTTTAGGATCCTGGAATCGTGGTGGTAGTAATACCAGTTTCTTTTTAGCGATTATGTCGTGTACTCGGATCCCATCTTCCATATACATATCTGAATCCTGTACTTTCATGAGCATTTTAGTCACTCTTTCGAGGTCTTTTTTACACCATGCACTAAGGATAGACCAGCTATATGTTTTCTTTTCCATTTTTATATCCCTTTATAGCTTATGTATTCGTAAGAAGTTTCTATCACACCTTTTGGTAGAAGTCCATCGGGGTTTTTATCTGATTTTGTAGCTTTTCTGTAGGCTTCAATAGCTTCAGTGTTTGGCTTCTTCTCTATCTTTACGAACTGAGGTTCTGCATCATCCGTTATAGCTTTTCTCCTAGTTACTCTATATCCCACCTCCACTAAATCTCCCTCATATTTCTTTTGTTTATTGTTCTCCTGGAAGAACTCTATCAACTTCCCCTTTACATAGTCTCTCAGATGGTCTAGTGTTCCTTTTTCTTTCCTTTCATTTGTTATGTGACTTACAGCTTCTTCTATTTCGTATATTCCTTTAAGCGAAGCCTCGAACTCTGGCGTTAAGAAGTATTCTTCCCCAACCTTTTCGTACACCTCTAAGTGTGCAATTAGGTTTGATGCCTCTCCGATCTTAAGTCTAGCTTCTTCTAGTAGTTTAGTTATCTCTTCCATTATTCTTTTCACTAAATTTATTTTCCAAGGATACTCTTAACTCTTCCACCGCTTCTGGTGTTAGAAGTTTTGTTTTCTCCTGATTTGTAATCTCTTTTTTAAGTGACTCGTAGTC
Organism: uncultured Oscillospiraceae bacterium; assembly: GCA_964499575.1. Classification (GTDB taxonomy): domain Bacteria; phylum Bacillota; class Clostridia; order Saccharofermentanales; family Saccharofermentanaceae; genus JAAYCT01. The sequence goes on along the minus strand of CAZCLK010000039.1, from coordinate 5,082 downwards.
TCTCTCTGATTTAACATTCTCAATCTTCTTAAGCATTGCCTTGTATACCTCCGATACTGTCTCTATTACCTCCCCATCTTGAATGTTTAGATTTGCTACCTCTGTTCCTAGTGGTAGTGCTTGATCTCCTCTTATATTAAAGTCTTCCTCTGTTTGTAGCTGGCTTATTCCGAATGCTTTCTTTAGTGCATGGGATTCCGCAACCTTTTTAATCATTTCTGCGGGATGTGTTTTCCAGGGAGTGTAGGAGTTATTCGCTTTGTTGTATGTCTTCCAACTTACAATCTCAATTGTTGGCTGTCCCTCATGTCTGTATACAATAGCATATGCACCAGTTATTTCTCCCCTCTCTTCATCATCTAGTGTTGTAATATTGTGTTCAACCCTCCCGTTTGCTACATCGATATGGAACTTGTCGTTTTTTCTAACTTCACAACTTCTCATACCAGCGAACTGGTTACTCTCCTGTGCTTTCTTTAGGAATCCATCTCTACCTGTAAAGATGATTAAATTATCTTTATTATCCTTATAGCACCATATCTCCTTTTTGAAAGGATTAAGGTCGTGTGCTTTTGCTACATTTAAGAAATACCTGAACTCCGTTAGGTTCGTTTTCTTAGCAACCGTCTGATGCATAAGCTCGAGATCCTTTGCAGTCTCCTCTGGGTACTTCTCAGCGAGTTTTTGAAACTCTTTTACTGTGATAGCTTTTTCCATTTTTGCCCTCACTTAATTTAATTGTACCATCATATTACAGGTGGTCTGCACTGTTGTCAAGTCTTAATATTGGCTTATAGTGAAAATATTCCCACCCACCCATTACCCATGTTCTTATTCAGTTTTTGGTTCTAGAATCGGGATTTGAACCCGCACCACAAGTATATGAAACTCGTATGCTACCATTACACCATCCTAGGTTATCTCTTTTGCTATTCTCTTCAGATAGGATTTTATTTTACTTCTGTGCCATTTACACGCCTTGCTTATGTTCTTCCTGGCTTTTGAACCCCACTCCCCATGTCCAGCTTCGTATCTTTGTATCTTTTCTGAATACACGAGGTTTTCTATTTTATTCCTGGGTATCATATCTTCACTTTTACAATTTATACTACACTTGCTCCTCCTTTCTTAATAAATAAATCACGGATCTAAACTTACACTCAACAGATAGTGAATCTGCATCGTTTCGATCTGTTTCTCAATATTATCACATTGCTAGGATCTCTTGAACGATTTTGTTCTTTTCTGGTTGGTCTTTGAAGTACACAGGGTCGGGTGGGGCGACCGCTTTTTGTTTTGGGGTTATTCTTTCTGGTTTTTCTACCTTGCCTTGAAGGTAATGTATGAAGCTTATTGGATCATAATTCTTTCTAGCTTTCTCAGTCATTCTATGGAATCCTGACACAATATCAACTAGTTCAAATTTTTTCATCAGTTCGTATCTATCTCTTAGTACGATCCCGAATGGTATTAGTTCTATTGTTTCCATTTGTCTAAGGTGTTCACAATTATTGTTCTCCCTTTAGATGTAGTGAGAGGTATCCCTAACCTGGAGCTCACTTGCTGTTGTAGTGTCCTCTCGGTTGTTTCTCCGCACTACTCATCTAATTCTATACTCCTAGGTAATTAGTTATTTTTGCTCCTAGGTAGTCTGGTCGTTATTAGAACCGAGTCCAGTTTTGTTATACCAATCTCAGACCTTTGAAGCTTATGTTCTCCCCCATTTAGGCTACTTTTTAGAGGTGTAGCACCCCAGTTGATTGGTTGGCATCCTGCGTAACTAGAATAGCTTGGGCTTGTATTTAAGGTCGCAAATGCCATTTGAATCCCTGCGACCATCTCATCTAGTATTTCTTTTGGATCTATTTTTATATGATTGCTCATCTAGGATTAGGTTAGACGAATTCTTGTCACTTGTCTACACATTTTGGCTGTTTTAATATTACAGGTTTGTTTAATTTTCTTGAACAATACTTTGTTTTTCTTCACCCTTACACACAAACACCTTTCTCTTTCTCAGAACTATATCCCAGTTTTTTATGAATTTAATTCTCACCATTTCTTTCCAAAATTCTATAACTTTCTTTTCTTCCATTTCTCACATACTCCGAACAAGTTATTTGTTCATTATACATAGTCTGTCATAAGATCTACTGCTGTTTGTATATCCTTAAACGCCTCCATTCTTCTTTCTCCTGGATATAACATAAGGGCGATTCCTCCTTGCTGTCCACGACCTCCTATTCCGTTCTGAGAAGCCCACTTGTCTCTTTCCTTGTATGTACCGCTAACAACCGCAATCATGTCCCTTCCAGCCCTCTCAAAGTGTTCTACAGCACTCTGGTGTACATGACCTACCCATCCGAAGTCTACATCTCCACCTCCTTCATATTCAATCATTCTTTTAACAGCATTGGTTACATTTAACTTGCTCTTTCCCCAGTATGTATGGTTTACAACACCTCTATATTTCTGATCCTGGTGTATTATGTTTATTATTCCTCCTTCGGTGAATATTGGACATCTAAACTGTCCCAAGAATGTATCGTACCAATCTTGACCACCAGCGAACCCACTTCTATTGTGGTTTCCTTGCGATATCAGGGCTATCTTTCCCCTTTTATCTAGCTCCATAAGTTTCTGTGCGATCGCACGACTCTGTACTTGCGGTGGGATAGGGTTTTCTGTCATTCCTGTTGGATGGAATACTGCATTGAAAGCATCTACTTCATCTCCGTTTGTTGCTAGGTAAAAGTTAGGAAGGTTTTCTACCATTTCTAAATGTTTTAATAATCGAGGGTAATTTACCCCCATAGACCCATAGTGAATATCTGAGGCTAAAAGTATCACGATTGGCATTTCAGGGTATTCTGCGTTTGGTATGAATGTAGCTTCTCTTTGACCGATCTCGAACTCAGACATTATACTCTGTCCTTCCTGAATGTATCGGGTAACTCTATCAAAGTCTATTGAACGCTGTTTTTTATCTGGGAAAATATTTCTCTCTCGATTTATTTGCTCTAAAGTCTTGAAGCTATTTTCACTGGATCCTGTGTAAATGCCTCTCTCTTGTTCTATGGTCTGGCTCATAGTATATATATTGTTCTCTAAGGTCGCTCTTAGAGGTATTACAAGTTAACTAGGTTGAAGGAGGGGTCTATGATCCCTCTTTCTTTTTAGAACCGTGTTAAACCCTTGACCAGTTCTTCTACCTCATTCTCCTTACCGTATTTGTGTAGGAATTTATCCAACCACTTCAAACCAACCGTTATTGCCACTAGGACTTCTATTGGTAAGTTTAATCCAGCAACCCTGTCGATTGCATATGGAATAACCGCCAATACAACCAATCTCAACAGATCCATACTTGCATCTGTTATTGGTTTTTTATTCGCCTCCCACCACTGTTTCATTTTAATTAATAAATAAAATTATCTAAGGTTTCCTGTTAAGAACAGAATACCCATTGCTACTGTTCCGATACCAATGAGAATAATTCCTAGCCCTATAGCTAAGTAGAAAATTGTCATTAGTAATTCTATTATCATTTGTTTCCTTTCGTCTTTTTTAATTTTATGCCTATATAAATGTTGTATTTTTTGGTCTTCCACATAAATGTGTAAACAATTTAAGGCTACTAATCCTTTTTCTTAGAAAGAATTTTCGCCAACACGCTCAGGATCCATTTATATATGAACACCCAGATACTTTCTTTCTCGATTGGTTCAGGCTCTGTAGGATCCTCACCTGGAATCTCTGGCTCCTCTATAGGAGGCTCTACAACCCCTGGGGGTGTCTCAGGTTCCTCAATGGGTATTTCGGGTTCCTCTGGCTCTGTAGGAGGCTCAGGTGTAGGTTCTATGTACATGGTTAGGTCTTCAAGTCTAAATCCGTTCTTTATTTTTCTATCAAAACTCCAGGCTGTTAGCAAGAAGGTCTTGTATTGATAGTCAAAATCCAAACGATCACCTTTTTTGAACTCTTTTACTCTTGCTCCTGTGTCAATATCAAATAGTGCAGTATCCCTAATTAATTCATATTCTGTGGTTTGTGGCAACTTGATAGCTTCTGTAGCCCAGTCTATAGGTTGTGGATAACTTGGATTGTTCACATTATTGATTACATTTTTTAACCACCCGCTTTTTGATGTTCCAATATTTACCCCAGGACATGATGTTGTAGCACTTATTTCTTTATGTCCTCTGACCATGGGGTCTATATTGTATCTCTTCTCTATATCTCTTATTAAAAGTACAAGACTCTTCATCATTGCATCTGTAGGTTGTGCTGTTTCGTAGTTTCCTTCTAACATGATTGCTATTCCCCAGTAGTTGAATTGACCTGTAGCACCGTCACTAGAATGGTAAAGTACATACTTCTCATCTTGAACTTGTAGAACGGAACCGTCTTGTGCAATCATATAGTGGTACCTTATCCATTTGTATCCAAGTTCTCCTGGTGTTGTGTTATTCCAACCCTCTGATTTTGTTTTGTGGTAATTATTATGTGCAGTTGCCCTAGCTTTCAGCTCTGTCATGTTCATTGCAGGAGGATTTACAGCCGAGTGGTGGATTGCAATATTCTTAGGGTTTCCATTTCTTATTATAGCCATTTTGTTTTTGACTAAAATTATCTACTCTCCAATCCCGAATAGTTTCAATATAATTGTTATAACATTAGCTGTACTAACTAGTCCACTACTTACAATAAGCACTGCAAGAACCTTCAGCACCTTGTAGTTTTCTATCATACCCTCAAGGATCTTCCAGTAATTATTCTCTGTATATTTATCATATTGCTTGATTACATTCTCCGTTCTACCTACCAAATCACATTCATCAACCTTCCTGGCGTGTTCATAAGCCACATTTACCATTCTGGCAATACCTATATCTTCGAAGTCTTTATCACCCAACAAGGCTCTTTCTATCCTCTTCTGGCTACTCTTTAATCCATCAACATCCTGGATCAGTTTGTTGAAAACTTTATACAACTCACCATTTTTGTCATCAACTATCCTTATCACTTCTTCTTTCGTTAGGTATTTTATGCTCTTTGCTGTCATATCCTATTCTTGTTTAT
>CAZCLK010000038.1:0-7809 GCA_964499575.1 uncultured Oscillospiraceae bacterium | reverse complement strand
CGACTAAATCGCCGAAATGCTTCGTTTAGTCGGTAATCATTAATCAAAAACGAGATCGCGCGCCGCTTGAATACCGACTAAATCGCCGAAATGCTTCGTTTAGTCGGTAATCATTAATCAAAAACGAGACCGCGCGCCGCTTGAATACCGACTAAATCGCCGGAATGCTTCGTTTAGTCGGTAATCATTAATCAAAAACGAGAGCGCGCCGGTACGTTCGGCTTTTTGAGCGGCGGCGCGGATACCGGCAAATTCGAGAAAAGTGCTCCGGACCCTCTCGAAAGTGGAATAATATCGACAAATCCGAGTGTTTCCGGCATTTTGTCGGTCATTTCATGCTGCGACGGTCTTTCGAAGTTCAGGAAGCCTCGGCCGGATTCAAGTTTAGTCATGCACCCTTCATTTAGCCTCTGTCCAAAATCCGGGCGTATATTGTTTGAGACGGTCCCTTTTCTTTGTAACACGTTTCCGGAATTAAACGTACGGAAACTTACCGCGCGCTGAGTTTTTCCGTGTCTTCCTCCTTCAGATAAGCAATGTTATAATAAAGCTAAAGTTTATTTGCAAAAGGGCATGCTATGATCAGTGAAAATGAGGTCCCGGTCGATGCGCACGAGAACTTCACTTTTCTTGCCGGAGAGGATGCTCAACAGTATGTTTGTCAAAAATGCGGTGCAGCTCTTATTGCGCATAAAGATACTGTGGTTCATTTCTGTGTTTTCTGCGATTCGCCCCATATCAAGGCCGAGCGGCTGAATGAATTCAGAAAGCCGGACGGTGTCATTCCTTTTAAGGTCGGTCGCGACGAATCGGTTTCGGCGTTTTATAAGTGGTGCAAGAACGGTCGCTTTGCGCCGATCAGCCTCGTGAAAGACTCACGTGTTGAGAAAATGACGGGTCTTTATGTTCCGTTTATGCTATTCGATTGTGATGTTGACATGAACATTTCGGCAGAGACGAACACGGTCAGCTATATTCACTCCGGAGGAAGAAAATCCAGCCATATTACGAAAACAACTTCATTCTATAAGCTCATTCGCAAAAACAAGACGCGCTGGGAGAAAATTCCCTTCGACGGAGCCATAGCAGTCGACGACGCGTTGATGGAGGACATCGAACCCTTCGACTACAGTGCGATTGAAAAGTTTGAGATGAAACATCTTGAGGGTTTTCTGGCGGACCAATTTGATGAGTCGACCGGGACTCTGGAAGAAAAGCTTAAAAAGAGACTCGATCAATATTGCAGGACGTTTTTTGAGAGTACTGTAAGCCAATATTCCGAAATCTCAAACATTGCCGATCAATCCGTATATCATAAGCCGATCAGCCGGTATACGCTCTTTCCGGTATGGATGCTTAACTATAAATATTTAGGAAAGAATTACACCTTTGCCATGAACGGACAAACCGGAAAAGTCGCAGGAAAACCACCGGTGAGCATCGGGAAAATCATCTTTCTCGGAATCGTTTCCCTTCCGGTGATTGCTTTCATCTTCAGATATATCGGCCAATGGATATTGGGAGGATTATAAGATGAGCGCGCAAACTGAAAACAGAAAGCCGGTTAAAGAAAAATTCCCGGCCTATTTTGCCGGGACCGCCGTAATCGGTACACTTCTACTTGCCATTGCCGGAATATTTGTTGTTTTGTATATCAATTTGATCCGGTCCGCAGAAAACTCGGATTATATTGCAGAAAAGGCGGGTATTCTCACACGCAATGCTTTCGGAAGTCCGCTTCTTTGGTTGGATATCATTTGTATCGGTGTTTCACTTTTTCTGATCGCGGTGATCCTGTTTGTTCTTTTTTACCGGAGAAAGAAAAAGGCAGCCGTCAAATGGATCGATTATATTGAACCCGTTTCGTCTGAAACGATCAAGGAATATGATCAGTTACATAAAAGAACGCAGCAAATCATCGATACCACGAAGAAATCGGAGTTTTTGGACGGAGAGTACAGATTCAGAGGGGGCGGTAGTTTATCGGGTAATGGGATGATGAGTGGGGGAATTCGTTTCGGGGGCGGCTGTGCAATCGGTGATCTGCCTGAGCACCCCGACAGCGACGGAGATCCGGACCATTAGGATTTTTATTTAGCTTTTTCCTTCATGGATCTTTTACACAAGCTCCTGCCTTTATTTTAAGAGACATCGGGCAACGGGTCAGGAACTGTTTATCAATTACAGAAAAAGATGGAAGATATTGGGGGTCGAACGCTCATATTCATCAGCGCCGAATTTTGATGTAACACTAATAAAACATATCTCGAAGGGATAGATTATGGCTACCTCCTACAAATGTCCGAATTGCTCCGCCAACCTGATTTTCGATGCGGATCAGCAGAAGATGACCTGTTCGCATTGCGGTACCGCGCTGTCACCGAAGGATGTCACTCAAGAATATTCAAAGTTGGATTCTGAGGCGATGTCCAGAGAAGACGCAAGGGACGAGGCATTGAAAGCGGATGTTACCGGATTGCCCCATGAAGAAAGAGATGCCCGGGAAGAGGCTGAGGCGAGCCCGGATGAAGCCGAGCCCGAATTTTTCAGCGACGATGATTCCTCCCAATTTGTATGCGGAAACTGCGGAGCCGCCGTGATTACCGATAAGAATACCACAGCGACGTTCTGTGCTTTTTGCGGATCTCCGACGATTATTCGGGAAAGACTGGTCGACGCGAGGAAACCCGATTACATTATCCCGTTTGCAATCGACAGGGAGAATGCGATTCGGAGATTTCTGAAGTGGTGCGGATCCGGGCGTTTGACTCCGATCGATTTTGTGAACAGCAAAAACATAGAGAAGATAACGGGTTTATACGTACCGTTCTGGCTTTTTAGCGCGGATGTCGACATCGACGTGAAGGCAACGGCGGTCATGCAAGTCTCTTCTTATGAAGACGGAGATTCCGGCGCTTTTGAAGTGATTGACTCGGATTACTATTCGATTCAACGAAAAGGAAGGGTCACCTGGAAGCTGGTTCCGTATGATTCCGCGAGTCATGTCGAAGATGAAGCGATGAGAAAAATCGCTCCGTATGGTTATGAAAAGATCGTCCGGTTTGATATGGCATATCTTTCGGGTTTCTTTGCGGACCGTTACGATGTGCCGTGGCATAAAATGGAGCCCGATTTGAAGAACAGGCTTGCAACGTCGATCGACCGGATTATTTCTGATTCCACAATTCAGTACGCGCGTCTTGAATCCGTCAAAGATGATTCCGTGATCCATCCTTTCCGGATGAAATACGCGATGATTCCCGTTTGGTTTCTGACATACAGATATACCGGGAAAACGTATTATTTTGCCATGAACGGTCAAACCGGGAAAATCGCGGGTGAATATCCGATCAGCATTCTGAAAGTTCTCCTCCTCCTGCTGGCTATTCTTCCGGTTGCCGCCGTATTGGTTCGGTTCCTGATCGGCGGCATTATGCTGGGGGGGTTATTCTGATGGCAAGAAAAAATCATCCGTACAAAATCAGTATATTTTCGGAATTCAGTGCTCTGTCCGCTTTAGTCATCGGACTCATGGTCATTTTCACCTTGGTGTCTTTAGCCCTGACCGTTTGGATGGTCATTCCTCCGCCGAAAGAAGCCCGTTTGGAAGACGAAGCGGGGATTTTTACCCAAGAGGAGTCTCAGGAATTGCTCGAGGCGATGAAATCGATCCGAAGCGAAAACGAAATCAGCGTCATTGTGGTCACCGTGAGCGATAAGGGAACGCATTACATGAAAAAGGATGAAACGGGGTCCATCCGATACGCGCAGGATCGTTACACGAAACTTGCTCACTTTGAAAAATTCCGTGATAATTCGGGCGTTCTGATCCTGCTTGATTTGGACGGAGAATATCGATACTTCGATATCATTACGTTCGGAACGGCCAGGACATCCATCACAGATGCAGAATGCCGGAGCATTATTCTGAGTCAACAAGATCTTTTGGAAGAGAAATTGTATTCCGATGCCGTTTCAAATACGCTCAGACAAATCGACAATCATGAATTTGAAAGCCCGCTTCTGATATTGACCTATGCGTCGTTTATTATTATTCCGATTGCGATCACGGCTATTGTCATTGGATCCGTCCTAAATCGTCACCGGAGCAAGAAGGAACAGGACGATATCGATACATATCTCGATCAGAGAAGCCTGACGAGCTTGAAGGGTACGGACAATTTTGAGCGAACGGTTTCGGAGAAGCTTAAAGCCCGCCCGGAGATGGTAATGATTCTTTTTTTAAGATCCTTTATGAGGGGAATCGGCGGCGGCGGTGAAGACGATTAAGGAGGCGGCGACAGTCATTTCGGCGGCGGAGCAGGCATGCTCTGAATGACCCCGGCAAAGGTTTCGGCCGGACATGAGTTTGCGCATAATTTCTCTGTGATTTATTGTATAATCTTCATAGAAAAACGAATCGAAAGGATTTGCCATGGCAACATCGTATAAGTGTCCGAATTGTTCCGCGAGCCTGATTTTCGATGCGGATCAGCAGTTGATGACCTGTAACTTCTGCGGCGCAAAGATCTCGCCGGAGGACATTGTCGCTTCTGAGATCCATTTGAATTCGGAAGCCATGAAAGAGGAGGCGGCCAAGGACGAGAAACTCCACGCCGCGGCGGCATCCGCTACGGATACGGCGGCTCAAGGGGCGCCCGCTGCCGACGATACGGCTTCCGGACCCGACCAGGGATCGGACGGATCCGAAGAAACCCCGACACATGAGTTTTTCTCGGAAGAAGAATCGGTACAGTATGTATGCGGCAGTTGCGGTGCGGCGGTTATTACCGACAACAACACTTCGGCAACGTTTTGCGCCTTCTGCGGATCGCCGACGATACTTCCCGAGCGACTGGTCGAAGCGAGAAAACCGGATTATGTTCTGCCTTTTAAGTACGGTCGGGACAACGCGATCGACAGCTTTTTCAAATGGTGCAAAGCCGGACGATTTACGCCGGTCGATTTTGTAAAGAGCGAAAATGTCGAGAAAATGACCGGGCTTTACGTCCCGTTCTGGCTCTTCAACAGCGTCGTCGACATGGATTATGATGCCAGGGGGACGACGGTCAGTTCATCGTCATCGGGAAATAAGACGACCACGACCACCAAATATTATCAGCTCAAGCGTAAACGCAAGGTTTGTTGGAGCAAGATCCCCTTTGACGGTGCGACACATATCAACGACAAACAGATGGAAATGATCGCTCCCTACGACTACCGGGCGCTTAAGGATTTTGACATGCTCTACCTGTCCGGTTTTTTTGCGGATCGGTATGACCTTCCCGCAGAGCGGCTCGAGGAAACAATAAGCAAAAAGGTTACCGCGTATGTCGAGCGCGTCTTCAGAGACTCGGTTCGCGGTTACGGATCCGTTACGGAAATTCAGAACCGGTCCCGATTTTATAAGCCCGACGTTAAATACGCATTGTTGCCGGTTTGGATTCTCAACTACAATTATCATGGGAAAAGGTACACGTTCGCGATGAACGGACAAACCGGCAAGATCGCCGGCGAGTATCCGATCAGCCGCTTGAAGCTTTTGCTTTTGGGACTTGCTATTCTACCCGTCGCCGCAGTGGTATTCAAACTGGTGATCGGCGGACTGATACTGGGAGGGTTTTTCTGATGAGCGATAATCGTCAAACGCCCAAACGTAAGCTCAGCATTTTCGCAGAGCTGTCGGCGCTGTCCGCCGTCGTCGTCGGATTGCTGGTTATCGGCGCGATCGCGGCGTTGGCCTTCTACATCTGGATGGCTGTTCCGCCGCCCAAGGTTTACAAGATCGCCGATTACGCGGATCTCTACTCGGACGAAGAGGAGGATGCACTCCTTTCCGTTATGAAGACGATCAGTCGAAACCGGGACATCAATGTCATGGTCGTGACAACGGATGATAAAGGCTCCGGTTATTCACCCAACAGCGACAGCGAGTCCGCGCGGTATGCCCAGGATCAGTTTAAGGAACTGACCGGATTTGAGACGTTCCGGGACAATTCGGGGATTCTGATTCTTCACGACACGAGCCATCGATATTTTTACATCGCGACGTACGGAACCGCCAAGGCGTCAATCACAGACGCCGAATGTACCGGCATTACCGGCAGGCAGGTTCCGTTGCTTAGAGAAGGGGAGAATGCCAAAGCAGTCCTGCAATCGCTCGAAGAGATCAAGGCGCACAATTTCAGCAGCGGGCTCCTTCTTTTTACTTACGTATCGTTTTTTGTCGGGCCGCTCCTGGTCGTTGCTCTGGTGATATGGATTATGGCGCATAGGAAAAGAACCAAGATTACGGTCAACTATAAGACCTATTATGACGCAAAGAACTCCGAGATCACCGGAGACGAAGATATTTTCGAACGTCAGAAGGTATCGGTCACTTATCACAGCAGTGGTTCAAGCGGTGGCTTTTCGGGCGGCGGAGGCGGAGGTTTTTCGGGCGGCGGCGGCGGAGGCGGCGGCGGAGGCGGCTTCGGTGGCGGAGGCTCGCATTATTGAGGTTCCTGAAGTGAAACGATTCCCGTTGCATGTTCGATTGGTTTTGCTCCTTCTTGCGGTTGTGTTTGCCGGAATCGGATCTGCATGCCGTTCGGGAGATCCCGGAGATTCTCCCCGAATTACGATACCTGCGACGGACACTTCGATACAAACGGGGTCGGCGGCCGCGCAGAATATAACCGAGGAGGTTGCTGTGACGACCGGACAAACGACTCAGGCAACTCAAGTGACTCAGATAACTCAAGCAACTCAAGCAACTCAAACGACTCAAGCAACGCAAACAACTCAAACAACCGAGATTCGATTGCCGAAAGAGACGGCTGCCGCAAGCTCTGAGCCGTCTGAGTCCGCAGAAACCTATGCTCAGGCGAAAACCTCGGGGTATTCGGCGTTTTCGATCGTTGATGTCACGGGCTGGAGCGAGCAGGAGATCCGCGACTGTTTCTACGCCGAGGAGATTTCCGACGCGATTTTCGCGCGCATGGACGGAAACTCATTCAAAGCCGACTGCACAACCAAACGATCGGATCTTCGCTATATCCGTATACTCCACATAGGATTCGACGGACAGACGCGAATCGGGGAGCTCGTCGCGAACAAGAAGATAACGCAGGATTTTATCGACATTTTTTATGAGCTGTATATCAACAATTACGCGATCGAAAAGATGGTCCTTGTCGATGAGTATGGGGCGGATGACAACCTGTCCATGGCCGACAATAACACATCTTGCTTCAATTTCAGGCGAGTGGTCGGTACAACTTCTCTTTCCCGTCACGCACTCGGCATGGCGATCGACGTAAATCCGCTTTATAATCCTTGGGTATATGAACTCGACGGCGAACCGATCGTTGACCCGCCGGGCGGTGCTCCTTATGTGGATCGGACGGTCGATTGCCCCTACATCATTGATCACGATGATTTATGCTATCAACTTCTGATCGAACACGGCTTCACATGGGGCGGCGATTGGGCAACGGAAATGGACTACCAACATTTCTCCAAAACTCCGTAACAAACACCCGCCCGCCGCCCAATAAACAAATGCCATTAAAAAGGGATTCGACCCGTTGACACAGGTCGAACAATATAATAAAATCATGACCCGGCAAGCGATTTCGGCGGCGTTGAAATCGTTTTTTTCGTCCTCTGCGAGACTTTGCGGATCGTCCGAAATCGAGTCGCATGATGATCAAAAAGTGATTGACACTGCCGGATGCCGATGCTATTATATATGAGCGCGTTCGGAGACGCATGCGCAACGGACCTTGAAAATTGAATAGAAAAGCAAGACAAAAGACGAGCCTTTAG
>CAZCLK010000037.1:0-8590 GCA_964499575.1 uncultured Oscillospiraceae bacterium | reverse complement strand
CGCTAAGCGTTGGCCTCAAAAAGCGCATACGCACATCGGGAATGTTCGCCTTATGCCCGCCGCTTGGTTATCCTTCGTTTTGAGACAGCCCTGTTTTGTAAAAACCAGAGAGCAACTATTTACCGTCTTTCTTCGTGGGGGAGGAAACCGGATGGGAGACCTGTCCGACCGGAGGAGATTGTATTATCGGAGGTGTATAGCCGTACGGGGCGGTCTGCTTCGGGGACTTGCGGAAGTGCTTCTTAATGCGCTTGGTGATGAAGATAATGCCGAAAACGATCGCGCCGATTAAAAGAAGCGGGACCAGAAGGTAGCTCAAAAGGATCAGGATGAACCCGAGCGCATTGCCGACGAAGGTCAGGCTGTTCTTAAAGCCTTTCGATACATTCGTTCCGATGTAATCCAGATCCCAACGGGCGAGAATACCCTTGTCGGCTTCCGCTTCGGGGGACTTCGGGACGTAGATTTCTGAAAGGAATACGGTCACGGTCGAAAAGTCCACCATGTTGTCGAAATAACGGAGCTGGCCTTTATACACCTCGATTTCCTGCTGAACAGTATTCAGTTCGGTGCGGATGGCCAGAACGTCCGCGATCTCGGTCGCCCGCTCCATGATCTCGAGCAATTGCGCTTCCTGCGCTTCGGCATTCGCGAGTCGGGAGCTGATGTCGACGTACTGCATCGTGACGTCTTGGGAAGTGAGGTTGTTACTGAGTATTTTTCCGAGCCCGCCGATCCGACTGCTGAGCTCGCCGAGCTTTTCGGGCGGTATCCGTACGGAAATGGTGCCGGAGATCCGGTTGTCGTTTCTGTAATCCGAACCGGCCACGAATCCGCCGAGTTCCGCCGCCGCGGACGATATCGTTTCCATGGCGTCCTTGACGCTTTCGACCTCGACGGCAATGTTGGCGGTGTAGATGATCTTTTTGCCGGAATTCTGGGGAACGTCCGAGTTCAGATCGGGCGCGTAAGCGCTTCCGGAATCTTCTTCGGAAATCGTTTTATTCTCATCTGCATACTCCGGAGCGACCCCGGAGTCGTCCCGGGCAACTTCTGCCGCCTTCTCGGCGGCCGCGCATCCGGAGATCAGGAACAGAAGCATCGTTGCTGCAATCACCAGAGAAATAACCTTTGTTTTCATCATCGTGTCCTCCTTATGACCCTCTATATCATTATCATTTCCCGCGCTTTGCGTGTCAATGAACGGGCGATCGAAAATGTCGGTTCGCGACGCTCTGATTTGCGGTCAACAAATAGACGATTCATTCGCCGGAAGTATTGCATCGGTCCCGAAATCATGTTAGAATCTCTTAGTCTGTAAGAAAAAAGATGGAGGTGAAGGGTATGCCGAACAACAAAGCTGCAATGAAGCGCGTGCGTGTCAGCGAGAAGAAGAACGCACAGAACAAGATGATGAAGAGCGAGCTGCGCACGGTGATCAAGAAGGCGAAGGCCTCCGTCGCCTCGTCGGATGCGTCGGCCGATCAAGTCGACGTTTCGGTCAAGAACGCACAGAAGGCTCTCGACCAGGCCGCCGCGAAGAATTTGATTCACAAGAAGGCCGCCGATCGCAGTAAGTCGCGCATGGCGAAGGCCGCGAACGCCGCCAAGCTAGCAGAGTAATCCGCTTTTGTTGAAGAAGAAACGGGACCGTCTCCGTGGAGACGGTCTTTTTTTGCGCGAAAAATTCCGGCGCGCTCGTGAACGGCACAGCATCGGTTTGATCCGCGGCGGGCTGTGCGGGAAGACGGAACGGAAGCATGTAATTTTCGAAGATAAAGATAGACAGCATTAAAAATTTTGTGTTAATGTAGAAACAATGTTTGAGTTTTGGTCCAAAAAATGAGGGAGGGTACAGAAATGGGAGAGAATAAGTTACTGAAAATTTGCGGAATTTTGATGATCATCGGCGGTATCATCGGCATGATTGTCGGCGCCGTCGCGGTTGTCGGCCTCTCAATATTCGTCGAACTCGCCGAGGAAAAGGGGCTGGAAGTCAATGAAGAGATGCTGAAGGTCGCTCTGATCCTTTCGATCGTCGGCTCGCTCATCACACTGGTTGCCGGTGTTCTCGGAGTCATGAACGCCGCAAAACCCGAAAAGGCAAGCGTCTGCATCATAGCCGGTATTGTCGCGGTTGCAGCGTCTCTGATCGGTAATGTATTGACCGTTGTAAGCGGCGGAGATTTCAATCCGGTCAACCTGGTGTCCGGACTTGCTTTGCCCGTCTTGTATTTGGTCGGTGCGTTCCAAAGCAAAAATTCGATCCGGGGATAACCCCTCGGCGCACAGGCCGATCGAACCACCCATCAACACGAAGGGGCTGTCTCAAAAGACTTGTAGCAAAGTCGAATGAGGCAGCTTTTTTATATCCAAACAAATGGCTGTCGGAAATGCGGATCGAATATAATGCTGCCCGGCGGCATTTGGGAGATCCATCCGGATTGTTTCATATTGGCGGAGCGCTCCTTCCGCCGGCGCGAAAAGTGCTACTAAACCGGCCGGCGAAGAGCTTTTAGTAGGATATTTTCGCCGGAAGCCTCTTCCGGCGGCGGCTCGAACATTCAGCCCGAATTCACATTTTCGCATGCTTCGGCTGTCGCTAAGCAATAACCTCAAAAGCTCATACTAACATCGGGAATGTTGGCCTTATGACCGCCGCATGGTTATCCTTCGTTATGAGACAGCGCGTTTTCCATTCTTCGGAAATAAATACTTACGGGCGTTTTTTGGTTTCGCTCGCGGAAAGGCGCACCACGGTCCGTTCAAACTCGTCTCCGTAGCGAAGGCCGGCCTTGAGGCCCCAGAGATCCGCGCCGATGAGATCGAGTTCCGCCATCCGTCGAAACGACGGGCTTCCGCCGAATCCGGCGAAGTCCGATGCCTTGTCAATGATCGGCAGGACGGCGGATTTGCGCATCTGCCGCAGGAGGTTTCTTCCGTGATCCGAAAATCCCAGGACGCGCAAGTATTCCGGCGCGGAAAGTTCCGACAGGTCCTTTTCGGTCTGACCGACCAGTAAGGAGGTCATCGCGCGGAAGACACGCGTCGGCGCGTAACGCCTCGTGTCGGATTCCTCTTTGAATGCCTCAAGTAGCTGCTCCGGCTCCGTGTCTCTCAAGCGGCCGACGGCGTTCCTGAGACGCCGGGAGAGGTTATCGTTCATGTAAGCGTATTTTTCGAGATCCCCGGGAGCCGAAGATCGGATTCGCATGATCTGATCGCCGATCATATCGTGCGGCGTCACCGGCCGGATACCCTTCTGCCACGACGAGAGAAGGAGGGAAAGCGACGCGTCGGGCATTTTCCCCCGAAGGTCCGCGGCGATGTCGGCCACTCGAAAAGCGCCGCCGCTCACGCGGCGATCAATCGCACTGCGGATTCCGGTCGCGCTCGCGAACGGCGAGTCGATCGAGCACTCGTTATAGCCCGCGCCTTCTCTTCGAAGTGCGGTCGGACGGATCTTCGACCCGCTCTTTTTCAGGGCGATCAAATATTCCAGCGCAAGGATGCTGTTGGGCATGCTCATGATCCTACTGGAGGCCTCCGCCAATTCTTCGCGGCCGCTTCTTCTGAAATAATCGCCGACCGCAAGCTCCCGGGCCTTGGCATAGGACTTGCCCTCATGCAGATATTCGCGGAGCGAAGCGACATAGATCGGATCCTCCTCGTCGTATTCTTCGGCGACACAGCAAAGAAGAGCCAGATCGTCGCACTCCGAACCGAAATACAGATCGGTGACGATTCCGGTCGCGTTCAAAAGGTGAACGGAGCCCCGCGCAAACCGCTCCGCGGAAGCGCAGGCAAAGGTGAAAGGGATTTCAATGACCAGATCGACGCCGCACAGCAGTGCCGCTTCCGCGCGCACCCACTTATCGGCGACGGCGGGCTCTCCGCGCTGGACAAAGCAGCCGCTCATCACGGCGACGATCGGCGTTTCCGGGCCGTAGAGTTCGCGCGCCCGGCGCAACTGGTACTCGTGACCGTTATGAAAAGGATTGTATTCCGCGACGATTCCGACGACATTCATGGTGGATTATATTCCTTTCCCACCCCCGGGATGTGTTAAAATACTAACGAAAGATCGGGGCCGGCGGATTTATATTATTGTACACAAACCGGCTCGGAAATGGTAGGTTTGAAAGTCGTCACATGAAGGTTACCGATGAACATCCCGGAAGGACCGGATTGCGCGTCGCAATCATCGCGGCGGCGGTGCTGCTTGTGACTTTTGGAGTCCTGCTTTTTGTCTTCCGCGACCGGATTTTCGTGCGGGGGCTCAAGCCCGACGCTGCGCGCGCGGTTCCGACGGAGGAGATGCTGGCGGCTGTCGAAGCGGGCGGATTCCGGCCCGATTTGCAGCGGAGCCGGATGACAAAGATCATGATCAAGGATCCGGAAACGAGCCCGTATATCCTCTCATGGCTTCTTCTGCCGGGGCAATTGAACAGCATGACCCCCGCTCAGTCGGCGTATATCGATGTTACCGACCAGGCGCTTTTGATGCGCCTTTATATCGCGCGGGGCGATCGAAAATCGGCAAAGCAACTGTCGGACGCGATCGCAAGGGATTTTTCGGACGACAGCGGCGGTCTTCTGGGTACCCGTCCGATCGAGGAAATCGAGGGACTTCGGGGCAAGGCTCCGACGGAAGCGTACGCGCCCGAGCTGGAGCCTGCGGACCGGGTGACCGGCACGTCGCTTGAGGCGGAGTGCGCCTATCTTCGGGCACTTTTGGAGTACACCGGCCGCTGGGGCGGTGTCCCGGAGTGGGAGCGGATTCAGACGCTCGCGAACGTCATCTATTCGCCGCAGAGCGGCTTTTATAATGATCATGTCGTCGTTCCCGATACGAGGTCCGATTGGATCGTCGGGCTGACCGATTACGAAGAATTCAAGAAAGAGATGGCGGTCGAACCCGAAACATTCCGGGCGATGAAGTTGTGCGCGCTCGATCTTCGCGCGCTGGAGATCCTGGCGAACGCGGACGCATCCTATGAACCGATGTTTGAGGACGCGCTGCGGATCGTACGCGAAGGACAGATCTCCGAGGACGTACCGCTTTTCGCGCTGGCCTATTCCGAAGAAGGCGGCGATTATGTATATTCTACCGGTGCGGAAGCGCGGGTGGATGCTGTTTCTTCGCTTCGGACGATGCTTCACCTTTCCGAGGTCGGAGCGTTGCCGGCCGCGTCGCTATCGTGGATCCGCGAACAGATTTTTAACCTGGGCTATATCTATACGCAGTACGATATCATCAACGGAATCGCCGCATCGGACGTCGAGGCGACGGAGGCGTACGGGCTGATTCTCGGCATCGCCGTAGCGGAGGGCGACTATGATCTTTATGTGCGCACGCTGGCCAGAGTCTCCAGAAGCCTGGCGACGCTGGATACCAGCCCGGCGCGCAATATGATTTTTCGAAAAGCGTCAGAGCGCAGGAACATGACGACCGCCGCGGACAATCTTTCCCTGTTGCTTGCGATGACCGCTTAGCGCGCGGGGAAGCCACGGGTCGCATCCGTAATCGCAATGACCGGATAGCATGACCCCTTAGCCCGCGGGGAAGCCACGGGTCGCCCGTCATCTGCCTGGCGCGCGCACGGAGGGGTGCAAAACGTTTCGACCCGGACGATGCCGCTCAAAGCTTGAAAACAAGCTGTAAACAGTCTTAAAGATTCGATATTTATCGCCCTTTTCCATTGTCGGAAACCGGTTTATTTTATATACTGTCTGCGGACAATATCCTATATAGGAAATATATACTACGATACGAAAGAAGGTTAATCCAATGACGTTCATTGAATCGATCATTTCCAAGGCCAAGACGGCCAACAAGACCATAGTCCTTCCCGAAGCAAAAGACCCAAGGACGATCGAGGCGGCGGCAAAGCTAATGGCCGGAAAGATCGTAAAGGTCATTCTTCTGGGGAACAAAGAACAACTGATCAGCAGCGCCGGGGATCTCGATATTTCCGGGGCTGTTTTTATTGATCCGGAAAATTATCCGGAGTATATCGAGTATGCGGAATATTTTGCGCAACTGCGCCAAGCGAAGTTCCCGAGTCTGGAAGCGGCGCGCGCGGAGGGCCTCAGACTGATGCGCGACGAGATGTATCTGGGCGTGATGCTCGTCAAAATGGGCGTCGCGGACGGCATGGTCGCCGGCGCGATCCACAGCACCTCGGATACCCTACGGCCTTCTTTGCAAATCCTTAAGACCGCGCCGGGCACCAAGCTCGTGTCGGGCCTTTTCATGATGGTCGTCCCCGATTGTGAGTACGGCGCCGACGGCACGTTTCTTTTCGCGGATTCGGGGCTTGTGGAGAATCCCGACGCGGATCAGCTCTCCGAGATCGCGATTTCCTCGGCCAAAACCTTCCGTCAACTGACGGACAAGGACCCCGTGATCGCGATGCTTTCGTATTCGACGTATGGTTCCGCAAATTCGATTCTTACGGAGAAGGTCATCGAGGCGACGCGCCTCGCGAAGGAAAAAGCGCCGGAACTCGTGCTCGACGGCGAACTTCAGGTCGACGCGGCGCTGGTGCCGCATGTCGGCGCGAGCAAGGCGAAGGGAAGTCCTGTGGCCGGCAAGGCAAATGTGCTGATTTTCCCGGACCTTAACTCCGGAAACATCGCGTATAAGCTCGTCCAGCGTCTGGCAAAGGCCGAGGCGTACGGACCGATCACGCAGGGCATCAGTAAGCCGGTCAACGACCTGTCGCGCGGATGCTCCGCGGACGATATCGTCGGTGTCGCCGCCATTACCGCCGTCCAGGCGATGGACTGAGGACACGCTTTTATAAAAGGATGAGACGGCTGTCCGGCCGCCCCAAATCAACACGCCGAGGCGTGAACGGGAGATGTAAAAATGAAGGTTTTGGTCATCAATGCGGGAAGCTCTTCCCTGAAGTATCAGTTTTTCGAATCAACAACCGGCGAGGTGCTTGCCAAAGGGAGCGCGGAGCGGATCGGTCTGGACGACTCCTCCATCGTGCACATTCGCAACGGTGAGGAGAAGGTCTCCGTAGACATCGACCTGCCGGATCACAAAGAGGCGATGGAGCAGGTGCTGGCGATGTTGACCGGTCCGAAGTACGGCGTGATCCACTCCATGATGGAGATCGACGCAGTCGGGCACCGGGTCGTTCACGGCGGCGAAAAATTCTCCGGCTCGGCACTGATCACGCCTTCGGTCAAGGCGGCGATCCGAGTCTGTATCCCTTTGGCCCCGCTTCACAATCCGCCGAATCTGACGGGGATCGAAGCCTGCGAAGCGGCGATGCCGGGCGTCCCGCAGGTCGCCGTTTTCGATACCGCTTTTCATCAGACGATGAAGCCGAGAGCGTATATGTATGCCCTCCCGTATGAATACTATGACGAATACCGCATCCGCCGGTACGGCTTTCACGGGACATCGCACCGCTATGTCGCGGAATGTGCCGCCGAGATGCTCGGTCGTCCCCTTGAGGAACTCCGGATTGTCACCTGCCACTTGGGCAACGGATCGTCAATTGCCGCCGTACAGTTCGGAAAGTGCATAGACACCTCGATGGGTCTGACGCCTCTGGCGGGTATTTGCATGGGGACGCGCTGCGGCGATGTTGACCCGGCGATCGTCACCTTCCTGATGGAAAAGGAAGGTCTGGACATGAAGGGCATCAACAGCGTCATGAACAAGAAATCGGGAGTCCTCGGAGTATCCGGGGTATCCTCGGATTTTCGCGACCTGGAGGATGCCGCGGAGCACGGGAATGACCGTGCGCGGCTTGCGATGGATATGTTCTGCTACCAGTGCCGCAAGTACATCGGCTCCTACGCGGCCGCCATGGGCGGCATCGACGCGGTGGTGTTCACGGCGGGGATCGGCGAGAACAACTGGAATATCCGGCGCGACAGCGTTGCCGAACTTGAATTTATGGGTCTTCAAATCGACGAGACGAAGAACAAGGGACTTCGCGGAGTCCGGGCGGACCTTTCCGCGCCCGGCTCGACGGCGAGGATCCTGCTGATCCCGACGAACGAGGAACTGGCGATTGCCCGCGAAACACAGCGGATTGTGACTTCCGGATCGGCTGCGGAATAATCGGAATACCGAATTCAATCACTGAAGCATTGAGATGCGAAAAACTGAAGGGGCTGTCTCATAAGACTTGTAACCAAGTCGAATGAGGCAGCTTTTTTTTCTAAGCAGATTGATCATGGGTCTGAACCCGAGACAACGCGGTAAATGTTCAAGAATCTCACTACTGGATTGAAAAAGAGCACAAAGAACCTGCTCTGAATAGTAGTATTCTCTTTGCAGCGTTTTGAAATGTGAATCGAACCGGATTCGACAGGAATGTATGGGGGATGGAGACTGCAATTGCGTGACGGCGAGGAAATACCGACTAAATCGCCGGAATGCTCCGTTTAGTCGGTAATCATTAATCAAAAACGAGACCGCGTGCCGCTCGAATACCGACTAAATCGCCGAAATGTTTCGTTTAGTCGGTAATCATTAATCAAAAACGAGACCGTGCGCCGCTCGATTACCGACTAAATCGCCGAAATGCTTCGTTTAGTCGGTAATCATTAATCAAAAACG
>CAZCLK010000036.1:0-8846 GCA_964499575.1 uncultured Oscillospiraceae bacterium | reverse complement strand
AGCGTCTACGCTACTTTTTTCTCATTTACCACTTGACTTCATATAGTCAGTCTTTTCTCCCGTGACGGGCAACTGTGTGATTGAATACGAGGAAATCATAGCATTTACTATACTTCAGCGTCAATTGTGTAATATAATGGTTTCTCATGAGAACAAGCGATTTCTTTTACCATCTTCCCGAAGAATTGATCGCGCAGCATCCGCTTCGCGAGCGATCCGCATCCAGACTTTTAGCGCTGGACGGGCCGACGGGCGTAATAGCCCACCGTCGCTTCCGCGAACTTCCGGAGATTCTTCTCCCGGGAGATTTGCTGGTGATCAACAATACAAGGGTCATACCGGCCCGTTTGATGGGCGTACGCGCGGATACCGGAAAAGTGATCGAAATCCTTCTTCTTAAGAGAATCGATCTGTTTTGCTGGGAAACCCTGGCTCGTCCCGGGAAAAAGGTTCGGACGGGAAACCGTCTGGTATTTCTTCCGGGTCGGCTCGAGGCCGAGGTTGCCGAGGTGCTCGATAACGGAAACCGTATCATTCGCTTTATTTTTGAGGGGACGTGGGAGCAAGTACTTACTGAGGCCGGCACTGTTCCGCTTCCGCCCTATATTCACGAACAAAACGACGACCCGGAGAGGTATCAGACTGTATATGCGGTATCCCCCGGTTCCTCGGCCGCCCCGACCGCCGGTCTTCACTTCACCGAAGAGATTTTCGGGCGTATCCGGTCAAGAGGGATCGACATCGCAGAGTTGACCCTGCATGTCGGACTCGGAACTTTTCGACCGGTCAAATGCGAGGATATCTCGGAGCATATTATGCATACGGAATGGTTTGATCTTCCGCGCGAAGCCGCGCTTAAAATAAAAGAGACACGCGCTCGCGGCGGAAGAATCGTCGCCGTCGGGACCACATGCTGTCGAACGCTTGAGTCGGTGTTTCGGTCTGACCCGACGATGAGCCCGTGCTCCGGATGGACCGACATTTTCATATATCCGGGCTTCCGATTCGGCGTTGTCGATGCGATGATCACGAATTTTCACCTGCCCGAATCGACCCTGATTATGCTTGTTTCCGCGTTTGCGGGAAAAGAAAATGTTCTTCGCGCCTATCAGGAGGCGATTGAGCAAAAATACCGTTTTTTCAGCTTTGGTGACGCAATGTACTTAACACGCAAATAAAAAAATCAACGAGGATAAAACATGAGCACAAAGCCCGACGGCGGAACGCCGGTTCGATATGAACTGATTCACACGTGTAAACAGTCCGGTGCCCGGCTCGGGCGGGTACACACCCCGCACGGTTCATTCATGACGCCGGAATTCATGCCCGTCGGTACGCAGGCGACCGTGAAGGGCATGTCTCCCGATGAACTCGAGCAGATGGGCGCAAAGATTATTCTTTCGAACACGTATCACCTTTGGATGAGGCCGGGCAGTGATATTGTTCGTGAGGCGGGCGGGCTTCACCGATTCATGAATTGGAAGAACGCGATTCTGACCGACAGCGGCGGTTTTCAGGTTTTTTCGCTCGCACTGCCAAAAAATATCAAGGAAGAGGGCGTCTTTTTCAAGTCGCATATCGACGGGTCCGCACACCTGCTGACGCCGGAAAAGTCCATTGAGGTTCAGAACGATCTGGGCTCGGATATTATGATGGCCTTTGACGAGTGCGCGCCGTTTCCGTGCCCGCACGAGTATGCGAAGGCGGCGGCGGGGCGGACGACCCGTTGGCTCGAACGTTGTATCAAGACACATCAGAATCCTTCGCATCAAGCGCTTTTCGGAATTATTCAGGGGGGCGTATATCCGGATTTACGCGTTCAAAGCGCCAGGGAGATCGTTGCCTTCGATCTTCCCGGATACGCGATCGGCGGCCTTTCGGTCGGGGAACCCGGTGCGGTGATGGCGCGCATGCTCGAAGAAACGGTCCCGCATATGCCGTCCGATAAACCCAGATATCTCATGGGAGTCGGAACCCCGGACTATTTGATCGAAGGATCCATACGGGGGATCGACATGTTTGACTGCGTCCTTCCGACCCGGATCGGCAGAAACGGCACGGTGCTGACGCGAAAAGGCCGCTTGATCGTACGCGACGCGACATGCGCGAGACAGTATTTCCCGATCGAAGAGGACTGCGACTGCTACGCATGCAAAAACTTTACCCGAGCCTATATCCGGCACCTTCTGAAAGCCAGGGAGATGTTCGGATTAAGGCTCTGCTCGTGGCATAATCTTCATTTCCTTTTGAAATTAATGGAGGATGTACGGCAAGCCATCCGGGAGGATCGCCTTCTGGATTTCCGTGACGAGTTTTTCGAAAAATTCGGCTATTCCTCAATTTTTTAGTTGCTTCACGATTCATCGTTATAATTGCATCGGAGCACCGGATGAAGAGCACCGGACGGCTCAGGAGCGGTGCATGGTTTTCCTCCCGGAAATATACCGGGAAGAAGATGTTTTGCGTTTTCGCGATGTATACCGGAATAACTTGCTTTATCCCGTGCAGGAGTGGTAAAATCAATTGCATTCTCGGTATAATCAGTGAAATTCAACTCGGAGGATAACACATGCAGTATTTTCTTGCCGTGACCGATACGCAATCGGGAGGAAGCCTTACCGATATGTTGCCGATGCTCCTTATGCTCGGCGTCGTTATGTTGGTGATGTATTTTATAACGATCCGCCCGCAGAGAAAACGGGAGAAGGAACTGAGGGAACAAGTGGACAAGATGGTGGTCGGCGATAAGATCGTTACCATCGGAGGCGTCGTCGGAACCATCGCGAACATTCGCGATGAGGAAGTAACCATTACAACAAGTGTCGCAAACACCATGATTACGTTTCGGAAGACGGCCATCAGCACGGTGACCAAGAGAGACACCGCGACCTGATAATCAGGCCGTTCGTATCATTTTAACGGAGGTTTTGGAATATGAAACATATCAAAGTGGTCCATCAAGCCGGTGTGAAAGTCCCTTGCTCGGGAAAAACCTGCGGCGAATGTCAGACATCCTGTCAGTCAGCCTGCAAGACCAGTTGTACTGTCGCCAATCAGCCTTGTGAAGCCGACCGCTGACGATAAGGACTTCATCTCAACAACAGAATAGTGAAGGCGGCTCGTTTCGTCTTCATTATTTTTATTTTACGGTCAGGAGGCACGTTATTGGTTTATTTATTTGAAATGAAGGGCAAACGAATCGCGTATGATTCGGAGTGCTCTTCAATATATGATCTGGACACGGCGGCTTTTCGCGTTTTAGAAATGTATCGGGACCGGGACGGGAACAGACCCGGATCCGATGATTTGAGGAAGATGTCCGATCTTACAGGCTTCGCATATGCGGAAATCAGTGAGATCTGTGATTCTTTTGATACAATGATCCGTGAACGTTCATTATTCGCCCCGGCTGTTCGGGCGGATTACCGGACGCTTTATCCGGACGGCCCGATCATTAAAGCAATGTGTCTGCATATCTGTCACGACTGTAATATGCGTTGCCGGTACTGTTTTGCCGGAACCGGCGATTACGGAACGCATAAGCGCTCGATGTTGTCTGTTGAAACCGGTAAGAAAGCGATTGATTTTCTAATTGCATCTTCCGGGAAGAGACATAATTTGGATATTGATTTTTTCGGCGGTGAGCCGCTCCTGAACTGGCCGGTCGTCGTTGAGCTTACAAAGTATTG
Source organism: uncultured Oscillospiraceae bacterium (assembly GCA_964499575.1). GTDB lineage: Bacteria > Bacillota > Clostridia > Saccharofermentanales > Saccharofermentanaceae > JAAYCT01. The sequence continues at coordinate 5,157 of CAZCLK010000036.1, read as the reverse complement.
CGAACAAAGGTCCGTACAAACCGGTAAGGATATCCGGATCACGATCACGACCAATGCGCTGCTTCTGGATCCGGAGAAAACCGCGTTCATCAACCAACATATGAAAAACTGCGTCCTCAGCATCGACGGCCGGCCGGAGATCCACAATAAGATGCGTCCCGGGATCGGCGGAAAGCCAACGTATGAGCCGATCCGTGATCATATTATCGATTTTATTGAGGCGCGCGAAAAGGACGATTCAACGTTTCGCGAGTACTATGTGCGCGGAACATTCACGCGCCATAATCTGGATTTTTCGGAGGACGTGCGGCATATTGCGGACCGGTTGCATGCGCGCCATATTTCCATGGAACCGGTCGTATCTGCGCCCGGCGCCGGGTATGATATTCGCGAAGAAGACATTGAATCTATTAATAAAGAATACGAAAAACTGGCCGGGTATATCGACGCCGGACGAAATTCCGACCGCCCGGTTCATTTTTTCCACTTCCGAATGGATTTTGAGGGCGGTCCTTGTGTATATAAACGCCTGAAGGGTTGCGGGGTCGGATCCGAATATGTTGCGGTTACTCCCGAAGGCGATATTTATCCCTGCCATCAGTTTGTCGGCGAGCAGAAATTTCTGATGGGAAACGTGGCGGATATCGACCGGATCATTGATGCGGACGGAAACATGAAGCCCGAAAAATCCATAGAAGATATTCTGGATCCCGATGTCCGCCGGATGTTTTTCGAGCGGCTGATGCCGGATCGCCCGGAGTGCGTGCAGTGTTTCGCGCGGTACCATTGCGGCGGCGGATGCGCCGCGAATCGATACTTTTCAAGCGGTTCTCTCGATGAAGAGTACAAGATCGGCTGTGCGCTCACGAAAAAAAGATTAGAGTGCTCCATATGGCTCGCCTGTATGAAGCATGACCGCGGGATGTGATACAATTTAATCACACGTACAACGGAAAAGCGGGGCGGATAATATGGCGGAAGAGCTGACCATCAAAGAAATCCAGAGAAGTGAAGAAGTAAAAACACTGCTTCAGGCCGCCGGTATTCAGATGGATTCTTTGGGCTATACAGAACATACCTTTCGTCATTGCCGACTGGTTTCCAATAAGTGCGGCGAGATTTTAGAAATTCTCGGAGAGGATGAGCACACGATCGAACTCGGACGGATTGCCGGATATCTTCACGATATCGGTAATGCCGTGAGTCGAAACAATCACGCTTTGTCGGGAGCCATCATGGCGTACGATATGCTCGTCAGGAAGGGAATGTCTTATGCAGACGCCGCAACAATCATGATGGCGATTGCGAATCATGACGAAGGCGAAGGGGTTCCCGTCAGTAAAATAGCGGCCGCTTTAATCCTTTCGGACAAAGCGGACGTGCATCGAAGTCGCGTCAGAAACAAGCGGCACGAGACCTTTGATATCCACGACCGCGTAAATTATGCGGCTACACTATCGACCCTTGAGGTGGTCGGCGATCGGGCGCGGCTCAATATTGAGATCGATACCGAAATCAGTCCGGTGATGGATTATTTTGAAATTTTCCTGGAACGGATGAAACTCTGCCGAAATGCGGCAAACCATCTGAAATTGAAATTTGAGCTGTTCATTAACAATACGCAATTGCTGTAACGGCAACTTGAGATCATGAGGTCAGCCATGGCAGGTCATTCCGGCGGAATACCCGAGAATATCATCGAAGATATCATTTCCGGGAACGACATCGTTTCCGTGGTCGGACAGTACGTTCGTTTTACCAAAACAAGCGGACAGAATCAGTTCGCACTTTGTCCCTTCCATTCCGAGGACACCCCGTCGTTCTCGGTTTCCGTCAGCAAGCAAATCTATTATTGCTTCGGCTGTCACAAGGGCGGCAACGTGATTCAATTCATCATGGAAGTCGAGAAGTTGTCCTTTATGGAGGCGCTTCGGTTATTGGCGGAACGCGCGAAAATAACGCTTCCGGAACCCGAAGATGACGCGCTTAAAAAATTGTCGGTCGAGCGGGATGAAATTCGCGACGCGCTATTGGAGGCCGCCCGCTATTTTTACGCTTCTCTGCATTCGGAGCGCGGCAGGATCGCCGTCGAATACCTTGAAAAGCGAAAAATCACACCGCAAACCGCAAAGAAGTTCGGCTTGGGCTACGCTCCGGACGAATGGGAGGGCCTGTATCGATGGATGCGCCAAAAAGGCGTTCGAGACGAGATACTTCAAAAATGCGGGCTTTTCACAAAGAGCAAAAAGGGTGGGTTGATCGATCTTTTTCGCGGGCGGCTGATGTTTCCGATCTTTGACCCGATGGGCAAGATCGTTGCGTTCGGCGGAAGAATACTGACAGACGGCACACCGAAGTATATCAACTCTCCCGAGACGGAGGTCTATTCAAAGCAACGAATCCTTTACGCCCTCAATTTCGCCAAAACCTCGAAGGAGAAGTCTTTGATCATCGTCGAGGGTTATATGGACGTTATATCCATGCATCAGGCCGGTGTAACGAATGCCGTGGCATCCCTCGGAACGGCGCTTACCGATCGCCAGCTGTCGCTTGCTTCCCGCTACGCGGAGGAGATCGTCCTTTTCTTTGATTCGGACAATGCCGGCCGAAACGCCGCGATCCGGAGCCTTAAAAATCTGATGACCAGACTGAACCGTCCGTCCGGTATGAACGCAAAGCTGTCCGTCGGACGCGTTTTGGAAGGAAAGGACCCGGACCAGTATATTCGGGAGCACGGATCCGAAGCTTTTCGAAAAGTGGTCTCTGATGCCCTGCCGGTATTGGATTATCTGGTTGAGGCGGCACAAGCCCAAAGTGTCGTCGACGGAAGGTTCGACGCACGTACATTTCAGTCGCTTGCGTGCGAATACCTGTCCTGGGAATCGAATGCGGTATTACGCGAGCGGGCGGCAGGAACGGTCGCCAATATTCTGAAGGTGTCGGTTTCAAGTGTCATGTCGGAAGCCAAGCGTGCGGAGGATAACGAATCATCAAGGGGCTCGGTCGAGCCGCTTCGCGCGATCAAAGAACAGATTTCCGCAGTCCCGGCGGACGAGACCAATCGCGCCACACACCAGGAAATCCTCCTATTGTGCTTCCTTTGCGAAAACCCGGAAATTTTTCGGGATATGCCCGATAAACCGATCCCGACTGATTTTTCGGCCGGTACGATGCGGGAGATCGCGGCCGGAATGATTGCCGAATTGTACAAGGGCGTCGGGGGAGCCGCCAAACTTCTCGAACGGTCGGAAGATAAAGAGCTAAATGGACGTCCGGCCCGGGATGTTTTCTCGGGGATACTGATGAAAATAAAAGACGTACGTGACCCCAAAAAGCTCTCAAGACTCGTTTTGGATTACCTGTATCGGGTTCGTGAGCAAGTGTACACGCGAAGAAAAAAATACCTTGCGGTTCAAATCGACGGTATGGCCGAAGGACCGGACCGGGAAGCGTCCGTTGATGCTTTTCGCGAGGTGAATAATTATCTGAAGTTTTTACGCGAGCAAATCCGTGAGCTTTCCAACTGATGGACGGACGGAGGAAGATGTGATACCGACGAAGATACCCGATCGCCTCCGGTGCATCGCGGAAGAAATACCCTTGTGCCGGCGGCTGATTGATGTCGGTTCCGACCACGGATTGTTATCCGCCTACGTATTGGAAACAAAGCGTTCCCGTACGGTTGTCTGTACCGATATTCATCGCGCACCGGCGCAAAGAACCCGTGAATATCTTGCCCGGAAGGGTTTTTCGGATCAGTCCGCGGTGTTTTGCTGCGACGGCGTAAGCGATATCGCGCTGGATCAGGATGACGTCGTCGTGATCGCGGGACTCGGAGGACTGGAGATGGTACGAATCCTCACAAAGGCCATTTCCGATCACGGAGGATCTTTTCCCGAAGGCACGCTCTTTCTTCTTCAGCCCCAGCGTTCGGAGGAGGAACTCAGAGCATTCCTGTCGGATCATCTGTTCTTCGTCGCTTTTGAGAAAATTTGCTTTGATCGGGGAAGGACATACATAATCATCGGCTGTCGCTATACGGGCGAACCGCATCCGCTCAGCCCGGAGCAGAGGATTCTCGGCCCTTACATTATCAGGAAAAAACCGCAAGGGACAGTTCGCTATTTGGAAGGTAAGATTCGTTCTCTCGAAAAACAGCGGCTCGGCCGTCCCGAACTGCTTCCGGTCATAATATTTGCAAAGAAACTCTTGAGCGAGGAAGGGAGGACCGATCTATGAATCAACCCGTAACGATGAAGGATATCATTCGTTTGATGGACGAAACGGCGCCGCGCGATCGGGCGGAAGCATGGGATCATGTCGGACTGATGGTCGGAAGCGATGAGTCCGGGGTTCAAGGTGTCGTGCTATCGCTGGATGTCACTTCCGCGGCGATCCGTCTTTGTGCGGACATCGGCGCGAATCTGATCATCACGCACCACCCGTTATTTTTTTCACCGTGCTTTTCGATCGATACGGGGACAACGCGGGGCGGTCTGATTGCGCGCCTCCTTCGCGGAAATATTTCAGTTTTTTCGGCGCACACCAATCTGGATCGCGCAGACTTCAGTGTCAATCACGCGCTGGCGCATACACTCGGATTAAATATCGTCGGAGCCATTGAGGAGGGTTCGTTCGGACTTTTATGCAGAAGTGAAAAGCCTCTTCATTATTTCGACTTTTCCGGCAGGGTAAAAGAGGAGCTCAAGAGCTCGGGCGTCTTACTGAACAGCGCCCGTGACGGTGCAATTCATAATGTCTGCCTCTGCGCGGGATCGTTTGACGAAGCGCTTGTTCCGGAAATACTCCGGTCTTCGGTCGACATTGTGATCACCGGAGAGATGAAACATCATCTGATGGTTTTACTCAATGAATCCGACGTGCGCGTCATCGTCACCGGGCATGATGCATCGGAGCGGGTGATACTCAAATATCTGAAAACCATTCTTCACGGGGAATTCCCTGATTTACCGGTCGGCATCGAGCAGGGGAATATTTTTTGAACAGCCGGATTGTGTGGACAACCGGCGGCCATTTGTTTATGATGGTGATGTTTTCCGAGTAAGCCGGACGATCGCGGGTGCAGTTTCGAAAGGACGCACACGAGGAAAGTCCGGGCTCCGCAGGACAAGGGTGCCGGGTAACTCCCGGTGAAGG
>CAZCLK010000035.1:0-9913 GCA_964499575.1 uncultured Oscillospiraceae bacterium | reverse complement strand
TGGTGGCTCACCGGAGGTTCGAACTCCGGACCCCCTGATTAAAAGTCAGGTGCTCTACCAACTGAGCTAGTGAACCGTTTGGCTGGGGTGGCAGGATTTGAACCTACGCATGCGGGAGTCAAAGTCCCGTGCCTTACCGCTTGGCTACACCCCATCGGATGCGGGAACAGGATAACTGAGCCGGGCCCCCGCTTGAAGGGGATGGTTGGGGTGGGATATGGGATTCGAACCCACGATCTCTAGTGCCACAAACTAGCGCTCTAACCAGCTGAACTAATCCCACCGTGTCGTGCCGGTTAATGGCACGAATGAAATTATATGTGCGGAGGACGGAAATGTCAACATCAGCCATGTTCGAGAGTGACGGAGATTCAGACATCCGCCGTGTTCGGGAATGACGGAGAAGCAGACATCATCCGGGCTTCGGAAATATTGCTTTTCGCTTCAAAACCGCGCGGGCGGCATGAACTCCGCTGGCTCCGGCCTGAGACAATCCGCGCGTGATCCCCGCTCCGTCTCCGATCGCGAAAAAATTCGGAATCATGGTCTCGAGTTCATTGGTCAAACTGATGCGGGCGCTATAGAATTTGACCTCCACGCCGTACAGGAGCGTATCCTGGTTGGCCGTGCCGGGCGCAAGTTTATCCAGAACCTGGATCATCTCGATGATATTGTCCATATGACGCTTCGGCAGAACGAGCGACAGGTCGCCGGGCGTCGCGTTGAGCGTCGGTTTGACAAAGCCCTGCGGCAGGCGGTGCGCATTGGTCCTTCTGCCGTCCATCAGGTCCCCGAAACGCTGGAGCATGATTCCCCCGCCGAGCATGTTCGAAAGAGACGCAATTCTTTTGCCGTACTGATACGGTTCATTAAACGGCGTTGTGAACCGGTTGCTCACCAGAAGGGCGAAATTCGTGTTATCGCTTCGCATCGAAGGATCCGTATAACTGTGACCGTTGACCGTAATGATGCCGTCCGTGTTCTCCGTGACGACATAACCGTACGGATTCATGCAGAACGTACGGACGACATCTTTATACCGTGCGGTGCGGTAAAGAAGCTTCGCCTCGTACATCGCGTCGGTGATCTCCTTGAAAACGATCGCCGGGAGCTCGACGCGCAAGCCCAGGTCAACCTGGTTATTGATCATGACCAGCTTCAGTTTCTGACACTGTTTCGAAAACCACTCGGCCCCGGAACGACCGGGCGCCGCGATCAAATATTCGCATTGAAAAGCTCCTTGGGTCGTCTCCAACACAAAACTTCCGTCGCCGTTGACCGTAATCTCTTCGACCTTCGTTTCGCACAGAACGTCGAGCCGCTTTCCGAGCCAATCGAATTGGGTCGCCAGGAGGTCCCTGTTCCGCTCGGTACCGAGGTGCTTGCATTTGGCATCCATCAAATGAAGATCAAACGCAATCGCCTTTCTGCGAATCGCGTTCGCCTCGGGAGTATCCGTCGAAAAAATATCCGTCGTCGCCCCGAATTTGACGTTGACTCCGTCCACATACTCGATCAGGCGCATCAATTCACGGTCCGGTATATACTCGTTGAGCCATCCTCCGAACTGGGTCGTGAAATTAAACTTTCCGTCCGAAAACGCTCCGGCTCCGCCGAACCCGCGCATAATCGCACAGGGACTGCAGCCGATGCAACTGTCCGTCGCGCCCTTGATGATCGGACAGGTTCGTTTGGATACCGGTTGTCCCTGTTCGATCAGAACGACCCTTAATTTCGGATCGTTGATCATCAATTCATAGGCCGCGAAAATCCCGGCAATCCCCGCTCCGATTATTACTACATCGTAGTGATTGTCTCGACTCATCCCCTTGCCCCGTCCCCGTTCGGTATAACCGCCTGCTGTGGCTCCGCGGCCTGCGGATACATGAGGATACCCATTTCCTGCTTTCTGCGTTCGTAAACCTCTTGAAACGCGGATATCCGGTACGGCATAATCCATAACTGCAGAAGGTACAACGTCAGCACGCTCAATAAATGCCAGCCGATAAAAGACAGCTCCAGCAAAAACAGTTTCATCTTTAAACCCTGAGTCATTTGCTTGCTCAGATCCAACGCAGCCTTATAGGACAGATCCGTTCGCTCGGCCAGGACAAACTCCGTAAACAGATATGCATAGAATCGATTCATAAGGATGATCCAGACACCGATGCCGGCAACCAGGAAAAATCCGAAGAACATCAATACCCATACTAATACATTTTCCGGGGCGCCTTGGGAGAAAAAACGAAAATAATCGTTGTAGCCTCGATCGCCCGAAATACCGGATATAAATTGAACGATCAAGAACACAAACATGATCATCGCCGGGACGATAATGATTGCAGAAGCGGCCCAACTCCATATCATCATCCATAACTGTTTCCATGACGTTCCGGATACCACTCCTCCGTAACGGTTCTCGCGAAAAGCCCAGAATAAGCCCTTAATGTCGCTTCCGACATCCTGCGATTCTCCCCGGATCGATCCCAAATATCGGATATAACCTACGTACATAGGGTTGAAGATCAGGAAAACCAATACGACCTGTGCCAGATTGATTAACGAAGAAGTCGAGTTAACGGCCGAAGTAATCGGAACCATTTCCTCGATACTTATGGCGCCGGTTAACCACGGCCATTGCACCGTCATCGAGATCACGGCATTAAAAAGCGGCAATACCGATAAAAGTGCGGAGTAAATAAACGTGACCAGGATCACCGGCCAAAGCGATAAGCGGATCCGGTTTCTCGCCGCCTGACGAATTTCAGAACATGTCCACATATGTAACAAACCTCCCCGGCTTTCCCAGCCTTCTTGATTATATCGTATTTTCGGTCAATCGGAATGATAAATCGCGACAAAAGGTGTATAATACGCTTTCGTTCAATACTTTTTACGAGGGTGCATATGACAAATCAATCTTCTTACATCACAATGCCGAAGGGATATCTGGCCGCCGGTGTTCATTGCGGCATGAAAAAGGACGGGAAACCCGACCTGGCCATGGTCGTTTCGGAGAAGCCCGCAGCCGTTGCGGGCGTTTACACGAAAAATATTGTAAAAGGACATTCGCTTACGCGTACCAGTCGTTTGGTAACACAGTTCGGCTCCTGCCGCGGAGTACTGATCAACAGCGTCAGCGCGAATGCTTGTGTCGGTCCTTCGGGCGAGACGGATGCCGACCGGGTGGCTTCGGAGGCGGCTCGTGTCGTGGGCGCGCTCCCCGAAGAAATACTCACCTGCTCAACCGGGGTGATCGGAAAACGGCTTCAAGTGGATAAGATGATTTCAGGCATTGCCGAACTAAGCCGGACGCTGTCCGCCGACGAAGCATCGGCGCATAATGCCATGCGCGCTATTATGACAACGGATCTTGTCCCGAAAGAAGCCTCCGCAATCCTCGAGATTGACGGGAAAACAGTCATAATATCCGCAATGGCCAAGGGATCCGGGATGATTCATCCGGATTTGGCTACATTGATCGGAATCATCACAACGGATGCCGAAATCGATGCCGTATGCCTGGATAATCTGTTGCGACAGGCGGTCAAGCATACAATCAACCGCGTTTCCGTCGACGGAGACACATCGGTCTGCGATACGATTCTGATGATGGCGAACGGGATGTCCGGTCTGGAAATCAGACCGGAAACGCAAGCGTATTCACTGTTTGCGCAAGCGCTTGAAGGAGTGGTAAAAGATCTCGCCCGAATGATCGCCGCCGACGGTGAAGGTGCGACCAAGCGGATCGAGGTTTTCGTTGAAGGCGCCCCCACCGAAGAGGATGCGCTTCGGATCGTCCGGAGCGTTTGCCGGTCACCGCTGTTCAAGACGGCGATTTTCGGAGAGGACGCGAACTGGGGTCGTGTTCTGACGGCCGCCGGCTATTCCGGCGCTCGTTTCGATCCTGATCGGACGGATATATATTTCGGATCGCTTCAGGTCTGCAAAAACGGTTGCGCGCTGGATTTCGATGAATCCGAAGCAAAGCGGATTCTTTCCGGCAAAGATATTCTGATCCGAATACAACTCAATTCCGGCTCGTACTCCGACCGGATGTGGACCTGTGATTTTTCGTATGATTACGTGAAAATAAACGGAAGCTACCGCTCATAAGACGGGAACGTATCGTTTCCGAATTCGAAGTTACAAAAAAAACCGGCGGGAGCGGATCCTGCCGGGTTTTTTCATGATTCTGCGTACCTTATTCCTCTTCTTTCAGCGCAAAGGTATACTTCTCGCCGTTATGGTCAATGACCACTTCACGGATTCTATCCAGCCGCGAGGTAAGGAACATATCCGAGAGCGGGTCTTCCAGACGACGCTGTATCGTCTTACGAAGGGGTCTGGCTCCGTACTTGACATCATATCCCTCTGCGGCCAGTGCGTCCTTGGCCTTCTCCGAAACCATAAGCCCGACGCCCTTATCCGTCAATTGCGCCGAAAGATCCCGGAGCATCAAATCCACGATTTGACGGATCTCTTCCCGGGTAAGTTCATGGAAAACGATAATCTCATCGACGCGGTTCAAAAACTCGGGGCGGAACATATCCTTCAGCACGGTCTGGACTCTGTTCTCCATGGCGACGTGCCCTTCCGCTCCGAAACCGAAGCCGTTCGATTTCAAAGTCGTTCCGGCGTTGGACGTCATCACGACAATGGTGTTTTCGAAGTTGATCAGACGACCGTGGCTGTCTGTCAGTCGTCCGTCATCGAGGATCTGAAGGAGAAGATTGAACACGTCCGGGTGTGCCTTCTCAATCTCATCGAAAAGGATTACCGAATACGGCTTCCTGCGAACACGCTCGGTCAGTTGACCGCCATCATCGTACCCGACGTATCCGGGAGGCGATCCGATCAGTTTACTGACCGTATGCGCTTCCATGAACTCGGACATATCCATGCGGATCAGCGCATCCTCGCGTGCGAACATCGCCTCTGCGACCGCTTTGACGAGTTCCGTCTTGCCGACGCCGGTCGGGCCGACAAAAATAAAAGACGCCGGCTTATGTTTCTTGCCGAATCCGGAGCGGTTGCGACGTATCGCGCGCGCCAGAGCGCTCACCGCATCGTTCTGACCGATGACACGCATATGAAGACGCTCCTCGAGCTTCATCAGTTTCTCCGACTCCGTCTCGGAAATGCGTTTGACGGGGATTCCCGTCCACATTTCGATGACTGCGGAAATATCCTCATCGGAGATGATCGTCGGAACCATCTCGCTCTCGAGGGATCCGAGTTCCTGCTCCAAACGAAGCAGGTGCGCCTTTGTCTCCGCCTGCTTCTCATACAGACCTTCCTGTTCAATGATCTGCGGTGCGGATTCTTCGATCTTCTGTTCAATCTCGGAAAGGACTTTCTCCATCTCAGCCCTTTGCTTCGTCAGTGATTTGTGCTTAACAAGACGCACTTCCCGAAGGTTTGCTCTGGACCCGGACTCGTCGAGCAGGTCAATCGCTTTGTCCGGCAGAAAACGATCCATGATATAACGCGCTGAAGCCCGTACGGCGTACTCAATGACTTCGTCCGAGTAGGAAACATGGTGGTGTTTTTCATAATAGTCCCGGATGCCCTTCAATATCTCAATACTTTCCTCGATGCTCGGCTCTTCGACAATCACTTTCTGGAAACGGCGTTCCAGCGCGGAATCCTTCTCAATAAAACGGCGGTACTCGTCCAAAGTGGTCGAACCGATAACGCGAATCTCACCCTTAGCCAGAGCCGGCTTCAGGATATTGGCAGCGTTCATCGCACCTTCCGCATCCCCCGCGCCCATGATGTTGTGCAGCTCATCAATGACCAGGATTACGTTTTCGCTCTTCTTGGCGTCTTCCACGACACCTTTCATCCGGCTCTCAAATTGACCGCGAAACTGAGTTCCGGCCACCATGGCGGTCATGTCGAGAAGATAAACCGACATATCCAGAAGCTTCGCCGGGACATTTCCTTCGGCGATACGCACGGCAAGACCTTCCGCGATCGCCGTCTTCCCGACGCCCGGAGCACCGAGAATCGCGGGATTATTTTTGGAACGGCGATTGAGGATCTGGATTACGCGCTCGAGTTCCTTCTCACGGCCGATGATCCGGTCAATCTTGCCCTCTTTGGCCTTGAGGGTCAGATTTGTTCCGAACTGATCAAGAAAACGAAGTTTGGGCTCTCTTCTTCGATCACCGGCTCTGCGTATACGTTCGATCGCTTCTTTTTTTCGATCGGTGTCCGGAAGGCCTTCGGATGATTCGTCGGAATTTTCCTCGGGAAAGGCTTCGTCACTCATGTCAAATGATCCGCCCATCTCCTGACCGCCGATCTCAAGAAAACCGAGATTGGTGTCCGTCTCTTCCGCGTCGTCACCGGAAAATTCCTCCCTGCCTTCAGCATCTGCTTCCGGCAATATTCCGTCGGAGCTTAAAAGCATCTTGAAAATGTCCTCGGGCTGAGTTCCTTCGACTCCCGACATTAAATTGTTCAGCCGCTCGGATACCCGATCGATATTTTTCTCGTTGATACCGGACTTGGCGAACATCTCGTCAATCCCTCCGATACCGGTCTGGTAGGCACATTTCAGGCACAACCCTTCACTGATCCGCTTACCGTTCTCGATCCGGGTCGTAAATACCACGGCTACATTCTTCTTGCAGATAATACATTTTGTCATCTAAATATCCTTTGTCTCTCTCATTTTTCTGTTTCTTCGCGGCTTCACTGAGGTTGCAATCTCGAGTTTTTCCTTCTCGACCACCGCCTTGAATTGCTTGATCTCCGAATCATGCCTGGGCCCGTAATGACGGGCTTTCTCAAGGAGCGGAGCCAAATACTGTCCGGTATATGATATCGGGTTGGACGCGACCTCTTCCGGGGTGCCCAGAGCAACGACGTTTCCGCCCTTATCTCCGCCCTCCGGACCTAAATCAATTATATAATCGGCCGTCTTGATGACGTCGAGATTGTGTTCGATTACCAAAACAGTATTACCATTTTCGGTCAGTCTTTGCAAAATGTCAACAAGCTTATGGACATCGGCGATGTGCAGTCCCGTCGTCGGTTCGTCCAGAATGTAAAACGTTCTGCCGGTGCTTCTTTTGGACAATTCGGTCGCGAGTTTGACACGCTGTGCCTCTCCTCCGGACAACTGCGTCGAAGGTTGCCCCAACCGGATATACCCCATGCCCACTTCGGATAGCGTTTCCAGTTTTCTGCGTATCCTCGGTATGCTCGAAAAAAACTCCAGTCCCTCATCGACAGTCATTTCCAGCACATCGGCGATATTTTTGCCCTTGTACTTGACTTCCAGCGTTTCCCGGTTGTAACGCCTTCCCTTACAGACATCGCATGTAACGAAGACATCCGGAAGAAAGTGCATCTCAATCCGGTTGACCCCGTCCCCGCCGCATGACTCGCAACGACCGCCTTTGACATTGAAGCTGAATCGGCCTTTGAGATAACCGCGTGCCCGCGCGTCCCGGCTCCCTGCAAACAGGTCCCGTATCAGGTCGAAACATCCGGTGTACGTTGCCGGGTTCGAGCGCGGCGTTCTGCCGATCGGAGATTGGTCGATCGCGATGACCTTGTCCAGATATTCAAGTCCCTCCATCGATTCGAACGATCCGAACTGCCGCTTGGCTCCGTTCAAGTCCGCCGCGAGCTTTTTCAGGATGATTCCGTTGACTAAAGAGCTCTTACCGGATCCGGACACTCCGGTGATACAGGTCATCAAACCGAGAGGAATACGGACATCGATGCTCTGAAGGTTGTTTTCGCGCGCCTTATGTACCGTCAGGTAATGACCGTTTGGTACTCGCCGGATCTCGGGGAGGGGGATGAATTTTTTACCGCTCAGATACTGGCCCGTTATTGATTTTTCGGTCCGCATAATATCGTCCAAAGAGCCTATGGCAACCAGTTCTCCCCCGTGTTCGCCGGCTCCGGGTCCGAGATCGATCACGCAGTCGGCTTCCCGCATTGTCTCCTCGTCGTGCTCGACAACCAAAACGGTGTTTCCGAGGTCTCTGAGACGCTTGAGCGTCCGGAGGAGCTTGGCGTTATCGCGTTGGTGAAGTCCGATCGACGGCTCGTCCAGAATATAGAGGACGCCCATCAGTCCCGACCCGATCTGAGTTGCCAGACGAATACGCTGTGACTCTCCGCCGGAAAGAGTTGCCGATGAACGGCTGAGCGACAGGTAGTCCAGTCCGACATCCAGCAGAAATCCGAGGCGCGCGCGTATTTCCTTGAGGATCGGTTCCGCAATCGCGCGCTGACGCTCGGAAAATTCAGTGTTTTCGAGGACCTTCAGGCATTTTCGAATCTGAAGACAGGTCAATTCATAGATATTTAAGTTTCCGATGGTGACCGCAAGGCTTTTATTATTCAGCCTTGCGCCTTTGCATGTCGGGCAGGGTGCGATATTCATAAACTGCTCATAGTATTCCTTCATATCATCCGACCCGGTCTCCCGGTACCGCCGCTCCAAACTGGGAACGATGCCCTGCCAGCTCGACTTGTATTCGACGCCGCGCGAATACTTGCTGTTCCGTGTATCGACGGACAGGACCTCGCCGTCATTTCCGAAAAGGATGATGTCACGAATCCTCTGAGGCAGGCGCTCCCACGGCATATCGAGAGAGAACGAATATCGATTGGACAGCGCCACAATAAACGCCCGTCCCCAACTGTTATCGTCGTCAAAATTCCATCCGGCGGTTCGAATAGCACCTTCATTGATCGATTTTCCCGGGTCGGAAACGCAAAGATAAGGGTCAACATACGAGTGTGATCCGATGCCCGAGCAGTCGCGACACGCTCCGAAAGGATTATTGAATGAAAACATTCTCGGGTTCAGTTCTTCAAACCCGATCCCGCAATCCGGGCATGCATATTTCTGCGAAAACAAGATTTCTTCTTCTTTGTAAATGATGTCGCCGAACTCGTTTTCCTCACCGGGAATCTGAGCCGAAATCTGAAGGAGCCCGTCCGATACCGAGACGGTCCCCTCGACCGAATCGGCCAATCGGCCGTGAATATCGCGCCGGATGATGACCCTGTCAACCACCACCTCAACCGAATGTTTCTTATTCTTATCCAGTACAATATCTTCGTCCAGCTCAAATATATCGCCGTCTACCCGGACGCGCGCGTATCCAGCCTTTCTCAATTCCTCGAAAAGCTTCGCGTATTCGCCCTTTCTGCCCCTCACAACGGGAGCCATGAGAACGACCCGCGTTCCGTCGGGATACCGAAGCAGTGTATCGACGATCTGATCGACCGACTGCGAACTGATTTCTTTGCCGCATTCCGGGCAGTGCGGCGTTCCGACTCTCGCATAGAGCAGACGAAGATAGTCGTAGATTTCGGTCACGGTACCGACCGTCGATCTCGGATTCTTGCTGGTAGTCTTCTGATCGATGGAGATTGCGGGCGACAAACCGTCGATCCGGTCGATATCGGGCTTCTCCATCTGACCCAGAAACTGCCGGGCGTAGGAGGAAAGGGATTCAACATATCGCCTTTGGCCTTCGGCGTAAATCGTATCGAAAGCCAGCGACGATTTTCCCGAGCCGGACAGGCCGGTTAAAACGACGAGTTTCTCTCTGGGAATGTCGATATCAATATTCTTAAGGTTATGTTCCCGGGCCCCTCTGATTTCGATATTTTGCATCATTTGAATTACATCCTCAACATAATCCGAAAATATGTTCTTTTCCTAAACCCAGTTTATCATAAAACCGGCGAGCGAATACTCCACGCCCGCGGAACGATCAAATTTAACAATTTGTTCGTTTTATCCCTTGCCTAGTCGATTGCTCCTGTGTTATCATTCCTTTTGCGTCAGCATATCGGCCCTATGGTCAAGCGGTCAAGACGCCGCCCTCTCAAGGCGGAATCAGGAGTTCGATTCTCCTTAGGGTCACCA
>CAZCLK010000034.1:0-11220 GCA_964499575.1 uncultured Oscillospiraceae bacterium | reverse complement strand
TGCATCCGAAATGTTTACGAACAATCTAATGCTTCGTTCATATACTGAACCGAGATGTATTGTACCACAGATTTTACTTTTGCAAGGGATTATTTTCAGGGAGTAGATCACCCGCATTATCCGGCGACCGGAAACATTTTCGAGAACGTCCCGAAAACAGCCGGGATTTCTTGACAACGATATACCCAGATGCTAAAATCGTCTAGCGTCTAAAGCGCACTGGGGTTATGGCGGCATAGCTCAGTTGGCCAGAGCGTCCGGTTCATACCCGGTAGGTCGTAGGTTCGAATCCCACTGCCGCTACCAAGCGGCCCGTTGGTCAAGCGGTTAAGACATCGCCCTTTCACGGCGAAGACAGGAGTTCGATTCTCCTACGGGTCACCAGTAAAGTTAATCGACTGCTTCGGATCAAGCGTTTCCGGGGCGGTTTTTTTATACTTTGCTCATGATTCAGAGAAAATTTACGGGTATGATCCGATCCTTCGAGTTCATAGTCATCAGTTGCTCATAAAGACAAATGACCCCGCCCGGTCCGCGATGGGCGCCGGGGATGTTTTCTATAAAACGAAACGCTTCGAAATCGCGCCTTTGAGGATCGGCGTGTTTCTTGATTTCAAGCGGATAAAGGACACCGTCATTCTCGATAATCAGATCGATTTCATTTTTATCCTTGTCCCGATAAAAATATAGCGGGGGGTCCAGAATCCCGGTGTTGTAATAGCTTTTGATTATTTCCGACAGGACAAAACTCTCGAAAAAAGCTCCGGCCATCGCTCCGTTTTTTAATACATCCGCAGTATTCCATCGAGTCAGATAAGCGGCAAGACCCGTGTCGAGAAAATAGAGTTTCGGGGTCTTGATCGCGCGCTTGTGGATATTGTTTGAGTATGGTTTCAGAAGGTAGACAAGATTGGAAGCAACAAGAATGGAGAGCCATCTGTCCGCGGTCGGCTGGCTGATACCGACATCGCGTGCGATCGAGGCAAGGTTGATGAGTTGACCGGAAGAAGCGGCCGTTACCGTCATAAAGCGTGTAAACTTCGTTTTATCTCCGATCGTCGTTAAGTCACTTACATCCCGATCAATGTAGGTACGAACATAACCGGCATAATACAATTGCCAGTCAAAATCGGGATGGGTGAATAGTTCCGGCATACTTCCCCGATGGATCGTTTTCCAAACCTCATCGTAGGAAATTTTTGCCAAGTCACCTTTTCGCGTGTTGAAATAATCATCCGTCGGAATAAATGGACGATCGAAACGAACTCTATACATTTCCCTTAATGAGAAGCCAAGAAGTGTCAAAAGTCCCAATCGCCCCGCGAGAGATTCTGTGACATTCTTCATCATATGAAACTGTTGAGAACCGCACATGAAGAACTGTCCTTTTCGGCGACTGCTGTCAAGGATCAGCTTGATCTGCGGGAAAAGTGCCGGAGCCTTTTGAATTTCATCGACGAAAACCGGAGGGGGATTATCTTTGAAAAATGTTCCGCTCTGTTCAATTGCCGCGGAAAGGACGATCGGATCATCCAATGAGACATATCCGACAGAACTCATTTTTTCTTCCAGGAGAGTTGTTTTCCCGACTTGCCTCGGCCCTGCGACAAGAACCGCTCCGAACATTTTCGAAAGAGTATCGATTATTTTTTCGGCATGTCTGGGTATGTACATAAAGGAAATCCTCTCGACCAATTCAATATTTAATATTAATATAGTCGAAGTTTTGCAATAATGCAACGATTTGTTTTCTAAACAGTAGTCTTGAATCCACGCCGTAAAGCTTTTTATTCGTCAGTCGGGTTGTTCGTCTTCTCCGGTTTCTGCTTATCCTCGTCCCCGGCCATTTCCGCCTCGAGCGCTGAAAGGTGTTTTCGCGTCTCTTCTTCGGCGGCGCGAATCCGCTCAAGTTCCTCGCGCTCCAGATCTTCAATTTCCCGGAGTATTTCCCGCTCTTCGGACTCGGACTTCAGGATCTCGCGGATCTGAAGAGCGCTTTTATCTGGAAAACGGATCGCGTCCTCGATACGCCCGATGGTATCTCCGCAATTGAGTTTCATCTTGAGAACGTCGAAGGTCGCCTTGGACATCGGAAGTCCCTGTTTACACTCCGAGCAGGCCGCGAGATACTCCTTTTTGAACGGAACGAGACCGATCGTCATGAAAGAGAACCAGTGCCGGGCTACACACAAAATCCAGACCGATTCCTTGTCGCAGACCGGGCAATGCTTCGAACCGAGAATTCCCGACGAGTCGCATGTGATCAGATCCTTATTAAAAATTGCCACTTTATAACCCTTCTTTGATGACGCAGCCCGTTTGACCGGTATCGCGGATCCGCCGACCTCAAATTTTCCATACACTCATCATAGACCCGGCCGGACGATCGGGCAAGATTCCGATCAGCAAAAAACGCGCGAAGCGGATCGGATTTGTGCAAATGCCCAGACAGGATAAAAGTATTTTCAATCATTCTCTTGTTATAATGACTTCAAAACATGGGAAGTGAATTGTTGGTTTACGAAGGTCGGATTTTCGAAGGTAAACCGACAGACGCACAAAGGCCGGGATATGGCCGCCCGAAAGGAAAAGCGATGAAAAAGTTTTTGAGTGTTCTTCTGATTATGATCCTGGCCCTTTCCCCGGTCACGGGGTGCGCCGGAACCGGCAATAAGAAGGAGTCCGCGACAATCCGCATTGCCGGATTGAAGGGCCCGACGTCCATGGGCATGGTCAAACTGATGGAGGATGACGCTTCGGGAAAGACCGGGAACGAATACGAATTTTCCGTGTACGCCACGGCGGACGAAGTGACCCCGAAATTAATCGGCGGCGAACTGGATATGGCCGCCGTTCCGGCAAACCTCGCTTCGGTTCTCTATAACAACACCGAAGGCGCGCTTCAAATCCTTGCGATCAACACACTCGGTGTCATCTATATCACGGAGCTCGGCGATACGGTTCAGTCCGTTGCGGATCTCAAGGGCAAGACCCTTTTTGCGACGGGCAAGGGATCCTCGCCGGAATACGCGCTCCGTTACCTTCTTACGCAAAACGGCATTGATCCGGATAAGGACCTGGCGATCGAGTGGAAATCCGAGGCGACCGAGATCGTCGCCCTTTTGAGCGAGACCGGGAGCGGCGTGGCGATGCTTCCTCAGCCGTATGTGTTTGTCGCCAAGGGAGCCCTGCCGGAACTGCGGGTCGCGATCGACCTGAATCAGGCCTGGACGGACCTTGATAACGGCAGTCTGATGGTCACGGGCGTCATGGTTGCGCGCAAGGATTTTATCGAAAAAAACCCGGACGCGGTCAAGACCTTCCTTAAGGAATACAAGGCATCCACCGAATATGTGAACGGAAATGTTGCCGAAGCGGCCGCGTGGATCGAGAAATTCGATATTTTTAAGGCGGCGGTCGCCGAAAAGGCTCTTCCGTATTGTAATATTACATACATAGACGGCCAAGAGATGCAGACGGCCATGGAGGGCTATCTGAATGTCCTTTTTGCGCAGAACCCCAAATCAGTCGGCGGAAAGCTCCCCGACGACGCCTTCTACTTCAAGGCTTAACGGCGCTTTAACGAAACTCGCGGCCGCGGCGCTTGCTGTTTTTTTGTGGCAGGGGCTGGCGATGCTTCTTGCTCAAAAACTTCTGCTGGTGTCTCCGGTCGATGTCGCAATCCGGCTTTCCGAACTTGTCGGTACCGCGGATTTTTGGGGCGCTGTCGCTTTTTCGCTCCTTCGGATTACGTTGGGATTCATTCTGGCGCTTGTGCTCGGCTCGATCCTGGCGGTGATCGCCGGAAACGTTCGCTTGGTCGAGACTCTTCTGTGGCCCTATATGGCCGCGGTCAAAGCGACGCCGGTCGCCTCCTTTGTCATTCTGAGCCTGATCTGGCTCGGCTCAAGGGGGCTTTCTGTCTTCATCGCTTTTCTGATGGCCCTGCCGATCATTTATACCAATGTCCTGCACGGCATCCGAAGCACCGATCCGAAACTTCTCGAGATGGCAAAGGTTTTCGGCATAAGCCGCGCGCGCAGGCTGTTTTACATCCACATTCCGCATCTGAAGACGTATCTTTTGTCGGCATGCGGCATCGCGATCGGGCTTTCGTGGAAGGCGGGCGTCGCCGCCGAGGTCATCGGGATCCCGACGGGCTCGATCGGCGAGCGCCTGTACGAGGCCAAGGTCTATTTCAGCTCGGCCGATCTGTTCGCGTGGACTGCGGTCGTCGTGCTCCTGAGCATTCTTTTCGAAAAGCTGTTCGTCCGATTGATCAAGCTCGCGTATACGCGCATGGAGAAGGGCAGCGGCCGCGCCAACGGTCGATTCGGATACCGTGATCAAGCTCGCGTACACGCGCATAGAGCAGGGGTGACGGATATTACCGTCAGAAATATAAGTAAGAAATTCGGGGAAAAGCGCGTCATCGAGGCATTTTCCGCCGTCTTCAAAAAGGGCGGGACGACCTGCATCATGGGGCCTTCCGGTTGCGGGAAAACGACACTTCTGTTCATCCTCGCGGGCCTGATCACGCCCGATTCCGGAAGCGTAGAGGGTGTGCCGCAAAGCAGGAGCGCGGTTTTTCAAGAGGATCGCCTGTGCGAGAACTTCAGCGCGATCGCGAACATCCGGTTGGCGTGCCCTTCTTCCGTGCGCCGGGAAGAGATCATACGGCACCTGTCGGACATCGGACTTGAAGAGAGTCTGAACCTGCCCGTCCGCGAGCTGAGCGGCGGGATGCGCCGGCGCGTCGCGGTCGTTCGCGCGATCCTTGCCGGCAGTGACGTGCTCTTCTTTGACGAGCCGTTTAAGGGCTTGGATACGGAGCGAAAAAGCGATGTCATCCGATATGTCCGCGAGCATACGGCCGGTAAGACGCTCATTGTCGTGACGCACGACGACGCCGAGGCGCGCGGGATCGGCGGCGAACTGATCCGCATGGATTTGCTGTCCCCAAAGGACTGAGGTTCGGGCTTGTAAATCGTGTCGCCTTGAAAATTTCACCCGTCCGTTATAGTATGTTCATGGGTAGTCGTGACCGTTCAGGTCCGTTCGCCCTTTAGCCGTCGGTGCCTCGTATGAGGAGAATAGGGAACGCGGTGCAAGACCGCGGCAGCCCCCGCTACTGTAAGTGGGATGAAGCCCGCAATACGCCATCGGAGAGCCGGATTGATCCGGCCGCACGAGAAGGCGCGGCGCTTCGGAAGATCACGAGCCAGGAGACCTGCCGACGAGTATGTTTTTCTTTTGACCCGCGGAGGGCGGGGCGGAAGAGAAGGAGTATCCCTTGAATAAACGAAAGATCCTTTCCCCGGCTTGCGCGGCTCTTCTTTTGCTGTGCCTTTGTTCCTGCGCGCCGCGCGAAAAAGGAAGTATTCCGGAAACGACCGTGACCGCGGCCGCGACGACGGAAATGACGGAGATGACGACTCCGGTGACCGAAACGACCGGGATCGCACCGGATACCGGAACGGTTTACCCGTTCACGGTCGTCGACTCATATAATAACAAGGCGGAGATCCGGTCGGAACCCGATCGCATCGTATCCTGCGCCCCGAATATTACCGAACTCCTTTTCGAGCTGGGCGCGGGCGAAAAGGTCGTCGGGCGCACCGATTACTGCAATTACCCCGGGCAGGTATCGGAGATTGAGTCGGTCGGAGCGATCGACGTGCCGAGCGTCGAGGCGATTGTCGCGTTGGAGCCCGACCTTGTCATTGCCTCGTCGATTTTTACCGAGAGTTCATACGATGCCCTGACGGACTTGGGGATCACGGTTGTGGTTTTTCACGAGGAATATGACATCGGCGGCGTTCAGAACATGATCCGGGCGGTTGGCGGGATCGTCAACCGTAACGAACAAGCCGAGGAACGGGTGCGGGATATGGATGAGCGCATTCAAAATGCGGTCTCGTCCGTTCAGGGAAAAGACCGGCCTTCCGTTTATTACGCCGTATCTTTCGGCGAGTACGGCGACTACACGGCCGGCGGAGATACCTTTGTTCACCGGCTGATCGAAAAGGCCGGCGGCGACAACATCGCTTCGGACGTCGTCGGGTGGTCATTTTCGGTCGAAAAACTGATCGAAGCGGACCCGGACATCATTTTGGTCAATCAGTACATGCTCGCGGATTTTATCGCCGCGGAGCCCTACAGCGGTTTGTCGGCGGTCCGGAACGGGCGCGTGTACGGCGTCGATTCGGATCTTTTGGAACGTCAGGGGTATCGAAACGCGGAAGGCATCGAGCTTCTTGTCTCGCTTTTTTACCCGGAAGAAACGCCGGGCAATAACGCAAACGACGGAAACGAGTGATCCGATTATGAAAACGCGTTCGCCGGTCCCGATATTTCTTGCGCTTGCGTTCGGTCTGATCGTCCTTGTTATCGCGGCCTCCTCAGTCGGCGCGGCGGATATCGGTGCGGTCGACAGCCTCTCTATCCTCCTGTCGCGGATTCCGGGTATCGGAAGACTCGTTGATGTTTCGAACGTGTCTGAGACGGATTTCACGATCGTTCTGCTGATCCGTCTTCCCCGCGTGCTTCTTTCCGGTTTGGTCGGCTGTGGTTTGGCGATGTCCGGGGCGGTTCTTCAGGGCGTGCTCCGCAATCCTATGGCCGACCCTCAGGTGCTGGGTATATCCTCGGGCGCGGCGTTCGGCGCCGCCGTCGCGATCGCCTTGGGTATGAGCTTTTCGGTTCTCGGAATCGGCGGGATCGCGGCCTTTGCCTTTGTCGGCGCGCTGTTGACGATCCTGATTGTCTGGCGTATTTCCTTCGGCGGCGGGAAAGGGTCGGTCGTCGGGATCCTGCTTTCGGGTATCGCCGTCAGTTCGCTTCTGACTTCGGCGATCACTCTGATCATGGTCATGCAAAGAGACCGGCTTGAAATGGTCTATCTGTGGATGCTGGGCAGTTTTTCGGCCGCGTCGTACCTGAAGGTCGGGTTTCTGTTTGTTTTTGTTGCCGGAGTGCTCCTATTGATTCTTCCGTCGTTCTTTTCGCTCGACGTGCTTGCGACCGGAGACGATTCCGCCGAAAGTCTGGGCATCGACGCGCAAAAATTAAGAAGAAGAATGATTATTCTTTCGTCCCTCGCGGTCGCCGCGAGCGTTTGTGTGAGCGGGATCATCGGGTTTGTCGGACTGATCGTCCCGCACATGATCCGGCTCCTTACCGGCTCGCGAAGCCGGCGCTTGATCCCGCTGTCGTGTTTGGCCGGGGCAATATTCATGATCCTCTGTGACACGCTCGCACGGACCCTCGCGGCGCCCGCCGAGATCCCGGTCGGCGCGATCACGGCCATTATCGGCGCTCCGTTTTTCCTGTTTCTGCTGTGGAGAGCCCGCGGGAAGGGGGCCGGCATATGAACAGAAGAGAAATGTTCGCGGCGGTGCCCGAGCGCCTGACGGTCGAAAAACTATTCTGGCACCCGGATCCGAAGCGCCCGCCGGTTATGGACCGGTTGGATTGCGAACTTGAAAAAGGTCATTTCTATGGCATCATCGGACCGAACGGCTCGGGAAAAACCACGCTCCTTCGACATCTTCTTCGCCTTATACGGGCGGAGGAGGGGCGAGTGACGATCAATGGCACGGACCTGTCTTCTTATCGGCGCCGGGAGATCGCAAGGCTGTTTTCCTATGTTCCGCAAAAGATCGAAGAAGGCGTGTCCTTTTCGGTCGAAGAGACCGTGATGATGGGCCGAAATCCCCACCTGCGTCTCTTCGGCTATCCGGAGCAGGAGGATCGGGCGGCGGTGTTTTCGGCGATGAAAGCAACCGGCGTCGAAGAGCTCGCCGATTCCCCGATGTCCGTCCTAAGCGGCGGGGAAGCCCAAAGGGTTCTTCTCGCCCGAGCCGTCGCGCAGGCATGCCCCTGGCTTTTTCTGGACGAGCCCGTCTCGAATCTGGATATTTTCCACCAGTTATCGGTCATGGACATGCTCCGGAGGTTCAATCGGGAGGAAGGCAAAACGATCGTTTGCGTTCTTCACGACATCAATCTGGCCGCGATGTATTGCGACCGGATTATCGTCCTTCAGCAAGGCCGTGTCGCCGCGCACGGGTCGACCGTCGATGTTCTGATTCCGGAACTTCTGGAGCGCGTCTACAAGGTGGCGTTCCGTCGTATCGGTGACGCGGGCGAGAGCCCCGGGATCTTTGTTCCGATTCCGAACGGGTAAAGAAGGGGCGCTGTGCACCCGAAATGGGTTCTTCGCCCGATAAAATACCCGATCGGGAATGGATTTTCCCGCTTGACTCATTTGGTTCATTGCTTCGTATGTGATAGAATGAAAGGACAGACGATATCTGATTTGTCGGTCGCGAGCCGAAGCCCAACGGAGGAATGAATGAACATTAAACTGGTTTATTTTTCGAAGACCGGCCACTCCAAAAAGATCGCGGAAGCGGTCGGAAAAGAATTGGCTGTAGAGCCGCTCGACATCGCGGATAACCCGACTCTTTTCGGCGCGGATCTGCTCTTTATCGTCGGAGGGATTTATAACGGAGTGAGTGCGGCCGAGGTGATCCAGTTCGGAGAGAAGCTTCGCCCGGCAATGGCACAGCGCGTGGCGATTATCACGAGCAGTGCTTTTCGAAAAGACACCCAACAGCAGTTGTCGATGACAATCAAGAGCAATTATATCGAAGTTGTCGGAGAGTGCCTGGTGCGCGGCGCGTTTGCGGTAATCAGCATGGGGCACCCCAATAAACAGGACTTCATGACCGCCATTGAATTTGCGAACAGCCGGATCCGGGAAATTGACGGTCAACCCAATTCGGAATCCGTCGAGTAACGGATCCGACGGATTTTAAATCCGTCGAGTAAAGGATCCGTATTGTGTATGATCCGACCCGCGAGATATCTCGATTTTTAAGGAGGTCGGTACGATGCAAATCATGAAAACCAAGACCTATTTCAAGGTTCGGGCGTTTTCCGATCTGCGGGAGATGTTTCGACAGAGCGTGGCTCTGTACGGAAATCTGCCCGCTTTTCGATTCAGAGAACAGCCGGGAGGCGAGGTCATCAAGCGTACCTACCGTGAGGTCGGGGCCGATGTGGAAGCGCTCGGAAGCGCTCTTCTGAGCCTCGGACTGGCGGACGGAAAAATTGCCGTCATCGGCGAAAACAGTTATCGCTGGTGCATTGCTCATCTTGCCGTGATTAACGGAGTCGGAGTATCCGTTCCTCTGGACCGGCTCCTGAAACCGGACGAGATCCTTTCGCTTCTGGAGCGGGGCCGCGTGGCGGCGGTTATTTTTGATCAATCGTACATGGAGACGATGGTTGAGGCATCCAAACGCTTCCCTTCGATCCGTGTGTTCGTTGGTATGAACTGCGCGAAGGCGGATGAGGGCAGTTTTACCGAGGATTCCCGCTGGTATTTGTTCGATTCTTTGCTGTCCGTCGGAAGAAAGTTCATGGCCGAGGGAAATACGGATTATACGAACCGTCCGATCGATCCGGAACAGATCGCTTCTCTGCTTTTCACGTCGGGCACCACGAGTATGTCCAAGGGCGTGCTTCTTCGAAACAGAAACATCACTTCGGATATCGTCGCGCTCGCCGGTGTCGTTAAGTTTCCCGTCGGTACAAGAATGCTCTCGGTCCTTCCTTTACATCACACTTTCGAAAATACCTGCGGCCTGATGTACGGCCTGTATATGGGCGCGTGCATCTGCATTTGCGACGGACTTCGCTATGTCCAGAAGAATATGGAGGAGTACCGGATCAATTTGCTGATCGGCGTCCCGGCGCTTTTCGAGAGTTTCTACAAGAAGGTGAAGGACAATATTAAGAAGCAGGGCAAAGACGAGCTGATCCACAAAATGATCCGCGTCACGGGCGCCCTGCGGAAGGTCAAGATCGACTTGCGCTACAAAATATTCAGCAAGATCCACAAGGCGTTCGGCGGCAAATTCCGCATCGGCATTTGCGGAGCGGCGCCGATCGATCCCGGGATCATCCGGTTTTTCGACGATATCGGCGTACACATCCTTCAAGGCTACGGCCTGACCGAGACGTCTCCGGTCGTCGCCGGATGCAACAGCAAGGTTTTTGTACCCGGAACTGTCGGGCACCCGCTTTCGGGCATCACCATCGCGATCGATAACGAGAGCGACGGTAAAGAAGGGGAGATCCTCGTTAAAGGTCCCGTCGTGATGGCCGGATACTACGAGGACGCGGAGGCGACCGCCGCGGCCATCGATCCGGACGGATGGTTTCATACCGGCGACGTCGGCCGCGTGGATGAGCACGGATGTCTGACGATCACCGGACGCCTCAAATCCATGATCGTATTAAAGAGCGGAAAAAAGGTCTTCCCCGAAGAGATCGAGCAGTTGATCACCCGCTATCCGTTCATTAAGGAGTCGATGGTGTTCGGCGACTTGGAGCCCAGAGGAGACGTCGTCATCAACGCGAAGTTCGTCATTGATCCGCAGTACATGGTGCGCGAGGGGATCACCGAGGAAGAACTGGTCCGACGTCTCGAGCAGGTCGTTTCAGAGATCAACATGGAGATGCCCGAGTACAAGAGCATCCGTAACTTCGTCTATAGTTTCAAGGACTTGATTAAGACCACGACGCTCAAGGTCAAGCGCAATAACGAGATATCCGGAATTCAGGAAGCCTTGGACAGGGCGAAAGTACGACTCCGCAAGATCACCGGAAAGAATATCGATCTTTTAGATTCCATGCTGGAAATCACTCCGCTCGAAGAAATCAAGGAGGATCAAAAAGAAGAGCCCGCAGACGTTTCCGCGGATTGACCGGCATCTTTATGTTTTTCGAAACTCCCCGAAAACAGGAGAGAAATTCGGCGATTCCGCCATTCTTTCGGTTGACGATACGCCCATATTGGTGATATGATTCTTCCGTTGATCATTAAACGGCGCCATAGCCAAGGGGTAAGGCAGAGGTCTGCAAAACCTTCACCCCCGGTTCAAATCCGGGTGGCGCCTCCACTTCAAGGGGCTGTCTCAAAAGACTTGTAACAAAGTCGGATGAGGCAGCTTTTTTCTATGCAGACTGATCATGGGTCTGAACCCGAGACGATGCGGCAAACGTTCAAGAATCTCACCACTTGATTGAAAAAGAGCACATGAAACCTACTCTGAATCCATTCTGATACAGTAGCAGTTTATTTGCAGCGTTTTGAGATGTGAATAGAACCGGATTCGACAGGAATGTATGGGGGATGGAGACTGCACT
>CAZCLK010000033.1:0-11917 GCA_964499575.1 uncultured Oscillospiraceae bacterium | reverse complement strand
TCCGGTTGATCTCCGCGAAAAGCCGCAGGAGCTCGTCCGTCGACTTCGAGTCCAGGGCGCCGGTCGGCTCATCCGCGAGGATCAGTTTCGGAGAAGTGATCAAGGCGCGCGCGACCGCCGCTCTCTGCTTCTGTCCTCCTGAGATTTCATAGGGATACTTCTTAAGAATCTCCTGAATATGGAGTTGATCGGCGATCGGCTGAAGCTTTTCCTTCATCTCGGGATAGGTCTTCCCCGAAAGAACGAGCGGCAGGAAAATGTTGTCTTCGACCGAAAAGGTGTCGAGAAGGTTAAACTCCTGAAACACAAAACCGAGGTTATCCCTGCGGAACGCCGCGACGGCGGATTCTTTTATACCGGAAACATCTTTTCCGTCAAGGGAAACCGTGCCTCCGGTCGGCTTATCCAGTGACGCGACGATATTGAGAAGGGTGGTCTTCCCCGACCCGGACTCGCCCATGATCGCGACGTACTCGCCCTGCTCAACGGTAAAGTTCACGTTCTTTAAGGCCTCGACCTTATGTCCGCCGAAGCGTGTGGTATAGGTCTTTTTAAGACCGGTTACTTCCAAAATGCTCATGAATGTCCTCCTGCGTGTTGACTGTCTCCACTTTAGCAAAACGGAGAAACGCTCCGCCAACGATTCGGCTTACATTTCCCGCGTCTGAGATTACATTTTTGTAAGATCGGAGCGATGATCCGGAATTGGGGAGTCCGACTGCCCGCAAAAACTTTGCGCCTTACTCGAACTCGGGTTTCTTCCGATCAAAATCAATGCGGATGACCGTCCCTTGGCCCGGTACCGACTCCGCGCGGATTCCGTGACCGAGATTTCCGGTGATTCTCCGGCACAGGTAGAGGCCGATGCCGCTCGCTTTCATATCGATCCGCCCGGCCCTCCCGGTATAGCCCTTTTCGAAAATCCTCGGCAGGTCCTCCGGCGCGATGCCGATCCCGGTGTCGCGGACAAAAAGAGTCGTGACGGATGACGCCCCGGCAGTCTCACCTTCTGTTCCGATCGTAATGGAACCTCCCGCGGGCGTGTATTTCAGCGAGTTACTCAGAACCTGCTCGATAATAAATAACAGCCACTTCTCATCAGTAGTTACGGTTACTCCGACCGGCTCGTACTGAAGCGTGATTTTTTTACGGATAAACATAGCGGCGTACTTTTTCACCGCGGCCCGGATCACATCGTCGAGTGGAACTTCCTTGAAAACATAGTCGGTCGAGCTCGAGTCCAGCCGTAAATAACACAGGACCATCTCAACGTATTGCTCGATCCGGAACAGATCCTCGAGGAGGCGTCGGGCGGACTCGGAGTCGTCGTTCTGGAGTTGGAGCCGCATGGAGGCGATCGGCGTCTTGATCTGGTGCGCCCAGAGCGTATAGTACTCGATCATTTCCGAAAATCGCTCTTCCGAGAGGTTCTCCCGGCGGATGCGCTCGTCCCGGAGCATTCCGATGATCGCCTGATAATCCTCGTCTTCCATCGTATCCGGCTCGGGAAAATCGTCCGGAAGCTCGGACTGGAGCGCAAGCAGTTCGCGCAGATGCTTGTGTTTTCGAAAGGCTTTTCGAACGTCAAGAAGGAGGATCACAAGTCCGATCATCGCACAGATAAAAGCCGGATACAAAGCCGGTTCAGCCGGAACCCGGTAAAGTATAAAAGAGCCGCAGAAAATAGCGGAAAAGACGAGAAAGACCAGAATCGGCTTGACTCTTTTTCTCAGATAATTCGCAAAGAAACGCATGCACACTCCGATCCTATTCGATGATATAGCCGAGCCCGACCTTGGTCGCGATAAAATCCGGAAGCCCCGCCGCGTCAAGCTTCTTTCTCAAACGATTGACGTTAACCGAAAGCGTATTCTCATCGACAAAGCTCTCGGTCGCCCACAGGCGCTCCATCAGATTATCGCGGCTGACAATCCTGCCCTTGTTCTCCATAAGCGCAAGAAGGATCCGGTACTCGTTCTTACTGAGTTCGATCCGTTCGTCGCCCAAAGTCAGCGTATGATCCGCGGTACTCAGGATCGCGCCCCGGTGCTCGATGACCGGAAGCGCGCCGGTATAATCGTACGCGCGCCGCAGAAGCGCCTGGACCTTCGCCATCAGGACGCTCTGGTCGAAGGGCTTTACGATAAAATCGTCAGCGCCCATGTTCATCGCCATCACGATATTCATATTGTCCGACGCCGAAGAGATAAAAATGATCGGGACCTTCGAGACCTTCCGGATCTCCCCGCACCAATGATATCCGTTAAAAAAAGGAAGCCCGATATCGATCAGAACCAGATGCGGGTCATATTCGGAGAACTCCTCCATCACCGCCCGAAAATCCTTTGCCGGACGCGCGAAAAGCCCCCACCTTTCGGCCTGCTCCGCGATCGCCCGTGCGATCCCCCCGTCGTCCTCGATGACTAAAATGCGATACATGATGTCTCCCTGCCGATGCTTTTGTGCCGCCGAAATTCGCATGTCTTACCCATATCTATAACGAACGGAGCGGAACTCAATCGTACCGGCCCCGGTACATCTCCTTCGCCTCCTCGGTATATTTCCTTATAAACTCCGTCTTTCCGTCCGTATACGCGTCGCGGTTATGAGTATACTTCTTCTTAAGGCCCTTCTTCAACTTCTCATACTGAAGGGCAATATCCGGCCGCTCCCGGAGGAAGTCCCTGAAGTAGAGCTCGTTATTGTCCCCGATAAATCTTAGGTGAAGGTGAAACACCTCTTCCGCAAATCCTTCCTCCGTGTATCCCCGGGTGAAGGAGATCCGTCCGGGCTCGTGCGACATCGAGCGATACCCGGCTCCGATCAGCGCGGATTCTACGGCGGCCATGTCCCCTTCCTTTTCGAGCTCAACCAGAATATCGACGATCGGCTTGGCGCAAATGCCGTCGACCGCCGTACTTCCGACATGGCTGATCCTCGACAGCCGCAGAGACGACAGAACCGGGAGGAGGCGCGCCTCCTCCCGGGCATACTGATCCGCCCAACTTGCCCGGTGCGCCCGGAGCTCAATCGGAAAGATCTGCCAGAGTTCCTCGTTCGTCATTTCGGAAAGTTTTTTACCCATAAGCGAGAACCCTTTCGTCCCCGACTATCATCCGACGGTTCCCATCAGATTCCGGAGTACCTGTTCGCTGACTTTTCGAAAAGCGTCACGATCGCCCGCCTCGACCCCCCGGAAGCACTCGTCCTCCCACCGGTCGAGCGTTTCCCGAAGTTTCGGCGCGAGCGCCGCGCCCATGGGGGTCAGATGGCAGTCCTTGTTTCTCCGGTCATCTTTTTCGACGGTGCGCAGAAGAAGGCCCTTTTCCTCCATCGACCGGAGAATCTTGGTCACGTTCGCTTTATCGGTCTGAAGAAAGGGAATGATCCGGGACTGAGAGATCCCGGACACCTGTTCGATCACCAGGATCACGACCAGTTCGCGCCAGTCGACGTGAAGCGGCGCGAGCATTTCGTCGAGCCTCATCTTGCCGTTGCGATTAAAAACACTGATGTCGCAGATAAACATGTTTCTTGTCCTTTAGGTTCGGAATCCCGATAAAACCTGTTATGTCCTTTCAAATTGACTGCAAGTAATTATTTGAAAGAAAAAACTCCTTGTATTTTTGGACTTTCTCTTCAATACTCTCCAGTTCTTGTTTAAGTAAATTGTCTTCCTGGATGTGCCTCATCATTTTCTTGTGAAAATAATCACTGTTATCATCCCTTGGATCTGTCTTATATGAGTAATAAAGATAAGCAGCGATCGCGAACGATACCGCCCACACGAATAATAGCGTAAAAAAGTTTTCGCTTCTTATCTGTATGATTTGAATAATAACTATGGCCACTATTCCTTTGATAAGTTTTGTCCTAAACGTCAATCCGCCTGAGCTCGGCGCTTCGTCAGTCACCGGGTCCTCGACGGGAGGATTTTCATTATGTTTCTGGATTTTAAGGAGGATATTCTGCCTTTTTTGATCCAGTTCGCTCAATCCACACAAATATTTCTCGGCTAAGACCACTTTTTCTTGAATACTCTTCGGAGCGAGCCGGTCAGTTTCAAGCAGATCCTGATGGATCTCTTCCGTCACTCCTTCTGTATCAGCCGACGGAAACCGCGCCAAAGCCCTTCCCCAATATCCGCGATAATCATTCGGATATGAATGGACAATTTCTGAAAACATGGTAAACGCATCCGAAAAAAGCTTTTGCTTCAACAGAAATACCGCGTCTTCAAAAAGCTTGGCGATGGTCGACTCCTGCTCCGCGCTCAAACGGGATGACTCGGGGATCGGAGCAGTTTTCGGAACTGCTGTAGGGACTACGGCAGGAGCTACTGTCGGAGCAGCTTTCGGAGCTGTCGTAGGAACTGCTGCAGGGACTTCCGGAATCGAAGGTTTCGGCTTGGGTTCCGTGGGAGATACGCCCGTATTCTCCTCCGGAATAATGTCACCTCTTCCCACCCACGTTCCGCAGAAAGAGCATGCGGCTCTAATCTTCCCCTCTTCCCAGGGGATTTCCTTTTTGCAGCCCGGGCAGCGAGCGATCATATCAGCAGGTCCCTCCGTTATTCATATTGAGCGGTGTTGCTCGAAAAACCGGCTTCCCTAACATACTTGATGTCTATTCTACTGAAAATACCCACTCATCCGCAAGTGTCTTGTAGTAAAGGCTTCACGCTACTTCGTTCGAAGTTCTACCTCCACTCATCATAAAGTCGCGCGATCACCTGCTCGATCGGAGCCCTTTTTATCTCGACATCAGCGATGCCGTCGACCTCCGAGAGGTACTTCATCAGTTTTTTGACCGAGGAGCCGCTGAGGTCGGTCTCGAATTCGTGGACGCCGTTTTGCGATGAAAGAAGCTTACTGTTCCGAAGATCCGGAACCGTCTCGTCGCTCATCGTGATGACCACGCGGGTCAGATTGCCCGTGATTTTCCGAAGACCGTCAAAGTCTCCGTCGTATGCGATCTTACCTCCGGAGATCATCAGGATGCGACGGGCCATCTCCTCCAGATCGTCCATATCGTGGCTGGTGACGACGACCGTAACGCCGTTTTCGCGGTTGATTCTCTTCAGAAAGTCGATCATCCGGCGCTTGGCAACGACGTCGAGTCCGAGCGTCGGCTCATCGAGGAGGATCAGTTCCGGCGAATGGAGAAGGAGCATCGCCAGGTCGGCGCGCATCCGCTGACCGAGGGAGAGCTCGCGCGTGAACGTCTTCAGGAGTTCCTTAAGATCGAGCAGCTCGGTCACGATCTCCAGATTCTTACGATACTCGTCCTCCGGAATGTTCCAGACGACTTTTTTCCACTCGAAACTCTGGATGACCGGATGATCCCACCACAGTTCGGTCCGGTTCCCGAAAAGCACGCCGAGCCGGTGCATCAGCGCCTGACGCTCTTTCTTCGGGGACATGCCCAAGACGGAAATCTCACCCGCGGTCGGCAGAAGCATTCCGGACAGAAGCTTCATGGTGGTACTTTTTCCGGCACCGTTCGGACCGGCGTAGGCGACGAACTCGCCCTTATCGATCCCGAAGGAGACGTCGTCGAGCGCGGTGACCGTTTTCTTTTCGGGTTTCAGTAAATTACGGATAATGCCCTTTCCGGTGTTGTCCCGCTGCCACTGAAGGAACTCCTTCGTGACGTGCCGGAGACTAACGGCGGAAGCCGTACGGGAGATATCGATTTGATCCTCTTGTAACATAGTGTTTCATTCCTTTCCGAAAAATCGCGGCCGCAACGGTCGCCAGTATAATTGCGTAAAGCATCGGGTAATAGGAGCCCAGACCCAGAGGCGGGCGCCCGAGAAGGCAAAGCGCCGGAAACCAGGCCATCAGGCCTTCGGGCAGGATCGTTAAAAGCGGAATCTGCACAAACGACGGCATGCCCGAGAGAGGAAAGGTGCTCAAAAGCCACGTCCCCTCGATCGCCTTGGTTGAGATTTCCTCCGCCGGGACGGGCGCGTAGAACGCCAGTGTCGATACCAGATACGCCCGGGCGATGATCGTCGCCATCGTCGCGAGCAGAAACCCGATCAGAACAATGATCCATAGCGGCGTCACCCGGATCTCGAGTCGAATCGCCGCGACAACTAGCATAACGACTCCGACGACAAGATTGATCGCTCCGGTGAACGGCGCGAAGCCCATCGTCGCGAGTTGCGTCTTCAGGGAGACCGGCTGAATAAAGAGGTGCTCCAGTTGACCGCGTCCGATGATCCTTGAGATATGAAAATTATTCGCCGCTCCGAACGTGATAAAGATCCCGGTGATCATCGTCGAGTACGCCATCATAAACAGGACCTCGTCCGAGCTCATCCCGCCGATGCCGCCGAAACGCACCGAGATCAGAAACACGGACGACACCGTCGCCATGTTGGAGATGAAGTCCGCAAGGATGGCGGCGACGGCGTATTTGGTATCCCGAAGGAGCCAGGCCAGATCCATTTTCGCGGAGATTCCGTATAGTCCGAGAATGCGCCGGATCGTCAATTTATCCACCGTAGCTTACCATCCTTTCCTGTGATTTTTTGAAGGCGAAGATCGCCGCCGGCCAGAGCAGGAGGTTCCAGGCTATCTGCAGAGTCAGAATTTCCGCGACATCTCCCGCACCGACAAAAATGCTGAGCGGTGAGCCGCCCAGAGCGGCAAACGGCTGATACTTCATGATCGTCGCGATCCCGAACGGCAGAAAGCGGATCGGTATGATCGTTCCCGAAAGAATCACGACGATCGCTACCCGGACCCGGTCGATCAGCCAACTGAAATTCCTGATGCGGATCGAAAGGCACGCGAAAAGGAAGTCGATCGCGAATCCCAGCGAGACGCAAAGCGGAAGGCTCAGAAAGAACGCCGGAGACGCCGGGATCAGCCTTACACCCAGAAGCGGCGCCAGAAAAAGCACCGGTAACGAGTACATCAAAAGCATCGGTACCCATCCGCCCGCGGTCTGCGCAACAAGCTGGCCGAGAACCGAAAACGGACGTCCGTATAGTTTCAGAAGGACGCCCTCCGACAACCAACCCGTCGCCGGTGTCTTGACCACGAGCATATCCGTCAGGATCGAACTGATAAACGTATATGTCAGCATCTGCTCAAGGCTCATGTCGACCCGGGCACCCGCGTTCACGATCGTCTTCCACAGGAAAAGAAGCGGGATCAGCGTGCATATTTTGAGAATAATGGTCGGCAGAGAATAAAGGACTCCGCCGTTTGTCTGTTCTTGCGCGGACATCCGCGCGGTCACGTAATACTTGTACATATGTGTTATGCTCCTAAACGTTATTCCGGGCATAAAAAACCCGGGGTTCCGCTTCGCGTCTCCCCGGGTATCACACGAATTCAAGCACTTTTATCGTGCGGGAATGCGGACCGGCGAGAGGCCAAAAAAGCGGGAAAAAAGGGCGGAAAAACCCCTTGCGCACTCAAAACCGGCGCATTTCACCGGTAAAAGAACGCAATGAGCCCTTTTACGCGCAAAATCATACGCAAAGCTGTGAACCACGCGCTCGAACTTTATAAACCGATCGCCCGGAATATCACGAATCGCCATACAGTACCTCTCACCTCCTTCTTTAAATATTTGATTGAATTATCGCACCCAAATCGGGAGAAGTCAACGAGAGGAATAGCCCGACACATCCCGGATCAGACTGCTACCGAACCGTAAATCGCGGCAAATATTCAGTAGATCCGGCCACTTATACCCCGAAATCAACCGACATCGAAAACCGGTGGCGGATTACTCCTCCTGACTGCTGGCTTTTTCAGAAGTTTTCATATAAAGACGGAAAACCGGTATCAGCACCGTGAAATGAATCAGTAAAAGTGCAACCAGGACCGGTGTGCTGCCGGCGGTAAGCGCCAGAAAAAAGGTGTATAGAATCGGTACGATCAATAGTAAGGACGTTAAAATCGTCGCCGCGTAAGCGATGTGTTTAACAACCGGATTCGATTGCATGGAAGCGATAAGCGAGAAGATTCCCATCAAAGCCGGTACAAAGAAAAGAAATGAAGCCCCCGGCAGGACATAACCGGTGATCAGCGCAAGCGCCAGCTGCAGAAAAATTCCGAGGAACAGGAAAGTGCGTTGTTTTTCGATTGGCCTTGCAAGGCGCGTATAAATTGCATAAATAGCTGCGGTTACACCCAGCATGAATATCAAGGTCGCGATTCCGGATCCTTTCACCACTACGTACACAAAATAATACGGCACTTTCCCGATCGTCGCGATTAAATACGCGAATCCGGTGGAAAGAGCGACAAAGCCAATGAATAAACCGATAAACGCAAAAACATTGCCGGTGGTTTTCCGGAATTGAGCGAGACGTTTTTTGAGCATGACGGCCGTCACGATAATAAGGAGAATCAATGCTGCGATATGCAGAATTTTCGCGACCGTTTCCGGATAGCTGACAAACACATTCGGCAGAAGCGTGAAAAAGACGCTCCCTTCGTCCGCATCAAAATAATGAACGTCGCTATATCGGGCGTCCTTTACAAAGGCATCGACAAGCGGGGTGATCTGCTCACCGTAATGCTGAAGCGATGTGGAATTTATTTCGCCGAAATTATCCTGCGGAGTATGATAGTGCTCAATTCCTTTAATAACCGAGAAATTGATACCGTTTATTCCTTCATTCTTGAAGATCGAAAAATCCGTGTCGTTCGGCATTACCTTGTATACTGCCGTTGCCAGGCTGTAGGAGATCGGGAACCGGGCTTTTCGATAAAAATCAATCACCTTCGTATCGTTCGGGGAAGTTTCAAACATATACGCCGCGCCGTCAACACCGCGTGCTTCGATGTTGATGACAAAGCCCACCCTGGACATCAAATCGGTCTCTTTTGCCATCGCAACGGCCCCGTCAAGACCCATCTCTTCGGCATCGGTAAAAAGAAAATAAATCGTATTCTCCAGTTCCTGATTCTTGTAAAGGTCGGCGATCTCCAGCATTGTACCGATGGCATACCCGTCATCGGCCGCGCCGTACGACCCTTCGACGGAGTCATAATGGCCGACAATCATGATCGCCGTTTCGCTTTTTCCCGGGATCACACCGAGAATGTTCCGGATCTCGCCTGTTTCCGTCGTAAAACTTGATATCCCATAGTTATACTCGCTGACATTTTCCTGCCCCAGAAAACCGGTTAGCGTCTCCTTAATATACAGACGGACGTTCTCATGCGCACGTGCATCGAAAACCGAATGAGGTTCCGAAGAGATTTCTTTGATGTAATTCATTGCCCGTTCGCTCGAAAAATGTCGCTCCGATGTCGAAGGCTTCGGGGTATATAGTACAAATATGGATAGACAAACCGAAATAATTAGGGTTAAGATTGCAGGCCATGTCTTTGCTATATAATGTTTTTTCATGTTTTCCCCCCGATAGCGGTATTGCTCTTAGGCTGGTCTAACTTAAGTTACACTCCGCGACAATTCCTTCATATCCGTTATCGATTTTAATTCTTCTGGAATGTCCGTTTACGGTGCTGATAAAAGTACTCTTCTTCCTGCCCTCGTTGTCCAGTTTGAGGCTTCCGAGCGGTTTCACTCTATATTCTCCGCCGCTAAACCAATTCCATGCCTTGTTGCCTTTTTTAAAGTTCTGAACGCAATTGAATGCATAGTAATTGTCTTGAGCAACCTGCAAATCCTGCCCCACCAGTTCAAGTTTATCCGGTACTTCATCAATGGCTTCTATCGTTGTTGACGCTGCTCTGGTAATCTTCACCAGGTAGAAACTGCCGTCCTCATCTTTGATAAAACACTTCAGTCCTTTCGTAAGGACAACGCACTGGTTATAAATGATATAAACAAATAAAGGAATGATCCCCAACATCGCCAGAAGAAAGCTCCAATTCGCGTCTATGTCCGTCCACATCGGCAAAAGGGCGAAAAATAATATCCAGGCAATCATGAACATAACGGCAATTACCATCGTCTTCAGTATGTTATATTTTTTACCGGCAAACGGAAAATATTTGCTCTTGTTGTAAGCGTCTTTATTATATAAATTCTCGTTTGAATCCATTCCCGGGAATTGCTTTATGACGCCGCCGGTCATCGTGCTATTTCCGTCCGGCATTTGAGTCTGAGCCTGTATATCGGTTAATTTACCGTCCATTTGGCGCTCCTTCATAATGTATTTTTCCTCGCTCCCGAATGATGATCATCGGAAGGCACAAAATACAATATATCACAGAAGACGGATGTTCGGAATGACTGCCGGTTCTTGATTCGAACGGATCAAAGGGTTCGGATTGATTTTTTTCAGACTCACAACAATCTTCCCGCTTTATGCAGATCGGCAAAAAACAAGCACCTTTACTCCTAAATCCCGTCTACCCCGTTTTCTCATCGTCATATATAATGAGAAAAATCATATCCGCGGGGAAGCGTTGACGTTATGAAACTCTTGACGCAAGTTGTGGTGCTGTTCGGAATTTGTCTTGTGGGCGAGGCGATCTCAATCGTCTTACCTTTTGCGTTCCCCGGCACCGTCATCAGTATGATCCTCCTTTTCATTCTCCTCTGTTTCAAAATTCTGAAGACAGAGCATATTCGCTCATTTTCGGATTTTCTTCTGAAAAACATGGCGTTATTTCTGATCCCGCCGGCTGTCAGCATCATTTCAAGTCTGGAACTGCTCAAGGCAAATATACTGCCGTTTCTTTCAATCGTACTGATCACAACCGTGCTGACTTTTGCCGCTTCCGCATACACTGTACAAGGTGTGATCCGGCTTCAGAATATACTGACTTCAAAGAAAGATCAGAAAGAGGCTAAAGATGAGTGAGATACTGTCTTCGCCCTTTCTCGGAATCCTCCTGACCGTCGGAGCGTACCAGTTCAGTAAATGGATTTATTCAAAGACGAAACTGACGATCCTGAACCCGATTCTCATCTCGGCGATCCTTTGCATCGCTTTTTTGAAGATCACCGGCATTTCTCTCGAAAAATACCAGATCGGCGGCAATCTTATTTATGTTTTCCTCGGACCGGCGACAGCCGTGCTGGCGCTCTCCATATATCGACAGTTACCGCTTCTCAAAAAATACCTGATCCCTGTTCTTGCCGGAACCATTGCCGGAGCCGTTGTTTCCATCAGCAGCGTATTTTTACTGTGCAGGCTATTCAAACTGGATGAGGTCCTTACAAATTCGCTTCTTCCCAAGTCGGCAACAGCGCCTTTCGCAATGGATATTTCGGAACGGTTGGGAGGAATTCCTTCGGTAACGGTCGCCGCCGTTGTACTGACCGGAATGATCGGCGCTACGTTCGCGCCTCTGCTGATTCGCGTTCTTCGCATCAAAAATCCGGTGGCGATCGGCGTCGGTATCGGCGCGGCAAGCCACGCAGGCGGAACCTCCAAAGCTGTTGAAATCGGGGAGATCGAGGGTGCCATGAGCGGAACGGCGATCGGCCTTACGGGAATCGCCACCGTGCTTCTGGCAATGTTTTTTTAAATGGCAATTTTTTCAGAAAGCCACTGCCTGGAACGAATCGTCGTTTGAGTCGGGGTCTTTTTCGCTCAAAAATAAATTTTACGAAAAAATAAATCATTATTGACTTTAACTTTATTGATGTGTATATTAATTTTATTAAACTTTCTTGGAGGTTCCGGTGGCCGGTGAATTTGTTCCCGCATGGATGAATCATCTCGACGAGGAGGATATCCGGTTTATCCGAAATTTCATCCTCGCTTCGGGCTCGCTCAAGGAGATCGCCGTGCAGTACGGCGTATCCTATCCGACGGTTCGGCTGAGACTGGATCGGATCATCCAGAAGATTCAGATCGGCGAGTCGGCCGGCCAGGATCCGTACGTCGCAAAGATCAAGGAACTCACGCTCAGCGAGCGGATCGATTTTGACACCGCCAAACTGTTGATCGCCGAATACAAGAAAA
>CAZCLK010000032.1:0-12077 GCA_964499575.1 uncultured Oscillospiraceae bacterium | reverse complement strand
GGGGCTACTACGGCGACGAGGCGGCGATTTTCGAGACGGTCAAGACCGCGATCCTCGAAAAGCGCGTCCTCTCCTTCTCCTACTCAAGCGGGCGGGCAGAGACGCTCCGGCGCGAGGTGTGGCCCTTAAAACTCCTCTTCAAAGGCGCGGCATGGTATCTTTTCGCTCACTGCACGCTAAGAAACGACACGCGATTTTTCAAACTCCGGAGGATGACGGAACTTGCGCTGTTGCCGGAACATTTCGAGATGGAGGCGCCGACGCGGGTCGTCGCGGAGCCGGTCGCCTACTCAAGCATGAATGTGAACGCCGAGTATCAGATCGACGAGTGCATGGCTTTTCGCGTATACGACGAATTCAGCGACTTCATTCCGCTCGAAAACGGTGACTTTCTCTGCCGCGTAACACTCCCGGACCTCGAGACCGTCTGCATGTACGCGTCGTCCTTCGGAGAGCACGCGCGGATCGTCAGCCCGCCGGAGGCGATCGAGGCGATGCGGGAGCGGCTTCTGAAGTCGATGGAATTATATGGGTGACGCAAGATGTTTGTAATCGATAAGATGAGACCCGATGAAGTGCCGGAAGTGGCGCAAATTTACGAGGACAGCTGGAAGGTCGCGTATCGCGGGATCGTGCCCGACGAATATTTGGCGGGCATACACGCGGAACATTGGATCCCGCTTCTTACGGAATTTCCCGACGCAAGCCGGGTCCTGCGCGTCGACGGCCGTCCGGTCGCGACCGCGACGATCGGAGCGGCACGGGATGAGAGCCGGGCGGGCTGGGGCGAGATTGTATCGATCTACGTGCGCCCCGAATGTGTAAGAAAAGGCTACGGAAAGGCGCTTTTCCGGCATGCGGTGAACGAGCTCCGTGGCCGCGGCTTTGACCGGATCTACATCTGGGTACTCGAAAAGAACCGCACCGCGCGCGCTTTTTACGAGCGGGAAGGCTTTTCGTATAACGGCGATTCGGTCGGGATCGAACTGGGGGGCGAAAAACTCGTCGAGGTTCGGTATGAGCGCGATTTTCGGGCGGAAAGCGATGCTCCAGGACAGACTCCGGGATAAGCCGCGGGAAGCGGTCCCGATGACCGGAAGACCGAATTTTTACGCGCCTCTATAAATATGACGCCTTGATGTCATATTATCTTTGCGACAATGGACGTACCAAACAAAAGCGGAGGTGCGAAAATGGCGATCGATTATAAGAAACAGGAAAAGGAATTGTATCAGCCGGGGACGGAGCCGTCGGTCATCGACGTGCCGGAAATGACCTTTATTCGGGTGGACGGCCGGGGCGACCCGAACGATCCGGAAGGGGAGTACGGGAAAGCAGTCGAACTTTTATACTCACTCTCCTACACCATCAAGATGATGCCCCGAAGCGGCGAAACCCCGGAGGGATACTTCGACTACGTCGTGCCGCCACTGGACGGGTACTGGTGGGTGGACGACGAGACGGACCGCGCCTTCACCGACAAGTCAAAGTATAAGTGGATCTCGATGCTGAGGCAGCCGGAATTCGTGACGCCGGAGCTTTTCGAAAAGGCGCGCGCGATCGCTGCCAGAAAGAAGCCCGGCCTCGACGTCGAAAAGGCACAACTCGTCCGCTTCCGCGAAGGCCTGTGTGTCCAGTGCATGCACGTCGGGCCGTTTTCGACGGAGGCGGAGACGATCGCGCGAATGATGGCCTTCACCGCCTCAAACGGCCTCCTGGAGGATTTCTCGGACACGCGCCGCCACCACGAGATCTACCTGTCGGACCCGCGCAAGGGCGATCCGGCGAAGATGAAGACGATCCTGAGACACCCGGTGAATCGGGCCTGAGTGCCCGCATGAAATACTCGAACAGGAGGAAAAACCATGTTGGAATTACCGGAGGTCCTGACCCTCAGTAAGCAATTGAACGAGCAAGTCGCCGGGCGGACCGTCGAGGCGGTGTATCCGCCGACCAAGCCGCATAAGTTTTGCTTCTTTGAGCCGGAGCCGGCGCTTTTCGAAAAGCAGATCGGCGGCGCGCGGATCGAGCGGGCCGAGGGCTTCGGGATCTACGCGGAGATGGTTTTCGATAACGGGAAGCGGCTGTCGGTGGATGACGGGATCAACCTGCGCCTCCTTACGGACGGGGAGGTCCCGAAGGACTACCAACTTCGCCTTGCCTTGGAAGGCGGCATGAATCTGGTGTTCACGGTCGCGATGTACGGCGGCATCAACATCCACGAGGAAGGCTATTTCAATAAATTCTATGTCGCGAGCCGCGAGTCGGTCCCGCCGTTTAGCGAAGGGTTCGACGCAGTATTCCGGGAGCGCCTGGCCGGGAGCCAACCGAACCTCTCCGCGAAGGCGTTTCTGGCGACGGAACAGAGGTTCCCGGGCATCGGAAACGGTTGCCTGCAGGACATACTTTTTGCCGCGCGGATCCATCCGAAACGCAAGGTCGCAACGCTCACGGAGGACGAGCGCGCCGGGCTCCTTTCGGCGATCAGGGAAGTGCTCGGGGAAATGACCCGGCTCGGCGGGCGCGACACGGAGAAGGACCTTCTTGGTAACCCCGGCGGCTACCGCACCGTCATGTCGAAAAACACGGTCAATGCCCCCTGCGCGGTATGCGGCAGTACGATCGTCAAGGAAAGCTACATGGGAGGCTCGGTCTATTATTGTACCGGGTGTCAGAAAAGGGTGGAATGAAAAGACGAAATATATTGGAATGAAATTCGGAAATATGTGGGAGTGGAAAGACGAAATACGTAGGAATGAAAATGTAAAATATATGGGAATAGAATTGCAAAATATGTAGGAATGCGTTATTCTCTTCTTATTGAAGGGGGTAAAGCGTCATGAAACAGGAATACCGACCCCGCTTAGTGGACCCAAAGATCGAGCAGTATCTTTCGGCGTTCGGAGCCGTTTGCCTCGAGGGACCGAAGTGGTGCGGAAAAACGTGGACCGCGACACGTCACAGCAAGAGCCGGATTTTTTTGGGTGACCCGAGCGGCAATTTCCAGAACAGAAAATTAGCCGAAACGGATCCGATGCTGGTTCTGGAAGGGGAAGCTCCCCGACTGATCGATGAATGGCAAGAGGTACCGGCATTGTGGGATGCCGTGCGTCATCAGGTAGATCAGTCCGGCCATAAGGGACAATTCATTCTGACCGGTTCCGCGACGCCGACGCACAAGGGAATTTTGCACAGCGGAGCCGGAAGAATCGCGAAAGTCCGTATGCGCCCGATGTCGCTTTTCGAGTCCGGCGATTCGAGCGGCGCGGTATCCTTAAAGTCCCTGTGCGAAGGGCATCTGGATTCGGTCATGACCGGAAAGACCGACATCCGAGAACTTATCGGGCTTATTATCCGCGGCGGCTGGCCCGGAAGTGTCGGACTGCCGATCCAAGAGGCGATGCTTATTCCCAAGGAGTACCTGGATCTGGTCATTGACGGCGATACTTTTCGAATCGACGGCGTGCGTCGGGACTTGATCAAAATGCGGCGTCTTCTTCGTTCACTTGCACGCAATGAGAGTACACCCGCCTCGGCCGGAACGTTGAGAAGGGACGTGCAAACCACCGACGAAGACGACATTGACCCAAGTACGATCGCGGATTATCTGAGCCTTTTCGAGCGACTGTTTCTTATCGAAAATCAACGCCCGTTCACATCCGAAATTCGCTCTTCGACGCGGATAAAACTGGCGGAGAAGAGACATTTCAGTGATCCGTCACTGGCCGCGGCTCTTCTGGAGGCGACTCCGGAACGACTTCTCAATGATCTCGAGACGTTGGGCTTTCTTTTCGAAGCGCTCTGTGAGCGGGATCTTCGCTGTTACGCGGAAGTCTCCGGTGCGCAGCTTTTCCATTACCGCGACTATAAGAATCGCGAGATCGACGCGGTAATCGAAAATCGGGACGGATCATGGTGCGCCGTTGAGATCAAACTCGGCGCAAACCGGATTGATGAGGCGGCCGCTAATCTTCTCCGGATCCAAAAGGAAATTGCGAATGAGCCCGGAGGGATCCCGCCTTCCGTGCTCTGTGTCCTCTGTGGATTATCCAACGCTGCGTACCGAAGAGAGGACGGAGTATTTGTCGTACCGATCACGGTGTTGCGCGATTAGTCTTCAGGAAAACTCGAAATACCATTTGAAGGAGGCCCCATGCAACTCATCAAACAAACCGTGCGCGAACGGCTTTTCGCGCTTCAGGACTTGGGATACCGCGACTTTCACGCGAAGCTGATGCCGACCGTCGAAAAGGACCGCATCATCGGCGTGCGGACGCCCGCGCTTCGGGAGTTCGCGATCGAATTCTCGAAGACCGAAGGAGCCGCCGAATTCCTCCGGATTCTGCCGCACCGTTACTACGAGGAGGATAACCTTCACGGCTTCCTGATCGAGCGGATCGGCGAATACGAGCCGGCGGTCGAAGCGCTCGACCGCTTTCTCCCGTACGTCGACAACTGGGCGACGTGCGACCTGATGAGCCCGAAGATTTTCGGGAAGCACCGGCCGCAGATTCTCGAAAAGCTTCGCGCCGACTGGCTTTACTCGCCGCACACCTACACGTGCCGGTACGCGATCGGTATCCTGATGCGGCATTTTCTCGGCGACGC
Organism: uncultured Oscillospiraceae bacterium; assembly: GCA_964499575.1. Classification (GTDB taxonomy): domain Bacteria; phylum Bacillota; class Clostridia; order Saccharofermentanales; family Saccharofermentanaceae; genus JAAYCT01. Next base: position 7,469 of record CAZCLK010000032.1, on the reverse strand, counting down.
GTTTACCCCGGAGATTCCGGAGCTCGTCGCGTCCGTCCGTTCGGAGGAATACTATGTCCGTATGATGATCGCGTGGTTTTTCGCGTCGGCACTGTGCGATCGGTACGGGGAAACGATCCCGTACCTTACCGGGCACCGGCTCGATCCATGGACGCACAACAAGTCAATCCAAAAGGCGATCGAGAGCCGGCAGATCAGCGCAGAAACGAAGGCGTATCTGCGGACGCTCCGGGTGAAGAGGTAGGGAAATGCAAGATCTTTCAACGTTACTGATAACCCACGGCGGGACGCCCCGGCTTTTCGGGGGGTTTTACGGTAAGCCGCTCGACGATTACCGACGCGTCGTTCGGACTCGGTATTTCCCGGGCGACGACGCGCTTCTTCTGGAGTTTGAGACGGGCGAAGTGTTGACCGTGTTTGAGCCGCGTGGCGTGGAGTCGAGCGATACGGTCTTTCGGATCCGGGACGCGAGCCGACTGATTTGGGAGTATCCGGATCGAAGTTCGAAAGCGCAGGCCGGTCCGGACGCCTCGTCAGCCCCTCTGATTGTCGTCGAATATCGCCGCGCCGGCGAATCGAACGTATCGGTCATCGATCCGCGCGGGAGGCGCACCCTCTACCCGAAAGACCATTATGCGGTAGAATTGTTCTGAAGGAAGCGCGGGGCGATCGGCTGTCCCGGCGAGGATCCGTCGCTTTCCCGAAAAGAAAAACTGCCCGACGCCGGGGCTTTCGCGCAGAGACCGGAGAGACGAATGAAGTACGAAGAAATCAAGAAACTGTACACCGGGTTTGAGCGCAGCTGTCCACCGAAGGAGATCGAGACCTCGCAGGGGATCTTCGTCGAATCGGACGCGGACGACTCTTTTTCGACGTGAAAGCGGAAATAAGCGAAGAACAGAAAGGGGTGGCAAACCCATGAAATTCGGAATTATCGCGGGCATCGGGCCGGCGTCGACCGTCACCTACTACGAGGGCATCATAAGCCGGTACCTTGAAGCGACCGGAACGTACCCGCGCCTTGTCATCGAAAGCATTGACATGAATGAGATGATGGCGTGTTTCGAGCGCGCTGACGACGGCGGCGTGATCGAACTGATCTCGGGCGCCCTGGACGCGCTGGCTCGCGCGGGCGCCGAATACGCGGCGATCGCCTCGAACACGCCGCACATCTTTTTCGAGGAATACCGGAAGCGCTCGCCGATCCCTCTTCTGAGCATCGTCGACGCAACCTGTGAGCAAATCGGGCGGGCCGGTTACCGGAACGTCCTTGTACTCGGCACCGCTTTTACGCTTCGGAGCCGGCTCTATGAGAGCGCATTGGCCGCGCGCGGCATCGGAACATGCCCGCTGTCCGATGCGGACAGGGATCGCCTGTTCGGCCTCTTTTTCCCGAATCTCGAAAACGGCCTCGTCGTCCCCGAGGACAAGGCCGCGGTCATTGAGCTGACCGAACGCCACATCGCGGCGAACAAGGTCGACGCGGTCCTTCTCGGCTGTACCGAGATCCCGCTAATGATCCGGCCGGGCGACTTGAGCGTCCCGACCGTCGACACGGCTGAGGTGCACGTACAAAGTATCGTTGATCGGATGATTAGCACCGATAAGGTGCCTGATCAAAGTATCGGTTTGGCAGATAATTAGCTTCAATAAATAAAGGTGCCCTTTCATTTGGACCGCCTCGCCCTTTATTCCCTCGTATCTTTCAGGCTCTCGACCATGTCGACGTGATACGCTTTTCGCTTGAGAAGCGTCAGGGCGAGAAGGTAGCCGCCGATCTGGATCGCGCCGATGATCAGGATGCTCTGCGTCGTCACGGACGGCTCAATGTACATGTTGAACATGTCGATAAAGGAGCGGAAGAGGAGCGCGCTCAGGCCGAGGCACGCGACAATGCCGGCAGCGAGGCAGATCGGTACGAGGATATTGTTGGTATATAAAAGGATTCGGTTTATCTCTTTGGTCTTGTACCCCAGAACCTTCAGCATCGAAATGGTGGGTCGGTTCTCCTCGACCAGCATGTTTACGGTGAGATATACCGTCACTACGCACAGAAGAACGCCGGCGGCGATGATTACATAGATCATGCTCATGAGAAGGTCGACGCCGAACTCCAACTGTTCCTTGATTGATTCTTTGGAGCGCTCCTCAAGGACGAGGTTTTTGTCGAGATCAAGCGGCCGGTCGGACAGGATGAGGTTGTAACTTCCCTCCGGAAGGCCAAACAATGTTTCAGCCTCGCTTAGGCTCGTATAGACCGCGCATTGCGTGTTGTCGGCAATGAGATCGCGGATCCCGACGGTGTAGGATTCCGCCGTAGCGGGATTGATGAAAGTGAACGGGTCGCCTGCCTTGATCCCGAAAAGCTCCGCCGCGTTCGTCGTCATATAGTACATGCCGTACTCGACAGGCGCTCCGGATTTCGTCTCGAGCTTGTAATATTGCGGGTCCTCCTGAAGTCCGCTCAGGACGAAGATCGAATGATCGTCGCCGGACTCGAATGATGCGGTCAGGACCTTTTCGCCGCCTTTCGCGTCCGCGGCCAGCGTATTCATGTAGTATTGATATTCATACGATCCCGCGGCGTCGAGGCCGTCAGTGATGATGTCTTTCCATGAGTCGGCGAAGACAAAACCGACCGAGCATAAAAAGCTGCTGAAGAAAAGTCCGAGCACGACAACGATCGTCCGGGATTTGTGCGAGATCAGGGAGCGGATCTTGAACTTACTTCGGAAAGACATCTTGCTTCCCGCCAGGATGCGTCCGCGTTTCTTCGCTTCGGCGGATGAGCCGGCGAGGAGAACCGTGATCGGTTTTCTGACCAGACGCTTCACGGCAACGACGGTCGTCAGAACGTAGAGCAACGTCGGAACAATCAGACAAACGAGAAGGGAAGGGAGATGGGGTCGGGTGATATATTCGGGTGAATCGAAATCGGCCGCGACCGCAGCTGTGAGAGGTCGGCAGAAAACCGTTGACAAGATCGTGCCGACGACACTACCGATGACCCCGGGGATGATCGCGTACCACAGGTAATGCCGAATGATCTCCGCCGAGCGGTATCCGAAGGATAATAATGTACCGATCTGACGCTGCTCACGCTTGATTTTTCTCCCGAGTACGACGGCGACAATCATCGTGTTCATCCCGAAAAGGACCGGCAGGAGCGCGGCGAGCATGAGTCCGAATTCCTTACCGAGATCGCGGCAGGTGGAGATACGGTTATTTGCCGCATCCGACAGATAGCTCAGCGTCATATAGGACTGATGCACATCTTTTCGAAAAGCAACGCTGTTATCCTCCGAGTATTCGACGGCGTAATAGGTCTGCGCGTTCGGGACCCGCTCGAAGTCCTGCGCGCCCATCGTAATCTGACCGAAGCCGAAATCGTCCACGTAGAAGTCCGACGGATTTCTTTGCGCATACAGATAATCGGGGCGTACGGCGGTTCCGGCGACGCGGTACTCGATACCGGCAACGGTGAATGCGTCACCGGGTACAATGTCGTGTGCGGTCGCGAAGTCCGGATTCAGGAGGATCTCACCCGGTCCGGAGATCGCCGAGCCGTCAACGACTTGAACGAGGTTGAGTTTCCCGGTCTCCCGGAAAACGCGAAGGTCATAGTTATCTTCTTTCAGGTCAGCGAAACGGATCGCCTCCAGAACGATGCCGTATTTTCCCTCAAGCTCCGTCCGCTCCGTCTCCGGGATTGAGACAAGCGTCGTAAACTGAGCATCCTCAACATGACCGTCCTTCATGATCGTCGAAAACGTCGTGTCGAGCGCGTCGACCGACGTGTACATCACGTTGACGACCAGCACGCACAGGGCGGTCAGAATCAACGAGCAGACATAAAAAGATAAGCTGTGCCGGATATTTCGCCGGTAGCGTTTATCGAGGTTTTTCATAGGACAAGATCCTCCGCGCGCACTTTCTCTTTATTCAATTCGTTACTGACGATCCGTCCGTCGCGGAGCAGGATGACGCGGTCGGCGATCTTGCGGATCACCTCGTTGTGGGTCACGATCAGGATTGTCATACCGAGTTCCTTGTTGACCTTCCCGATATATTGCAGAACCTCTTTGGAGGATTTGGAATCCAGAGCCCCGGTCAACTCGTCACATAAAAGAAGTTTCGGGTTCTTGATGATTGCGCGGGCGATCGCGGTCCTTTGCTGTTGGCCGCCGGAAAGCTCCGACGGAAAGCGATGTAAGAGCGCTCCGAGTCCCAGCGACTCAATGACCCCGGCGACCGGGAGCGGATGCGCGGCGATATCGGACACGACCTGGATGTTTTCGAGCACGGTCAGATCCTGGATCAGATTGTAGAACTGAAAAACGAAACCGACATCGGATCTCCGGTACTCCGTCAGGCCGGCGGGCGAAAGTTCGGAGACCGTCTTCCCGTCAACGAGAAGCTTGCCCGAATCCATGGAATCGATGCCGCCGAGCATATTCATCAGCGTACTTTTGCCCGAGCCGGAAGGCCCGAGGATCACACAGATCTCACCCTTGCCGATCGTCAGTTGCACTTCGTCCATCGCGAAAACCTGCGCATCCCCCTGACCGTATTTTTTGACCCCGTCAAGAATTTCGATAAACATGATTTCCTCCGTTTCCGCGGTTATCGAAGAATCGTCGGACGGCTATATCGGCCGGGTCGGCATGCTTCGATACGCTTGCTAATAATGTTCATTCTGTTCGAAAATTTTGTCGATGACCGCATTTTTAGACGTTCAGAGGTATAAAAAAACACCCGTGAAACATCTCTGTCCCACAGATGCCCGAAAAGCAAATCTGCTGCCGCTCTCGAAACGGCCCGGCCCCACGAAACGAAACTCGCCTTCGCCTCATCGCCTGCTCAGGAAAAAATGGATAGGTACAACTCAATATCAATATTTTAACATGAATGCGAAAATATGAAAACCCTTTTCTCCCGGTAATGAACTCTTGTTTGCGTCAGCCCGGCTCTCCTGATATATTTACACTGTAGTATAAAAAGTTTTTCGAGCACGAAAAAACCGTAGCGACCGATCGTACCCCCCCCGGGGAGCAGGAAGTGCTCGACCGGTCCGGTCTCTTCCCCGGAAAAACGTTCTCTGTCGATCCGCCGGCTCATTATGAAAAGGCAAGTCGCGTTATTTCGCAGTTAAAGAACGAATCAGACAATAGGGGGACTCATCATGAAAAAGACGCTTTCCGTTCTTCTTTTGATCATCATAATCCTTGCCATGACATCCTGCGGTAATCCCGCGGCGACCGCGACGTCGGATCCCTCCGCGACGACAACGCCCGTCGCATCGTCCGCGGCGGTTCCGACCCCGGTGAATTTTTCTGACCCGGTGCTCGAATCTTTAATTCGCGCATCAATCGGGAAGCCGGACGGCGACATCACCCCGGCGGATGTCGAAGCGGTGACCCGACTCAATTTAAGTTGGGAATGGCAAAGCGATCCTCTCGATTACGTTACGATAAAAGAGCTCGGAGGGCTCGAGGCCTTCACCGGTCTTGAGTATCTGGACCTCACCGGGCATGAGATCGCCGACCTCGCGCCGCTATCCGGCCTTTCAAATCTGACCGTGTTGATCCTGTCCGGCAACCCGGTCACCGACCTCGCGCCGCTTCGCGCCCTCGCCGGACTCAGACGCCTCGACCTATCCAACTGCGATGCAGACGATTATACGCCGCTCGCGGGTCTCACAAGCCTTGAACACTTAAACCTCTCATACTCCTTGATCGAAGACGTCACGCCCCTTTCAACGCTCACAAACCTCAAATACCTGTTCCTTGAAGGAGCCCCCACCCAGGATTACTCTCCGCTTTCGGACCTTTACCCGAACTTCCTCGGAAAAGACTTCTTCATCGCTTCAACGCTTGCCGAGCTCGGCTTTTATATGGATGATAACAGCAAACTCGCGATCCTTGACGGCGAAGGGGCGTCCGTACGCCTCAACCACAGGGAGTGGGGAAACCCGCCGGACGACTGGACGGGCAACTGCATCCGGATCGTCACGGAGCAAAACGGCTACAAAATCGACATCGGCTACTACCCCGAGCACGACGCCTATGTAACGATGGCCTTTAAAAACGAAATGGTGCTCAACTACGTTTATAACATGAGCGGTGACAGCCAATTATTTGACCCCGCAGATCGTGCGAACCTGGAAGAGATCGTACGCACAATATTCCCCGATGCGACCGATGAGGATATTCTTATGGCGCCCGTACGAATCCATCAGGAACTCTTCGCGCAGACCGTCGGCCTTTCAATGGAGGCACTCTACAGGATGCCTTTCGACGCGAACGATAAGTCACTGCCCACGGCCTTCACGCGCCTCGGCTTCACTTTTTTGGACTACAAAGGCACCTACTTTTATCAGGAAATGGAGCCGCACGAGCGTAACATTTACATTCACCGGTCGGATTTTGATGCAGCTGTCCCGCCCGAAAATCGCCTCGACTGGAACATTCAATTCTACGACGAGGATGTGAACGGCTACACGCTCCAGATGTTCTATTACGAGGCGGACGACCGCTATCTTGCCACGCTCGACAAAAACGGCGTCCAGGCTTCCGTCAACATTCTTCCTGCGACGGGTCAGCCCGGCGATGCCTCCCCCGACCTCGAGACCGCCCGCGAAATCTTCAATGACGCATTCGGCACGGAAGGAGACGACTATAACGAGGCCGCGCTCCGGTACTATGAACAGTTCCTCCAAGACCGTTTCGGGATGGGGGCAGAAGAGTTTTACGGGACGAAGGAGTAAAGGTCGCGAATGCGACCCCCACCGCAGCCGGAAATTAAGAAGTAAAGGTCGCGAATGCGACCCCCACCGCAGCCGGAAATTAAGAAGTAAAGGTCGCGAATGCGACCCCCACCGCAGCTGGAAATTAAGAAGTAAAGGTAGCGAATGCGACCCGCACCGCAGCAGGGAAAGATAAAAAGCCGCGCGTCTGCGCGCGGCAGGTTCAATGAACGATTTTGTGCTTGCCGCCCCTTGAAAACGCTTGAAATACCGCCTAGACGGGAAATTCCGGTGATCCAGGCGGTATTTCCGCGCTCGCCACCCCCTTGAAAACGCTTGAAATACCGCCTGAACGGGCAATTCCGGTGATCCAGGCGGTATTTCCGTGCTCGTCACCCCCTTGAAAACGCTTGAAATACCGCCTAGACGGGAAATTCCGGTGATCCAGGCGGTATTTCCGCGCTCGCCACCCCCTTGAAAACGCTTGAAATACCGCCTGAACGGGCATTTCCGGTGATCCAGGCGGTATTTCCGCGCTCGCCGCCCATTGAAAACGCTTGAAATACCGCCTAGACGAGCATTTCCGGTGATCCAGGCGGTATTTCCGCGCTTGCCGCCCCTTGAAAATGCTTGAAAACGCTCGAAATACCGCCTGAACGACCATTTCTGGGGTCAAGTCCTATTTTGTGTGTAAATTCAAAAACCTGCATAATATCAGTCTTAC
>CAZCLK010000031.1:0-15268 GCA_964499575.1 uncultured Oscillospiraceae bacterium | reverse complement strand
TCGTATCGCATACTTGTATGCTAGTTGACTGATACGCACAGATTATCATCTCTTTGGTGCTCTGTCAATGCTACTGCTTCCGTTTTGGTGCGCTTTGTCGGCATTTTGCACAAAGAAACGTTCTTTTTGCCGGTCGGTCAATCCGCGCGAATACGAATTAAAAAACGCGAAACGATTAACCTTTCTTGATAAATAGCTGCATGTCCGAAAAAACTCCGGCGCGCGTGCGCCGGAGCAACGGATTGATAATTCCCGATAAAAACCATGTGATCGACGGTGCCGATCCGCTTGAAGGCGACGCAGACGGTGCCGGTCCGCCCGAAGGCGTTTGCTCCTAAAGCGAATGCTCCGACGAGTCCTGACCGGCCCGCTTCGGTTCCGGCAAATCATAGAACAGTCCGAGCCCCGCGGCCGCCAAACGCGCTCCGAGGTCTCTTTTGTTCTGCGGATGCAGTTCATACGGCGCACCGAGATCCTTGGCGGATACGACGGCGCAACGGCTTGTCTTTGCCGGCGCTGCGCGCTGAAGATCCTGAATGACCGCCCACCCCTTTTCGAGGCCGTTGATCGGATCGACATAATCGGCCAATTCAACACAGATGATCGGCAGTTCGGCGTCCAGCGCTTCCCGCCAGGCGGACATCATCGCTGAAAACTTATCGTCATACCGGTCGGGCTCACCGGTATTGCTCTCTCCCTGATACCACAGGACGCCCTTCATCGAAAAGCCCCGCAGCGGCAGGATTGCCGCTCGATAAAGACCCGTAGGAAGTTTCTGCGCGAGAAATCCCTCGACGCCCGGGACATCGGCCTTGTTCTCCGGGCAAAACAGCCATTGCCCGCTCAATTCGACCCGCTCCGCCCCCGAATCGATATAATACGGATGCTCCGGGACGAATCCGCCCTTTCCGTACTCAATGACCAGGCGCACCGCGATCCGGTTCCGTCCTTTGCGCAACACCGCCGGATCGAAGGAATACTTGCGGGGCGGGTACCGATACCCCGTATCGCCGACATACGCACCGTTAATATAAGTAGTATCCGAGTCGACCAACGCACCGAGATAAAGCAACGCCCGATCGCCCGGCTCCTTGTCCAGATCGAACTCTTTATAGAACCAGACACTGCCGAAATACTTCTCCTTTTCGGACGGAAATATCCCGGGAACGCGAAAAGAAACGGCGTCTTCCGGAATCACTCTTGAAGCGTCCGCGCTCCGGTCCGTCTTAAGCGCGGCGTACCATGCGTCCACACGCCGCTGACGCGCCTCCAGGAAATCTTGAAGCGATCCGTCCCGAAGGAACGGTTCGACGGGCGTTCGGTAATCACCGAACTGTTCGAGGACGTCCGCCGGCATCCACGCCTCAACCGACGAGCCGCCCTGAGCATTGAGGATCAGACCGATCGGGACGTTTAACTTTTCGAAAATCCTTCGCGCGAAAAAATATCCGGCGGCGCTCATCTGTCGGATCTCGCCGGGAATCGCCCGGGTCCAGGGCGCGCTCTGAAGTTCCGCCTCGCTTTCGTCCGCGAAAACATACTGAGGGATCAGCCGATACTGCCGGATCAACGGTTGATCGGCCCGGTCGATATCCTCCTGAGATACATCCGCAACCCGTTCCATCGGAAGCTCCATGTTCGATTGTCCGCTCAGCATAAAAACGTCTCCGAAGCAGACATCCCCTAAAACGATCCGATCCGTTCCCGTAACGATCACGGTCCGGTCGACCGCAGCGCCCCGCGGAGGGATGCGGATCGAAAATCGACCGTCCGCGGTGTCTGCCGAACAGATCATTCCGTCGATTTCCGCGGTAACGCGAATCGCGCGGGCATCGAACCCCGTGATCGTGTTCCAAGCGTCGCGTTGAAGAACCATGCCGTTACTAAAGATCCCCGAAAGCCTCGTGACATCGCTCATTTGCTTCTCTTTCCCGTCCGAAAACGTCTGACGAAGGGTGATTTTTAGATGATTATAGCACAGTCGGCACCCCGCTTTTCCCAAATCATCCGTCAAGTTGACTCCGGATAAACGACAGTCTATACTGAGCCGGTAAATGACTTTCCCGAATTTTTAAAGGAGCGAAAAGATGTCCGTCTATGACAAGTTGACCCACAGCAAACTCTACGCGCTGGGCGATAAGCTCGGCGATCTGATCATCCTCAGCCTGCTTTGGGTTCTTTTCGCACTGCCGGTCGTCACGATCGGCGCGTCGACCGCCGCGCTCTATCACGCGACGTCGCGGCGTTTCTGTCATGACTCCCAGACGCCCCGCCAGGATTTTATGCGGTCTTTGAAACAGAATCTCCGTCAGGGCATCCTGATCACTCTGATTTACCTGGTCTACGGCGCCTTTATCGCGTTCGACATCTACGCCGCGCGAAACGGGATCGGCAGTGTAAAGTTGCCCGCGCTGTACGAGCAGATCGCATATGCGTTGATCCTGCCGATCGTATTCACGCTCCCGTTTGTTTTCGCCTACTTGTCGAGGTTTTCGAATACGATCCGAAACACATTTAAGCACAGTTTCTTTTTCTGCGCCTCTCACCCGATCCACGCCGTGGGGATGCTTCTGCTTTCGATCATAAGCGGCGCGCTGATGATCGTGTTTCTTCCGTCCGTCCTTCTCGTGCCGGTAACCTGTGCGTACCTGTGCTCGAAGTGGATCGAAAAGGATTTCGACGAAGTAATCCGGGCAGCCGGAGGTAATAGTGTCTCCGCCTCAGCGGATGAAGACGGACCCGAACCGGACGAAGATACGGAGGCGGATGCATGAACCCCGAAACGGCCTTATATATCATTCGATTCACCGCAACCGCTGCCGCCGCGGTATTGATCTTCATCGGCCTGAGGGTCGCCCTGAAACGCCTCGACAAAAACGAAGAGGCGAAGACCATCCCGAAAGACATCCTGACAAAAAGCACGAAGATCATTGTAATCGGCGTCGTATGTTACGCGGTCGCGCGCTTTGCGGCAAATTATCTTCCGATGAAGTCGATGTCCCCGCCTTATGACGATTTGTACATACTCATTCAGTCTGCGTGGCAGGCGCTTTATACGCTCGGGTTTACCGCACTGATCCCTCTGATCCTCAACCGGTTACATCTGAGCCGGCTGAAACATCCGGAAAATTAAGCGCTTCCCGGTTTTTAAAAGAACTGAATCACATCCTTGACGCTATTCTAGTTGTCTAGTATACTAGTTTTATCAAACGAAATACTGCCACTCACGAGGCTGATAAATTATGAAGATGATTTTCCGTTGGTTCCCGAACGGCGACGACAGCGTAAAACTCAGTCAGATCAAGCAAATCCCCGGGATGACCGGAGTCGCAACGTCCCTATCGGACATCCCGGTCGGAGATGTCTGGCCGCTGGACCGGATTCTGGACATCCGCCGGCAGGTCATTTCGGCGGGTCTTGAGATGGAGGTCATCGAAAGCGTCAATATTCACGAAGACATCAAAAAGGGTCTGCCTTCCCGCGACGAATACATTTCCAACTACATTGACACAATGAAGAATCTTCGCGATGCCGGGATTAAGTGCATCTGTTATAATTTCATGCCGGTGATGGACTGGATTCGCACCAACCTCGCGGAGCCGCTTGCGGACGGCAGTACGGCTATGTCGTATTGTCACGCGAAGATATCGGGCATGGACCCGATCGCGATGGCGAACTCCATGATCTCCGGGGCCAACAGTTTTTCCCTTCCCGGGTGGGAGCCGGAACGCTTCCCCGCGATGGCCCGGGATATCGAGTTCTATCAGAAAATATCGGTTGACGAGTATTTCGAAAACATCGCTTATTTTCTGAATGCGGTCATGCCTTTCGCCGAGCAATATGATATCGATTTCGCCGTACACTCCGACGATCCGCCGTGGCCTGTTTTCGGACTGCCGAAGATCGTCAACAGCGCAACGACCATCCGCAGATATCTGGCGCTCAATCCGAGCAAGCGGAACGGAATCGCTTTCTGCACGGGAAGTCTCGGCGCCGACAGCGCAAACGATCTGCCGGCGATGATCCGCGAATTTTCTTCAGCCGGACGCATTCCGTTCGCGCATTTACGCAATGTCAAGCACACAAGTCCGACGGATTTCCACGAGACGGCACATCTCACGGAATGCGGCGACTTGGATATGTTTGAAATCGTCAAGGCCTTGTATGAATCCGGCTTTGACGGCTACATCCGACCGGATCACGGACGGATGATCTGGGACGAAACCGGTCGGCCGGGCTACGGCCTTTTCGATCGCGCGCTCGGATCCAATTACCTTCAGGGACTATGGGAAGCCATAAAGAAGATGAGTTAGAAGCTTTTCCTCCTCTGTCGCACTTCTTTTTCCGGCACACTTCTCCCTCTGGCAATAGGCCGACTACCCGACTATTCCCCCGGGTGGTCGGCCCTATTGCTGACTTGCCCGCGACAGAGGATAATTAGGTCAGTCGGATATTATGGAGGAATGCTATGCTTTCGCTGAATGCCGCCTCGATTATAAAAACAAACGAGTGGGCCCGAACCGGTGTGACCCTTCCCGGGTACGACCGGACTTCCGTCCTTGAACGGACGGCCCGCGAGCCGGTCTGGCTTCACTTCGGAGCCGGGAATATTTTTCGCGCTTATATCGCGCGCCTTCAGGATTCTCTGCTCGAAAAGGGCCTTGCGGACAAGGGGATCATCGTCGCGGAAACCTTCGACGCGGAGATCATCGACCGCGTGTACGCGCCTTTTGACCGGTTGTCCGTCACCGCGGCCATGGCTTCGAACGGGGCGACGAAATTTAGAGTCCTCGGCAGTATCACCGAAGCCGTCCCGGTCGACGAAAGGAGACCGGAGGGTTTTTCCCGGCTTCGGGAGATCGCCGTTTGCCCTTCCCTTCAGATCCTCAGCCTGACGATTACCGAGAAGGGGTACGCGTTGCGCGCGAAAAGCGGCGCGTTGCTGCCGGTCGTCGAGGCCGACATGCGGACCGGACCTTCCGGTCCGAAGCATACGATGAGCATCGTCTGCGCTCTGCTTCTTGCGCGATACCGCACCTCCGGCGCACCGGTCTCCGTTGTCAGCATGGACAATTGCAGTCGAAACGGGGACGTCCTCAGAGGAAGCGTTCTGGAAATCGCGACCGCCTGGGTTGAAAACAATCACGCGGAACCCGGCTTTCTCGATTATCTGTCGGACACTTCGCGCGTCGCTTTTCCCTGGAGTATGATCGACAAGATCACGCCGCGACCGTCGGAATTGATTTTTGAGCAGTTGAGCGCGCTCGGAATTCGCGATATGGACCCGGTCGTCACCGAAAAAGGCACCTACATCGCCCCCTTCGTCAACGCGGAGATCCCGGAGTATCTGGTTCTGGAAGATCTTTTCCCGAACGGTCGCCCTCCGCTTCAGGCGGCCGGCGTTCTTTTTACCGACCGTGATACGGTCGGCCGGGCCGAGCGCATGAAAGTCTGCACGTGTTTGAATCCTCTGCATACCGCACTTGCGGTGTTCGGGTGTCTTTTGGGCTACGAACGGATCTCCGACGAGATGAAAGACCCTCTTCTTCTGAATCTCGTTACGCGGATCGGTTATACGGAAGGGCTTCCGGTCGTCACCGACCCGGGGATCCTCAATCCGGAGGCTTTTCTTCTAGAGGTTATTGAGGAGCGTCTACCCAACCCGTTCATCCCGGACGCGCCCCAGCGGATCGCGACCGACACCAGCCAGAAAATTCCGATCCGTTTCGGTGAGACAATCAAGGCGTACGCGCGCTCCGAAAGCCTTCGCGCGGAGTCTCTCCTGGGGATTCCGCTGGCGATCGCCGGATGGCTCCGTTACCTTCTGGCGATCGACGATTCGGGAAAGCCGATGCCCCTGAGTTCGGATCCGCTTTTGGATATCCTGCTCGAAAAACTCGACGGCATTTGCCTGGGAGCACCGGAAAGCGCGGCGGGAAAACTCGCGCCGATCCTCTCGGACGCGGCGCTTTTCGGTATGGATCTATACGAGTGCGGACTGGCTCCGAAAGTTGAGGAAATGTTTCTTCATATGCTCGCCGGTGAGGGCGCGGTGCGGGATACGCTCCGGCATTATCTCGTAGCGCGTTAGGGCGTATCTCCTCCCCGCAGAAATCGGAACGACTCCAGATCAAAGTCGGCGCCCGGAAGATAAACAAGCGTCAAATCCATAAGGCCGTAAACCGGTTCAAAAGAGAAGATTCGCCGAATGCTTCCGGCCGCCGGGTCTCCGGCGAAGTCCGCGACCCGGATCACCTGATCGCCGGTCCCGGGCGATTGAAAACGCAGTTGTATCGTGTCGACCGGATTTCTCGTCTTTCCGGAAATCTCGATCCCCGTCGTACCGGTCGATCCGAAATCCAGCCCCCGATAATCGATCGAGACATTGTTGCCGATGCCGAAAATTCCGCCTTCTTTACGATCAAACGAATCTCCGGTGACCGCGTCGCATTCGGCGGCGCGAATTTCGCTGAACGCCCGGGATTTTCGGGCGAAGGAGAAGCCGCGGATATGCGCTTTTCGAAAGAAACGGAAGCACAGCGTCTTTATGCCGCTCAGGCGCTCGGGCAGGATAAAACTCTGCGCCTGATAGGTGTTCCAGATCGACGGTTTATGGTAGATCGCGGTGGTCAGAAGTCGCGCGCCGGGATGCTCCGGCTCGCCGTCCCAGATCTCGATCGGGAACGGATCGCTGTCGAGACAAAACACGTCGATCGCAATCTCGTCCGACCCGTACGCGCCGAAATCAAGCCCTTCGAACCCCGCGTAGCTGACCCCGTCCCGCGCGCTCGAAAAGCCCCGTTCGTTGCCGTTTCCGATTTCTCCGCCGACAATCGAACGCAAGCCTCCGGTGATATAACCGTAGGGATCAGGTCTCGGCTTCCCGATCCCCGACGCCTCGAAAAACAGAACAGAGTACCGCTCGATATCCGCTCCGCCGTTTCGCGTCGCACCGCGAAGGGCGAACGTCCCGTCGCCGGTCGCGCGGACGCGCACTCCGCTCTCAATCGGCTCGATTTCGGCGATTGGCGATTCAATGCCGAGCTCGTCGGTCACGCGCCAAACGACCTTCGGATCAACGCTTCCGTTCGGCCGGAGCGTATACCGGACCTCCGACGTCGGGTGGTCGCGGTCGAGCAGAAGTCGTTCGGCGTGAAGCTCGATCTTGCGGACGGGGATCTCTTTGGATCGAACCGTTTCTGTATCAACCGATTCTTCAAAAATAGCGCCCATGCCCTCCGGTACCGGATCCCCGGCGACCTCTCCCGTACCCTCCGGCACGGTTGCCTGCCGCGCGAAAAGTCTCAGGGTTGCGTCCGGAAGTCCGGGCGAGGAAACGCGGACAACGATTTCTCCGGGTTTCGTGCGCGCCTTCAGAATCGCAATCAGTTTGCCCGAAAAGAGTCGCTTACCCGCTCCATTGCCGGTCCGGTCGCCTGCGGAGTCACAATGCGTTGGGCCACGGCCCCTTGGATCCGGGTCCATCGGGTCACGGTTCTTTAGATCCGGGCCCAAAGGGTCACGATCCGCGCTGTCTCCGTTATCGAGACCGATCAGGCGCGCGGCGCCCCCGACGCGGACTTCGACACGGTTGACGGCGTTTTCGACCGGTCGCCCCGCGGCGTCCCGGGCGGATACCTCGATATAAAGAAGATCGCTTCCGTCCGCCCGGAGTTCTTGCCGTTCCGGGGTCAGCGCGATCTCCGCGGCGTCTCCGAAGGATTCTCTCCGGGTTTTTGCGGCAACCTGTCCGCGCTCATCGTACGCGACCGCCTCGATGTACCCGGGGACGTACGGGACGCGCCAGTCGGCCGTGATTTTATCTCCGTGATCATGATCGATGTGCCGGATTCCCCGGCTCTCCCCGTTTACGAATAGTTCGACGGACGGCAGATTGGTGCAGGCGCGCACGTCGATCATCTGGCCGTCGTTAAAGTCCCAGTAAGGGAAAAGATGAAGCATCGGCGCTTTTCGGGGATCGGTCCACGCCGACTGAAAAACATAGTAAATGTCCTTCGGAAAGCCCGCCGTGTCGACGAGCCCGAAAAAAGAATTTCTGCTCTTGTACGGCGTCGGTTCGCCCAGATAGTCCCAGCCCGACCAGATAAATTGACCGGGCGAAAACGGCGCGTCCCGGTCGTCCGTGACACAGGCATCCGCGGACCGCGCACCCCAGCTCGTCCGGCTGTTCCCCAGTGACGAGCACTGCATGTCGTCATCCGCGAGGACCGAAGCGGAAAGCGGAAAATGGTACACGCCCCGGCTCTGCACGAGCGACCCGGTCTCGCTCCCGAAAATAATCCAGTCCGGGTGCGCCGCGTGATGCGCCGCATAGTATCTTTCCGCGTAATTGTAACCGATCAGCTTGATGTGATCGGCGCACTTCTGGGTGTTTTCCCACGGCATATAGTTCGAGCACAAGGTGACGCGGGCGTTTCCCTTCGGGTCGTGCCGCAGGACGAGCGACTCCAATAGCCGAAGCGTCTCCAACCCTTTCGATCCCTCGTACGTGTCGTAGATCTCGTTACCGACCGACCACAGAATGATCGACGGGTGGTTGCGCTCGCGGCGGATCCAGCTCGCCGTGTCCTTTTCGATCCACTCATCGAAAAACCGCGCGTAATCGTACTTTGTCTTGGGCTTGCGCCAGACGTCGGTCAGCTCGGACATCACCAGAAGCCCGAGTTCATCGCACAAGTCATAAAATTCCGGAGCCATCGGGTTGTGCGCGCACCGGACGGCGTTGGCGCCCATCGCGATCATGCTCAGAAGTTGGCGGCGGGCGGCTTCGACGTGAAATGCCGCGCCCAAAGCGCCGTGGTCGTGATGGAGGCACACGCCGTTGATTTTCATCGGCCGGCCGTTCAGAAAAAAGCCCGCGTCCGGATCAAAGCGCGTCTCCCGGAAGCCGAAGCGGGTACTGACCCGATCCGTCATCCGCCCGTCCGCCCAAAGCTCGGTGATCAGGGTATAAAGCGCCGGATTTTCGGGCGACCAACGTTCCGGATCCGACGCGAAAAGCGTTTGGCTTGCGCCGCCGCTACTTCGGGCGACTTCAGCCCCGTTTGGATCGACGATCCGGTGCCGGATCTCGCCGCCCGGGATCGAGCATTCGACCTCGACTTCGACCCGCGACGCGTTTGTGTCCGCCGTGTTTGCGCCCGCAGGAGTTTCGGCCCGCGACGCGTCAAAGTCCGCCGAAGTGTGGATATAAACGCCGTCCGGAAGGATATGCCGCCTGTCAACGGAAACCCGCCATACATTTCGATAGATTCCCGCGCCCGAATACCAGCGCGAGTTTGGAACGTCGTTCCGGCAGGAAACCAGAAGCGTGTTTGTGCCGTCGCGGAGATTTTCGGTAATATCGATCGAAAAGCCGGTATATCCGTTCTTCCATTCCCACACCGGCGTCCCGTTCAGGTAAACCTCGGAGTCCATGTAGACGCCGTCGAAGCGCAGGTATTCCCTTCGGCCGGCTGCGGGCGAGAACAGGAAATCCTTCCTGTAAAGCGCCGCCCCGGAACGGCCCAGGTTCAGGGAGTCTTCGATCAGCCAGTCGTGCGGAAGGGCGACCGGCCGGAACTCCAAGTCAGCGGGAAATGGATTTTCGGGAGAAATATCCGGAAGCTCCGTCCCGATCGCGTCGAACGCCTCGACGGACAGGACGCAGACGCGCCAGCCGTCATTAAACAGCGTTTCGGTCCTGGCCTGATCCGGTAGGAAATGGATCGTCATTTAATCAAACAACCTTTTCGCGTTATGGTAACAAATATCCCCGATGATGCCGCCCAGAAGCTCGAGATCCGCCGGGAACCGGCCTTCCTCAACTTCCTTCCCGAGCATGTCGCACAGGATTCTTCTGAAATACTCGTGTCTGGAAAAAGACAGAAAGCTCCTCGAGTCCGTCAGCATTCCGACGAACGACGGAAGATATCCGCTGTTCGAAAGTCCGCGCAAGTGCTCGCGGATTCCGGACTCGCAATCGTTGAACCACCACGCGGAACCGTGCTGAAGGTGCCCGGGCTCCGGCGCTTTTTGAAAACAGGCGATCAGAGAATCGATCTGTGCGTTGTCGTTCGGGTTAAGGCTGTAGAAGATCATGCGCGGCAGTTGGTCCTCCTGCTCGAGCGCGTCCAGAAACCGGGCCGCCGGCGCGACGAACCCGCCTCCGGAGATAGAGTCAAACCCCGTGTTGGGGCCGATTGCCCGGAGCATTGCGGTATTGTTATCTCTCCTGCAGCCGAAATGCACCTGCATCGTCCAATCCATCGCGAGGGCCTCCCGCGCGAAAAACAGCATGATCGCGGTCTTGAACTGAGCGAGCTCCGACTCCGTCAGCACTCCGGTAATCACGCTCATGCGTTTTCCGAAGATCCGCCCGATGGTTTCGCGGCTTGCCGGTTCAAAAGTGAAACGCTCGAATCCGAGATCCAAAATCCGACAGCCGAATTCCGAAAAATAGTCCATACGCTCGCGAAGCGCGCGCTCGAGGTCGTCATATTTAAAGATCCGGGTCTCGCAGACATCCTCCAATTGCTCGATAATCTCGAAGAATTCGGACTTTTCGATATTGAGGATACGGTCCGGGCGAAACGTCGGAAGCACGCGGAATCCGACCGACGCATCGGCGAGAATCTCCCGGTGTCCCTCAAGCGTATCGACCGGATCGTCGGTCGTGCAGAGGATCTCGACATTCGAGCGCGCGATCAGCCCCCGCGCGCCCATTTCAGGCTTAGCGAGCGCGTTTTCCGTCAACGCCCAAACCTCGTCCGCGGTCTTTTCCGAAAGGACGCCGCTATAGCCGAAATATCGCTTCAGTTCCAGATGGCTCCAGTGAAACAACGGGTTTCCAACCGCCCGGGCGAGCACGAATGCCCATGCGTCGAATTTTTCCCGGTCGCTTGCGTCTCCGGTGATCCGGCGCTCATCCACGCCCGCGGCGCGCATCAGGCGCCATTTATAGTGGTCGTGCCGAAGCCACAGCTGTGTGATGTTCTCGAATCGGACATCCGCGGCGATCTCCCTCGCGTCAATATGGCTGTGGTAGTCAATGATCGGCGAATTCTTCGCGTACAGTCGAAAAAGCTCGCGAGCGGTCTTGCTGCCGAGCATGAATTTGTCTTCGGAAAAAGCTTCCACCCAACACCTCCGGGCTTACTGCGCCCACGCGGACCCGTTTGAACTCTATTCAAATAGTATCGCATACCGGGCTGTAAGACAAGGCGCAGATATGCTAGAATACTAGGGAATACTCACCTGCAGCGGAATACTTGTCGAGGCGTTGCGGAGCACGGATAATATCGAATTCATAAGGAGCACGACTCTTTTATATGGATCCAACGGATACGGGAGGGATAAATCATATGTATGTTATGGAGCAGATCGGACAAACCGGGATCGTGCCGGTTGTTGTCATTCAGGACGCCGCTTCCGCCGTACCGACGGCACTGGCGCTCCTTGAGGGCGGGATCCGGACGATGGAGATCACTTTTCGAACCGAATGTGCCGTCGACGCGATCCGCGCGGTCTCCGAACAGGTCCCGGAGATGCTGGTCGGCGCGGGAACGATTCTTACCGCGGAACAGGCTCTTCACGCAAAGGATGCCGGCGCTCGATTCATCGTATCGCCGGGCTATAACGAACACGTCGTAGCCTTCTGCATCTCGGAGGGCATTCCGGTCATTCCCGGCTGCGTCACGCCGACGGAGATCATGTCCGCTCTGTCGCATGGCCTTACGGTTCTCAAGTTTTTTCCCGCAAACATCTACGGCGGGCTTTCGGCAATGAAAGCGCTGGCCGGTGTTTTCCGCGGTATCCGGTTTATTCCGACCGGCGGGATCGGCGCGAACGACATTGAGACCTACCTTTCCCAACCATATATCTTTGCCGTCGGCGGCAGCTGGCTGTGCACGTCCGCGGACATCGCGGAAGGAAACTTCGATCGGATCACCAAACTGGCAAGAGAAGCTTCGGCAAGCGTTCCGCGTACGGATTTATAAGATACCGGAAAATTAGCAACGCGTTCGCGCAAACAGGAGGACACCGAAATGACCGTACTGACCTTCGGCGAGATCATGCTCCGTTTAAAGACCCCCGAGCATCTGCGCTTCTTCCAGAGCCCCGTTTTTGAGGCGACCTTCGGCGGCGGCGAGGCCAATGTCGCGGTCTCGCTCAGCAGTTTCGGCATCCCCGCCGAATTTCTGACCATCCTTCCGGACAACGCCATCGCGGACGCCTGCCTCGGCGAGCTCCGCCGTTTCGGCGTCGGCACCGGAAAAATCCTCCGCGGCCCGGGCCGGCTCGGCATCTACTACCTCGAGACCGGCGCGAACCAACGCCCGAGCAAGGTCGTCTACGACCGTGAGGGTTCCTCGATCGCACGGGCCGTCGTCGGCGATATCGACTGGGAGGCGGCCTTCACGGGCGTCGACCGGCTCCATGTGACCGGTATCACGCCCGCCCTCTCCCGGGGCGCCGCCGACCTGACCCTACAGGCCCTCCGCATCGCAAAAGAGAAAGGCATCCCCGTCTCTCTCGACCTCAACTATCGAAAAAATCTCTGGAAATACGGGCCATCCGCGCACGAAGTCATGCCCGAACTCGTCCGCTTCGTCGACGTCCTGATCGCCAATGAAGAAGAC
Organism: uncultured Oscillospiraceae bacterium; assembly: GCA_964499575.1. GTDB lineage: Bacteria > Bacillota > Clostridia > Saccharofermentanales > Saccharofermentanaceae > JAAYCT01. The sequence goes on along the minus strand of CAZCLK010000031.1, from coordinate 2,627 downwards.
TGCCAGAAAGCGCTCGGTATCGAGGTCGCCGTCGACGTCGGCTCCGGCGCGCTCGACACGGAAAAGTACCGCCTCCTGACCGAAAAGGTCCTATCGGATTACCCGAACCTCCGGAAAATCGCCGTCACCCTGCGCGAAAGCGAAAGCGCCGACAATAACGGCTGGTCGGCGTGCTTGAATAACAGAACCGAATTTCTACTGAGCCGCCGTTACGAGATCCGCGATATCGTCGACCGCGTCGGCGGGGGCGACTCTTTTTCTGCCGGCCTGATCTACGGGCTCCTCTCCTTCGAAACCGACGCGGAAGCGCTTGAGTTCGCCGTCGCGGCAAGTTGCCTCAAGCACTCCGTAAGCGGGGACTTTAATCGCGTCAGTGTCGTCGAGGTCCGATCCCTCATGGGCGGGGACGGGTCCGGGAGAGTGGTGCGGTAAGAGGTATTCTACTGGTGCCGCCAGTGCACGCCGATGATGGGAAGCTCGCTTTTTTCGAGCGCGCCGATCACCGATTCGGCCATACGGTCGTCGGATTCCTTGTTCTGGAATTTGACCTCGGCCGTAATCGCCACAGTTGAGTGCTCGTAGTCTTTTTCGACATCATAATGGAGGACCAGGATGCCCTGCTTCCGAATCAGTTCAACGACCTTCCCGATCGCGATATCCTTATGAACCGTGATCTTGATGATCCGGTAGTTGTCCTTCGAGTAGAGTTTCTCGACCCGGCTCAGGATTGTCAGCACGAATATCGCGATCAGCGCCGCCAGGATCGCGAGCTCGAAAAACCCCGCGCCGCAGGCCATTCCGATTGCGGAGGTCGTCCACAGGCAGGCGGCGGTCGTCAGCCCCTGCACCGAGAATTTATACTTGATGATCGCGCCGGCGCCGATGAAGCCGATGCCGGTGATGATCTGCGCCGCGATCCGGGTCGGGTCGACTTCGGCGGAGCCCGGGTATGACTCGAACCATTTCACCGCAATACCGATCGACAGGAGCATAAAGACCGAAGATCCGACGGACACGAGCATATTGGTCCGAAGCCCGGCTGAACGGCCGCGAATATCACGCTCGAGCCCGATCATCGCGCCGAGAAGCGCCGCGAAAAGCACCCGAACGACAAAGTTTCCTGTCATTACATCCGGAAAAATCCCAAAATCAAACATGGTCTCCTCCTTCTTCGGCGTAACGGTCCTTTTCTTTCATCTTATACAAGGATCCTCGTTTTTACAATTCGGCTTCATGCTACAATGGGAACGTGCGGGCGGAAACACCCGGAAGAGAAACACGGACGGTTACGCCGACGGGAACGTGCGGGCGGAAACGCCCGGAAGAGAAACACGGGCGGGGACGCCGATGATGGATCGTCAAACGCCGTCCGCCCATTACCGGATCGGGAGGACAAAATCATGCAAAAAGTCGCTTGCTTCAGCGTCGCCGCGATGGACTATTTTCCACAGAAGAAGGAACATTTCGCCGGCGGGAACGCCTTGAATCAGGCGATCCGCTTCCGGTCGCTCGGCTGGGAGAGCGCCTTTATCGGCGCGATCGGGACCGACGAGGCCGGGGACCGGATCAAGGCCCTTCTTTTACGAAACGGGGTCGATCTTTCCGGCTTGCGCCGCCTTCCCGGTCAAACCGCCTCCAACCGGATCGTCAACGATAAAGACGGCGAGCGGTACGGCGTCGACGGCGCCTGGGATAACGGCGTGTACGCGAACTTTTGCCTCTCGGAAGTCGACTGGGACCGGATCGCGGACTACCCGCTGTGGTCGACGCACGGGAACGGAATCAATTATCCCGAAGCCCTCCGCCGGAAAACCTCCCGAAACTTCCTCGCCGTCGACTTTCTGCACTTCGACACCTACGAGCTTCTCGAACAGGGACTGGATGCGGTCAACATCGCCTATTTCGGCGGGGTTCCCGGTCAACTGCCGGATTTGATCGCTCTGTCGCGGCGGTTTTCGGGCATCATCGTGCTGACGCTCGGCGCCGGCGGCAGTGTCGCGATCCGGGACGGAGAGACGCTCTTTGAGCCCGCCCTCCCGCTCGAAAAGGTCATCGACACGACCGGCTGCGGCGACGCCTTTCAGGCCGGCTTCACCTCCGAGTATCTCGCGACCTCGAACATCCGCCTGGCGCTTCGCAAGGGCGCCGAGCTCGGCCGCGTCGCCGCCGGTCATTACGGCGGGGTGCCGTGGTGATAAAATCGCATCGGTTATACGCGGCCGGTCGCAACAAGCATATCGATTTTCTATCGCAATTATAGACATTTTCCGCAGTTTGCCGTGCTCTTCGCCTGCTTCCGTGATAAATGAATGTCCCAATCGTCCGGTGGAGCGGCCCGCGTGGATTTTCCTCTTCGCCATTTCGGGGAATACTCGGAACAACGTATGTTTGAAGTCCGTCTCGAGGCGGCTCATCTCTTTTTTGAATTTTCACCATTATACGGACGCAACTTTGAATTTACACCATTAATATGGACATTACTCCCAACCGCGCTTCCGCCTCGGAAATATCCTACTAAACCGGCCATTTCGGCGAATCTTGTAGGATCGATCCGCGCTCAACCGCGCCTCCGCCTCGAAAAAATCCTACTAATCCGGTCATTTCAACGCAACTAGTAGGATCGATCC
>CAZCLK010000030.1:0-16005 GCA_964499575.1 uncultured Oscillospiraceae bacterium | reverse complement strand
GGCGGCCGTGCGCACTCTGGAAAGCAGGCATTGCCTGTATTGCGGGGTAGGACTTACACCCGTTGATATCCGCGTATGGCGCGCGGACAAACTTACAGAGAAATAGTTCACAGGAGGAAGCAAAATGGGATTGATTAAGGCAGCAATTCAATCGATCGGATCGACTCTTTCCGATCAATATCTTGAGTTTTTTACGTGTGATTCGCTCGGCAAGCAAGTCCTTGTCAAGAAGGGCGCGAAGAAAATGTCCCGCGGCGGTAATAAGGGCGACGAAGAGGTGATCTCAAGCGGATCGCATATCGCGGTTCCCGAGGGAACGGCACTTCTACTGGTGGATGCCGGAGAAGTCACCGACTTCACGACTGAAGCGGGCATGTATACATGGGACGCTTCATCGGCTCCTTCGTGCTTCGGCTCAAGCGGTTTTCTGGACGGCGCCAAGCAGTCGATCGCGGATCTCTGGAATCGTATCAAAGCGGGCGGCGAGATCCCGATGCAACAGCGTGTGTATTTTGTCAACATGCTCGAGATACTCGACAACAAATTCGGATCGGCCGCGCCGATCATGTATGATGACCCGAGTTACCAACTGATCAAACTCCGCCTGAACGGAACTTTTTCGTACCGGATCGAGAATCCTGTGACTTTCTTTAAGTCCATCGTAGGTAATATCGCAGGCGATTACAAACGCAGTGAACTTGCGGATCAGATCAAGATCGAGTTTATGCAGAAGCTTTCCGAAGCGCTCAACAAGCTCGGCACCGTCGATAAAATCAAATACAGCCATCTGTTGTCCGAGCAAACACGCTTGGCGGTATACATGAATCAAGCCTTGGACGATGAGTGGCTTGACGGTCGCGGTATGGTCGTTGTTTCCGCTGCGATCGGCGGAATATCCCCGACGGATGATTCCGAAGAAAAGATCAAGAAATTCGATGAAACGATCTTTATGTCGGAAGGAAATCGCGCGGCAGTCAATTACGTGACTTCAACGGCTGAAGCCATGAAGATCGGGGCAGCAAACGAAAGCGGGGTAGCGAATACCATGTTCGGTATGGGGATGATGAACAATGTAAGCGGAGGCACGGGGGCTGCAGCCATGGACGCATTAAAGCAGGGACAGACCGGAGGCGCTCCTGCCGGACAACCGGAGGGTTGGACCTGCGTGTGCGGTGCAACCGGTAACACCAGTAAATTCTGCGCGGAGTGCGGAAAGTCCCAGGCATCTCAGGCCGGTTGGACCTGTGAATGCGGTGCTCAGGGCAATAAGGGCAAGTTCTGCGCTGATTGCGGAAAGCCGAAACCCGCCGCCGCGGAATGTAAAGAGTGCGGTTGGAAGGGTGAGGACGGAGCCAAAAAGCCGAAGTTCTGCCCGGAATGCGGCAAGCCGATCGAGTAATCACAGCCGATCTATGAATGATTTTCGGGGCTCTTCGGAGCCCCGATTTTTGTTACGAAGGTTGACAATTAAGGAATATGGTTTACAATTAACCGGATCGGACTATTTTTTATTTGAAGGACAGGTAGTGACCCATGATTCGCGAACCCGCCGACCCGACGACGATCAAGACCGGAGCCTCGGCTTCCGCAAAGAGAAGAGAATTTCTGCGGACCATGACACTGGTACCGATTTTTACCGTCTTGATGATCGTAAGTTCGAAGATCGCCGTAACCGGTGCGCCGATCCCGATTACGCTTCAACTTCCGATGGTCATACTGACCGGACTTCTGATCGGACCGTGGAGAGGTGCCGCAGCACAAGGCCTGTATCTGCTGATGGGATTGATCGGTTTACCGGTTTTTACCTCGGGGGGAGGAATTTCATATATTTTTCAGCCGACCTTCGGTTTTCTTCTCGGTTTTCCGGTCTGTGCTTTTTGTGCCGGAATCCTTTCCGGTCTCCTTTTCGAAAAGAAGAGATCCGTTCCGATCCTTTATGCGGGAATCGCTCTTTCATCGGTCGCGTCCATCCTCGTCTGTTATATTTTCGGGGCAGGATATCTTTTCCTGTTTTCGCATTATTTCGGCTCCGGAGTCATGGATAAGCTTTCGCTCGGTAAAGTTCTGGCGATATCCGTACTTCCCTTCATATGGAAGGATCTTCTCATGATGCTGCCGGTTGCCCTGATCGCGGGACGCCTGCGAAAAATCCGGGCGCTTGCCCGATAGAACAGACACGACGCGCTTTTCGAAAAAGGACGTCTTCCGGGTAGAGATAAAGCCGCCGAAAGCATTTGCATTCTAAAATTCACATGGCTATAATCGTTCTATATGTAATTTCCACGGAGGTCTATGATGGCAAAAGTAACATTTCAGGACGATCTTTGTAAGGGCTGCGGACTATGCGTCGCGGTCTGCCCCAGGAAGATCCTTGAGCTGGATCCGGATCGTCTGAATTCAAGAGGTTATCATCCCGCTTCCTGCATCGATCCGAGTAAATGCATCGGCTGTGCGTTTTGTGCCGTCCAATGCCCCGATTCGGTCATTACCGTTGAAAAGTGAGGAAGCGAAAATGAGTAAACGTGTTTTAATGAAGGGGAACGAAGTGATCGCCGAGGCGGCCATCCGCGCCGGATGCCGGTACTATTTCGGTTACCCGATTACCCCTCAGACCGAGATCATGCATTATATGGCGCTGACGATGAATAAAGCCGGCGGCACATTTGTCCAGGCTGAAAGCGAGGTCGCCGCGATCAATATGGTTTACGGCGCTTCCGCGGCGGGAGGCCGGGTTCTTACTTCTTCGTCCTCTCCGGGCATCAGCCTGAAACAGGAGGGATTCTCATACATAGCCGGAGCGGAACTGCCGGCGGTCGTAGTCAACATCGTCCGCGGCGGGCCGGGGCTCGGCGGTATCCTGCCCGCGCAGGGGGACTATTTTCAGGCGACCAAGGGCGGCGGACACGGAGACTACAGAAATATCGTCATCGCGCCCGCATCGATTCAGGAACTCTACGAGATGACCGTCGAGGCGTTTAATCTGGCGGACAAGTACCGGATGCTCGTCATGATCCTGGGCGACGGAACGCTCGGACAGATGATGGAGCCGGTTTCTTTTCGCGAAAAGGAACCGGTCGTGATGCCCGAAAAGCCCTGGGCGCTGACCGGCAGAAAGGGCAGAGCGGAGCACAATACCGTGACATCGATCTACATCAATCCGGATGATCTTGAGGCCAAAAACATCGAGCTTCAGGAGAAGTACAAGGTCGTCAGCAGGGATGAAGTGCGCTGTGAGGAATTGAATACCGAAGGCGCGGAGATCATCATCACGGCGTTCGGAACCTGCAGTCGGATCTGCAGAAATGTCATCCGGCAGGCCGCCGGGATCGGTATCAAGGTCGGCATGATACGACCGATTACACTGTGGCCGTTCCCGACCGAAGTGATCGCGAAAGCGGCGGCAAAGCCCGAGACCCGGGCATTCCTCGATGTCGAACTCAACGCGGGTCAAATGGTCGAGGACGTTCGCCTTGCGGTAAACGGCAGTAGACCGGTTCATTTCTACGGAAGAATGGGCGGAAACCTGCCCGCACAGCAGGAAATTCTGGATCAGATCAAGAAGATCCGTGAGGAGAGGTAAATAAATGGCAATCGTATTTGAAAAGACCAAAGGGCTGACCGATAAGCCTTTTCACTATTGTCCCGGATGCACGCACGGCATCATTCACCGGCTGATCGCCGAGGTGATGTGCGAGATGAATATCCTCGATGACGCGATCGGAGTCTCCAGCGTGGGTTGTACGTATAATAACTACGAGTACTTTGCATGCGATATGGTCCAGGCGGCGCACGGCCGGGCACCGGCGGTCGCCACGGGCATCAAGCGTGTCCACCCTGGAAATATGGTATTCACGTACCAGGGCGACGGCGATCTGGCCTCGATCGGAACGGCCGAGATCGTGCACGCCGCGGCAAGAGGAGAGAAGATCTGCGCGTTTTTCGTAAATAACGCGGTGTACGGGATGACCTCCGGTCAGATGGCGCCGACGACGCTTCTGGGTCAGGTGACGACTACGTCGCCTTTCGGGCGTGACGCGAATGTTCAGGGCTTCCCGATTAACATGAGCGAGATGCTCGCAACGCTTCAGGGCGCCGTCTATGTCGAACGCGTGACCGTTCTTGATTTTAAGAACATTCAACAGGCGAAAAAGGCGATTGCCAAGGCTTTCCGTGTTCAGCAAAAGCGTCTGGGATTCGCGTTCGTGGAGTTTCTTTCAACCTGCCCGACGAACTGGGGGAAGGATCCGGTCGACTCGCTTTCCTGGGTCCGGGAGAATATGATCCCGCAGTATCCGCTCGGCGTCTTTAAGGGAAAGGATCTGGAGGTTTAGCATATGATCGATTATTCCATCATTCTTGCCGGATTTGGGGGTCAGGGCATTCTCTCCGCCGGGAAAATGGCCGCCGAGGCGGCGCTGATCGAGGGCAAAGAGGTTTCCTGGTTTCCGTCCTACGGACCTGAAATGAGAGGCGGAACAGCGAATTGTTCGGTCGTCATCTCCGACGAAGTGATCGGCTCTCCGGTTATTAATGACGCGGATGTACTGATCGCTTTGAATCAGCCGTCTTTGGAAAAATTTAAAACGGTCGTGAAGCCGGGCGGGATTATCATTATCGATTCGTCGCTGGTCAAGTCGGCCGAAGCGCCCGAGGGCATCCGGTTTTTTCCGATCGAGGCTTCGACGATCGCCAGCGAGCTCGGGAACATGGCGTACGCGACGATCGTACTTCTGGGCTGTCTGTCGGCCGCGTCCGGTTGTTTCCGGCGCGATTCATTCGAGACGGCGCTTCGCGATGTGCTTCCGGAGCGCAGACACCACATGATTCCGGACAATCTTCGCGCATTCGATCGCGGGGCTTCGTTTGTGAAATAGTCTTTTCGCCGGCGAACAGTTTTCGAAAAGGAAGAGATCCGAAGGGGTCTCTTTTTTGCGCTCCGTCCTTGTTATGAATCGGGAATCAGGTATAATTATTACATACGGCTCAAAGAATCTTATCAGCCGGAGAGGAATGCGGCGTCAAGCCGCGGTGGGAAAATGGATCTGGGTTATCTTTTCAATACCGGAAATAACCACCGAAGCTACAACCTGTTAGGCTCCTTTCCCGTTTTGGAGGGCGAATCCGTAACGGGGTACCGGTTTGCCGTGTGGGCGCCCAGGGCCCGATCCGTAAGTGTCGTCGGCGACTTTAACGACTGGTCCTCGGATCAAAATCCGCTCATCAAGAACGAAAACACCGGCATATGGACGGGAATAGCGGACGGCGCCAAACAATGGGACCGTTATAAGTACCGGATCATCGGAGCCGACGGCCGGACGTATATGAAGGGGGACCCGTTTGCGCGGCATTTTGAGACGCGTCCGAAGGATGCGTCGATCCTTTACGATCCGGATGATTACGACTGGGGAGACGAGGAATTCTGCTCCGGGCGTCCCGACGCTCTTGCTCCCCGACCGATCAATATTTACGAGATGCATCTGGGATCGTGGCGAAGACATGCCGACGGTAATTTTATGAACTACCGGGAAATTGCCGGAGATCTTGCGGATTACTGCAATGAAATGGGGTATACGCATGTCGAACTGATGCCCGTAATGGAGCATCCGCTCGACGATTCGTGGGGGTATCAGGTCACCGGTTATTATGCGGTAACCAGCCGTTTCGGGACGCCGGCGGATTTTAAGTATTTCATGGATCACCTTCACCGGAACGGTATCGCGGTAATCCTCGACTGGGTCCCCGCGCATTTTCCGAGGAATTTGGAAGGACTCATCCGTTTTGACGGTTCGCCCTGCTATGAATACGAGGATCCGAGAATTGGTGAGCACCGCGAATGGGGGACGTACGTTTTTGACTATGATAAGTCTGAGGTGCGCTCCTTTCTGATCTCCAATGCGGTGTTTTGGATCCAGGAGTTTCACGTGGACGGCATTCGCGTGGATGCGGTCTCCAGTATGATCTACAGGAACTACGGGCGCACGGATTTTCTTCCGAACATTCACGGAGGAGTCGACAATCTGGAAGCGGTCGACTTTCTCCATCAACTCAACTCCATAATCCGCGAAAAGTACCCGCACGTGATGATGATTGCCGAGGAGTCCACGGCGTGGGCAAAGGTAACCTACCCGGTCTCCGAAGGGGGTCTGGGCTTCACGCACAAGTGGAATATGGGGTGGATGCATGACACGCTCAATTATTTTGAGACCGACTCCTACGCGCGGATTTGGCATCACGATAAGTTCTGTTTTTCGATGGTCTACGCCTTTTCTGAGAATTTCATCCTGTGTCTCTCCCACGACGAGGTCGTTCACGGTAAAAGAAGTATGCTCGATAAGATGCCGGGCGACATCTGGCGTAAATTCGCTTCGCTCCGCACGCTTTTCATGTATATGATTGCCCACCCCGGGGCCAAACTGCTGTTCATGGGTTCGGAGTTTGCGCCGTTCATCGAGTGGCGGTTTTATGAGCAGTTGGAATGGTTCATGTTGAATTACGATGCGCACAGATTCCTTAAGGAATTTTCCTCCGAATTGAATCGCTTCTACATTTCGGAGCGCTCGATGTGGATTCGTGATCGATCCTGGGACGGCTTTGAATGGGTCGATATTTCCGACCGGGACAACTCCGTTTTTATTTTTCGAAGAAGGGGCGAGGAGACGGACCGGGACCTCTACGTAGCGCTGAATATGATCCCGGTGCCGCTTGTTCGTTACCGTATTCCGGTCGCGGAGCCCGGATGTTACCGGGTCGTTATGAACTCCGATCGGGCTTGTTACGGCGGAAGCGGGTATCCGACAAGCGATGACGACGAAGAAGAGTTTACTGCGATAAAGGCCGAATGGAAGGGAAAACCGTACTATTTGGAGGTTAATCTCCCGCCTTTGGCCGGCATTTATTTGAAGCATATATCTACGGCATCAGAAATTACGGAACATAGCTAAATTAACGATAAATCGGAGGTAAAAACATGGCAAAAGCGGAGATCGCAGCGATGATCCTTGCCGGAGGACAGGGCTCCAGATTGGGTGTCCTGACCAAGAATATTGCCAAGCCGGCCGTGCCGTTCGGAAGCCGTTATCGAATCATCGATTTCCCGCTGTCGAACTGCTCGAATTCCGGTATCGAAACGGTCGGGGTTCTTTCTCAGTATCAACCACTCGCCCTCAACACCTATGTCGGAAACGGACATCCGTGGGATCTGGACCGTAATAACGGCGGCGCGTTCATTCTCCCTCCGTACCTCCGCTCCGGAAAAAGCGATTGGTACAAAGGGACCGCGAACGCGATCTACCAGAATCGCGAATTTCTGGACGATTGCGGCGCGAAGTATGTGATCGTACTGGCGGGTGACCATATCTATAAGATGAATTACGCGAAGATGATCCGCGCACATATTGACCGTGAAGCGGACGCGACACTCGCGGTGATCGAGGTGCCCTGGGAGGAAACCTCGAGATTCGGAATCCTCAACACCGGGGAAAAAGACGAGATCGTATCCTTCGTCGAGAAACCCAAAAAGGCCAAGAGCAATCTCGCATCAATGGGCGTATATGTATTTTCCTGGCCCGTCCTGAGAAAAGTTCTCGTAGAGGATGAGGAGAATCCGGATTCCGACAATGATTTCGGAAAAAACATCGTCCCGCTGATGTTATCGCACAACATGAAAATTTTCGCATACCGTTTCTCGGGGTATTGGAAGGACGTCGGTACCATCTCGAGTCTCTGGCAGTGCAATATGGACCTTCTGGATCGCCCGGAGGAGATCAATCTGATCGATCGTAACTGGAGGATATACAGCAGAAACCCGATCAAGCCGTCCAACTATATTTCCGGAGACGCGACGGTGTCCATGTCTGCGATGACCGACGGATGCCAGATCTACGGCACCGTTTTACACAGCGTACTTTCGGATTCGGTAACGGTCGAAAAGGGCGCGGTCGTCAAAGATTCGGTGCTCCTGCCCGGTGTCACCGTGAAATCCGGCGCATTTTTGGATAAGTGCATTGTCGGATTCGGAACTATCATCGGGAAAGGCGTGCGCGCGGGTGCCTCAATAGAAGGCGAGAGCCCTTATCTGAATACGCATATTTGCTCGGAAGGTATTGTCGTGATCGAAAAAGGTCTCAAGATCAAGGATTATGCGGTCATCCCCGCCAACTGTCAGGTGGATTGCGACCTTGATGTCCACGACGAGAGCGACGTCATCGAAGAGACCTTCCGGGTCTAGACGAAATAAGGAGGAAAACGTATGTTTTTGGATGCGATGGGATTGATTCTTGCCGATAACAACAAAATCTCTCTGGGCGAACTCTCGAAGCCCCGCGCGTTGGCGGCAATCCCCTTTGGAGGGAGATACCGGATCATCGATTACATGCTCTCCTGCATGGTGAATTCGGGCATAAAGAGTGTCGGTATTTTGACGCTCAACAAGTATAAGTCACTGATGGACCATCTGGGGACCGGCGCTTCATGGGATCTGGACCGGAAAAGCTTCGGGCTTCATATCCTGCCCCCTTATGTGAATTCGGAATCGACTTCTACGGAGGACGGCGAGGAGATGGCGGGGCTTTTGGATTTTATACGTTCCAACCGGACCGAATTCGTCGTTTTGGCAAACAGCAACATCGTCATCAACACCACCTTCAATGATTTTATCGATGTCCACGTTCAAAGCGGGGCGGACATGTCGGTCATGTACAACCGGGACGGAACTAAGTACGGCACTCCGAACTTTATTTTCGAGACCGACAAGAAACGCATCATCACCGATGTCCTTTTCAATCCCGAAAAGACCGACTCGAATCGCTGCTGTATCGGCGTCATCACCCTGAGAAGAACTCTTCTTATTGATCTGATCTCGGAGATGATGGCGCACGGAGACCGGAATTTCGGGATCTATTCGCTCCTTAAGAAATTCGATACCCTGAAGATCAGAGCCTATGAATATAAAGGCCTGGTGTTGCGCATCAACAATATCCAGACGTACTTCAACGCGTCGATGCAGCTCCTTGATGATAAAGTCCGTGCGGATCTGTTCTGGACGGGTGCGCCGGTTTTCACGAAGGTCAAGGACGAAGCTCCGACGCTTTATTATGAGGCATGCGATGTGAAAAACGCCTTGGTTTCCGACGGTTGCCGCATCATGGGCAAGGTTTCCAACTCCATTTTGTTCCGCGGGGTCACGGTTTCGAAGAACAGTGTGGTCAGAAATGCGGTAATCATGCAGGATGTCCATATTTCCGATAACTGCGTTCTCGATCACGTCATACTCGACAAGAACGCCGTAATCCGGCCGGGAACACAACTCGTCGGACACAAGGATTATCCGGTCGTGATCGACAAGGGGGCAATCGTATGAGCAAGATCAATGTCCTTTTCGTAACCTCGGAAGCGGCACCGTTTGCCAAGACGGGAGGTCTTGCCGATGTCATCGGTTCTCTTCCTCCGGCACTGGATCCTACACAGTGCGAAGCCCGTGTCATCCTGCCGCTCTATCGTCCGATTAAGCAGAAATTCACAAATCAACTCCGATTCATCGGTTGGAAGATGGTCAAAATGGGATGGCGATCCCTGTACGCCGGCCTTTACACCATTGAAAACAACGGGATCGTGCACTACTTCATAGACAACGAGTATTATTTCAACTTTGATACCCCCTACGTCGAATATGTTTTCGACATTGAGCGGTTTTGCTTTTTTCAAAGAGCTGTGCTCGAATTTATCGGTGATTTCATGCAGTACGAACCGGATGTATTGCACTTGAATGACTGGCAGTGCGGAATGATCCCTCTTCTTCTGGATGCCCATTACCGGACGCGCGGAAAATTTAAGGGCGTAAAAACCGTATATACAATCCACAACCTAAAATATCAGGGAATCCACGGTGTCGAGCAAATCAAGGATATGCTCGATCTTCCGGATCATTTTCTCAACGAGGAACTGTCGCTCAAGGACGGTGCCGTCAATTTCATGAAGGCCGGTATCGTTTACTCGAATTCAGTGACGACGGTGTCTCCGACCTATGCATATGAGATCATGACCGACTACTACGGGGAAGGCCTCAATCATACGCTCCAACGCTATGCATATAAGGTTTCGGGGATTCTCAACGGGATCAACGAAACAGAATTCGATCCGAAGACCGACACGCTCATTCCTCAGACATACAACATAGACACCTACGAGAAGGGGAAGGCGGTTTGCAAAGAAACAATCCAGAAGAAGCTCAAGTTGACGGTGAACCCCGGCGCTCCGCTGTGTGTCATGATTACCCGGCTGGTCGACCAGAAAGGCCTTGATCTCTTCCTTCGCGTGGCCGGCGAGATGCTTTTTGACGGCATTCAGCTCGTTGTGCTCGGGTCGGGAAACAGTTTTTACGAGAGAACTTTGTCCGAAATGGCGAAACAGAATCCCGGAAAGATGGAAGCATGTATCAATTACGATAACGAACTGGCCCATTTGTTGTATGCCGGGGCCGATATGTTTCTGATGCCGTCGCTTTTCGAGCCGTGCGGACTCTCGCAGATGATTTCGATGCGGTACGGGACGATTCCGATTGTTCGTGAAACGGGCGGTCTGAAGGATACGGTCAAACCGTATAACGAATACACGGGCGAGGGAAACGGTTTTTCTTTCGCCAATATCAATGCGCATGAGTTTCTTTTCATAACCAAATACGCATCCGATTTGTATCGTCATCACAAAAACGTCTGGAATGGATTGGTCCGATCCGCAATGAGCGGCGATTACTCCTGGACACGCTCCGCTAAGGAGTATACGGGTCTTTATGCGCTCATAACCGGAATCGATTTAAGCGCGAAAAAAAGAGATCTCGAAACAATCCCGGCACCGCCGGCAAAAAAAGGAAATGATGTACCTTCAGAGGTCTTGCCGAAGACAAAAGCAGAAATCCCGACGGCCGGGGGAACAAAGAGCAGCGCTTCCGCACCCAAAAAGTCGCGTAAACCAACGGCGAATTCACCGAAGCCCAAGTCAGGTAAAGGCGGCGGAGATCAGGCATGATGCATTCCGGTAATCCGAACGTTTCCTCCTTCATGCACCGAAGTCGAAGTACGGAATACAGAGATCCATTCGGCGCTGTAGCCTGCGGTTCATACGTCAAGCTCGCTATTGATGCTCCCGCCGAACCCGTGGCGCCGATCCTGTGTTATGCGTACGGACTTTACTCTCTTTCCTACCATGAATGCGCCCTGAAGAAGAGTTCCGCGACCGCCGCCCGATACGAGATCCGATTGCGTATGCCTGCGGAACCGGGCCTTTTTTTCTATTGGTTCAAGTTCTTTCGTCCCGGTTCCGGCGAGAGCTTCTATTATGTCCGATCCTCCAAGGATATTACCGGCGCCGGGCGGATCAGCGAAGCGCCCGCGCGCGTCGGTCCGGACGAGGTCCATTCTCCGCATGCTTTTCAGATTACGGTCTATGACGGAAATTTTCGCACTCCCGACTGGATGAAGGGCGCGATAATCTACCAGATCTTTCCGGACCGGTTTTCGAGAAGCAAGGATTTTTCGTATGAAAAGATGACCTCCGTGGACCCGCGGCCGGAGCGGATTTATCATTCGTCCTGGGATGAGGACGTCGATATCGACGGAAAGCCGGAGACCGGATACGTCGCATGTGATTTTTTCGGAGGCAGTTTACTAGGGATTGCCGAAAATTCCGAGTATTTGGAAAAGTTGAATGTTGAGCTGGTTTATCTGAACCCGATTTTCAGGGCGAAGTCAAATCATCGGTATGATACCGGCGATTATACCGAAGTGGATCCGTTGTTGGGCGGAAAGGACGGTTTTGACGCCTTTGCCGAAGCGATGCGGAAGAAGAATATTCGATTCATTCTCGACGGAGTATTTAACCACACCGGAGCCGACAGCGTATACTTCAACAAATACGGCCGATACCCCGAAAAGGGTGCTTATCAGGCGCTTGTCGAGGGTGGAGTCAGCCGGTATTCATCCTGGTACTCATTTTCGAAAAGTAAAACCGGCGAGATCATGTACGATTCATGGTGGGGTTTTCCGGAACTTCCGAACGTGAACGAAAATGACCTGAGTTTCCGTGACTTTATTCTCGGAGACCGAGGCGTGATCGCGCATTGGATCTCAAAAGGTATCTCCGGGTTCCGCTTGGATGTATCCGATGAGCTTCCGGACTCATTTATCCGGGAGGTCAGAAGCCGGGTCCGGAAGGAAACGGGCGGGCAGGGGATCGTTATGGGCGAGGTATGGGAGGACGCCAGTAATAAAGTCAGTTACGGTACCTACAGGGATTTTTTCTTGGGAAGATCGCATGATTCCGTAATGGGATATCCCTTTAAGGACGCGGTGATCGGTTTCCTGAACGGGTCCCTGAGCGCGGGTGAAGCCAATCATATGCTGGAGACCTGCCGCGAGAATTATCCGCCGGAGGCACACTGCTGCGTGATGAATCTGCTCTCGAGCCATGACATTCCCCGGGCGACGACGGTACTTTCCGGCGCAGTGGATCCGGGTGACCGCCGCGTGCAAAAATCGACCCGTCTGACCGACGACCAGATGGATCGGGGCTTACGGCTCGGACGCCTGGGATTCGTTTTTCAGATCGGATATGTCGGATGCCCGGGCGTATATTACGGGGACGAGGTCGGTATGGAGGGCTTTCGCGATCCGCTCAACCGACGTCCGTATCCGTGGAACCGGATTTCCGAAAAACAGCGCGCTCAACTGGAGTTTTATCGCGAGGTCAGCCGGTTCCGCAAACTCTTTCCCGTCCTGCGGACGGGTTTTTACCGGACATTGGTTGCGGAAGGGGATCTGTTTGTTTTCGAGCGGACTTTAAATGAAGATGCAAAAGATATCTTCGGTAATCTTCAAAGCGGACCGCGCAAGATGATCTTTGCGATGAACCGGAGCCGCGAGCATTCTGTTTCCTTTTCGCTTAGCGGGTCAGATCAGATCATTGAATCAAATCCCGATATAAAACGCGAGGGATCCGCGATTGTAGAGTCGGTTAGACTGTTTCTTGACGGCGCCGAGCAAAGCGTAGGGCCGACGGGTTTTCGAATTTTTTCTTCTGATCGTTAGAAAACGCCTTCGGGCAATCGAAAAGGAGGGATTCATATGTCAGAGGACGGAAAAACCGGCCGGGACGAGCCGATCGATGTGACGGCGCTCGAACTGGAACAAACGGAAGAGGTAACCGACAAAAAGTGCCCGAGTTGCGGGGCGACGGTCGAATATGATCCGGCAACCAGAGGGATGCTCTGTAAATTCTGCGGATACAAAAAAAACCTGCCGCCTCCCGAGAGCGGAGAATCGGTTTCCGAGATCGACTTCAGGCAAGCGGAGACGACGGAAAGCTTTAATTGGGGCGCGGAGAAAAAGGTGGTCATCTGCAAAAACTGCGGCGGAGAGGAAATATACGATGCGCTCCAGACTGCCGCCGTTTGCTCCTTCTGCGGTTCGACAAACGTGATGCCGGCCGCCGACGAGAAGTCGATGGCACCGGGCGGTGTTTGTCCGTTTATCGTTCCGGTCGACCAAGCCGGCGGTCTGTTTTCCAAGTGGCTGGGCGGGAAGATCTTTACTCCCAAAAAGGCAAAGCTTCAGGCTCGTCCGGAATCCTTCAAAGGCATTTATCTCCCGTATTGGACCTTTGACACAATGACTACCTCGCCATTCAGCGGCAGGGCGGGCTATGACAAAATGGTCAAACGCGGCAATCAGACAGTCATGGAGACCGACTGGAAACGCGTATCCGGAGTCTATCAGGAATTCATAAACGACTATACCGTCGTCGGGACGAATAAGAACGAGAATTCCCTGGTCGGCAGGGCGGAGCCGTTTGACTTTACCAAGCTTGTGCCGTATCGGCCGGAACTCCTGGCCGGGTTCGGAGCGGAGCGTTACTCGGTCGGACTGAAGGATGCGTGGGCAAAGGCTCAGGAAGGAATCCGTAGCATTTTGTACGGAAATATCTCTCAATACATCTGCTCGGCATGGCGCGCGAATCGTTCGGACAGCATCGCCTTTTCGACGCAATTCAGCAAGGTCACGTTCAAGTATATTCTCCTTCCGGTGTGGCTGTCGTCATTTACGTATAACGGCAAGCTCTACCAGTTTGTCGTCAACGGCCAGACGGGGCGAGTCGGAGGGAAAGCTCCGGTATCGGCTCTTCGCGTCATCATCGCCATTATTATCGTGCTTGCGATTTTCGGACTGCTCGGATATCTGATGAGTTTGTGATTCGAAGAATACGCGAACACGTCGCGGAGGTTCGAAAGAGCTGATTTTCAGAGTTTTGTTGACACTGATGTATGTACTGGTTATAATCATTCTTGCTGTCGAAAAGCCTCGCTTTTCGACACAAATAAGCGGTCGTGGCGGAACTGGCAGACGCGCACGTTTGAGGGGCGTGTGAGCAATCATACGGGTTCAAGTCCCGTCGACCGCACCAATGAGAAAAGCCCTTTCTTCGACTTCAAACAGGTCCTCAGATTGCCTCCGGCAATCTTGCGGAACTCAGTCGAAGAAAGGGCTTTTCTCTCCCGATAAAGAGCGGAACTACGGCGGAAAATGTCCTTTTCTTATACCAAGAACGGATTTTTTGCGGAATGCGGGAAAGCATGACGGGAACATGAACAAAAGGTTTTACGCGATCCTTATGGCGATACTCGCGGCGGCTTTGTACGGGATCAGCACTCCGGTTTCTAAACTGTTGCTTCAAAAGATCCATCCCACGCTCATGGCCGCGCTTCTTTATCTCGGTGCGGGGCTGGGAATGTCCTTGATCTACAGGATCCGGAGCTTTCGGCGAAATCCGGTAAAGGACAAAAAGTGGAGCAGAAGTGACCTTCCGTATATCTTCGGCATGATCATTCTCGACATTGCGGCTCCGATTTTTCTGATGATCGCGCTTACGACGACCGGCGCGGCCGGTACGTCCCTGATCAATAATTTCGAGATCGTCGCGACCGCTTTGGTTGCTCTTATTATATTCAAAGAGACGATCGGACGTCATATGTGGATCGCGATCGCGCTGATCACGGCCGGGTGTATTCTTCTGTCCGTGGAGGACTTCGGAAGTCTGAAATTATCCGCCGGTTCGATGTTCGCCGTTCTGGCATGTATTTGCTGGGGGCTTGAAAATAACTTTACGCGTAAATTATCCGCAAATGATCCGTTGATGATTACAATCATCAAGGGATTCGGCTCCGGGACCGGGGCGTTGATCATCGCGTGGGCGCTCGGACAATTCAAGGCGGATATACTGTATTTACTGATCGCACTGTTGTTGGGGTTTGTCGCATACGGTCTCAGTATCTATTTTTACATATCCGCGCAACGCTCTCTCGGCGCGGCAAGGACGAGCGCTTATTATGCGGTCGCGCCGTTTATCGGGGCACTCGTGTCGTTTGTTCTTTTCGGGCAGAAAATGACCGGATGGTTTATCCTTGCCTCTGTTTTCATGGTCGCCGGAGTCGGGTTAAGCGTTTTCGATCAAGTTAAGAACAAAAGGGACATTTTCGCGAAATCAGCAACGAGTTCGGAAGAGAGGGATAACGAATGATCGCAATCGAAGAGATCCCCGTATCCCGCGGCAAAGAATTCCGGACGATCCACGATCAGTATCTCATCGATGAAGATATTCCCGAAAATGTTCCGTTATACATAGCAAAGCCATAGCTCCGATTTTCTCTTCTTGTCGATTTTTGCTGAAAAGTCGAAAAAATGCCGGTTATGCTTGATTTATCAGCCTTTTCCGGTTGCGTCTTTTCGTGAGTCTGTTATTATATTATGGCAGTGTTTTTTTATCGTTCCCGGTTCATTGTGGCGTCCGAAAGGACAGAAGGATGGTAGCGTATGTTTTGGGATGTTCTTCACGCGGTTCTCATTATTATTTTCTTTGCAATCACGGTAGCGGTCGGTTTCTACGCCAAGAAGCATTCTAAGGATGTCGGTTCGTTTGTCTTGGGCGGACGTAATGTTGGTCCGTGGCTGACGGCGTTCT
>CAZCLK010000029.1:0-16855 GCA_964499575.1 uncultured Oscillospiraceae bacterium | reverse complement strand
ATCCTACTAAAAGCTCTATGCCGGCCGATTTAGTAGGACTTTACGCGCCGGCGGAAGGAGCTTCCGGGGAAAACATCCTACTAAATGCTCTGTTCCGGCCGGTTTAGTAGGATTTTTCGCGCCGGCGGAAGGAACGCTCCGCCAATATGGAGCAATCCGGATGGATCTCCCAAATGCCGCCGGACAGCAATATATTCTTTTCGCATTTCCGACAGCCCTTCTGTTTGGACATAAAAAAGGCTGCCTCATTAGACTTTGTTACAAGTCTTTTGAGACAGCCCCTTCGATTATTCATCGGAAAGTAACTTTTTCAGGCGACGCCCGTCCCGTCGCGCAGGATAGAGATCAACTCTTCCACCGCCAGCAGGATCTGCGCGTCGTCCATCTCCGGCGTGATCATCCTGTCAATTCGTTCGAGAAGAATCGAGAACACCTTCGCGAGCGCCTCCGTAGAAATATCGGAGCGGAGCTGCCCTTTCTTCTGTGCATCCCCGACCATCCGGATGAGGAAGTTCTCGGATATTCCGCCAAACTCTGCATGGACGGAGTCCCGAAACCCGGGGTCCTCCGCAATGAATTTGCGGCCCAATGCTCCGTAGCGCGGGTCTTTTCGGGCAAACCGGGTACCGATCAGCGCTCTCGTGCGAATCGACTCGAAAAAGTCCGCGTCCGCATTTTCGTGATCATACTGCAGGAAGAGCTCAAGCTTCTCGTCGGCAAGGCGCGAAAAAACGGAAAGGTACAGATCCTTTTTATCATTGAATCGATAGTAGAAACTGCCCTTGTTGATCCCGGCGATCTTGAGGATGTCGTTGAGCGACGACTCGCCGAAGGAGTGCCCGGAGAATTCTCCGAGCGCTGCATTCCAGAGGACTTCGTTCGAATAGAGCGGATTTTCCGCTCCCGCGGTTTTCCACTTCATGCCGGATTTTCCGTCATCCGTCAATTGTCGTCCTCCCTCATTTTTTCACTCTGTTCCTTCTTTTCCTTTTGCTTCTTAAGCCACGCGCCGCCGATCTTGACCTTGATGATCGCGAGCGCGATGACTCCGACACCGATCAGAACCCACCAATACCACTGCATTTGTTTCTCCTTTCTCCATTCGGCCGGACCCGACCGAAAAAACTCACTTACGCAGACTTCTTAAACACATTCCAGGCGGACGCCTTCATCCGGACCCGCTTCATAAATATCAGCAGCACAACGATAAACCACGGAGCCCCGGTCGCGAGCACCATCAGGGATTCCCGAAGCGGGCTCTTTTCGAGAATGATCGCGCGGACCGCCTCGAACTGCCAGTACATCGGAAGCGCGTAAAACGGATAGATCCATCGGCCGGGGACAAAGTAGGAGACCATCCCGATCGCTAAAAGAAGGGGCATCAACAGCTTCAGTACGCCGATCGCGGCGACCTGATTGTCCGCGAAAGAGATCAGGAGGAATATGGTAATCCCGCTGACAAAGACCCCGCATAAGACCAGAAGCATAAACCACGGGATCGCATCGGCGCGGCCGATGATGATCGACGCGGCGCTCACTCCCGCAAGGCCGAGCAGAATTGCCGGGATGATTTTGCTTGCTACGTATCCGAAAAGCGTCATCGGGCTTACAGCGATCGCCCGGATCACTCCGGATTCACGCTCGCTGACTCCGCCCAATCCCGGCGTCGCCCCTCCGATGAACATCGCGAGAAGAAACACCCCGGCCATCGACAGGGCATACGCCGCGTCCGGCTTCGCTTCAACCTTCTCGGTTTCATATTCGATCGGGTCGCCGCGAAGCGCCGCTCCGATCAGATACCTCATGCCCTCCTCAAATCCCGCGCCTTCGTTCCCCTCGACCAGCACGGTCGGCTCGCCGTCCTTCATAAATACTCCGGCGATATTATCCGAGGCACGTACCCGGGTAACGAGCGCGTCGTAATCGTCTTTTTTCTCAAGATCGGCGACCTGCTCAAGCCGGTCGACCATTTCCCCGGGAACACCCCGGTCAACGGCAATCGAAATCGAAGATTCCCGAACGCTTCCGAAAATCAAGATAAAGACCACCGCAAGACATGCGGGGGCAATAATCATATAGAGTGAAATTCCGTCCCTGAAAATCAGTTTAAATTCGCGGGCGACCGCCATTACGAGCCTTTTCATGCCCTTTGCCCTCCTTTCGAAAGAAGGAACCGCTTAACCATGACCCGACTTGCGAGATACGCGACGATCAGCCAACCGGCGACGGTCAGAATCACGGTAAGCGGGTCTCCCTCCCGTCGGAACAGAATGCTTTCATACGCGAAAATCATCGGGTACGAGGGGATCACACGAATCCATACCGGCGAAAAGGACGGGTTCACATACGAGATCACGGGCAACATGTTGATCGACAGCAATAGGGCAATCGAGAAAAACCAGCTGTTCATATCCTTAAAGATCGTCGAAAACGCCATACCGATCAAAGAGAATACCATCGATCCGAAAAAGCTCAGAAGTATGAACCATCCGAAATTGAAACCGAACCCGACGGTAAAGATCGCCATCAGAAGCGCGTAGAGGACGGCAATCAACGAGAATAGAAGGATTTTCGAGATGATATACCGGTCCGGCCCCATCGGCGCGATCCGTAAAGCGCGGATCGTCTCCTCCTCCCGCTCGGAAAGCATCAGTGCCCCGCCGAAGATCAGACCGGTGATCAACGCCTCAAAGCAAATGAACCCGGGCGTCATCCGCTTATTAAAGGGAATCGTCCGGTTATCTTCATAGATTGATTCCGCGTCGACCTGCCCGCCTCCGCGATCCGTAAGCATGATCATCACCGAGCGGACCGTTTTCTCCGAAAGGCCCGGATGAACGACCGTGACTTTTCCGGTATCGTCTTTCATGACGCCGATCGCCTGTCCTTCGGCGACCGCCGCGCGCAAGGCTTCTTCGCTCGTAACGGTCTTGCCTTCGGGCATCTCGATCCCCATGTTATAAAAATATATGTCGACCTGCTCCTCTTCGATGCTTTTCGGGATGGCAAAATTGATCACGAGCACAACCAGCACCAGCGTGACCGTGATCACCCAGAAAAGCGCGTTCGTAATGAGGCGCTTAAGATCCTGTGTGCTCAGAGCGAGGATCGCTTTCATGCGGTCAGCTCCTTTCCGGTCACCCGAAGGAAGATCTCCTCGAGTGTCGCCTCCTGCGAATGGACCTTGATCGGGTCGACGCGCAGAAGAAAATTCGCGAGTCCCTGCCGGTCGGAAAGCTCGAACGTCTCTGTCTTTTCTTCCTCCCCCTCCCGAAAAAGCACAGCGACGCGGCGCTTGCCGAAGCGAAGCTTGAGTGCGTCGGGCGAATCCATCGCGGAGATTTTGCCTTCGTTTATAAATGCCACCGCGTCGCAAAGTGAATCGGCAAGCTCCATATTATGCGTCGTCAGAAAAACCTCGGCTCCGCGATCCCTCTCCTCACGGATCAGCTCGCGGACGCTCGCCGCCGTGCTCGGATCCAGTCCGTTCGTAGGCTCGTCCAGGAACAGATATCGGGGGCTGTTGATCAGCGCCCGCGCGAGCGTCAGGCGCTGGCGCATGCCTTTTGAGTATTCGTTTGCTTTTTTATTCGCCGATTCGCGAAGGCCGACACGATCCAGAAGCTCCATCGGATCCCTCGTCGGAACGGAAAAGAGCGCGGCGAAATACTTGAGATTTTCAAGTCCCGTCAGCTTCGCGTATACGTTCGGCTGTTCGAACGAGACACCGATTTGATTGAAAAACTTCGTTCGAAGCGATTGAATCGGCTGACCGTCGTAGAGAACCTCTCCGCGCTGCAGCGAAAGAAGGCCGGTCATGATGTTCTGAACGGTTGATTTGCCGGCGCCCGATGGGCCGAGAAAGCCGAAGATCCGGCCCTTTTCGATCGAAAAGGAGACATCGGAAACGGCGTAGTTGCCCTTGCCCTCGTAATCGTGATAAATGTTCTTAACGGAAATCATAGACACCTCCTTGACCGGGTGGTCTAATCGCATTATATCGCGGCTTGACCGGGTGGTCAAGTCGTTTGCCAAAACTCTTCCGCACAACAAAAAACCGCGCGGGGATGCGCGGTTTCGAGTGTATAAGACGGATCGCCGCTACTCCGTGATCTCGATCCGGTTCCCCTCCGGGTCCAAAACGACACTCTCGTAATAGCCGTCGCCGGTCACCCGCGGACGACTTGCGACCGGATAGCCGTCCGCTTCCAGACGCGCGGTTAGTGTATCAACCGCCTCGCGGCTTCCGACACCGAACGCCAGATGCGTATAACCGGTCTGATTCGCGTCATTGGAGCCCTTGATCACATCGGGGAGGGACATGATTTCCACCCGCGCCACATCGTCAAAAGAGAGAAAATAAGTGCGGAGCCCGGTTACGGGGTTATGGTATCCGTCATTCGATGTCGCGTTAAAGTAACGGATATAGAAATCCCTCAGGACTTCCGGATCAATAACATACATTGCGATATGTTCAATGTTCATACGCACCTCTCGTCGGCGGATCAATCATATATGACTCTCATTATATCCTAATAGCCCGAAAGGAGTGATTTAGTTCTGCCGTATGTCTCTTTATAGAGTGGCGCGCGTATGTTAAACTATTTCGTGAGACTTTATCACACATCAGAATTCTTGCCACTCTTCTGAAGGGAGCTGATTCGATTTGCGCTTCATTTTATATATTGATCCTGCCCTTGGCAGTATGATCATTCAAGCGGTCGTTGCGGGATTCGCAGCCGTCGGCATTTTCTTTATTTCGTTCAGAAAACGCATTTCTGCATGGTTCAGAAGCAAATTTAAAGCGAAGGATAATGCGGATAACACGTCCACGGATAAGAAAGATGAAGGAAATTGAAGGCAAAAACAGCGGCTCTTTTCGCGATCCGTCCGGCTTCGTTTTTTCAAGAGACGGTGTGCTCTATCGCCAAATCAATCCATCCTACTCGGCACAATACAAGCATCTGAATGAATCCGGCCTTTATCTTGCTCTTCTGGACAGGGGTTGGCTGATTCCGCATGAGGAAACGACTGAACCCTGCCCGTTTGAAAACGGTATTCAGGTCATCCGTCCGGAACGGATCCCCTTTATCTCCTACCCCTACGAATGGTCTTTTTCCGCGCTCAAAGACGCGGCGCTACTCACCTTGCGAATCCATCGGCTCGCGATGGATCATGGAATGGTCCTTAAGGATGCGAGTGCGTTCAATGTTCAGTTTTCACGCGGAAAGCCGATCTTTATTGACACCCTTTCCTTCGATTTGTACCGGGAGGGTAGTCCGTGGATCGCTTACAGTCAATTTTGTCGTCACTTTCTGGCACCTCTTCTGCTGATGTCCTTTGTGGATGTTCGGATGAGCCGCATGCTAAGTTGTTATATCGACGGAATCCCTCTGGATCTTGCAGATCAAATCCTCCGCGGAAGGGGAGGCTTTTTCGCGAAACAACACATCCATTGGCATGCCGCATCCATCGCCCGACACGCGGATACCTCGAAGCGTATTGATGAGGGACAACCGAGAAAAACCGTCAGTTTATCCCGTAACAGCCACCTGGCTCTGATCGAGAGTATGATTTTGTGGCTCGAAAAGCTTTCTTTGCCCGGTCAGAAGACCGAGTGGGGCGATTACACCGCGCAAACCAGTTACACGGAAACCGGAGCGGACTCCAAAAAATCCATCGTTTCCGACTATATCAATCTTATTCATCCTGAATCTTTGTGGGATTTGGGAAGTAACGACGGCACATATTCCATGCTCGCGGTCCGGGCCGGAGCGCGGACGGTTGCGTTTGATGCGGATCCGGTCGCAGTTGAGCAATGTTACCGTCAGACCCGAGGCAAAGACATGCCCATCCTGCCGCTTCTCATGGACTTGACCAATCCCAGCTCGGGGATCGGTTTTGCCGGAAAAGAACGAATGTCCATTTCGGAAAGAGAACGACCGGATTGCATCATGATGTTGGCCGTTATTCATCACATGGCTATTTCCAACAATGTGCCTCTCGATCTGCTGGCCGAATGGTTGTCCGGTATAAGCGATCACCTGATTATCGAATTTGTCCCCAAATCCGACGTTCAGGTACAACGACTCCTCTCCTCGCGCGAGGACATTTTTGATCGTTATACACAGGAGCAATTCGAGGCATCATTTGCCCGTTATTGGAAGCCAATAGACCAAAAAGCGGTTCAAGGGTCCGAAAGGACGATATATCTGTACCGCAAATCATAGAACTCCCAACCGCCTGCTTTTTAACGATCGGCAGGCCAATACGGTTTGGAAAGGATCATGTTCCTTATGAAAATCGCCCCTTCGAGACTATTTGCATTCATCCGCACATTGTTTTCCGAACCACTATTCTGGCGTTTTTTTATTGCTGCTTCCCTTTTCTCTCCTTCTGTTCTGTTTTTTTATTATAGTCAGAATTCCGTCTATGTTGAGATACACTATGTGCTTATCGTCTCCTGCCTCTGCGTTTTGGCTTCCGTTATTTTCTTTATGTTGGCAGAGAGTTTGCTTAGAAACTCTTTTGCGTCATTTATGTTATCAATACTAATATGGATCGGCATTTTTTTGGAGTCTCTTGCGCATCTGACGATCATCAAAATGTTCACGGGTACTGTTATTTACTACGTTTTCTGGGTTGCTTTAGTGAGTGCCCTTTCTTATATTCTTCGAAAAGTCGACGTCCGCGGGGCATTTCCATTTATTTTATGCGCATTTGTCATCATTTTTTTCTCTATATCTTTTGGAACGTCTCTCTACAACTTTGTTCACGGTTTCACGGCCAAAAAAGCAGATGTAAAGACTTCTTTTTACGTAAACGAGAGCCTTTCCGATCAACCCAATGTATATTGGATTCATTGTGACGGTATGATAAATTTCAAAACCTTTGAAAAATACTTTAATGACGATCAGGAAGACTTTTTGAGCGAGCTGTCCGAGAGAGAATTTTCAGTCAACGAAGACGCGTCTTTTTTCTCTTGTTATAATACGTCTGTAGCCATCCCTGCTCTTATGTGTCCTGATTATTATGACAATTTCCTGTCCGATATTTTATCAGACAGAGATAGAGCATATCAACGTGTGTTATCCATGTCGACGCAGGCGACTCTCAAGGATGTGCGGCTTCATAACGAGACCATCTCAGCATTTACTGCCGCGGGGTACAAAACCAACACCGTCGCGTTGATGAACCACTTCTATTTCCCGACGACGGACACTTTCTATTACCCTTTGGAATCCGAAGAATTCGGAGACTGGGTCCTCAATATGTTGTACCATCATCCGTTCGAGTTGGCTAAGATGGAGCAGCTTTCGGATGAGGCGGCCATGAAATGTATTAAAAAGTCCGAGGCAAGCACTTTCATGCTATCCTTCTTTCGTCCCGGAGCCAAGGTGTTTGGATTCACTCCGACATCCGAATATATTCCTTCATTGGATTACCCTGCAGAGTCTGAAGTCTTGGCTGCTTCTGTATCCGATGAGATGTTATCAGAAATATTTCTCGGTTCCGAAGCGGCAGCCCGCCAATATGCATATTTCATCAATGCGGTCGATCGCATACTGAATGATTCTTCTGAAGAACGGCCGCATTTCACCATATTGATGAATCTCATGTTTCATTTCCCGTTCGCTTTTAGCGAAGACGGAGAATTAAACGCAAATTACTCCCCTCAAGACATGAAATTGTATTATGGTCAGCACGTTTATTCCTCAAGAGTTTTACTGAATATTGTCGATATGATTATAGAAAAAGACCCGGATGCCGTGATTGTTTTACAATCTGACCACGGTATTAATTATCTCTACGATGATACGCTGGACGCGTCTTTCAATGTATCAAATCACGACTGGTATGATATGCGCCACGGAACCATGAGCGCGATCCGTGTACCCGAAAAGTATCAAAACGGCGAAGAAGCATACGCGGTGAACAATCCGCTCAATATGTCGCGTTATATCATCAATAATTTTGTCGGGAAAAATTATGAATACTTAGAAGAAGAGCCGTAATAAGGGGACCTTATTTTCTATGAATACCGAAACATCTAAAACACCTCGCTTGCTCGCGATACTCTCCGATCCCGGAGCCATTTGGCTTCTTCTTGTTAGCGCGCTGTTCGCGCCGTCGGTCCTCCTTTTTTACTATAGCCGGAACTCGATTTACGTTTCACTTGCTCCTGTTCTCATCATCGCTTTTGTATGCATGGTCATAACCTTGATCGTCTGGATGGGATCACTGTTTGCTTTGAAAAACCCGCTTGCCGGAACAATTTTTTGTCTGTTTATGTGGGTCGGAGTCTTCTTGGAATCACTGGGCCATCATGTGATACTGATGATATTTAATCATGTTGTCTTGTATTATTCGCTATGGTTTTTGCTGTCTGCGGTCTTAGTGTACAGATTACGGAAGATAAACTATCGGCATTCTGCAACCTTCATTCTATGCGCCTTTGTGCTTGTTTTTTTTGCGATTTCCTTCGTAAATTCCGCCATCATAGTCATTCGCTCTCAGACTTCTGAGAAAATTGAGCTAAAGCAGAATTTTTATGTCGACCCGGCAATTACCGATTCTCCGAATGTATATTGGATCCATTGTGATGAAATGTTGAACTTCGAGACAGTCGAAAAATACTTTGGCGACAGCCAGGATGAGTTTCTCGCACAATTGAACGCGCGAGGGTTTCAAGTTGATACGGGGGCAACGCTCTCCGCACGTCATCTTACAACCGTGGCAATTCCGGCTTTGATGTGTCCGCATTTTTATGATTCATATCTCTCAGCTAAACTGGAGCAGCCGGATTTTACTCGTGATGAGGCACAGTCTGACAAAATTCAGACCCCGTTATTTAAGTCTCGTATTTGTAATGAGACACTTCTGGCATTTTCTTCTGCCGAATATCTAACCCATACCGTTGCCCTTTTGGATCGGTATTTTTTACCGACTACGGATTCATTCTATTTTCCGATAACGGCAGATAATTTCTACATCTATTTCTATGCTCTGCGTTTCTCTCCCAAACAACCAAATAGTTTGTCTGAGTTTGGTGGTAAACTTTCCGCGGAAGAGGCAATGAAGCGCATTCGCGATGCTGAAGCGGAACAGTTTATGTTCTACTTTTTTCGTCCCGGGGCTCTCCTATTCAGTGATAAGTACAATATCTTTTCCGACCACGAGGCTGTAATACAGTCGTCCGATAAATCATCCGGTGTTCAAACTGTTGAAAATACGGTCTCTGAAGAAAAAATCAGCGAGATCTTTTTAGGCGGAGATGCTTCTATATTTAACGCTTACTATGTCAACGCGATCGCTGAGATCATGGATGGCTTTGTTGAAGGACAGCCTAATTTTACAATTCTCATGAATCCAATGTTTCATAGTCCTTTTGTGTATGACGAAAACGGAAACTACATATCATACGTCCCCAACGAGTCCGGTGATTACTATCATCAGCATGTTTATTCCAGGAAGGTCTTGATCAATACGATTGACATGATCCTGGAAAAAGACCCTGATGCCGTAATTGTTTTACAGTCTGATCACGGGTTACACGAATGTTCCGACGATGAGTTGGATCAAGTTTTCGGCATGACGCCGGGCTACAGAAGAGAAGACTTGCGAGACGGTGTAATGAGCGCGATCCGTGTACCCGAAAAGTATCAAAACGGCGAAGAAGCATACGCGGTGAGCAATCCGCTCAATATGTCGCGCTACATCATCAATAACTTTGTCGGTAAGAACTACGAATACCTGCAGGAATCGTCTTGAGCTCTCTAAGTTATCCTGAAGGACAAATCCAAAACCTATTATGCCTTCTGATGCGTAATCCGATATCCGTAGAAGGTATCGGACGGATTCCGGGCAACTTCAATTTTTTGAAGCACCACTCCAGCATCAAGGTGGATAAACCGAATTGTATGATGCCCTTCATTGAGATTGACAGGCATTCCGGCTCTGATCATGTTTTCCAATACATTCCGGCACCAGTCCGGATCCTCCGGGGTCCCCGCGGCATAGCCCTCCGGCAAGGTCTCAATTCCGACCGGCGTACTTCCGTCGACCGAAAACGCGAAGCGCAAACCTTTTCCCTTTACCGGGTTATTTGTCGGCGCGATATAGGCGGTCACCGTATATTGTCCCGGATGGGCGATATGAATATCGTACTCCAAAGTCGGGGCGTTCTCCGGGGATTCGAACCGCCGGTCGCCCGGTAAAACCTTCATTGAGACCCCGGACTTACCGTAGTTGTCGATTCGGATCCATCCGGCTTCATCGGACTCCGTCTTGCGCGCGTACGCGTCGGCCGGCATACTGACCACACCGGTCGTCTCGGGAAATGCTCCGGAAGCTACAGCGGACAGATCGAATTTTTCGGCAATAACACGCACCGCGACCTTACCGGTCTCAGAGGAGATCTCAACGGAACCTTCCCTGCGTCCGTCGATCTCCCGCCACAGGACACCGGCCTCAATCTCCGTAAGTTCCGGCGAGATTTGGCGCTCCGAAAGAACGATCCAATCCTCCGACGCCCGAAGCGTCGCGCAGACCGGCGCCTTTCCGGTCGTAAGGAGAAAGATTCGCCTCTTCGGATTTTCGACGCTTGAGATCACGGGAAGCTCAAGTTCACCCCCGGAAGCGATTTGTCCGCTCTCGAAAAGGCAGACGATCGTCTGCCCGGTTTCCGGAAGAGCCAACTCCTCCGGGCACGGATATTCGCTGCCCTCGTCATTCCAGTTTCGGAATGATACATGCTTCGAGGACATCATATGCCGCCACTTGCCGCCGGCCATTTCTTCGTTATAACGGCGCGTAAGTTCGCGGTCCTCCGTAATACACGCGAGGATCTTTTCGCGAAGAACATTACTATAGCTCGCCTTCATTTCATAAAACCGCTCGTGCATCCCGGTATAGATCATCATTTTCCGAAGGTTCGCGGAAGCGAGCGCCGGAAATTCCACAAGCCCGAAGAATGCGTCCTTCCGCTCAAGCGAAATACCGGAAGAAATCTTCCTGACCTTCCCGATCAACGCCTCTGCGCGCTCGAGTTCAAAGCTCGCCTCATTATTTCCGGTGAAATGAAATGTATCCTTGTGTATCGCCTCCGGGCGGCAATCGCCGTTCATCCGCGTATAATCATTCAGGATCTCCGCGATCGAATCGAGCGTCTTTCCATCGACAAATCCGCCGAATTGTCCGCGCACCCATTGCTCCAGGAAGACACCGGTTTGATTCGGCGGTTGCCACCGGTCATAGTCAAACGCCAGATTCAGAAAATACGAAAGCGGCAGTTCGCACGGCCGAAGGTCGCCGACATTGGCGACCCACAAATCGCGGATACCGTATGTGTACGCGGCCGTCAATTGCTCCCACGCCTTGGTGATCGGGGTCGAGTTGACCCACTCGTAGGAGATCGGTCCGCCGTGATAATCAAAGTGATAGTAGATGCCCCAACCGGCCTTGCGGTCTAGCTTGTCGGGAGCGGGGACCGTCCGCAGGTTCCCGTAATTATCGTCCGACAAAAGAAGCATCGTGTCTTGAAGTTCCGCCCACTTGTCGAGGCCGTCGGCATTGTCGTCGCCGTAATAGTAATCTTCAACTTCTTTATATAGGGCCAGAACCTTCGGCGCGTCCGCAAGGCCGTTCTCCGAAAGGATCTTCTTCTGGTCCGTGATCGTCTTTTTCAAAAGCTCGATATTATCCTTAAGTGTAGCATTCTCTCCGAGGATCTTGCTGTCGCGCTCGCCACGTATGCCCATCGTGATCAGCGATTTGAAACCGCGATTTCTCCGGACGCCGTCGCTCCAGAAATTATAAAGACCCCGCGGGTTCGCGTGATAACTCCAGTCCTTGCCGTAACCGATATCGTTTGAGTCGGTCATCAGGTGCGAGAACTCCTCGCCCGCCCGAAAAAGAGGCTCGTGGTGACTGGTTCCCATCGTGATTCCGAGCTCCGACGCCATCTCGGCCGAGGCGGTCGGAAACGCTTTTCCGTCCTCGCTGAAGACCCCCGTCCACATCGCCGGCCACAAGAAATTTCCCCGCAGACGCAAGAGCAGATCGAAAACCTTCTCGTAGAAAAGTTCGTTAAATCCGCCGAATGTCGAATGCATCCAGTTTCCCAGCGACGGCCATTCATCGTTCATGAAAAACCCGCGCAGTTTGACAGCGGGTTCAATTGACGTGATGTTCAGCAAATCCCGTTCGATCTCGACCGCCTCACGTCGGACCGGAGTCACATCCGCCCAGTAATGCCACGGTGAGACGCCGCACAACTCCGAAAGTTTCAGAAGGCCGTACTCCGCGCCCAATTGATCGCTTCCTGCGATGATGAGGATCTCTTTTCCCTCGAAGGAGACGATCGTCGCTCGATAGCATTCCCGTCTACCGGAAATCCCTGACACGTCGATTCGGCCCTCGGACGCCTCGCGATCGATGAACCCGCCGCTTCCGAGAACACCCGCGACAATAACCGTATCGGCGTTTGCGCAGGCTCCGTTTCCGGGCTCGTCCGTTCCCGCGACACGAATATCCGAGGGCCGGGCGCCGGTTACTTTTCGAAAATCAGCGGCGACCGCCGCCGCGACTCGCGTTAGTCCCCGATTATTCGAATCGACTGCGATTACGGTTACATCGCCTTGGCGAATGAGCGTAAGTGTATTCATCTGAATAACCTCCGATGAAGAATAAGAAGAGGGGGGCGCTCCTGCGGAGCACCCCCCTCCGAACAATCCCTTACGAGACCATTCTAACATGACTTTTTTGAATTAGCCCTTGTAGATCTCATTGTAGAATGTTGCGTACTCTTCGCTTCCGAGGCTCTCGCACTCACCGACGAACGTGTTCCAGTTCTCGTCGTTCACCTCATCCTTGCCCATCACGAAACGGAGCGTCCACTCATTGACCTTGTCGATCAACGGAGTCTGCATCAGGCTGAGTTGATCGGATTGATCGGTGTCCGCCTGAACGGGAGGATTGATCGGAGAAACTTTACGGTACTGGCCCAGTCTCTCATAATAAGCGATGATTTCGGGAGAGAAGTTATCGCTCATCTCGGCAACCGTATGGCCGTACCAGAAGACGCCGCCCGCATAACCCCATTGGAGACGAATGTCAACGTCCTCATCGGCACCGCCGATTCCTAAGCCGCCGCACTTGAATCCGGGAAGCAGCTTCTTGATTTTAAGACCGGTAGCCGCGTCGGTCCCGTACTCAAAGGTCTCTCCCTCCACACCCCATTTGATCAGGGTGTAGGCTTCCGGAGAATACCAGAGCCAGTCAACAAAGCGGAAGAGCTCGATCACGCCCTCTTCGCCCAGGTCATCCAAGGCGTTCTTGGAGATCATGACGCCGTTCTCCAGGCGGTTTCTCTCCGCGATGAAATCGTTTTCCGCCTTCGGATAAACACAGACATACGTCTCGTGATTTCCGGCGCCCAGGATTGAATCCAGATTGTTTCTGAAGTTCTGGACTTGGGATCTGTTCACACTGATGATCGCGGTCTTGCCGTTGTAGAACTTGTCCGGTCCGACCTTATCGTCTTGCGTAAAGGATTCGGGATCCAGGATTCCTTCTTTAACGAAACGGTTTGCAACCGTGATGAAATCCTTGTATTGATCCGTCGTTGCCGCAAAATACCATTCGTCCTTAGCGGCATCATACTGTAATCCGTTGCCTACGGCCCAGCCGGAAGGAACGCCGTACGAAGCGCCGATCAGCTTCAGGATGTTTCCGCCGTTTCCTTGTCCGGACTCAGATCCGGCCCAGAGATCCGACCAGATGTAATCGCTCTCTTTACACATTCCTTCTTTGACCATGTACGCTTTGACTCCGACCAGAACGTCACAAAGATCGTTCCAGGTCCAATCTTTTTCCAAAGCGGCGACATCATAGCCGGCTGCCTTGAAAATGTCATTACGGATCATCAGGGTATAGTCCTGAAGAGGAGCTTCGAGCATACCGGGCAAACGGTAATACTTTCCGTCCGCGCGGGTGATGGTCGCAAGATCCGGTTCCATGGCATACTTTGCTACGAAGTCCTGGTAATAAGGCATGTACTGAACATAGTCGGAGACCGCCAGAACAGCCCCGCCGGTGACAAACTTGGACTCGTCATAGATCTTCGGGATGATGTACGCCGCTTCGCCGCCGGAAACAGCAAGCGTAACACTATCCATGTACGTTCCGCTGTCAAACTTGGTGACATCAAGCTTAACGTTCGTCAGATCGGTGATCTTCTTGAAAACGCCTTCCGTTTCCCATGTATCCGCAAACGCATACCAGCTGGCATCGCTGAAGAACATGGAATACGTGATGGGTTCGTCCGCTCTGAACGTCTTGTCCAGTCCGAACTCATAGGGAAGGTCGGGCTCCGTCGGCGCGGCGGTCGTTACGACCGGTGCATCCGTTCCCTTGGTGGTTGTCGCTTGGGTTTCGTCCTGCGGTTCATTACACGCCGTCAAACTCAACAGCATCATGGCCGCAAGAAGTACGCAAAGCAATTTCTTTAACATAATCATACCTCCTGTTTTGCTCTTTCTTCTCTATCTGCACCGGTCCGCATTCTTTGCGACACGAAACCGTGAGCATTCCTTATTTACCGGGTTCCCCCGCCCGGCTTGATCCGGTCCCTTTCCTTACTCCTTAATGCCGCCGAGCATCATTCCCTGTACGTAATACCGTTGTACGATCGGGTACATGCAAATGATCGGGAGTGCCATGAGCACCATTGCGCACGATCGGATATTCGCGCTCAAGTATGCCTTATCCGCAGTCGCACCGGGGTCGTTCGTCGAGAAGGATCCTGCGATCAATGTTTTCAAATAATAGGCTACCGGCCACTTCTCCTTGGTGGGAAGATAGAGAAATGCGTTGAACCAGTTGTTCCAGTATGAAACGGCGTAAAAAAGCGTCATGGTCGCGATGATCGGCTTGGAAAGCGGCAACACGACCCGGAAGAATACTCCGATCTGGGACAGTCCGTCCAATTCTCCGGCTTCTTCCAATTCGTGCGGGGAATTTGCGAAAAACGCCTTCATCAGAAGGACATAATACGTGCTGATCAATCCGGGAATGATAAATGCAGGCCATTTGTCGTACAGTCCGATCCGGGTCATCAGTACATAGTTCGGAATCAGGCCGCCGTAGAAATACATGGTAAAAATGACGAACGGGGTGAGGAATTTATTGAACTTGAGATGGGGCTTCGATAGCGGATACGCGAGGAAAGCACTGAGAAATATCGAAGACACGGTTCCGATAATTGTATAGATGATTGTATTTTTATACGAGTTCAGGAAAACCCCTTCGCTCAGAACATCCATATACGTCTTGACATTCGGTTCCACGGGAAAAATGGTCACGAGACCCTTGGCGATCGCGGTATGCGAAGAAAAGGACTGCGCGACCAGGTATAAGAACGGATACAGGGTGACCGCCGAGATAAAAAGCATAATGATTGCGTTGAATACCGTAAAAACCCGATACCCCTTGGATTCCTTCATGGTTGACGCCCGAATGATCAGCTCATCGGCGGTTTTGATTTTGACATCACTGTCTCGCTTAATGATGGCTTTGCTCGTAAACTGATCGCGATAATGCAAGGCTGCGTCCTTGCTCGCGGAATCATGGGTTCTGCGTGCCGACTCAATGATGTCCTCGGCATCCGTTGTTTTCTTCCTGTTGTCGTCAAACTTTACCATAGCGAACTCCCCGCGATTTTCTTGGAGGTGAAATTAGCGATTGTCAAAAGACCCATATTGAGAATGCCCTCAAACAGCCCGATCGCGGTCGCGTTACTGAATTGGCCGCGGGAATCCGGTCCGATACCCATACGGTATACGTACGTGGATATGATATCCGATGTTTCATACGTGGCCGAGGTATAAAGGAGGAATACCTTCTCAAAGGCCATTCCGGAGCCGACCAGGCCGCCGATATCCAGGATCAGGAGCGTTGTGATTGTAGGAAGGATACAGGGAATCGTGACATGAAGAACCCGCTGAAAATGGCTCGCTCCATCGACCGACGCCGCTTCGTAAAGGTTGGGATTGATGTGAGAAATGGACGCGAGATAGAGAATCGTGCCCCAACCGAGACTTTGCCAGAGACCGGACGTAACGAAAATCGTAACGAACCAGTTCTTTTCGGAAATAAAGGGGATGGCCTCCATTCCGAGAGACTTGATGAATCCGTTGATCGGACCGCTTGTCGAAAGAACTTCCTTGACCATACCGGCGACGATGACGACCGCGATAAAGTGCGGCAGATAGGAAACCGTCTGAACGAATTTCTTCCAGCGCAACGTCCGGATTTCATTGAGTAACAGGGCGAAAATCAGCGTCAACGGGAAACGAATCAAAAGATAGGAGAAATTAAGCGTTAATGTGTTACGAAAGGCTCTCCAGAAGCCGGATATTCCCAAGTACGTGATAAACTTCTCGAAGCCCTTCCAGCCGGACGGCCCGAAAATAAAGGTTTCGAAGTAATAAAGGCCTTTCCATTGGTCGCCGAAAATATTGCCGCCTGCGCTGAACTTGCGAAACGCGATAATATTGCCGGCCATCGGCATGTATCGAAAGACCAGATAGAACGCGATCGGCAGCAACAACATCAAATACAGCTGTCCGTATCTGCCCACATGTCTTTCAAATTTGGTCTTGCGACGTTTTTTAGGGGCCGCCGGGCTCCCCGGAAGCATGTCTTCGATTTCAATCGGCTCGATTGGCTTGTCTTGTGTGCTCATGTCGCTCTCGCTTGTCCGTTATTCAATTCCGACCCGCAGTGTCCGGCTTTTCGGAATCGTATCGCATACTTGTATGCTAGTTGACTGATACGCACAGATTATCATCTCTTT
>CAZCLK010000028.1:0-18082 GCA_964499575.1 uncultured Oscillospiraceae bacterium | reverse complement strand
GATAGGTGTCAAAGGAAGAAAAAGCCTGTGCTCCGGCCCACTCGTTCTGCATGATACCGAGGAAGTTGACCATCTGGTTACAAAGCGACGCCAGGTGTTTGGCCGGAGACGAGGTGATCTTTCCGGGAATGCCGCCCAGGCCGTCCTGGATCAACTGGCGCAGGGACCAACCCGCGCAGTAGCCGGTCAGCATCGAAAGGTCATGGATATGCATATCGGCATTGCGGTGGGCTTTGGCGATCTCATCGTCATAAATCTCGCTGAGCCAGTAGTTCGCGGTAATCGCGCCGGAATTGCTGAGGATCAGTCCGCCGACCGAGTAGGTGACGGTGGAATTTTCCTTGACGCGCCAGTCGTTGATCTTCACATAACTGTCCACAAGCTCCTTGTAGTCCAGAAGCGCGGACTTCATGTAGCGCATCTTTTCGCGCTGTTTACGGTAGAGGATATACGCCTTGGCTACATCCTCGTACCCGCTTCTTTGCAAAACGCTCTCGACGCTGTCCTGGATCTCCTCGACGCTGATGCGGCCGTCCTTGATCTTGGGCGAATAATCCGCCGTCACCTTGAGCGCGAGAAAATCGATAATATCCGGATTGTACTCCTTATTCTGAGCCTCGAAGGCCTTTGTAATCGCCGCGGAAATCTTGGACAGAGTGAAGTCCACCGTTTTGCCGTCTCTTTTAACAACCTGGTACATGTTCTCGCCCTCCGTGTCTGTATGTAATTCGAAAAAACAATCAAATGCCGCGAATCTTCGCGGAAGGAACATATTCGGCGACCGCTTTGCGGATGGATTCCATCTTCTGCCCGGAGCAGGAGTGGTACCCCTTCCGGATCACGTCGCCCGAATCACAATAATCCTGAAGAAAGTAGTTCTGTGTGCCGCTGATCCAGCGCGCAACGTCTGTCATCTTCGCCTCATCGTGCAACTCGTCCACGACCGTTGTTCTGAACTCAAACGGCACATTGCCCGAAAGGAGTATCCGGACGCTCTCCCGCACTCCCTCAACCGGAGGATCATCGATTCCGCAGGCGGAAGCGTAATCCCCGGGAGCCGTCTTGATATCCATCGCCACATAATCCAAAAGGCCCGCATTGACCAGTGCGCGCAGGACTTCCGGCAAAGACCCGTTCGTGTCCAGCTTGACCTTGAAGCCGCGCTCCCTGATCCTTCGGATAAAATCCGTGATATCCGCATGAAGCAGAGGCTCGCCGCCGGAAATGCAAACCCCGTCCAAAAGGCCCTTTCTTTTATCGAGAAAAGCGAAGAAATCCGCCTCGGAAATCGTGTCATTCGTCATACGCTCCGGCAGTACCAGAGAAGCGTTATGGCAGAACGGACACCGAAAATTACAACCGCTCGTAAACACCGTACAGGCGACCTGTCCGGGGAAATCAAGCAATGTCATCTTCATCAATCCGGAAATCTTCATTTCTGCTCCCGATTCATCAAAAATATGTGCGACCTTTCTGAAGGGGTGACCTAATTCTAACTAAATATTGTGGTATAGTCAACAGAAAAGCACTAGATGTAGTAAAATTGCAACAATTCTCTTTGAGGTCGAAAAGGCCCGATAAATAGGGCTTTTCGATCGAAAGCAAGCCGAATATTTCTTTTTTTTCGAAAAATACATTGCCGATCCGCTGAAAAAAAACCGATCCGGATCAGTTGCCGGACCGGTTTTGGGAGAAAAACACCCGCTTCTTATCTCATGAAAAACACGATTGCCAGAAGATGGCAGATCGCGCCGAAATCGACGAGGAAGTGCCAGACCATATGAGAGAATTTGAATCGCATCGCGAAGGACACGATCCCGGCGGTATAGAATACTCCGCCGGCGACAATCAGCCAGAACGTAACGACTCCGGCGGTCTTCCACAGGATCGGGATGCAGAGCACCACCATCCATCCCATCAGCAGGTAAATCGCTATTGTAAATATATACGACCGGATCGACTTGGAGAAGGCAAGCGCCTTAAAAAGCGCACCCGCAATTACGAGCGTCCACTGCGCGATGCAAAGACCGAGTCCCCAGGCTCCGCCGATGACGGAAAGACAAATCGGCGTATACGTCCCCGCGATGGCGACGAAAATCATGATGTGGTCGATCCGGTGCATCACCTCTTTGTGTTTGGTGGCCGGTGCCATAGAATGATAAATCGTCGACGATAAAAACATCAGGAAAACAGCGATAACGAAGACCGAGACTCCGAATGAGTCGAGCGTTTCCTTACCCGCCGGAGCCAGATTATACGCCCGAACGGCCGCATACGGAAGGATGCCCAGCATGAATACGGCCATCACCCCGTGGGTGATGCTGTTGGCGATCTCTTCGCCGAGAGACTGGGTCTTTCTCCGAAACCGGGAAAAGGCCGCTTTGCCGGACTCAAACCAGGAAAGCTCCTTCAGCCCCTCTTCAAGCGCGTCTCCGACCGGCGCGGAAGCGTCCTCGCTTGCGTTGCCGTCTTCCTTGTCCTGTCTGCCCTCAAGCCATCTTTTCCAGAAGGATTTATTTGTTGACATATCGACCTCCCCGAGGGTAATCGTTTTTATTATCGCATTTCGTGGTATTCTTTATTGTATTAGACGCCCGGCATATAATCAAGCGCTTTATGGCTCCTTAACGCCGGAATCCGCCTTCGCGTCGAGATCCGAAAGAGAAATATCGAAGTTCTTCGCCCCGGTCGCCGCGTTCGGCTCCGACGGCTCCGAAGACTCCGACGCAAAATCATCGACCGGCTCGACCCGTTCCGCTTCGGACTCCCCGGCGGACACAAGCTCCCCGCCGTCCTCCCGAAAATCATCCTCTGCCGCCCCGATTTCCGGGATATCGTCCGCCTTCTCCGTCTGTGCTTCCCGAAAATCATCTGTCGCAGCCGCTTCCTGCCCGTTCGCGGCGATGTCCGCCGACGTCCGCTTTCGAAGCGTCTTCAGTCCGGCAATCAAGGATGCGGCCCGCTCCTTGAAGCGCGGCGACGAAGATCCGACGGTCTTGGATCCGGACTGCACGGCTTCGCCGGAAGGCGAACCGGCAGGCAAACCGGAAGTTGAACCGGAAGGCGCATCGGTAAGCAGAAGTTGATCGGCCAGATAGGCGTTTCTGTAAAAGCGAAAAATCTGCGTCAAAATATAAGAGGCAACCAAAACCGGGAGCATCCACTTGCTGATGCCGATCGCCTTTTCGGGCGGAAAAAGAACCGAAACGCCCGTCATGGGCGCATTAATCAGTTCATACAAACGCCGCATGGCTCCGTCCAGAAGAGAAGTCATCAAATTGGGGTCCGATCCCGGTACGGCCGTCGTCAGTTTCGGGATCACGATTCCCGGCAGGTAGGCAAGCAGGGAATAAAGTATACCGCCGAAAAGGCACGTCAATTTCTTGAAGTATGCGGTATAGGTACATAGTGCCGCCCATGAAAGCACAAAAAGCACGCTCATGATCCGTTCCGCGACCGAAACAGACCGGTAGAAAACCTGCCCGTACGTATAATAGATCGGAAAAAGTACGACAAAAATCAGTGCGAAAAGCACGAAAAACAAGAATACGCTAACGATAATATCTCGTCTCATCGGTTCCTCCGCCTCGCCTTGCTTCGTCGTTTTGAGGAACATCGGCGAAGCGTCCGGCAGGCCGGGTTACAGCAGGATACTAAGATTGTCGGTGAAATCGGCTCAGCCGTCAATAGATTTTCGCGTCTTCCGTTTCGCGGGCACGGGCGGCGGCGCTTGATCGAAATGCGCTTCAACGCTCTTATGACAGGTGAACATGATGATCTGGCGCTCCGTGGAAAGTTCCCGCAGAAGTGAAACCGCTCGCTCCGCGCGTTCGTCGTCATACTGGACCAGTGCGTCGTCCAAAAGAATCGGCAGTTTATCTTCCGAATCGTCGATCAGATCCGCGATCGCAAGGCGCAGGGCTAAGTATACCTGGTCGACTGTTCCGGCGCTGAAATAATCCGCCTCGTAGTAGATCCCGTCCCGGCGGTCCGCGATCTGCACTTTGAAACCGCGGTCAAATCGAAGCGCGCAGTAGCGATTCCCGGTCAGCCTGGAAAGATAACGCCCGGCGATCTCGTTCACCTTCGGTGCGAACCGGCTTTCCATCTCCTTCGACGCCTCGGCCATGGCTTCGGTCGCAAGAAGCAGGGTCTGATGATATTCTTTTGCCCGCGCGATACGTTCTTCAATCGCCCGGATTTTCTCCTCGATTTCCGAGGGGTCCGCGCATTCTCCCGCCAGACTTTCGGCGCTGCCGGCCAGCTTGGAAGCCTCCTGCCGCAAGCGGTCGATCTCCGAGCGGATACGGGTCTGATCCGCCTCCAGGCGCGCTTCATCCGCTTGGGCTTCCTCCAGCGATTTTGAAGCGGCGGCGATCTCGTCCCCGAGTCCGATCAGGCGCTCCTTGGCCTCATTCAATGAGTCAACGGGATGAACCGGATTCCCGGCCGGATCGCGGGCGTCCGTCTTGCTTTGCTCAGTAAGCGCCTCATTCTTCTCCTCCTCGAAAAGCAACTCGATTTCCGCGCGGGCTTTGGCGCGATTGCTCCGGATATCCTCGAGTTTGTCTATTACGTTATCTTTTCGGGCCGACTGCATTTGCGAGTCATGTTCAAACTGCTCCGTAAACCGGTCGACTTCGACCCCGGCATCTTTTTCCCGGAGAATGGCCTCCGACAGGTCCTGCCGGACCTGTCGCGAGACCGCCTCGAACTCCGCCCGCTCTTCGGTCAACCGGGCGTTTGTCGCCCGTCGGCGCAAAAACAGGATCACGATGTACGACAGCGGAAGCGCCGCCGGCAGCAATGCGATCGACAGAAAGTATAGCGCCGGGGTCCGGAAGACCGCCGCACAGATCATCCCGATGACGGCAACGGATAATGATATGAGTGCAATAACGGCCGGCAGTCGAAGGCTGTTCCGGAAACGAGCGGCGTCCGCTTCGATCACCGGACCGGAGAATCGCGTCCCTTCCGTTTCGAGGCGCTCCGCTTCCGCGCGCAATCGAATGGTCTCCTCCGAAACTGCGCCGTAAACCGCTCTAAGTTCCGGGAGACGTGATTCATAGTCGACTGTCCGGGCTTCTGTTGCCTGGTCGATGCGCGTTAAATCCGCCGTTCGCTCGGCATCGTTCTGTCTGAATTCTGCTATGTCCTTTTCCAGAGTACGAATCCGCTCCGCGCGGTTCAATCGCCGCTCCTTTTCTCTTCGCTCGTCCTCCTCCTGCTTTTGGATCGACTCCTCAAGGACCCGGATCCGCTCGGTACAAAGGATCCGGTCGGTTTCCGATTTTGCCCTGGCTTCCCGTAACCGCTCGACGGCGGTCGATTGAGTCTGCTTCTGCTTGAAAAGATCCTTCCAGTCGCCCTTCTCGAGCAAGTCCGCCGCTTCGGTTTTGGCGTCCATTTGTCCGACGATCTCCTCGATGCGCAGAAAATCTTCTTCCGCTTCGCGCAGTCTTCGGGTCAGTTCTTCCTTTTCTGTCTCCAGCTCACGGATCACTCCGCCTCCGCCTCGTGCCGCCATGAGGTCGGTTACCGCTTCCTTCAGATTCTTGTCAGCCTTCTCGAACGAATAAAATTCGCTTCCGTCCGTCGCGAGATTGGCGAGCTTGTCCGCGACCGGCTTAGCCTCCCGACCATCCTCGTTCAGCCTGGATTCCAGTTGTCCGACAAAGAAAGTGTTTACAAACTCAACCTCCTCGAGTCCGAAGAGGTATACGCCGATCTCGTTACCTCCCGTATCCTCCTCGATACCGGTGCGCTCATCCCGAAGGACAACCCTGTCCTCCGACTTGCTGCCCGAAAAGCGTCGCTCAATCCGGTACGTCCGCCCTTTATACGACAGAGTCAGCGTGCCTCCGTAGCCTCCGGACGTCCACGGTGAATACTTGCCGCGGCTGAAATTGCGGACATCTTTGCCTCTGTTTGCCCTGGGGAACCCGTAAAACATCGCGCGGATAAACGCGAGAATGGTACTTTTACCGAACTCGTTCTCTCTTCGGATACAGTTCATATTTTCCGAAAAATCCGCGGAAAAATCTCCGAGTTTTCCGAAACCGTCGATGCGGATGCTATGAATCTTCACGGTACCGCACCTCCTTTTCGAACGAGGCAAGCCCCAGTTTCAGAGCCAGATCGATCCGTTCGACCCGGGGTTGGTCTCCCTCGGCTTCGGCCGCCTCTCTTCTTTTCCAAAGAATATCCGTGAAAACGCCGCGTATCGAGGTCTCCTTCCGAAGCGCTTCGGGATCGACGCTTGCCGTGGTCTTATCATAGACGCGGGCGTCGAAGCAAAAATCGCCAAGATTCCTTCTCAATGCGACGGTGTCCGGCGTGAAATCATGCGGCAACGCCCCCGTCAGCGTAACCCGAAAAGCGCTTTCTGCGTAATCGTCCGAATACTTCTCCCGAAGATATCGCCGAACGGCGTCTGCAAGTTCCGTCTGTGTGCCGCAGTCGTCAACGGGCACTTCGAGCGTGTAGAAATTGCGTTTATTCATATGTATGTAATCAAGATCCGCTCTTCCCTTGGCAATCGTCCCCGCGAAGAAGCCCCGGGGTCCCGCCTCATCATAACCGCGCGCCTCCGGGCATCCGGAATAGGCGTAATAGGTTCGCCCCGCCCGAAGAACTAAGGTCGGGTCGTGAACGTGTCCGAGCGCGACATAGTCCGCTCCGCTTTCTTCGATCCACGATGCCTTGATCGGGTTATAGGCCGATCCCCCTGATTTCCCGGCGACCAGATCGCCGTGCAGGACAATAAGATGGATCGTATCGGGCCCGGCTTCCGCGGCCGAAGAGACGTGAAAATCGGGAGGGCAAAGGGTCGACGCCTGTCTTGTCGCCCGGAAAGCGGCTCCCCAGACGACCGTATCGAGTTCCTTACAGAAAACCGGCTCGAGTGCCCCCTTAAAAACATGTACGTTCGGCGGCCACGCTTCCGTCTCGTACGGGCACAAGCGGGAATACGGGTCGTGATTTCCGGGCGATATGAAGACTTGCGTTTCCGGGATCTCTTCGAAAGCGCGAACGAGGTTTCTCCGCTGTTCGGGAGAGACACGTACGGCATCCAGAAGGTCTCCGGCGATCAGGAGGATCTGAGTCCGCCGTTTCCGGCAAAGCCGGATCAAATCGTAAAACGTCTGCTCCTGTTCGTTGCGGCGCACCGCCGCGCTCGCCGCCGGAAGCGCGGAAAACGGCGACCCCAGATGCAGGTCCGCAGCGTGAATAACGCGAATTTTGTGTGTTGCCATGATCCTCCCCGGGGCCTTCCGGCCGAATGGACAGTGTCTTTCATTCCGGCATTCCCGTACCGGCCGCTCAACGACACTCTTGATTCCCGCGGCGCATCGGATGTAAACTGACTGTCAAGATATGTTTACGCATTTTCATTTTACCGCATTCGAAGGAGTTCGTATGTCCCGTAAACAACCCATGTCGGGAAAACTGTTCTTCAACGCGACCACACGCCTGGTCATTTTGGGGATCTTCCTCCTCCTTCAATTGCTGTTGATCGGCTTGATTTCGATTTTTCTGCAAAGTCTATCTTCCGTGGTCATCGCGGTGCTGTATGCCGTCGGCCTGCTGGTATGCATTTACGTCTTCTTTTGGCACGACAATCCCTCTTCGCGTTTCTTCTGGATCTTGCTGGTCGCTCTGTTCCCGGCGTTCGGCATCCTTCTTTATATGATGTGGGGCTTTCCGCGACGCGCCAAAGAAGGGATCGAGTCCGCGTCGCATATCGCGGCGTCCCGCGCCCTTCTCGAGTTTACGTCCGAAGCGGATCGGAAAGACGCCGTACGTTCGCCGCAATACGAGGATCATCACCCCGTCAGACTGATCTCCGATTATCTGAACAATCACGGCTTCCCGGTTTTCGCGAATACAAAAATGACCTATTTCGGAAGCGGCGAGGAACTTTTCGAGGATTGCTTCCCGGAGCTGGCCGCGGCAAAAAAGAGTATCTTTCTGTCTTTTTTTATCCTGCGCGAAGGTCGGTTGTGGACGCGATTTCACGAGATCCTCCGCCGAAAAGCCGCCGAAGGCCTTGATGTCCGGCTCCTGATCGACGACGCGGGCACGATGTTCAACGTCTCCGACGAGATGGTTCGGGCTTGGCGCAACGAGGGGATTCAGGTGTTACTTTTCAATCCGACGCACAAATACCTCAACAACCTCTACCTCAATTACCGCAATCATCAGAAGTACATCATCATCGACTCCGACACCGGTTATACGGGCGGAATGAATCTGGCCGACGAATATGCGAACTACACCGCTCCGCTGGGGTACTGGAAGGATGCCGGGATTAAGCTGTATGGAAAAGGGGTGTACGGGATGACGACCACCTTTCTGTGCATGTGGGACCTGACGTCCAAGAAGCTGAGCGACTCCTACGGGCAGTTTCGCCCGACTTCCTCCCCGCAAACCAAAGGATTTTGCCACGTTTTCTATGACGGTCCGTACAACAATCCCAGAAATCCGGCGGAAGGTTCGATTCTGCGCATGATTGAGACCGCACACACTTCATTGCTGATCGCGACTCCCTATCTGGCGGTTTCGCAGGAATTTGTACATACGATCTGTCGCGCCGCGCGAAGCGGGGTGAACGTCAAGTTGCTCGTGCCGAGAAAACTG
Organism: uncultured Oscillospiraceae bacterium; assembly: GCA_964499575.1. GTDB lineage: Bacteria > Bacillota > Clostridia > Saccharofermentanales > Saccharofermentanaceae > JAAYCT01. The sequence continues at coordinate 9,442 of CAZCLK010000028.1, read as the reverse complement.
GATCACTGGTACGTTTTTGAGGTGACGCGCAGTTTTTTCACGGAACTGATGGAAGCCGGCGTCGAGATCTACCGTTTCACGCCGGGTATGATGCACGCCAAACTGATCGCGGTCGACGACACCCACGCGATGGTCAGTTCGATCAATCTCGACAATCGAAGTTTTTATATTCAATATGAAGCCGGGGTGTGGTTTTACGGAAATAAGGAGGTCCGCCGGGTGCATCGGGATATCGAGGAAGCGATCGGAAAGAGCAGTCGCGTCACGATCCCGGAAATCCGCGATGCGGGCTTTATACGAAATTCGGTCGGATACATCATGCGTTTATTTTCTCCGCTGATGTGATCCGAAGCCCGACAAAAACGGGCGGCTCCCGGCCGCCCGCGTTTTCTATGTCTGCTCGTCGATCTTCAGTTCCTCGAGTTCGATCCTTGTGTAGCGGGCGATATCGAGCATCTTGGCGGTATCCGCGTACGTGATGAACGTGTACGCCTCGCCCTCTTTTTGAGCGCGGCCTGTCCGGCCGATTCGGTGCAGGTAGTATTCGTTTTCGATCGGAACATCATAGTTGAAGACCGCGTCGATATCGGCGACGTCAATGCCGCGGGCGGCGACGTCGGTCGCGATCAGGACCGGAAATTTCCCGTTCCTGAATTCCTCCATGATCCGGTTCCTGGCCTTCTGGACGATGTCGCCGTGCAGACAGTCCGCCGGGATTCCGAAGCCGCGGAGACGGGCGGTCAGAACGCGGACCTTGGACTTCGTATTGCAGAAAACCATCACCCGCGCAAACGAGCGGTCGGTGATAATGCGGGCGAGAATCCGTGCTTTATCCTTCTCCGGTACCGTGATCGAATATTGCCGGATCTTCGGCATGTCCTCCTCTTTGGGCGCGACATCGATCTCGACCGGCCGATGGATGTACTCGTACGAAATGTCCATGACTTCGCGCGACATCGTCGCGGAAAAAAGCGCGATCTGCTTGTCCGAAGGGGTGTGGCTCATGATCCGCCGGATGTCTTTAATGAAGCCCATGTTCAGCATCTCGTCCGCTTCGTCGAGGATCAGCGTATGGATGGAGGTGATCGATATCGTCTTTCTGTTGATGTGATCCAGCAAGCGCCCGGGCGTCGCGACAACAATCTGCGGATGCGATGCGAGCTTTTTGATCTGCGTGTCCATGTGCTGACCCCCGATGACGGCGGCGACCGAAAGACCGCGGATATATTTCCCGAGATTCTTGATCTCGGTACTGATCTGGAGCGCGAGCTCACGGGTCGGAGCCAGGATCAACGCCTGAACGTAGTCTACCTTCATATTTAAATATTCGAGGATCGGTATACCGAACGCGAACGTCTTGCCCGTGCCGGTCGGCGCGCGCGCAATGACGTTATAGCCGTCCATCATCGGCGGCAATGCTTTCTGTTGTACGGAAGTAGGTGCGCTGATCCCGATATCCTGAAGCGCTTTACGCACCTCCTCGGATAGATTCAGCGCGTCAAATGATCGAATTTCCATTGTTTCCTTTCGGTCGGATCCCTAAACTATTCCGTCACCGGCACATTAACCGGCATCGGTCCGTCAAAGACGGACGCTTCCCGCTCTTCTTTTCCGAAGAGGTTATTGTATATCAGGTACGAGTAATTTTCCAGCATTCCGCTCTCGTCGGGAACCGCCGACACACAATCGTAGCGGTGCCCGAGCGCGTCTTCTACGCCCATCGTGCTGATCGAAGGATAGTTCTTGTACAAGTCCTTCAAAAACATATTGTACCCGGGCAGTTCAATTCCGGCCGTATCCAAAAGCATCGTGGACAGGTAATTCGTGCTCGTATCCCGGTCCTGCGCTTCGACGATATCGTAATTCGCCCAGATGAAATACTCGGTCCGGTATAGCTTGCGCATATCCTCGGCGGAGAGTTCCGCCATCGAACTGTCCAGAATAGTCTCCAGAAAGCCGTTCTTCATACTGGGCGCGTGATCTCCGAAAAACAGGATGATGGTCGGCTCGCCGCACGTCGAAAAATAATCGATCAGTCCCTCGACCGCCTCGTCCGTCCGACGAATCAGGGAAAGGTACTGCTCCGTTTCCGGGAAACGTCCGGGATACTCGCTCAATTTAACATCCTCGGTGAAATTGGCATGCACCTCACCGTACCCGCCATGGTTCTGCATCGTCACATTGAACACAAAGATCGGTTCATCGCCCTTCTGCTCGAAAAGCTCGATCACCTTGTCAAAAGAGGATTGATCGCTCACGTACTCACGGATATACTCCGGATTCTGAAACTCATCAATTGATACAAAGCGGTCAAAGCCCAGTCGCTCGTACGCCTGCGGGCGGCTCCATCCGCTCGCGATGTACGGGTGGACCGCGACGGTGGAATAGCCGTCCGCTTTAAGAATCCAAGGCAGAGACCCGGTTTTTTCGTCGACATACTGAAGATACGGCACACTGCCGCTTGGCAGGAATGCCATGGAGTTTCCGGTCAAAAACTCGAATTCGGAGTTCGCGGTCCCGCCCCCGTAGGTGGAAACATGAAGTGCGCCGCGGATGGTGTCTTCATTCAAAGAAGAGATGTATTCGTTCACACCGAGATTGGTTTCAAACGAAGCGATGTCCGTCATATCCGTATACGACTCACACATGATCGCGATAATGTTCGGTCTTACCGGTTCTTCGTAAACATCCTGAAGCCCCGCCGCCTCTGCCGCGTTGCGGGCAACCGGACGAATCATGGGTTCGTCCCGAAGACTCGAATCGCGACGCCCGATATTCTCCGCCAACATCGTAATCTGTTCGCGGCTATAACCTTCCGGTGTCTGAACGATCAAATCCTGAGCGTTCATCGTGAGCGCGAGAAGAAGCCCGTTTTTGGAGTAGTTCGCGGGCTGGTTCCACACATTGTTGGTAATCCCGAGCTTTTGCATGAAACTGAGTCTTGTAATCTGATACCGGTCCGTCGCAAAAAGCGAAAACACAAGCGCAACAATCATCACAAAGGACGCGATCGCGCCCGTCGTCCGAAGTTTCTTGCCTTGCATGGAAAAGTCGAGTTTCGCGACAAAAATGCTGATCAAAAGAAGGCTTAAAAAAGTCAGCACCAGCGCGGAGGAAAGCAGTAACGGGTACTGCCCGGACACATTGACCGCAGTCCGCACGGTCACGATGTCCCAAAGCTGGACCGGTTCGCCGCGGAAAAGAATCTTATAGTAATTGATTACCGCTACGGTGTAGATCAGGATATTCGTTACGATGACACTGATCCGCAGACGATTAATCAGTGAATAGAGTAAAAGATAGATCAAAAGGTAGAAAATATAGTTCACGAAATACGCCTGCGGTTGTTTCCCGAAAAGCGAAAAATCGTTCAGTATTTCCACAACAAAGAAGGACAGAAGGGGCATTGCGAAAAGAACCGTCAAGGAGGCTTTTTTCAATTGCTTATCGGTCAGGTGAATATCCGTTGCCGCCGCCAGGCCGCACAGCAGAACCAGGCCGAGCGCAATCAGAAACGCCGGATAATTGGTTTGCTCATATCCGTACTGCGCGTTGATCTGAAGATCTTTTCCCGAGTATCCCTGCGGGATGGAAATCCATGTCTGGGCGCCTTTGGACGCGTTCGAAACCCATACGACCGGCGACCGCTCCGCCTGAACATTCACAGCCTGAAGCGAGATGGTGTATTCGGTGTTGCGATCTAAAACCAAATCGGTATCAATCCGCAGATAAGAGTTTTCCCGAATCCGGGTCAGAGGGACTTCCTGCGTTTGCAGAATGACGCCTTGCGGATCGGCGAGCGTAAACAACATCTGCCCTGATTTTTCGCCCTCGAAATACGTCGCGACGCGAACCTCGACGAACGAAAGGCGGCGCTTTTCGGGAATGAAAGACTGCATCAAAGGCTCGTCGGAATCGATCACGCCCATTGTCCGTGACTGATTTCCGATGCAGGAGGTCGTATACCGATCGACGAAAATATTAAACTTGACGGTCAGAATGATGATCGCGATCAGGATGACCGCACCGATCAATGTCCACCGCAAGCGATTATGTGTTAACGAAAACATATAAACTCCTCATAATTGCCGCGCACACTAAATTATAGAGGATTTATACTCAATATCAACCGGAGCGGAATTGGACACTTGCACAGTTTTTGTTGTGCTCGAAAATGTAACTGTGCTAGAATCATAGCGAATGTTTATCGAAAGACGAGGTGATTTTGTGGACAATACGGACGTTTTGGGCCTCGTCGAGCGGATCCGCTCGAATATCAGCCGGGTAATGGTCGGCAAGGATGCCGCCGTCAATCTTCTCCTGATCGCGCTTCTGTCCCGCGGTCACGTCCTGCTCGAGGATGTCCCGGGAATCGGGAAGACCACGCTCGTCAACGCCCTGGCGAAGTCCCTGGACTGCAGTTTTGCCCGAATCCAGTTCACCCCGGACGTTATGCCCTCGGATATCACGGGTATTTCGGTCTATAACATGAAGACCCGGGAATTCGAGTTTCACCCCGGCCCGGTTTTTCACCAGGTTTTACTGGCCGACGAGATCAACCGCACCTCGCCCAAGACACAATCCAGTCTTCTGGAGATCATGCAGGAACAGCAGGTGACCATCGACGGCGTCACCTACGCATCCCCGAAGCCCTTCATGGTCCTTGCCACGCAGAATCCGATCGAGCACGCCGGAACGTTTCCGCTCCCCGACGCGCAACTGGACCGTTTCTGTATGTCCATTCATATGGGCTACCCTTCGCACGACGAAGAGGTCAATATTCTGATTCGCAACGAACAGCAAAACGGAGCGCCCGATATCCTTCCGATTATATCGTCGGCGGATATTTTGCGTCTTCAGGACTGTGCGGCGGCCGTTGTCTGCGCCGAACCGATCAAGCACTATATTTCGGCGTTTGCCCAAGCCTCCCGAAAACATCCGGACCTTTTAATGGGCATCAGCCCGAGAGCCTCCATCCATCTGATGAACGCCGCCAAAGCCCTGGCCATGATGGAAGGACGAAATTACGTCATACCGCAGGACGTCAAACGACTGGTCCTGCCGGTTCTGTCCCATCGCGTCGTTCTGCGGTCGGATGCCGGTTCGTCGCGCAGGACCGCCGAGACGATCCTCGGTGAAATGCTCAAGAGCATCCCGGTCCCCAAATAATGCGCTTTCGAAGATTTCTTTTTATCCTGATCGCGATCGCTTGTTTCGTAGGCCTCCTCTACTCCGGGAGACCGGCGTTTTTCTATGTTCTGGTCTTTCTGCTTTCTCTTCTTTTGATCTCCGCCGCGGAAATTATCGTCGCGGCTTTTTCTTTTCGGATCGAAGCGGAAAAAAGTCGCGTATTTTCGAGCAAGAACGAGCGGTTCAGCCGGCGTGTCACCATCCGCTCCTCGTTTTTTCCGATCATGCATATCCGATTGGAGTGCGAGCACGGGCACCTCATGGAGCCGCGGCGCGAAAAACTCTATTTCCACATCTCCGCCACCGGGACCCGGCCGGCCGTGCTGAAGATCCCGCTTTGTTCAAAATATGCGGGGCTTTATGAACTCCGCGTGACCTCCGTTGAACTCTATGACTTTCTGGGATTTTTTCGGTATAAGGTACCGCTACATAAGCATTTGACCGATAATCCCGCGTATATCCCGATCCTTCCGAAGATCGACCGTTTTTCGAGAGCTCCGAGAATCTTCTCGGAACTGATCCCGCCGATGAGAAAGACAAACGAGCGCTCCGAAAACGTCGGAGGTCGCGAGTATCGTCCCGGCGACGACCTCCGGACGATCAACTGGAAGCGCACGGCCAAAACAGGCGTTCTGTTCGTAAAAGAGTACGAAAAGGGAACACAGGATTTTCATCTTCTCTATATCGACCTGACCCGCCCGACCGTGACCGGAGAGGAAGCGACGATCACCGCCGACCGCCTGCTCGGACAGGCCGCCGACCTCTGCGCGTTTCTTGTGCGGGAACAGCGTCCGGTCAACATTCTCGCCTTCTCGGAGGATGGGGAGGAACAGTGTTCGGTCCTTCATTCCGGCGCTCTCGACAAGGCAAGGATTTATCTCTCGACCCGCCGTTTCACGCCGGTTGTACCCGAGGAGTACGAGGACCGGCTTTCCGCACTGTGGGAGGTCGGTAAAAACTCCCTTTCGGTCTTCAGCGCCGCCCTGACGCCCGAACCGCTTTCTTTCCTTTCGCGTTTTTCGGGCGACCTGGCGACGGTCACCCTGTTTTTGATTACGCAAAACGGTCTCGAAGAGCAAGCGCAGGCCGTTTGCGCGTACTACGCCCGCATGGGCGTGAATTGTTTTCTGATCCGGCCGAAGGATTCCGGAAACAAGGAGGCAGGCTATGAATAAACTTCGCCTGCGTGATCTCCTGTGCGCCTCCGGCGCGTGGTTGTGCGCCGTCTCTTTGGTCTTCTGGTTTCTGGATCTGTTCCGGATACTGTCCGTTACCTCGGCTGTTCGCGTCCTTTGGGTAAGCGTCCTGATCTTTGTCCTTCTCGTTTTGATGAAAAACCGTTATCTGCGCATAGCGATCTTAACGGGTCTGGCTTTGAGTCTTCTTGTCCTCCTGCTGTTTTTCCTGAAAAACTTTGCGGCATGGGGTCCGCTATTGGAAAGATTCGGAGAATGGCTTTCCCTTCTGCCCCGGAAATTCGGTGCGGAAGAATCTGCGTTTGTCATGGGATTTGCCATGATTCTTTCCGCAGCCGTCAGCCTCATCTTCGGGGTACCGGTGATCGCTTTTCGAAAAGCGGGACTGATTCTTCCGGCCTTGCTCTTGTCGGTCACCGGCGTATGTTTCACTTATCCGAACACGACTCTTCATATCACGACCCTCTTGCCTGCGGCGATCGGTCTGATTCCTCTTCTTGCCCTGACCTCAAAAGGCGAAGATAACCGCGCGCGAAGCGGTCTGGAAATCGGACTGCGCCATCTCGCGGTCCTGGCGGCAATGACCCTCGCGATCGGATCGGTCATGCTTACGGCGACCTTGTTTGAGCGCGGTTTTTCGGCCGAAAAGATGCGCAGCGACAGTTTTAAGAAGAAGATCGATAATTGGATCGGCGATCTGAAAGACGCTTTTGATGAGCCGGCTCCCGAGCCCGCTCCGATGTTCATTTTCGACCCCGGCTTCGCCGGCTTGGATTCCGAAAACCGATCGTTGGGCGGTCCCATCCAAATGACCGATGATCTCGTCCTTGAAGTGACGTCCCCCCGGGACCTGCTTCTGAAAGCGCGAACCTATGACGATTACCGTGTTCAGTATTGGGACAGCGGCAAGGCGCCTTTTCAGATGTCATTCTACGTTCCCGACGACGCGCCGTATTCCATCGCCAACCGGCCCGACCTCAGCATCACTCCGGTCTCGGATCCTTACGGGACTGATTACTTATCCTTTCAGCCTTCTTTTTTTGACAGTTACCGGCCGGATCGGCAAATTTATCCGATCCGTTACATCTTGCCTATTATCGAGGAGACGGACATCGTCATCCGCAACGCGTCCGAAATGTGCGGAGGAACGATATTTTACCCGGATCATCTTATCGACGCCGCATACCCGGACGCCCTGTCTTTTAACGAATCCGCCTCGCTTTACGCGGAAAATAATCTTTCGGTCGGTGATTCTTATATTGTCCGGGCGATGGTTTTCCGGACGAACGCGCCGGAATTCCAGTCCGATCTTCTGGCTTTGGAAGGCTACATCCGGAGTCATGACATGTCCGGCACCGAAATATCGTTGACCGCTGAGATCCGGGAGAGGTACCTCAATACAAATGTCCCTGAATCCGTGATCGATTACGCGACGGCAATCGCGGCGGACGCCGTCACCCCGCTTGAAAAAGCGATCGCGATCCGGGATCACCTGAGCCGGAATTTCACGTACTCTCTGGATGTTACCGAAGTTCCGTCCGATCGTGATTTTGTCGAGTATTTCCTCGAGACCCGCAAGGGATACTGCGTGTATTTTGCATCCGCGATGTGCATGATGGCGCGCGCCAACGACATCCCCGCCCGGTATGTCGAGGGGTTCTACGCCGATGTCGCCGAGAATCCTTCCAATAAGCCGTCCACCGTGATTGTCTCTTCGAACGAGGCGCACGCCTGGTGTGAAATATATATCGAGGGTATCGGCTGGATCCCGTTTGATGCCACCCCGGGTAGTTCCGGGTTTGCTTACGGAAATCCGGACAAACCGGAAACGACCGAAGTGACGCCCACACCGACACCCTCTCCGTCCCCCGATCCGACGGCGAATCCGACCGAGGCGCCTTCTCCTTCTCCGACAAAGTCGCCGGAGCCGACCGGTCGACCGGAGCCGTCCGGAATTAATCTTCCTCCGGCATTGCTCCTCGCGGGGATACTCATTTTGGCCGCCGCGACCGCACTGATTTTCGCTCTTCTTTATGCCTACCGGGAAAAAAGATATCTTACGATCCCGCCCCTTCAGAAGCTTTCCGGGGTGCTTTCCCCGAACGCCCGCCTGAGATTTCTCTACGAACGGTGCCAAAATCATCTGGATCTTCTGGGCATCCGGATTGCTTCGGACGAAAGTCCCCTGGACTTTGCAAAGCGGGTCCGTTCCGCCCGGGCATCCGCCGCGGGGTGTACGCATGACATGCACGCGTTTGATCTCTATGCGACGGCCTCTGCGTATGAGAAAATGATATACGGCTTGGTAACACCTTCGGAGGAGTCGATCATCTCCATATATGACGAGTGTCGTAACATCCGGAAAGAGGTCCGCGGCCTTCACTATTCGGGGATCCATTATGTTATGAATATCATTTTTCATCGAAAAGGCGGCGACGTATGACTCAGCCGGAAGTATCGAAAAGCTCCGCTTCGCGTGCGAATCTTCAGTTCATCGGACTGCAGTGCGCGTTCTGGCTGTCGTTTTTCTGCCAGAACGGCTACGCGTATGTATTTCTGACGGAGAAAGGGTTTAACAATACCGAGGCCAGCGCGTTTCTGACGCTTCAAGCGATCGCCAGCATCATCGCCCAGCCGATCTTCTCCTCGTTTGCGGAAAAGCACCGCCGGATCCCGCTCAAGCGGATTGTCGCTTTGCAGGTCCTGATCGCGATCGGCGCGATGATCGGCCTGTCGTTTTTGAAATCTTCCGCTGTTTTCGCGGCAATCATTTTCTTCTTCTTCGGCGCGTCGTTTCACGCGTCCTTTTCGCTGGTGAACGCGATCGGGATGCAGTTCGGAAACACGGGGTATCGGGTCAATTACGGAGTCGCCCGCGGCTTCGGATCCTTCTCGTTCGCGGTCGCGGGCATCGTAGTCGGTCAACTGGTCCGGTCGCTCGGCGTCCGGGTTATTATCCCCGCGTTTATCCTGTGCGCATCGGCAATGATCGTTCTGGCCCTTCTGATGATGACGCCGCCGCCTCTGCCCGACGCGATCCCGAAGGCGGTGTCGGT
>CAZCLK010000027.1:17462-19413 GCA_964499575.1 uncultured Oscillospiraceae bacterium | reverse complement strand
GACCCAAAACAAATACTCCGGCGGATTTCTTCTCGGTTTTTTTCTCCATTCCGATTTTCACCGCCAGCTCGGAAACACCGTAATCCCGACCGTAGTTCTGGATAATCTGATCCTCAATCCCAGAATCGTCTGTGTCGGCACCGACAACTATCAGGGCGTCACATACGCCGTCGAACATCTGGCTTCTCTCGGGCACACGTCGATCGCGTTGATGAACGGAGAAGGAAACAGCCGGGTATCGCAAGAGCGTTACCAGGGCTTCAAGGTCGGTATGAACAAATGCAACCTGCCGGTCCGTAAGGATCTTGCGGCCTATGGGGACTTCACGTCCATTAACACGGGGCCTTATGTGCGGCAATTTGTCGAAAACGGGGCGACGGCGATCGTTTGCGCGAGTGATTACATCGCTGTCGGAGTTTTGAGCGAATTGGCCAAATTGGACTTGCGGGTCCCTCAGGACATCAGTGTGACCGGATTTGACGATATCCCGATCGCGAGATATTCCACGCCTCCGCTGACGACAATCCGGCAGGATCGCCTGAGCATCGGAAAGAGCGCCTGTGTCGCCCTGGAGCAAGTGATGGAGGGTATGGCCATCAGCCGGTTGCTTCTTGCTCCCGAGCTGATCGTTCGCGAATCGACCGGCCCCGTGCGTTGACGAAGTGCGCCGGTTATTTCGGAAAAAGGATACGAATCGTACGATTACATAAAAAAAAACAACAAAAGGGCATATTTTCGTTCGTAAAAACAGACATTCAACGAGTTGACGCATGCCGTCTTTCAATGTAAAATTCTTACGGCGTTTGAATGCGTACAGAAAAAGAGCGAACCAACACGGACAAGGTCGGGATCGGCCGGAAAGAGAATGGGGCTTTATGGGTAAGATTTATGATCAATTTCTCCTTTTGCGCGATCAGCAAATTCAGGAATTAACCGCGAAGAACAAGGACGTTCATTGTGTGATTCACATCGGATCGGCGACATGCGAGAATGCCGCCGGTGCGGAGAGCGTCCGGAAGGAATTCGAGAAGCTCATCCGCGCGTCCGGCAGAAACGACATCATGATCAAACAGACCGGTTGCACCGGACGGTGCGCCAGGGAACCGATCGTCGGCGTTTTCGTAAAAGGTCAGATTCCTTTCAAGTATGAGAAGGTGGACGCCGAAAAGGTTCAGCAAATTTTTCACGATCATGTATTGGGCGGAGAATTGGTTCCGTCCCTGATATTGGACAAAAAGACCACCACGATTTATTCGCACGTCGTTGTGTTCTGCGGGAATAACTTTTGTGCCGCCGACACGAACTGGCCGGAGGTTTTCGGTGAACTTCTGGATGAGTGCGGGGTGCCCGAGAACTCCATCAAGGTGTACGAGGCGGATCATATGGGCTTTACGCCCGAACTTTCGGACTGCAAGACCGCGCGCATGATGATTATGCCGGGTAATACCACCTATGGATTCACCTACCGGGACGAGCTCAAGAAAATCATTCAGTCGCATATCGTCAAGGGAGAGACACTCGCCGACATGCAGATCGATCTGGACCCGATGACCAAGAGCTATCTTTCGGTATACGGAGACGTTTCTTTCTTCAATAAGCAGACGCGCTTAACCTTGCGTCACAGCGGGATCATCGATCCCGAGGATCTTTCGGATTATCTCCTGCATCAGGGTTATGAGTCCCTGGCGAAAGCCCTGGACGGTAATTCCTCCGGCGAGGTCATCGATCAGGTCCTGGCCTCCGGACTGCGCGGACGCGGCGGCGGCGGATATCCGACCGGCCGTAAATGGCAGAACGCCGTCACGGGGAATAACGATCCGATCCGCTATGTCATTTGTAACGCCGACGAGGGAGACCCGGGCGCCTTCATGGACAGAAGCGCATTGGAGGGGGATCCCTTCAGTGTCGTCGAGGGCATGACGATCGGCTCCTACGCCATCGGCGCGACCCA
>CAZCLK010000027.1:0-17362 GCA_964499575.1 uncultured Oscillospiraceae bacterium | reverse complement strand
TGGGCGAACGTCCCGGTCATTCTCTTGTACGGGCCGGAGTTTTTCAGTTGTATCGGAACCGATGTGAGCAAGGGAACCAAGGTGTTCGCGTTGGCCGGAAAGGTCCGGAACACCGGTCTTGTCGAAGTCCCGATGGGCACTTCCCTTCGCGATATCGTTTTTGATATCGGCGGCGGGATCCCCGGCGGACATGCGCTGAAGGCAGTTCAGACCGGAGGCCCGTCCGGCGGATTCATTTCCGAAAAGGATCTCGACCTGCCGGTCGATTACGAATCGCTCGCCAAGATCGGCTCGATCATGGGTTCCGGCGGTATGATCGTTCTGGACGAGACGGACTGCATGGTTGCCACCGCACAATTCTTTCTGGAGTTCACCCAGTCCGAGTCCTGCGGCAAATGCGTTCCCTGCCGCGAAGGAACGCTCCGGATGCTTGAGATCATGAAGCGGATCACTTCGGGCAACGGAGTTCCGGAAGATATTGACAAGCTGGAGCGGTTAGGCAACCTCATCAAGAAAACATCGCTTTGCGGACTCGGGCAATCCGCTCCGAATCCGATCCTGAGCGTCCTTAAGAATTTCCGCGAGGAAGTCATGGCCCATATCGTGGAAAAGCGTTGTCCCAGCCACAAGTGTGCCCAACTCATTCGATACAGCATCGATACGGACAAGTGCACCGGTTGTACGCTTTGCGCCCGCCGTTGCCCCGTCGTTTGTATCGCCGGAAGTCCGCGTAACGCGCATGTCATCGATCAGGAGAAGTGCGTGCGTTGCGGAGAGTGCTTCAACGCATGTAAGTTTGGCGCCGTGACCAAGATATAACGGCAGAAAAGCGAGGAAACAACATGAAAAACATTAACCTGACCATCGATGATAATCCGCTGTCCGTTCCGGAGGGAACGACGATAATGAAAGCGGCCGAGACCATCGGCGTTTACATACCGCGACTTTGTTACGTTCCGGACCTCGGAATTGAGGGCGCCTGCCGTATTTGCATCGTTGAGGTGGACGGATTCAAAAATTACCAGACCGCCTGCTCCACGAAGGTCACGGAAGGAATGAAGGTCAAGACAAATTCACCGGCGATCCGTCAGGCCCGCCGCGATCTGACCGAATTAATTCTCGACAATCACCCGATGGACTGCCAGACCTGCGAGCGCGACGGAAATTGCGAGCTTCAGGATCTTGCGTACTCCCTCGGCGTGCGCGAACGCCTTTTCGCCGGGGAAAGAAAACACTTTGAATTGGACAACTCAAGTTTTTCGGTGGTTCGGAATTCCGACAAGTGTATTTTATGTCACCGTTGCATTCGCGTGTGTGCCGAGGTCCAGGGCGTCACGAATCTCGGACAGATGAGCCGCGGCGTGAAAACAGTCGTCGGTCCGGCACACCTGGTCGCGATGAAAGATTCGGTTTGCATTAACTGCGGACAGTGCATCAATGTTTGCCCGACCGCGGCCTTTCTCGAAAAGAGCGCGACCGACGAGGTCTGGGCGGCTCTTGCCGACCCGAAGAAACATGTCGTCGCACAGATTGCCCCGTCCATTCGCGCGACCATCGGAGAAGGTTTCGGCCAGGAGCCGGGTACCGCACAGACCGGACGCATCGTTACCGCGTTGCGCCGCCTCGGCTTTGACGCGGTATTTGACACGAACTTCGGTGCGGACCTGACGATCGTCGAGGAGTCGGAAGAATTTATCGGCAGGTTGAAAGCTAACGGAATTCTCCCGAGCGGGTCCAAAGAAGACGGGCATTCGACGCATCCGCAAGTCCTGCCGATGTTCACTTCATGCTCGCCGGGATGGGTCAGCTTCATGGAGCATTTCTATCCCGAAATGATTCCGCATATGTCTTCGTGCCGCTCGCCGATGAGTATGCAGTCGATCATCTTGAAGACCTTTTATGCGCGCAAGATCGGGATCGATCCCAAGGATATCTACGTTGTAGCGATCATGCCCTGTACCGCCAAAAAATATGAAATGCGCCGCCCCGAGCAATGTACCCCGGACGGAACTCCGGCAACGAACGCGGTTCTCACCACCCGTGAGCTGGTCTGGATGATCAAGGCGTACGGTATCGACTTCATGCAATTGCACGAAGAGGATTTTGACAATCCGCTCGGAAGCTCCACCGGAGCCGCCGATATTTTCGGAACGACGGGAGGCGTCATGGAAGCCGCTCTTCGTACCGCTGCGGAAAAGATCACCGGCAAGCCTTTGGATGACCTCAATTTCTATAACGTACGTGCCGTAACGGGATATAAGGAAGCCTCCATCGAAATCGCGGGTGTCGAAGTCAATATCGCGGTCGTGAACGGACTGAATAACGCCAAGAAGATCCTCGAAAAGATCAAATCCGGCGAAAAGCAATATCATTTGATTGAACTGATGGCGTGTCCCGGCGGATGCATCGGCGGCGGCGGCCAGCCGTATCCGGCCGACGGACGTTACGTGCTCAATCATGAGGTCCTGGAGAAACGTGCCGCATCGCTGTACAAGATTGACGCCGAGAAAAAAATCCGGAAATCACACGAAAATCCGTATATTCAGCAACTGTATCAGCAGTTCCTGCAGCATCCGGGAAGCGGGATCGCGCACGAGCTCCTGCATACGTCGTATCAGCCTCAAGAACCAAGGGGGATCAAGTAAATGGGAAACAACGAGAATTGCTCATGCTCGAGTTGCGGGATGCAGGAGGTTGCGCCCCTGCCTTTGGAAATCACCGATTTCATCGAAAAATGCAAAAACGGCGAGAAGCCCGAAAGCCAGTTGATTGCCGTTTTACATAAGGTCCAGCTGCATTACGGTTATCTTCCCCGTCCGATCCTCGACGACGTGGCGCAGCGCCTACAGGTACCGACCTCCGTCGTGAGCGGCGTGGCTTCGTTTTATCACTTTTTCCGCCTGACACCGAAGGGCAAATACACGATATCCGTTTGTATGGGAACCGCCTGTTTTGTAAAAGGCGCGGATAAAATTCTGGAGGCGATCCAGTCCCAGCTCGGTATCGAGATCGGCGAAACGACCGGAGACGGCTTCTTCACGCTGGAGCAGTCCCGATGCCTCGGAGTGTGTGCGTTGGCGCCCGTCATGACGATTAACGGAAAGGTATACAGCCGGGTCACCCCGACGAAGATTCCCGAGATCCTGAACCAGCTCCGTAACGAAAGCGCTCAGGCTCAGGAGTAAATAAGCATCAATCACGACGCGGATCAAGGCTGATCTTCGTCATTTGTCCAGTATTATTTTCTTCTTTTCATCGTTTACATATGCTAAATCCGGTGATATACTAAGTTGCCCGAACTTCGGGAACGGGCGTCTTGCCTTGCTGTCGCGGTTTTTTCGCGATAAACAAGGAGGCGAGCGCCCCCGAAGAAGGATTATTTTTTGAAAGGAGGTGTATTGATGCCTACGTTCAACCAGTTGGTTAATTCCGGAAGAGCTTCGAAGACTTTTAAGTCCAAGGCCCCGGCACTCCAGACCGGAATGAATACACTGCACAAGCAGGAGACCGATAAAAGCTCTCCGCAGAAGCGCGGCGTGTGTACGGTCGTAAAGACGGTGACCCCCAAGAAGCCGAATTCGGCTTTGCGCAAGGTCGCCAGAGTACGACTCACAAACATGTATGAAGTGTATGCGTATATTCCGGGAATCGGACATAACCTGCAGGAACACTCGGTTGTTTTGATCCGCGGCGGACGTGTTCGGGATCTCCCGGGTGTTCGCTATCACGTCATCAGAGGAACTCTGGATACTGCAGGTGTTGCCAATCGTCTTCAGGGCCGTTCCAAATACGGTGCCAAGAGACCGAAGGCCGGAAAGGTCAAGAAGTAAGAGCATTCCTGTGGTTGGACACACTAGTTGTCAGTACACTGTCTCAATACCGGATTCCCGGAATCGGACATTGCGACTGGCGCGACACGGTCCAAACGTGAGTACCTGTGATTTCAGAAAGATCTGATAATCATGAGAGGAGGGAAGACAAGTGCCAAGAAGAGGCAATGTCCCACAAAGAGAAGTGCTCCCCGATCCGCTTTATAATGATGTACGCGTGACGAAGCTCATCAACAACATCATGCTGGACGGAAAAAAGGGAGTGGCCCAGAAAATTTGCTACGACGCCTTCGATATCATCAAAGAGCGTTCGGGCAAGGAGCCGCTGGAAGTTTTTCTGCAGGCTCTGGAAAATGTTATGCCCGTTTTGGAAGTGAAGGCCAGACGCGTCGGCGGAGCCAACTATCAGGTGCCGATTGAGGTTCGTCCCGCAAGACGCCTGACATTAGGCCTTCGGTGGATTGTTCTGTATTCGAGAAAGCGCAACGAGCGCACGATGAGTGAGCGACTCGCTAACGAACTGCTGGACGCCACGAACAACAACGGCGGCGCATACAAGAAGAAGGAAGACATACACAAGATGGCGGACGCCAACCGCGCGTTTGCCCATTACAGATGGTAGTTTAGGACAGTAAGGAGCAAAAGAACCAATGGCCAGAGAATTTTCTTTGGAGAACACCAGAAACATCGGTATCATGGCGCACATCGACGCGGGTAAAACCACGACGACCGAACGTATCCTGTTCTTCACCGGCAAGATCAGAAAAGTCGGCGAAGTACACGAGGGCGCCGCAACGATGGACTGGATGGAGCAGGAGCAGGAGCGGGGAATCACGATTACCTCCGCCGCGACCACCGCCCAATGGAAGGGACACCGTATCAACATCATCGACACCCCCGGACACGTTGATTTCACCGTTGAAGTCGAGCGTTCGTTGCGCGTGTTGGATGGTGCCGTTACGCTTCTCTCGGCCAAAGGCGGCGTCGAGCCTCAGACGGAAACCGTTTGGAGACAAGCGGACCATTACGGGGTTCCGCGCATGGCGTTCGTCAACAAGATGGACATCATGGGCGCGGACTTTTTCCGCGTCGTTCAGATGATCCGGGATCGCCTGAGAGCCACGCCGATTGCTTTACAGATCCCGATCGGAGCAGAGGAGAACTTCAAGGGCATCGTCGATTTAATGACGATGAAGGCTGAGGTTTATATCAGCGACGACGGATCGCTTTTCGAAGAGCGGGATGTCCCTGCCGATATGCTGGATCTTGCACAAACAAAGCGCGCCGAGATGGTCGAGGCGATTGCCGAGTCGGATGAGGAATTGACGATGAAGTTTCTGGAGGGCGAGGAGATCTCGGTCCCGGAACTGAAGGCCGCATTGCGTCGCGCCGTCATCGCCTGCAAACTGACTCCGGTTATATGCGGCTCCGCCTATAAGAACAAAGGCGTACAGATGATGCTGGATGCCGTTGTCGATTACATGCCCGCACCGACGGATGTTCCGGCAATCACCGGAATCAATCCCCTGACGGAACAGGAGGACACCCGTCCGTCTTCGGACAGTGAAGCCTTCTCTGCACTGGCGTTTAAAATCATGACGGATCCGTTTGTCGGTAAACTCTGCTTCTTTCGTGTCTATTCCGGAATTTTGGATTCCGGATCCTACGTGTACAACGCGACCAAGGGCAAGAAAGAACGCATCGGCCGCATTTTGCAGATGCACGCCAATCACCGTGAGGAGATCGAGAAGGTTTATTCCGGGGATATCGCGGCGGCCGTCGGTCTCAAAGACACCACAACCGGTGACACGCTCTGCGACGAGAAAAGCCCCATCATTCTGGAGTCTATGGATTTCCCCGAGCCGGTTATCGAAGTCGCAATCGAGCCGAAATCGAGAGCCTCTCAGGAGAAGATGATTCTGGCGCTTCAGAAGTTGGCCGAAGAAGATCCGACCTTTCGGACCTTTACGAACCAAGAGACCGGCCAGACCATCATTGCCGGAATGGGCGAGCTCCATCTGGACATTATCGTTGACCGTATGCTTCGTGAGTTTAAGGTCGAGGCGAACGTCGGAGCTCCGCAGGTCTCGTACAAAGAGACCATCCGTAAGCCTGTTCGAGCCGAAGGCCGGTTTGTTCGTCAGTCCGGCGGACACGGACAGTACGGACATTGCATTCTCGACCTGGAACCGCTTGAACCGGGATCCGGTTACCAATTCGTCAATGCGACGATCGGCGGATCGATCCCCAAGGAGTTTATCGCTCCGATCGATGCCGGTGTTCAGGACGCGATGACCAGCGGCATACTCGGCGGGTACCCTGTCGTGGATGTCAAGGTGACCGTAGTTGACGGATCCTTCCATGAAGTCGACTCATCCGAAATGGCGTTCAAGATCGCCGGATCGATGGGCTTTAAAGAAGGAATGAAGAAAGCGGATCCGGTTCTTCTGGAACCGATCATGCGCGTAGACATCGAAGTGCCCGAGGAGTACATGGGGGATGTGATCGGCGGATTGAACGCCCGCCGCGGCATCATCAAGGGGATTAACGGTGAGGACGGAATTCAATCCGTTCAGGCCGATGTTCCGCTCTCCAATATGTTCGGGTACGCGACCGTGCTTCGTTCGTCAACCCAAGGCCGCGGAACTTTTGTCATGCAGGTCGGACACTTTGCGGAACTGCCGAAAAGCATCATGGAAACGATTCTTAAAAAGTAAAGAACGAACCACAATCATCCGCCGCGTTTTTTGCATCTTGCGATTATCGACAAATATAGTAAAATGGATGCATCTGGCGTCTGAGCGGGAAATTAAGTTAACATCAGCAGAAGCTGAATAAGGAGGAATATACAAATGGGAAAGGCAAAATTTGAAAGAAATAAGCCGCATGTCAACATCGGCACCATCGGCCACGTTGACCACGGCAAGACGACGCTTACAGCCGCGATCACAAAGGTTTTGGCGTTCTCCGGCAAAGCCACGTACAAGGATTACGGCAGTATCGACAGCGCCCCCGAGGAAAGAGCCCGCGGTATCACGATCAACACCGCCCACGTCGAGTATCAGACAGATGCTCGCCACTATGCGCACGTCGACTGCCCCGGCCACGCCGACTACATCAAGAACATGATCACCGGAGCCGCGCAGATGGACGGAGCGATCCTCGTGGTTTCCGCTTCCGACGGCCCGATGCCTCAGACCCGCGAGCACATCCTGCTCGCCCGTCAGGTTGGTGTTCCGTATATCGTAGTGTTCATGAACAAGTGCGACATGGTCGACGACGATGAACTCATCGAGCTGGTCGAGATGGACATTCGTGACCTCTTGAATCAGTACGAGTTCCCCGGCGACGACACGCCGATTGTGAAGGGCTCCGCGCTCAACGCCATCGAGTCCACCTCGACGGATCCCAACGCTCCGGAGTACAAGTGCATCCTCGAACTGATGGACGCCGTCGACTCCTTTATCGCTACCCCTGCCCGTCCGACCGATCTTCCTTTCCTTCTTCCCGTTGAAGATGTCTTTACCATCACGGGTCGCGGAACGGTTGCCACCGGCCGTCTCGAGCGCGGTATCATCAAGGTCGGAGACGCCGCTCAGATCGTCGGACTTATGGAAGAGCCCAAGAACACGGTTGTTACGGGCGTTGAAATGTTCCGTAAGATCCTGGATCAGGCGGAAGCCGGAGACAACATCGGTATTCTTCTTCGCGGTATCGACCGCAAGCAGGTCGAGCGCGGACAGGTTATCGCCAAGCCCGGTTCGATCACCCCGCATACGAAGTTCACCGGCCAAGTGTACGTCCTGACGAACGAAGAAGGCGGACGTCACAAGCCCTTCTTCAACGGATACCGTCCTCAGTTCTATTTCCGTACGACGGACGTTACCGGTGTGGCTCACCTTCCGGAAGGCACCGAGATGTGCATGCCCGGCGACCACATCACCATCTCTGTTGAACTGATCACCTCGATCGCCATGGAGCCCGGTCTGAAGTTTGCTATCCGTGAGGGTGGCCGTACAGTAGGAGCCGGAACGGTTTCGACGATCATCGAGTAATAACGGTTGCTACAATCGTATAAACGTCCCGGATGCAGATCCGGGACGTTTTTTTATGTCGCCGCGTTGTTTTCGAAAACAGGTAAAAACAAGCAATTTTGCTTTGCATTTTTACCGGTAATAGGCTACAATTCTTTCGATAAGTTGCCCGCCGAAGATGGCGCGGCGAGGATAATGACCGGACGGGAGGAAGCCGGAAGATCGGTGACCGACCACGTTTCAAGAGGAGACGTTATGCCCAAATTACCCGATATTCATAAGGTTCTGATCATTGGTTCCGGACCGATCATCATCGGACAGGCGTGCGAGTTTGATTACTCAGGAACACAGGCCTGTAAAGCCCTCCGGCAATTGGGTTACCAAATTGTCTTGGTAAACTCCAACCCGGCGACCATTATGACCGATCCCGGAATTGCGGATACCACATATGTCGAGCCGCTCAACGCCAGAAGCCTCACGGAAATTATTGCCAAAGAGCGCCCGGATGCCGTACTGCCGAATCTCGGCGGACAAACCGCGCTGAATCTCTGTTCGGAGCTCAGTAAGACGGGCGTTTTCGAAAAATACGGTGTCCGCGTGATCGGTGTTCAGATCGACGCGATTGAGCGGGGCGAAGACCGGATCGCTTTTAAAGAGACCATGAATCGTCTGGGCATCGAAATGCCCCGGAGTAAGGCGGCATACAGTGTTGAGGAAGCGGAGACGATCGCTTCGGAACTCGGATATCCGGTCGTCATCCGCCCGGCGTACACGATGGGCGGAACCGGCGGCGGCCTCGTTTATAATCTCGAGGAACTCAATGTCATTGCAAACCGCGGAATTGCGGCCAGCATGGTTGGCCAGATCCTGGTCGAGGAATCCGTGCTCGGGTGGGAAGAACTGGAACTCGAGGTTGTCCGCGACAGCAAGAACCAAATGATCACCGTTTGCTTCATTGAAAATATCGATGCAGTCGGCGTTCATACGGGCGACTCATTTTGCTCCGCGCCGATGCTGACGATAAGTCCCGAACTCCAGGCACGCCTTCAGGAATACTCTTATCGTGTGGTCGAGGCGATCGAAGTGATCGGCGGCACGAACGTTCAATTCGCACATGATCCGAAGACCGGACGCGTTGTCATCATTGAGATCAACCCGAGAACGTCCCGTTCCTCAGCCCTGGCATCCAAAGCGACCGGTTTTCCGATCGCCCTTATTTCCGCGATGCTCGCGGCAGGATTGACTCTGGATGAGATTCCGTACTGGCGCGAAGGCACGCTCGACAAATACACACCATACGGTGACTATGTCGTCGTCAAGTTCGCCCGATGGGCATTCGAGAAATTCCCCGGTTCGATTGATAAGCTCGGCACGCAGATGCGCGCGGTCGGCGAGGTCATGAGCATCGGAAAAAACTATAAGGAGGCTCTCCAGAAGGCGATACGGTCTTTGGAGATCGGTCGGTACGGCTTGGGCTTTGCCAAGGATTTTAATCGAAAATCACTCGAAGAACTGATGGCGATGATGATTGAACCGACCAGCGAGCGTCAGTTTATTCTTTATGAGGCGCTTCGAAAGGGCGCGGATGTCGAGAAACTTTTCGAGCTTACACATATCAAGACCTATTTCATCGAGCAGATGAAAGAATTGGTCATGCTGGAGGAAGAAATCCTCGGATATAAGGGGAAAGTCCTTCCGGACGAACTGCTCGTCCGCGCAAAGAAGGACGGTTTTTCCGATCGTTATCTTTCGCTTCTTCTCGGAACAAGCGAAAAGCAGATCCGTGAGCAGAGAACCGCTCTGGGCGTCGTCGAGGCATGGGAGGCCGTTCCGGTCAGCGGAGTGGAGAACGCGGCATATTATTATTCGACCTACAACGCGCCCGATCATACGACGGCGAGCGATAAGCCGAAGGTCATGATTCTGGGCGGCGGGCCGAACCGGATCGGCCAGGGCATTGAATTTGACTACTGTTGCGTCCACGCCGCTTTTGCACTGCGCGACATGGGCTATGAGACCGTCATCGTGAACTGTAACCCCGAGACGGTGTCCACGGACTACGACACTTCAGACAAACTCTATTTCGAGCCGTTGACCGTCGAGGATGTCCTGAGCATTTATCAAAAGGAAAAGCCTTTGGGCGTGATCGTGCAGTTCGGCGGTCAGACGCCCCTGAATATCGCGGCGGAGTTGGAACAGGCCGGCGTCCGGATTTTAGGGACGTCACAACAGACGATTGATTTTGCCGAGGATCGCGATCAGTTCCGTAAGATGATGGAGCGCCTTGATATTCCGATGCCCGAAT
Source organism: uncultured Oscillospiraceae bacterium (assembly GCA_964499575.1). Lineage (GTDB taxonomy): Bacteria > Bacillota > Clostridia > Saccharofermentanales > Saccharofermentanaceae > JAAYCT01. Next base: position 7,193 of record CAZCLK010000027.1, on the reverse strand, counting down.
CCGGTATGGCGGTCAATACGACGGAAGCCGTTGAAATTGCGAATCGCATTGGATATCCCCTGATGGTCCGGCCTTCTTATGTTCTCGGGGGTCGCGGCATGGAGATTGTCCGCGATGAGGAAATGCTCATCAAATACATGGGGGCGGCTGTCGGAGTGACACCGGAGCGCCCGATCCTGGTCGACCGGTTCCTCAATAACGCGACCGAGGCCGAGGCGGACGCAATCGCGGACGGGACGGACGCCTTTGTTCCGACTGTGATGGAGCATATCGAATATGCGGGTGTTCATTCGGGAGATTCCGCATGTGTGATTCCGCCGGTCAGTATCCCGCCGGCACTTGTGGAGACGATCGCCGATTATACGCGACGGATCGCGAGTGAAATGAAGGTCGTCGGTCTCATGAATATGCAATACGCGATCGCGGACGGTGTCGTTTATGTGCTTGAAGCCAATCCACGCGCGTCACGTACGGTTCCTCTCGTGTCCAAGGTCTGTAATATCGCCATGGCCAGAGTAGCCACGGAGATTGTCATGGCCGTGAGCGAAGGCAGAAAATACGATATGAGTCAACTCGTGCACCGCCACATTCCGCACTTTGGGGTTAAGGAGGCCGTCCTGCCGTTCAATATGTTCCCGGAGGTCGATCCGCTGCTCGGTCCGGAGATGCGTTCGACCGGCGAGGTGCTGGGATTGGATAACTCCTATGAGCTCGCGTATTATAAAGCCCAGGAAGCCACACAGTCTCCGCTTCCTTCTTCCGGCTGTGTCCTGATCAGCCTGAACGACAAAGACAAGGAGGCCGGCCTTAAGGCGGCGCGCGAATTGAAGGCAATCGGCTTTTCGATCAGGGCGACGCACGGGACCTGCGTATTCCTGCGCGAAAACGGCGTGGAGGCCGAGGAGATCAAGAAGCTCTTTGAGGGGCGCCCGAATATCGCGGATGCGATCGCGAATCGGGAGATCCAACTGATCATCAATACGCCGCGTTCCAAGATGAGCGAATTTGATGATTCGTATATCCGAAAGATTGCCATCAAGAACAAGATCCCGTATATCACCACCATGACGGCGGCTCTCGCGAGCGCGAAAGGAATCCGCGCGTTCATCGAGAACGGGTACGCGGAATCGGCGGTCAAATCGCTTCAGGAGTACCACGCGGGTATCAAGTAAGTCGGATATGGGTATTGATCATAAACGGCGGCGGGAAACCCCGCCGTTTTTTTACGCAATATGCTTGAGACCGCGAAAGGGAAGTCGAAAAAGTAAAATATATTACACAATGCATAAAAAGTGATACAATATATATTACCAATTGCGCAAGTTTTTTATTGGAGGCAGTGTTATGGAAGAGGATTTTGCCGTTCCAAAAAAGAAACTCTCTCCGGCCGCTCTGACTGGGATCATTTCAGGCGGAGCAGTATTGATTATCGCAGCCGCATTAGTTATTTACTTTGTTTTCTTCCGAACAGGATCCTTGGTCGATGACTGGCATGACGAGGATGAAGTGGTTCAATACACTTTTTACGGAGATAACAAAATGATCATCGGCACGCCGTACGGCGACTATATCGGACAATACGTCTACGACAAAGCGACGCGTAAAGGGATCATTACGATGGAGGGCGCGACGATGGATTTCACCTTTGAGAAAAACAAAGTGATCCTCGGCAACGCGGGCATCTTGACCAGAGGTAAAATCAATGTGATCCGTATAACCGTCCCTCCGCAGGAAAGCAGTGAAGAAATCGAGATGACGACGATGCCCGGGACGACGCCGGCCGTCATAACGACAGAAACCACCGCCGCTGCTACTACGGTTCCCGAGACGACTGCCGCCGCCACTACCGCGGCCGCTACCACCGTTCCGGAGACTGCCGCGGTGACCTCGGAAGCGACTACCGCGGCTGAAACCACTCCCGCCGTCACGACTACAGTAGAGGTGCCGACCGCAACGGTATCGATGCCTACCTTTACTTTTGGCACTATGCCTTTCGCGACCATGACTTATGTTTTCGGAACACCAATCGTTGGCCACTGGGTAGATCCGGCACCGGGCGAGTGGTTGCTTATTTTTTCAGACGACGGAACATGTGAAATATCCGAGGGAAATGAGTTTTACGGTACTGTTGAGTATGAATACAATTTTTTTACCGGCTATGGGACGATGTCTTTGTATACTACGGATTTTGAATTTCAGGTATCGGGTGATGATATGATTCTCAGAAATATTACAGCGTCAACAGAGCATCAGTTCACGCGAGGCAGCTGATTCGGTTATCGGTGCCGCAGTCAAGAATCTTTGGCTGTCCACCCGCATGAGTCTGTGCAAAGATCCCGGACCCATTCATCCCTGTGTTGTCGGGACGAAAGGGTTCGGTTTTTTCGGATCATGACAGACGGCATAATCAACATTACATACAGAAAGATTGCCATCAAGAACAAGATCCCGTATATCACCACCATGACGGCAGTTCTCGCGACCGCGAAAAGGGAAGTCGAAAAAGTAAAATATATTACACCATACATAAAAAGTGATACAATATATATTGCCAAATGCGTAAGCTATTTATTGGAGGAAGTGTTATGGAAGAGGATTTTACCGTTCCTAAAAAGAAACTCTCTCCGGCCGCTCTGACTGGGATCATTTCAGGCGGAGCAGTATTGATTATCGCAGCCGCATTAGTTATTTACTTTGTTTTCTTCCGAACAGGATCCTTGGTCGATGACTGGCATGACGAGGATGAAGTGGTTCAATACACTTTTTACGGAGATAACAAAATGATCATCGGCACGCCGTACGGCGACTATATCGGACAATACGTCTACGACAAAGCGACGCGTAAAGGGATCATTACGATGGAGGGCGCGACGATGGATTTCACCTTTGAGAAAAACAAAGTGATCCTCGGCAACGCGGGCATCTTGACCAGAGGTAAAATCAATGTGATCCGTATAACCGTCCCTCCGCAGGAAAGCAGTGAAGAAATCGAGATGACGACGATGCCCGGGACGACGCCGGCCGTCATAACGACAGAAACCACCGCCGCTGCTACTACGGTTCCCGAGACGACTGCCGCCGCCACTACCGCGGCCGCTACCACCGTTCCGGAGACTGCCGCAACCACCACGGCTGAGCCACCGACCACCACGACAACGGCAGCTCCGACCGAAACAACGCCGGGGACTTTCCCGTCATTTGAATTATCATTTCAAACATTTCCTACTATGTATATCGTAGGGACACCGGTCGTCGGACAGTGGGATAGTGAAGCATCCGATTGGCTTTATCAGTTTTTGGATAACGGTTATGTTATGCTTTTTAAAGGCGATGATCTGCAAAGAACCGTTGAATACGAATACAACTTTTTCTCCGGAGAAGGAAGTTTTGACTGGGATGATGATTCTCACTACGACTTCACCGTATCCGATGACCAATTTGTGTTGTATCATGAGGGATCAACGATACCGGCAGACATCTGTAGCCGAATCGATTGATTCGGATGCAAGAAAACTTCTCTGAAAATGTCCGTATGGTCGGACGAATATAAACCGGACGAGCAGGAGTCCGCCCCCGAAACATTTCGGGGGCGGATTTTTGGTTTTATTACAAAGATGTTGCTTTTTTCCGATACTAGGCTTATTCTATTTTGTGTTTCCAGAATGACCGGAGGGCGGGATCTTTAGATATGACAGAGAATCTGAACGGCAGAAGATGCGTTATGGCCGGCGCGAAAAGGATCGTGATCAAGGTTGGCACCTCGACGATTACCTTTGATAACGGCCGGATGAATCTTCGAAATATCGACCGGTTGGCTCGCGCGATATCGAACCTGATGAACGGGGGCAAACAAGTTATATTGGTGACTTCCGGCGCGATCGGCGTCGGTGTCGGTTGCCTGGATCTCGACAGAAAACCGACGGAAATGCGGGACAAACAAGCTGTCGCGGCGGTCGGGCAGTGCGAACTGATGAATGTATACAGTCGCTGTTTTGCCGAGTACAGCCATGTGGTCGGTCAGATTCTTCTCACCAAGGATGACCTGGAGGAAACGCACACCCGAACGAACATATCCAATACGATGGAAGCTCTTCTGGAGAAGGGTATTCTGCCGGTTGTCAACGAGAACGACACGGTTTCCACCAACGAGATCCTCTATAACGGAACGTTCGGTGATAACGATACGTTGTCGGCCCACGTTGCCTGCCTGATGCATGCGGATCTTCTGATTATCCTGTCCGATATTGACGGACTGTACGACAGTGACCCCAAGGGCAATTCGGGTGCTCACCGGATTCCGGTGGTTTGCCGTATTGACCGGAACATGCTTGAGCGTGCCGGAGGCATCGGCAGTAAGCTTGCGACAGGCGGGATGTACACAAAGATCAAGGCAATGTCTCTTGTCGTTTCTCAGGGCATCGCCGGAGTGATCGCCGAGGGTTCTCAATCGCAGATTCTGGAAGATATCCTCGAAGGCGCGGACATCGGAACTTTTTTTGATCCTTCGTGCACGGTCGATATCTCGTCGGAACAGTTTTCGAACGGTAAATAATCAAGGTTTCAAGCCTTCCGTCAACCGGGGGGCCCGGGCGGCGGTGTCGGAGGTTCCGGTGTCGGCGTCGGTTCGACATGGAACGTGCATGTATCGGTTGGTGTCAGAGTATCGCCCGTAACAAAATATTCTGTGACGGCGGTGCCGGCTTCCTTACAATATTGATTTGCCAGTTTCCCCGATGAAGTACAGATCGTCCGATAAACAACGGTCTCGGGTCGAACAAAATCCGCGGGCGGTAGATCCTGGTGAATTTTTTGCATGACATAGTCCCAGATTTCCATTGCGTTGTTGCGATCGGCTCTCAGGACGGCGGTTTGACGCAAACCGTTGTCAAAGCCGTACCAGACCGCGGCCGAATAATAAGGCGTAAACCCGCAAAACCATTTATCGCGAATGTCGCTGGTATCGACCTCGGTGGTTCCCGTCTTTCCTGCGACGGCGATGTATTCCCCGGCTGAATTGGAAATCGTATGCACATGTCCGCTTGCGGTTCCTCCGGTAATTACTCCCTTCAGAATGTCCGAGATTAAGAAAGATGTTTCCGGAGAATAGACGGACCAGGAGGTCGGATGCTTTTCCAGAACGATGTTTCCGGCTGCGTCGAGGACTTTCGTGTAGGCGAACGGTTCGCGATACGTCCCGCTGTTGGGAAAAGTTGCGTAAGCCGCGGCCATTTCGAGCGAAGTGACCCCGTTCAGAAAACTGCCGATCGCCGTTGACGGATATTTCTCGTTCATGCGGTCGATTCCGACCCTCTTCAAGTACCAAAGCGCGATATTCTCGTCTTGCTTAAAAAGATCCGTCCATACCTGAACGGCGATCGTGTTTCTGGACGCAGTGATTGCTTTTCGAATCGTCATCGGGCCGTTATAGACGCCGTCCGCATTTTTGGGCCAAACATTATTCGGATTATCGGGATCCAAATAAGACTTCTTATCATCGTAAATGGTGGCCGCGGTGATCAGTTTGGTCTGGAATGCCGGCGCATAGTCAATCAACGGTTTGATGGAAGATCCCGGATCACGATATCCTTTTACCGCGCGGTTAAAGGTTATGTTGCCCACTTTTTCTCCGTAACCGCCTGACATTCCGGCGATCGCTCCGGTTTTAACGTTGATGATCACCATCGAGCCCTGCGGTTTATCAGGAAGATCTTCGAGCGCTGCCGGGTCTTTCTGAAAAAGGTCCTGATTCATGAACGCCTCGTCCATCACCGCCTGAATATCGGGCTCTAAGGTCGTATAAATGTGGTAACCGCGATTTAAGACAAGCTTCTCGGCCATAGCGTCGCTGATATTTCGCTCTTTCTGAAGATCGGAGATGACCTGCGCGATGACATACTCGACGAAATACGAGTTGATGGTTGTTGCCGTGGTCTGACGTCTGGACTTGAAAACCAACTCGGTGTTCAACGCGTTGTTGTACTGCTCGTCCGTAATCATTTGAAGCTCGTGCATCTTTTCGAGGACGATGCGCATTCTGCGCATGGCGTTCCGTTTTCCGGATTCACGCAACGGATTATAGTACGAAGGACTTTTCGGAATGCCGGCCAGAAATGCGCATTCGGGAAGGGTTAATTCTTTGGCATCCTTGCCGAAATAATTCTGGGCGGCGGCCTGTACACCGATATAATTATTGCCCATCGGCGCCGAATTGATATAGAGGTCGAGGATTTCTTCCTTCGTGAAGGATTCTTCGAGCCACATTGCCCGATACCATTCCTGAACTTTGCGTTGAGCGGACCGTTCATCCTGTCCTGAGATGAGTTTTACGGTCTGTTGAGTGATGGTCGATCCGCCGTGTGAGGGCGAGCCGGTGCTGAATAACGCCGAGAGAACGGCACTGGCGATCCTCTTGACGTCAATGCCCGTGTGCTCCATAAAGCGCTCGTCCTCAATCGCGATAATCGCTTCGTCGATGTACGTGTTCTTTATTTCGACGAAAGAAATTTCGACGCGGTCGACATTTTCACTTCCGGTGAGACGCGCAATCGGCGCCCCGTTGATGTCATAAACGAAAGAGGTTTTCTTGCTGTCGGATTGAATGACGTCGGCTATTTCGACGGGCGTCGTTGTGGTCACATAACCGACCAGCATGCCTGCACCGAACCCGCCGACGACAAAGGTAACACACAGGAGCAACACCAGAACGATTTTCAAAATACCCAATATCGCGCCGATCATTTCGCCGTACCACGTTCTTCGGTGCCCGGCACGGGTCGGCTTGCCGTGCAGTCTGGTTCGAAATTCATCCGCGATTGCCGAATGTTCCGGCAAAACGGGGCGGGTGGAGCGTTGGCGGACTTGAGCTCCGGCCGTCGAAGCCGAACGGCGGGGATCTCCTTGCGGATTCATCGGTGCATTCGCCTTCGAAATAGGATCGGGAACCGGAGCATTATGCGGGATCGCACTATGAATTTCTTCAACCGGAACTCTCTTGGTTTCCCCGTTATCGACCGGTAAAGCCGGATTGTCGTCGGATTTTCTCATCTGTTTCCTCGTCGATGATCAGAAGTCGGGTCGGATTGGCGTTCTGTTTGCGGATTTTCGAAAAGTAGGACGCGCGATCGCGGTCACTCCTGCGCGCATACAAAACCACGCTTATCATACCAATATTTCAAATAGATGGAAAGAGAACG
>CAZCLK010000026.1:0-19756 GCA_964499575.1 uncultured Oscillospiraceae bacterium | reverse complement strand
GCAGAGGAATGCCCTGGCGCGGCCCCTGCTTCCGCCTGATGGGGTGGCGGGCGGGAAATCCCCCCCCCCCGGGGGATGACAGGGGGGATAAGGGAAAGGTGCAAGGGGCGTGACGGCCACCCCTCTGGCCGGCGCGGCCCTTGCCTACCATTTCCCATCCACAACAAGTATTTTTGTACACATCGCGTGAACACTTGACAAGTAATATAACAAATGCTATATAATGCCTAACATTTTGATGGATAGGAGAAACAAAATACTTTGATGGCCGATCAGAAATCTATAGGAATCCAACTCCAAGACGATTATCATGTACGGATTAAGCAGCTCCGGGCTGGGCTTGGCCTTACCCAGCAATCATTGGCCAAGGCGCTGGGGGTTTCCTTTGCCACAGTAAATCGATGGGAAAATGGTCAAACCAAGCCATCACAACTCTCCTGGAATCAGCTCCGTCAACTGGAAATGACCCTGAAGGAAGAGGCGATACCCTATCGATCCAAAGACGAGAAGCCACCGCCGCCCATTCTTGATTTCACGGCCCGGCCGGAGATCGTAAAAATTCTTGCCGAAGGCGAACGGCTTTCCTTCGGCCACTTGATGAATCCCACCTTCGCCACGGAAATCTCCAGTATCGATCCCCTCCCGCACCAGCGCATTGCGGTTTATGATCACATGATAAAGCAAAGCCGGCTTCGCTTTCTCTTGGCGGATGATGCAGGTGCCGGAAAGACCATTATGGCTGGCCTCTACATGCGGGAGATGCTCTCCCGCAGGCTTCTGAAGCGTGTACTCATCGTTCCGCCTGCCGGTCTAGTCGGAAACTGGTATCGGGAACTTCTGAAACTCTTCAGTCTTCCTTTCCATATTATCAGCGGCAGTGACACCCGGCATGGAAATCCTTTTATCGGTGAGGACAGCGATCGCGTCATCGTCAGCGTCGATACCCTTGCCAGCTCGCGTGTTTTTTCCTGTTTAAAGGATCCGAACGTTGTTCCTTACGATCTCGTCATTTTCGACGAAGCGCACAAGCTGGCGGCAGACAGAGGGTTGGATCTCCGCATTCGTAAGACCGAACGATACTGCTTGGCGGAAGCCTTGGCCGGGATAAAGAGCAACGACCGGCGCTGGCAACTGGGTTGGAGCGCCTATCATCTCTTGCTGCTCACGGCCACGCCCCACATGGGAAAGGATTACCCCTACTACGCACTCTGGCGGCTTTTGGAACCAGAGGTCCTGGCCACGCCGGATGCCTTTGGGGAATACCCAGCGGAACAGCGCAAGGAACACTTCATTAGAAGAACGAAAGAGGAGATGGTTTATCCCGACGGCCGGCCTCTTTATCCCAAGCGCATCTCCGATACCTTGGGCTACCTTTTGAGCCAAGGAGAGGTCGGTGAGCAAAGGCTCTATGACGAAACGACAGACTATCTCCGCTATGTTTACAACAAGGCCAAGCTCCTGAACCGCGAGGCGGCAAGACTAGCCATGAGCGTGTTCCAGAGACGCATGGCCAGTTCAACCTATGCACTCCTGCGCTCCTTCGAAAGGCGTATCGAAAAACTGACTACCCTGATCGACGAGATTCAGGACGGGAAGCTGAGCCCCGACGCGCTGATCACCCGCCAGCAACGGCTGCATCTGGAAGACGATGTCTTTGATGCGAAAACGGCCGATGACGAGATATCAGACGAAGACCGTGAGGAAAATGAGGCTGCTGAGGACAAGCTGCTTCAAGGAGTGGTCGCCGCCTCCTTATCAGATCTCCTGGCGGAACGGGAACAGGTACAGAGGCTCCTTGGATTGGCCAAGCAGGTTTTCGAATCCGGGCAGGAATCCAAATTCGAAAAGCTTCGGGAAGCCCTGACTGATCCCCGATTCAGCAACGAAAAATTCATTATCTTCACCGAGCATCGCGATACCCTTCTTTTCTTGGTCAGACGACTAAGCGGCATGGGCTACACGGATCAGATCGCCCAGATTCACGGCGGTATGCACTACACTCAGCGGGAAGAAGAGGTGGACCGGTTCCGAAAACCGATTGCCGAGGGCGGCGCGCGTTTCCTCATCTGCACGGATGCAGCAGGCGAAGGCATCAATCTTCAGTTCTGTTGGATCATGATCAACTACGACGTACCCTGGAATCCGGCCCGTTTGGAACAACGGATGGGTCGTATCCATCGCTACCTCCAGAAGCACGACCCTGTGATCATTCTGAACCTAGTCGCCCCATCGACACGAGAAGGAAAGGTCCTCAAGACACTGCTGGATAAGTTAGAGAAGATCCGCAAGGAACTCCAGTCCGACAAGGTCTTTGACTGTATTGGCCGTTTCTTTGAAGGCGTATCGATCAAACAGTATATGGAGCTGGCTGTAACCGAAGACGCTGAAACGGTCGCAAGGGAACTGGACGGCCGGCTGACAAAGGAACAGATCGAGGCATTGGCGGAACGGGAAAAGGCCCTCTACGGAGGTGGCGGCGACGTGGCTGCCGAGTTGCCGCGGCTTCGTGCTGATCTGGAAAGGGAAGTACATTTTCACCTGCTGCCCGGCTATGTGCGGCAATATCTCGAGCAGGCCGCATCATTCGTTGATATCGAGATCGAGGGCGATCTGGGCGGCATCTTCTCCTTGCACCCGAAACGATTGGGCGCAATGGACGCGCTCCTCCCGGCTCTGGAGTTGTACCCTGAAAAGACGCGGGGGAGATTTGCCGTCTCCCGATTCACGGATCTGCCGACGAAAGAAGTGCATACCGGGGGTGACGATTTCATTTGGCTCCACCCCGGGGAACCGGTCTTTGAACGGTTCCGAGCTCTGGTAGCAGAACGTCTTGGGGATCAGGGGAGACAGGGCGCCATCTTCATCGACCCCAACAGCGAAAGGCCCTATCTCTTTCACATGGCCCTCATACACATCGTGAGGAAGGCCGATCCGGAGATTCCCGGCATGGCAAAGGAAGAGTTGCTGGACTGCCGTCTGGTCGGCGTCAAGCAGTATGAAGGGGCGGAAATGGCCCTCTGTCCTGTCGAGCATCTGCTCCTCTTGCGGGGCGGCAGCGGCCTGCCGGCATCAGCCCAGAGATTGGCCGTGCGGGCCACTGAGGAAAAGGAACAGGTCCGGGCCTATCTTTCCGAGCGGGTGGCCCGAAAACTGGCGATCGACCGCCGTCATGGCCTACTGGATAGCCTCCCCGAACGAGAGAATTTTCTGCAAAGAGGATTTGACTGCCAGGAAGCAGAACTGGCCCTGGCTCGCGCCCGCCATAGCGAAAAGGCACGCACTGGCAACCGGAAGGCCAGTGAAGCCCTCGAAGAGGTGAAGCGTCAACAACGACAATTGGTGAGCCTCCGGGAAGATGCCATGACCCTGCTGCGACGGGAGCCTGATCTCATCGCGCCCGGATCGGTTACTTTCGTGGCCCACGCCTTGGTCGTGCCGACTTCCGAACCAATGGACCGGGAGCGGTATGACGTAAACGTCGAACAGGTGGCCATGAGGATCGCCCAAGCCTTCGAGGAGGCGACGGGGGCCAAGGTGCTCGACGTACATACACCGGAGCTTGCCCGCATGGCAGGGCTTCCGGACAATCCCGGTTTCGATCTCTTCTCCCTGCGGTCGGAAAAGGAGAAACTGGGCATCGAGGTCAAAGGCCGGGCAGGAACAGGCGACATTGAGGTATCCGCCAATGAATGGGCAAAAGCCTGCAACATGCGGCAGGATTACTGGTTCTACGTAGTTTACGATTGCGCTACGCCAGCCCCCAGGCTGGTTCGGGTGCAGGACCCCTTCGGCAGGCTCCTGGCCAAAAGCAAGGGTAGCGTTTTGATCAGCGCCAAGGAGATCGGACAAGCCGCCATGGAAGAAGGATAATCCCATGAATCGAATTCATTCCGAAACCGCAACCCGCAGGCCCCACGTCACAGCACTGTCAAATGAATCCTTGACAAAGGGCGGGACCTATGAAAGACTGTCCTCAATCAAACCCCCCGGTAGCTTCGGCGAAAGGGTGCGGGGCCGCTCCGAAAGGGGTGGCTCTTGCTTTTTTAGATGGAGGCCCGCATGAAGACCTTCGTCTATATCGATGCCTTCAACCTCTACTTCGGCGCTGTCCGCGGAACCCCCTACAAATGGCTCAATCTCGATCAGCTGTGTCGTATTGTCTTGCCCCGCAACGACATTGAGCAGATCAAATACTTTACTGCCCGTGTCAACGCCCGGCCATCCGATCCCGGCCAGCCCACAAGGCAGGCCATCTACCTGCGGGCGCTGGCAACCATTCCCCATCTAACCGTCTACTGCGGCCATTTTCTGACACATACCGTCATGATGCCCTTGGCCAACTCGAGACCCGGACAAAACGCCTATGCCGAGGTCTTCAAGACCGAGGAAAAGGGTTCTGATGTCAATCTGGCCACGCAATTACTGCATGATGCCCACTGCAATCGCTTTGAGTATGCCGTCATTTTAAGCGGCGATTCCGACCTGCTGATGCCGCTGCGCATTGTCAAGGAGGAGCTCCATAAACCGGTCGGGGTCATCAATCCCCAAGAGATCCCTTGCCGGGTCTTGGAGAAGCACGCCACCTTTTACAAGCATATCAGGCCAACAGCTTTGAAGAAAAGTCAGTTCCCCTCACCCATGCAGGATGCGAAAGGGAGTTTTACTAAACCTCATGGATGGTAGGTAGCTAACAGCAGATACGTAATGGTTTATATAAGAGGCATCATGCCATGGTTTTTAGATACTATGAGGTATAATGCACTATGGCGAAAGCGATAGCAGCCAGGCTATTGGGTGACGACTACCAGAGCAGAATGTTCTGGATTCAAGTATGTCGAATGTTCGAAGAACGGTCTAGAATCGTTAGCGTCGAGCTTGAGGCAGAAAATGTGAAGTCACTCGACGACATCGTCGTCCACTTTGACCCACCGTTGATTTGTGATAGCGAAGAGGTAAAAGCAGAATATTATCAAATCAAATTTCACGTAACCAATCAGGGTGCTTTCACGTGGCAGGCATTAATGGATCCCACTTTTATCAATGCCACATCGGTATCTCTGCTACAGCGCATCAGAAACGCACAGCAGCAATATGCACCTGAAGGGACAGGCTGCAGGTTCATTATCCTCTCTCCATGGACGGTTCACCCTGATGACGACATTGCCGGGGCATGGTCAAACATTGATGGAAGGATTCTTTGGGACAAACTCGCCAATGGCGGCACACGTTCGAAGATGGGGAAGATTCGAGAAGCATGGAAACAGCACCTCGGTTTAACCTGTGACGAAGACCTACGGAAAACGCTTGCGCCAGTTCGGATCCAAACGGGATTTAATTTTGACGAACTTAATGCCCGGCTTAATGATAAACTCAAAATGGCGGGGTTTGCGCCACTTGATGAACAAGCAATGACCCATCCTTACGATGATCTCTCTCGCAGCTTTATAAAACGAGGACGAATTGCATTCACGAGAGCAGAAATAGAGGCGATCTGCAAGAAAGAGAATCTATGGCAAGGCAAAGTTATTGCAGAACCAGAAACGCATCGAATTGGCATACGCAGTTTCATCCGAGCCACCGAGTACATCGAAGACGCAACCGATAATCTTCTCTGTCTCGCACGACATTTTGACGGACGTCGCTTGAAGGATGGCATATCATGGGATCAGATATATACCGAGGTTGAGACATTCCTCCGCCGTTCTGCCACCAATTCATGTCCACATCATATTCATTTACCTACCCATGGGACAATCGCTTTTGCGGCCGGGTACTGCCTGGACACGAAATCCGGTGTTAATATCGTCCCTGTTCAACCCACATTATCAGGGCGTGCCATATGGCGCCCGGATGGAACTAATCCATCGGATGGTATGCTCTGGCAGTTTGCAACAGTTCAGACAACCGGGAACGGACATGAGCTTGCGGTTGCCGTCAGCGTCACTCATGATATATTGGATGACACTGTCAAGTATATAAGAAATCATCTTCCCCAAGTTGGTCGCGTCTTACACCTTAGGCAAACCACGCCAGGTGTTAATTCAATTAAAGACGGTTCACATGCTTTTTGTCTCGCTCAAAATCTAATTTCTGCAATCCGGACAGCAAGAAATGAAGATGGAAGCGGACTGAATCTACATTTATTCTGGGCGGCTCCTAATGCATTTGTTTTCTTTGTTGGGCAAATGGCACGAAACTTAGGACCGTGCAGGCTTTATGAACATGATCTTGAATCAGGATATCAAGGAGCCTATCAACCGTCATTGAGATTACCTTATGTTCTCCATACACTACATCCTCAAGACAAGGAGGGATAAGATATGGCTACGATCAACTCATACTTTTCGGATTTCATACGAGAGATAAAACTGACTGATTCACAGGCAGAGGGATGTAAGGCAGGTCATTCAACTCTTAGGAAGCGGCTGCTAAATGACGCAGACTTGGCACCGATGATTATCGACACATTTCTGCAAGGAAGCTATCGGCGATCAACGGCGGTACGGCCAATCGACAGCGATAGCAATGCCGATGTAGACGTGATTGTTGTAACCAACCTTGACAAGAGCAAGGTAACGCCGCAAGAAGCATTAAATAAGTTCAAACCATTCTTAGAAAAATATTACGCTGGTAAGTACAAGCTTCAGGGCCGCTCATGGGGAATAAAGCTCTCATATGTTGATCTTGATCTCGTTCCCACGTCAGCCCCCAGCGAGGCTCAGAAAGCAGTATTGAAATCTGCAAGCGTCATAACCGACAGGACACTGGAAGAATCGTTAGATTGGACGATGAAACCATCATGGGTTCCATCCGAACAGAGGAATCCCAATTTTATAAAGGCATATAGTGCCAAGCTTGAAGCAGAAAAAGAATGGCAGGCTGAGCCGCTCTGGATTCCAGACCGTGAAGTAAAGATTTGGGATGAAACCGATCCCTTGGCGCAAATCGACGCTACATCGAAGAAAAACGGTAGTTGTAACGGTCATTTCGTTAATGTTGTAAAATGCCTCAAATGGTGGCGTGCGGCAAAAGAACCAAAGCCTAAATACCCGAAAAGCTATCCACTTGAACATCTTACATGGACGTGTTGCCCGGACAACATCACCACTGTTGCAGGCGGTGTGGTGAAAACTCTGGAGAATATACGCGACCGGTACATAACTGAAGCAATATTGAAGAAGGTGCCTTTTCTGCCAGATCATGGCGTGCCAGCGCATAATGTTTTAGGGCGGATCTCGGGGGATGATTGGTCCGCTTTCCATAAAATCGTTACCAATGCCTCGGAACTGGCCAGAAAAGCCTACGACGAAGAAGATGTTCGAGAGAGTGCGGTATTATGGAAGCAGCTCTTTGGTGACAAGTTCCCTGATCCTCCTGCGAAATCTAATACAAGCGGCGGCTTCACACCGCGCAAAGAGGCATCATTGATTGGCGGAGGGCGGTTCGCATAATGCCGGCCTTGACAAATCCTCCAGAGACAATCTTGAGTGGTCGACGAGCCCTCGAAGAACTTCCCTTTCTGGAGATTCTTGAAGACTGGCAGTGGTACCCAAAGCACAGTATTTGGGCTCTTGGGTGCCGGATTAAAATTGATGACACCCCTGGGAGCCTTATACCAGCTTTAACAGATTGGTATGTCATAATTGAACCGGCGTACCCTTGGGGAGATATCGACATCTATCCAGCAAAGAAGGGTGGTATAAACATCACCTTTCAGCATCAAAATCTAAACTCAAAGGGCAACCCTGAGCTCCCGTGGAGAAACGGCAAAATCTGTGTGCAGACGAGTTTGAGGTTGTTTAACAAACGCGGATATGACCAAGAGCCAACGTCGCATGAAACAAGGTTGCCATGGCATCTCTCGCGTGCTTGTGAATGGCTGACTGCCGCATCGCAAGGCATACTTGTACAACCGGGAGATCCATTTGAACTTCCATCAGTTCCTCGACACCCGAAACGAATCATCGGTTTCATAGAAGACAGGTTTTCGTACGATACCTTTTGGAAGGTGAAAGAAGGAACTTATGGTTATGCCACTATGATCCAAAATCGGCATGACAGTGACCTTCAAGTAATTAAATCATTTTCTGATCCAAGCGGGTTAGAATTGCGCCGGTATCGCTATGGTTTAAATATCGACAAATCGTGGGGGGGCTCCGAGACTGCTCTGTGGATAAAGCTTGCATCTGTCCCGATACTGCCACCTTGGCAGATTCCAATGACTTTCGGTGAACTTCAAACAGTATTGTGCCCACAAGGCATTGATTTGAAATCCGTGATACTTCAATTATCGCACAGAATTCGCGATGGGCGGCGTCACTTAATGTTGTTGGGCTTTCCAATTCCTAACAGGGTTGGCGAAGCGGAAGTGCTTCTCCACTGGTTTGGCTTCCTACTCCCCAAACTGACGTCTGGTAAGGTTAAAGGTTTCCGTCCAACGAAAGAGAACTACAGGCGGCAGGATGAACTTAAAATATTCAGAGACGACGTCGAAATTGATTGGGTTAGAACTGAAAATTGGCATGCTGACGAAATAGGATCGAGGAGCCGTTTTTCTCCGCCGCTCAGGCATGCGAAAATTTTAATTATTGGAGTTGGTGCGTTGGGATCTTCTGTAGCGCATCTCCTGGTTCGTTCTGGGATCAATGACCCTCTGCTTATCGATGGCGATTCAATCGAAATTGGGAACCTATGCCGGCACACGGCCGAAATGCGAGATCTGGGCGAGCCGAAAGCACAGGCAGTCATGACATCTCTGAATTCACTCTCGCCCCATGTGCGCGCCACCTGTATCTCGAAAAATTTTTCAGAATTAGATGATCAAGAAAAAAAACATGTTGCAGACCAAGAGGTCATATTTGACTGCACGGCAAGTGATCGCCTAATCAGTGAACTAGCACAACTTGAGTGGCCGGAAGAAAAGCTCTTCATTTCTGCATCGCTTGGCCTCTATGCAAGGCGCTTATTTTACTTTGCCTTTCATGGAAGTCATTTTCCACAGGAACTATTCGTACAATCAGTTGCCCCCTATATCTCCAAAGAACTTGAGGAATACAAAGGATTGAAATTACCACGGGAAGGTATTGGTTGCTGGCATCCTCTCTTTCCGGCCAGGATAGATGATATCTGGCTAATGGCGTCCTTAGCTGTCAAATTATTTGAACATGATTATTTGAATCGGCCCCGCAATAGCGTGTTCCGGGTATTTGAACAACAGTTTAGAGATGGGCTCCCCACAGGGATACAAAATGTTCATGAGGTTTAAGGCACGTGATGAGCACTCCCGTAAAATACCAGTTTGTCAGTGCTGAAAACCGTTTTGGTCTGACAATTTATGGGGCCGAACTACAGGACGCCTTAAAGTATTGCGCAAATTCAGGCGGCAAAGAAACTGGAGGAATATTAATCGGGCGGTACTCGCAGGAACATAATATGGCTATTGTTACACGTGTTTCTGGACCACCGAAAGATTCTAAAAGCGGTTCATGTTTCTTTGTGAGAGGGATTCAAGGGTTACAGCAGATATTGAATCGACTTTGGGCTCGGAAAGAATACTATATCGGTGAATGGCACTTTCATCCATACGCGGCACCTATCCCAAGTAGTACCGATCACCAACAAATGGCTGATTTCTCGCGCGATGAAAGAATGAAATGTCCTGAACCGATTCTGATTATCATAGGAGGGAATCCTAATGCAGACTGGTCCATGAAAGTCGTTGTATATCCACAGTTGCAGAAAGCACTTGAACTGGCAGCAATGCCTTGACCAAATTACTTTTATAAGGATTAGAATGGATTCATCACGTTTAATAGAACACGCATTCCCCCTACAGCAGACTTCGTTGGATTCGGTCCACGAGAAGAATGTAAGGCACGGGCATATCTCGACCCTGCACATCTGGCCGGCGCGGCGCCCCTTGGCGGCCTGCCGGGCCGCGCTGATCGCCACCCTTCTACCCGATCCTGGTGCTCAGCCAAAGCCTGACGGCTTTTCCGATGAAGAGTGGCAGAAGGAGGTCGTCCGGCTGCGCCGGGAGCTCTGTGAAAAGATCGGCGGTAAGGCTTTCAAGACCATCGAAAAGAAAAAGATGCCAGGCGGCCAAACCGTCGAACGGGAGAAATGGGTCACCGAAGGTGGCATTCTCCACTGGGGTCGGGAGACGGAGAACAAAGAGACTCTGGAGTGGTTCCGCCAGGAAATACGCAGGACCTACGGTGGCCGGGCGGCGAAGGTGCTCGACCCCTTCGCCGGTGGCGGCGCGATCCCTCTGGAGGCGATGCGGCTGGGGTGCGAGGTAACAGCCGTGGACATCAACCCTGTGGCCTGGTTCATCCTGAAATGTACCCTCGAATACCCCCAGCAGCTGGCAGGAAAGACCCATCCCCTGCCCCAATTCATTCTTGAAGACGAAGCATTTATGGAGGCCTTTTACAAGGCCCATCCCCACCTCGTCGGTCGTACCAAGAAGACCAAGAAGCAGAAGGATAAAGAAGAAAAGCAGCCGGATTTTTTTGACAAACCGGACTCGGGCCGCATCCCCAAGGCGGACCTGGCCTGGCATGTTCGGGCCTGGGGTCAGTGGGTGCTGAAGAACGCCCGCCGAGAGCTTGCCACCTTCTATCCAACCTATGCCGACTTCGAACCCATCAGCGGTGCTTTCCCCAAGCCCTATGAAAAGCAGCCTTTGCGGCTCGTCCCGCTAAGCGAGGACGGCAAGTTGGACAGCAATGCCCTGAATGCCGAATTCAGCGAAGAGTACCTTCAAGAGAAGGGCAATCCCCGCTGGGTGGCCAAGCCCACAGTGGCCTATTTGTGGGCACGGACCGTGGCCTGCAAGAACTGCCGTGCCGTCATCCCGCTACTCAAGATCCGATGGCTCTGTAAGAAGGATAAGCAACGGGTTCTCCTCACCATGGCGCCGAATGCTGATCGGTCAGGAATGACCTTCGGCATCGCGGTGAATGTACCTGTCAAGGGCGGCAACACCGCCCAGCGCCGGGAACAGGATAAGCAGCTCGGCGCAGGCACCATGTCCCGCTCCGGCGCGAAATGCCCCTGCTGCGGAACCATCATGACCATGGAGGATATACGTCTGGAGGGGAAGGCCGGCCGCTTGGGGACGGTCACTACAGCGGTCGTCGTGGACGGCCAGAAGGGCAAGGAATATCGCCAAGCTACGGACCATGAGATCCGAATGGCGGTCGAGGCCGAAAAGGGCGTTCCCGGCGTTTTTGCCGAGATCCCCTTCGGGCTGCCGGAAGAACCAACACCCAAAGGTGGAAGTGGCGCTAGTAGGGCTTTCTCAGTGGACGGCTATGGTTTCAACCAATGGCAAAAGCTCTTCACATCCCGCCAGCTTCTGGCCCTGGGGACCTTTGTGAAGTGGACCCGGATGGCCACGCAGACACTGAAGGGAAGGTATCACAGCCATTCAAATTGGGGTGAAGCCGTCGCAGCGGGACTGGCGATCGGCATGGATCGCATTGCTGACCGGCAATCGAATGTCTGCCGCTGGGACAACGGGTATACCAAACTCCAAGGGACCTTCACACGGTTTGCCTTGCCGATCACCTGGGACTTCTGCGAGGGGAACCCCTTTTCGGAAACCACGGGCAACTACGCGGCCAATTTGGAGTGGGTGGCGGAATTCTGGGAGCATGCCACCATGGCAGCGAGTGGGTCGCCTACGCCGACAGTGGAAAACCGCAGCGCGATCCGCCCGTCGGTTCAGGGCTTCGACGCCATTGTCACCGACCCACCCTACTACGATGCCATCCCATACTCCGACCTGATGGATTTCTTCCATATTTGGCTGCGGCGGACGCTGCACGGCCTCCATGCCGATGCCAGCTTGGCCTTTGAGAAACCTGTCGGCCCCAAGTGGGACGGAGGCCAAAACGACGGCGAACTGATCGACGATGCCAGCCGTCATGGCGGAAACAGGGCGCAGTCACGGCAGGTCTATGAAGACGGCATGGCCCGTGTCTTTCAGTCCTGTTGCGACGCCCTTGCGCCGCACGGGCGGTTTGTCGTCGTATTTGCCCACAAACACCCCGATGCCTGGGAAACCCTGGTCACAGCCATTATCCGGGCGGGCTTCGTCGTGGATGGGAGCTGGCCGATTCAAACCGAAATGATGAATCGTACCCGCGGCCTTTCCTCTGCAGCCCTCTCCTCCTCGGTCTGGCTGGTCTGCAGGAAACGGCATGAGACGGCCCGGCCCGGCTGGGATAACCAAGTCTTGGAAGAGATGCGCCAAAAGATCCGGACACAACTCCGAGAATTTTGGGATGCCGGCATCCGGGGTCCCGACTTTGTCTGGGCCGCCACCGGACCGGCCCTAGAGGCCTATAGCCGCCATCCTGTGGTCCGCAAGGCCAACGAACCCGGCCCGATGACAGTGGGAGAGTTTTTGACTCATGTCCGTCGGATGGTCGTGGACTTCGTGGTCGGCCGCGTCCTGTCCGGAGATGGGACCGATCCCACTGGAGGCGATGAGGCAAACGATGCCAGCCGCGACCGCCTGGACGAACCCACGGCCTATTACCTGCTCCATCGCCACGACTTCGGCATGGAAGAGGCGCCGGCTGGGGCGTGTATCCTCTACGCCATTTCCTGCGGGGTCTCGGACAAGGAATTGTCCGATACCTGGGATCTGATCGGCTTTGGAAAAGGCAAGTCAGCGGATGAGACGGATGACGAGCAGGAGAACGATCCGGACGCGGATGCAGATAAACCTGAAGAGTCGGGCGGCAAGGTAAAACTCAAAACCTGGGCGCAGCGCAAGGGTCGTTCCATGGGGTACGAGGCGCCGGGGGGGAAAATCATCCCCCTCATCGATCGCGTCCACCGTCTGATGCACCTCTGGAAGGCAGGCGACCTCCACAAGGTGGATGGATATCTCGATGACAACGGCCTGCGGCGCCAGGAGCTCTTCCGGCGGCTGCTGCAATCCTTGATCGAATTGTCGGTCGCCGGGAGTGAGGAAAGATCGTTGCTGGAATCCATCAGCAACCATATCCAGGCCAAAGGCGCCGTCAATGATCGTCAGGTCACAATGGCCTTGGACGGAAACGGATCATGATGTTTGCTGGGATAGTTGACTCGATAGACTGCACCTACTGAATTTGTGCGATAACCTGTGGAGGAAATAACCGATGACGAAGCTCCCCTGGAAGCCCTGGCATGAAGTAGTGAAACTCCGCGACGACCTGCGCTCGGGAGAGTTGCCGTTGCACCTCTTTGCAGCCGATCTCTACGATGTGATGATGCAGCGGGGGAAAAGGAAGGTTTACGAGGATCCGGAGCAGTTCTTCGCCTTGACCTTCCCTACCTATAACCTCCGGCGCTTGGTCCGGGATGTCATGCTGCGGCTGGCAGGGAAAAACGACAAGGCTGTCCGTCAACTGGAGCTGACCTACGGCGGGGGAAAGACCCATACCCTGATCACCCTGCGGCATCTCGTCCATGATCCGGAGAAGCTGCCGAAACTGCCCGCTGTCGAGGAGTTCATCCAGGAGATCGGGCAGCGACCGGCCCGATGCCGAGTGGCGGCCCTCTGTTTCGACAAACTCGATGTCGAAAAGGGCATGGAAGTGATCTCGCCTGCCGGCAAGTCCAGAAGGCTGAAACAGCCCTGGAGCGTATTGGCCTGGCAATTGGCGGGAGAAGCAGGGTTGAAGGTGCTTCATGCCGATGGCCTGCCTGAGGAACGCGAAACGGCGCCGGCGGAGAACCTGCTCACCGAGCTGTTGGAGATCCCTGGCAAGGAAGGACTCGGAACCCTGGTCCTCATCGACGAAGTGCTGATGTACGCCCGAGAAAAGGTCGCCCAGGAGCGTGAATGGCGGGTCCGGCTGCAAAATTTCTTCCAGTACCTGACCCAAGCGGTGGTCAAGGTGGATCGTTGCTGCCTCGTGGCGTCACTGCTGGCAACGGACCCACGCAAGAGCGACAGCCTGGGACGTGAGATCCAGGCCGAGCTTTATGATATTTTCCAGCGCCAGCGGGAGGAGGCCGTAGAGCCGGTGGTTAAGGAGGATGTGGCCGAGGTTCTGCGCCGCCGCTTCTTCAAACCGGAATCACTGAAAGATCGGGAGGTCTTCCGTCAGCATGTGGTTGCGGCACTCAAAGGGATTACCGCCATTGACGAACAGACGGCCAAACAGGGCGCCAATGCGGAACAGCGGTATTTGGACAGCTACCCCTTCCATCCTGATCTGACGGAGGTGCTCTACTCCAAATGGACGCAGTTGGCCCGTTTTCAGCGAACCCGAGGCGTGTTGCGTACCTTCGCCCTCGCCCTGAGGGAAGCGGAGAAGTGGGACAAATCGCCGTTGATCGGACCGGCCGTCTTTCTGAATGCCGTGAATAGCGAAGGATTGTCCGAGGCCCTCCGCGAAATGGTTACTGTCGCCGATACGGAGGAAACGGAGGGTAAGAAGCAGGCATGGACCGGCATTCTGGATAACGAGTTCGAGCAGGCCAAGCGGATTCAGATAGAGTCGGTGGGCTTGAAATTTCGTGAGGTCGAGCAGGCCGTTGTTGCAACCTTTCTCCACTCCCAACCGATCAGTCAAAGTGCCAAGACGAGAGAGCTGCTGGTGCTGCTGGGAGCGACCCGTCCCGACAAGATCGAGTTGGAAAAGGGGCTTGCCCGATGGGCGCAGACCAGCTATTGGCTTGACGATCTCCACACGGCAACGCCGGAAGGGCAGATTCCCGGCACCTGGAGGTTGGGCAACCGGCCTAACCTCAATCAGATGCATGCAGTCGCGGCGAAAAACATCCCGGACGATACCGTCCGCGCCCGACTGCTGGACGACATCGGCAAACTCAAGTCCTTGACGGCCAATGCATCGGCTGCGGGAGTCCAACCCCACACACTTCCGATGCGGCCCAAAGACGTTGAAGACGACGGCGCCTTTCACTATGCCGTCCTGGGGCCCGGGGCCGCATCCGAGTCGGGAAAGCCGAGCCCGGAGGCCAAGCGTTTCCTGGACGAGACGACGGGATCGGACAAGCCTCGCGTCTACCGGAATGCAGTCGTTCTAGTCTCACCCTCCAAAGACGGCTTGGAACTGGCATCGGCTCGCGTCCGTGATTATCTCGGATGGGAGGGTGTGCGCGAAGAGATCAAGAAGCAGCAGAAAGACGGCAACGTCGATCCGGCCAGGGCGCAGACGCTGGCCATCAATATCGATAAGGCCAAAGGTCGCATCCCGGATGCCATCCGGCAGGCATGGTGCATCGTCGTTACGGTTTCGGAGAAGGATGAAGCACAGGCCTTCAAAATCACCGTCACCGATGAACAGCACTTCAATATCGTCAAGTCGGATAAGCGGAGCCGGATGCAGGATACACCGGTTACCGCCGAAGCCCTCCTTCCCGATGGACCTTACAATCTCTGGCGACCGGGAGAGACGGCCCGACGGGTCAAGGATCTTTCCGGGGCTTTTGCTCAGCTACCCCACCTGCCGAAGATGATCAAGGCCAGCGCCATCCTCAACACCCTTGCGGAAGGTTGCAGCAAGGGGATTTTTGTCCTGCGCCTGGTCCGACCGGATGGCACCTCGCGGACCTGGTGGCTGAACAAGCCCGATGACATCGCCCTGAATGATCCGGCACTGGAACTCGTGCTGCCGGAGGCGGCAGAACTGGGTGAGATCCCGCCATCCCTGTTGACGCCCGGCATCCTCCCCGGTTTATGGGATAAAGATGAAACCACCGTTCAGGCCGTCCTCGGCTACTTCAATGGCAAGCAGGTGATTCAAGTGGAGCGGGAAGGCTTCAAGGAATCTCTTTCCGTTCCGAAGGCTGCTGATGGTATCGTCGAAAAAGCCGTCGCCTCGGCTGTGGAAAGCGGATTGCTGTGGCTTCTTTCCGGACCAGCCAGCATTCTCGGGGAACCCATCCCAGCAGGCGTCCTAAACGCCAAGGCCAAACTAAGGCTACCGCCGGCAAGCATTGTCGCTGCGGAAATCCTCCCGGAAAACCTCCCCGAGGCATGGAAAGAGGGTTATGCCTCCGGATTATCCATCGCCACGGCCTTGTCCGTCCGAGAAAACAAGTCGTTGCCCTGGAAAACCATCAAGGAGGTCATCGGGGGTGCACTGCAGGCGCGGTTTCTTGCCCTGGCAGAAAAATCAACAGCATGGCCTTGTGATTTTCCGGCGGCCCAGACGGTCATTTTGCAGCCGCCCAAGACGCCGCCCCCACCTCCGCCGCCCTCTCCAGGGTTGACTTTGGGTGCGGAAGCTGAGCTTGAGCCTTCCCAGATTCAAGACCTGGGCGACATCGTACCCAAACTCCTAGAGATCAAGAAGACGGGATTGCCAATGCGTTTCCGTCTGCGGATCGAGATCGGGGATGGAAAAACCGCCCCACCGGAAAGTGTGGTCAAGGAAGTGAACACCCTGCTTCGGGATGTGAAGGAGGATCTGCAGCTGAAGTAATGTTTTCAACGAATTACTAAAGAGTTATGCCGGCCAAGATTCTATGAAATATATAAAACGGTTAATGAAAGGGGGCAGGAAAGAATGGGCAAGGAACTGGGTGTCTTTAAAAAAATCGAATTGAGAACCCTTTGGACCAACGAATCCTCAGAGTTTACCCCCTGGCTCGCTAAAGCGGAGAACCTGGCTCGTTTAGGCGAGGCCATCGGACTTGAACTAGAACTCGAAAGCACCGAGGTATCTGCTGGACCGTATTCCGCAGATATACTGGCCAAGGATACCGGCAGTGATCGATATGTTGTCATTGAGAACCAGCTTGAAAAGACGAACCACGATCACCTTGGGAAGGCGATCACTTATGCATCCGCCTTGAATGCGAGCGGGATCGTCTGGATAGCGCGCCAATTCACGGATGAACACAAAAGGGCCTTGGATTGGCTGAATGAGAACATAACGAATGATATTGGATTTTATGCCGTGACTGTCGAACTTTGGCAGATTGATGATAGCAAACCCGCGGTGCGCTTTAACGTCCTCAGCTATCCTTCTGAGTCGATTCGCCAGACGGCGATTTCAAAGGCATCGGAAAACCTTTCGGATACGCGTAAATTGCAGCTGGAGTTCTGGACCAAATTTGCGGAAGCGATGAAAGCCACGGGGAAGATATCTTCGTTACGGACTGCGAAACCGCGATACTGGTATGATATTCCTTTGGGAAGATCAAATATTCACCTCTCTCTTGCTGCAAATGTCTACGAAAAAAGAATTAGCGTGCGAGTGTACATAAGAGGAAAGGTTGCGGAAGCAGCATTGAAGCAACTGGAACCACAACGGGAACAAATAGAAAAAGAGATCGGCGCTAAGCTAGAATGGAATCCGCATCCAGATAAACAAGATAAAATAATCGCACTTAGGCAGAAAGCTGATTTTCAAGAAAAAGAGAAATGGGACCAATACATTTCGTGGATGGTAGAAACTACCCTTAAATTCCGAAAGGCCTTTGTTGAGAGGGTCAAAGCGCTTGATCTCCGAAATGACACCGAGGAACAAGAGCAGTAGGGTAGAATGATCGCCGCCAGCATGGCCGAGGCCTATCATGAGTATCTGAAACAGCCCTACCGCGCCCCCTTCCTCCAAGCGGAACAGGAGGCCAAGGCCCAGGGAAGAGGGGTCTGGTCCCAGGGCAGCCACTATGAGCGGCCCTCCCAGTACAGGAAAAGGACGGGCAGTTAGATGATCCGGCGTTGAAAAGATTCGTGGTCAATAAACGTCGGCAGACTTGACATTTTGCCGACGTTTTTGTACCATGCCTAGCCATGGATACCGCAAAGTCAAAAGCGATCGAGATCATCCGTAAGCAGGGAGGGATAATCCGGACCCACGAGGCCCTCGGTCAGGGGATCCATAGGAGAACCCTGTATGGCCTCCGCGAAGAAGGGGCGCTGATCCCCACCGCCCGGGGCCTTTATCAGTTGGCCGAGATGGAGAGCTTCCCCACGGAGATTGATCTCGTCCACGTGGCCAAGCTCGCCCCCCACGGCGTCATCTGCCTCATTTCCGCCCTGGCCTTCCACGGCCTGACCACCCAGATCCCCCATGAGATCTGGCTTGCCGTGGAGCGAAAGGCCCGCAGACCCAAGGTCGCCTATCCGCCGGTCCGGGCCGTCTTCTATCCTGCCTCCTGTTTCCGGGATGGCATCGAAACCCATCGCATCATGGAGCAGGAGGTGCGGATCTACAACGCCCCCAAGACGGTGATCGATTGCTTCCGCTGGCGAAACACCGTGGGGATGGACGTGGCCCTGGAGGCGGCCCGCTCGTATCTCAAGCAACGCGGGGCGAGCCCCGCCCAGCTCATGGAATACGCGAAGCTCTGCAAGGTGACAAAGTTGGTCTCCCCCTACCTGGAGGCAATCATCCCATGAGCGCCGCGCCGGTCAAGAATATCGCGGCCTCCGTCAAGAACCGGCTCTTGGCCGCGGCCCGGCAGAGCGGAAAGCCGTTCCAGACGCTGCTCACCCACTACGGCCTGGAACGGTTTCTTTTCCGGCTGTCCCTCTCGCCCCTGAAAGAAAAATTCATCCTCAAGGGCGGCCTGCTTCTGGTGGGCATGGGGCTTCCCCTGGCCAGAACGACACGGGACATCGATTTCCTGGGGCTTGCGCCGAGCGACATCGATACCATCGGCGCATTGATCCGCGAGATCGGCAATCTGCCTTTCGACGACGGTCTTGTTTACGAAGTCAACGAGCTGAGCACCGAGACCATGGCAGAGGATGCGGAATATCCGGGGATACGGCTCAAGTTCGACGCCTGGCTCGGCAAGGCGCGGATCCCCTTGCAGATCGACGTCGGCTTCGGCGACGCCGTCGTACCCGATGCCCGGGAGATGACCTTTCCGACCCTGCTCGACATGGAACCGCCCGTGGTTCGGGCCTACAGCATCGAGACCATCGTGGCAGAAAAGTTCGAGGCCTCGCTGGATCTGGCGGAGCTCAACAGCCGTATGAAGGATTTCTACGATATCTGGATGTTGAGCCACACTTATCCGTTCCACGGCCAGACGCTCCAGGAGGCGGTTGCCGCCACCTGTGAACGCAGGGCCACCCCCTTGACCACCAGGGCGCTCATCTTCTCCAAGGAATTTGCTGCCAGCGACGCCAAGAAGACCCAGTGGACGGCCTTTCTCCGGAAAACCAATCTGCTGGGCATATCGGACGAGTTTCCTGCGATCATGGAGGGGATCAGGGAATTTCTCCAGCCCCTCGCCGAGGCGAGCGAAAACCGGCAGCTGTTTGAAAAGGAGTGGCTGCCGGGCGGCCAGTGGCGATCGTAAGATCGACGGACCCGTTTGGTCCCCTTCCCCCTATTTATCCGGTCCCGCTTCAAGGCGTCTCCGAGTAAGGGAGGAAACGCCGGTAGCGGGAAGAGAGGCAGAATGCCGATACAGGCACGCACTGTCATTGCCGCAATCATGAAGTGGCTCGATTACGGCGATCACGGGTTGGCTCTATCGCACGGTCATTAACACTCGCTCCGAAATCGGAACGCCCCCCAACCAGTCTCAATAAAATCACCCCTCGTTTGATGACCGGTCTTAACATTTGACTTTGGGTTTCCGAGCGCCCAACCGGGCGGACCAGACCGCAGGGCGGGACCGCCGGCGCCCTGGAATCCGCGCAGCGGTTTCGAGGGCGAAGGCGCGAACCAGGGAGACGTGTCTCGTCCGGAGCAAAGCGCAGGCCGAGTCACGGCGACCGAAAAGAAACTGATCGCCCGCAGCCGCCTGTCTCCGACGA
>CAZCLK010000025.1:0-20878 GCA_964499575.1 uncultured Oscillospiraceae bacterium | reverse complement strand
TCTATTGCTTAATACGCAGAGCGGGGCTTTTTGTTTTCACAATTCATGAATTATCCGGGTTAACACATCGGTGCATGAATAACCTGTGCTATTATAGTATGCGAAATCGAATGTCGCCAGTGGGATGACTAGGAATATGAGGGCTTTAGTTATGCTAAATGTCAAGCTATGGATTTATAATTCGTAAATTATGGGGCATCGGAAATTGTTCTCCGGTGTTCGTTGCCTCTACGATAGGTTCAGCGCTTGCATACCGATGAAATAATTTTACTGTAATATTTCCATTTCCGATACCTTCAACTCGGAATGGTGAGGAATTGGCCACACCTCTTGGTATGCCATCTTCATAAACAATTGCCCAGCGAACAAGATCGGCATCATTAGGGAACACCTCAACGGTATCGTTGGTCTTGCTCCATGTACCGGAAAGAGTATAGTGTGCTCTATGCGGTAGGGCTCCCATATCTGGAGTTGTAGAACTGCCGTAAAAAACAGGGTCTTCTTGGATCCAGGAAAAAGGAGAAGCGACGGTGATTGTGTTGCCGTTGATTGCCAAAACTGTTAGAACGTCGGAGCCAACCGTAATGGTATCGCCAACAACCAAATTACCCCCATATTGATGAAGGCTGCTATCATCCCCTCGAAAATAGGTTGCATCTCGGACTTCAAACGTAGATCCGGATCCGCTGGGGGATATGACAAATGTGAGTGGCCCTCCGGCATTTCGGGCAGGAGAGTTAGATTGAAGGTTAAAAAGCGATTGAGCAGTATCAACAAACAGGGGATTCGTGTTTCTCTTTGAATTTAATTCATTTCTAATAGTACTACCATAACTGATATTGCCGCCAGTGTCATACCATATATTGTAATCAGAGTCGTGGCCGGTGTTAGTATTGCTGTAAAAAACAGCTGTAGATACGGCGCTTCCCCACTGCTGAACGAAAATGTTGTTTTTGTAGCTCTGATAGGCTCCCTGATTATAGGTACCGGTATTTGTGCTGGCATGGCCAGTATATTGTTGTGCGTATACAGCCGTATCGTTATATATTTTCAGGTAGTTAAGGTATGAGCCAGAGAATCCATAGGTATAGGAACCATGATTGAGCCAAATGTTGTTTCGCAGGACATTATTATTGTCGAGACTTGATGAGTTGTTTTGAACATTGGATCCATGGTGATGCTCGATGGTACTGGGATTGCTTGCATCCCTGTAAAAATTTGCCTCAATTAGTGAATTGCCCATTCCAAGTACAGAATCGCTGCCGCTTTGCAGGAAATCGGTATGTGAGGAAGACGATGCATTTATATCGGTGCTATGGTTATTCAAAACCCGGTTATTCTGGCCGAAAAGATAAAGGAAATCAGTTTGGGGCGAGATTGCAGTGTTATAGGCAATAATATTACTGTTGCCTCTGACTTGAAAATCCTTATATCGTGAATATTTGATAGTGTTTCCAATAAATAGGCAATTATTGGATTTGTATGCGCGACCGCCGTTGTCTGTTCTTATAGCATCCCTCATAAAGTTTTGGACAGTATTATGCCAGATCTCGACATAATTGGCATTTTGTAAATAAATACCATCATTTCGTATTCCGTTGCCTTCTACAAGAAATGCAATCACGCGTACGTAATTGCCTGTTATTAGCCATCCATGGTTTGTGACTGGACCGTCTGCGATATAGGTGATGTAACTATTACTATATCCTGAAGTATTTATACTGACTACCTCGGCATAGATTCCGCTCTGCACTCTGCAAACATCACCGGCGACAATAGAACGAGCACATCTAGAAATGCTTTTCCAGGAACCGGTGGCACTATTAGTAAGACCCGAATTGCTGTCATTCCCATCAGTTCGGACATAATAGGTTCCCGCGTTTGCAGTTGCAGACAAGAATAGGAAAAAACAGATCACCAAAAATCTAAATTTCATAAACGAGATAGGTACTCTTATCATAGTCACCCCGCCTCATTTGCTTTTAAAATTACGCATCCAATAAATCACATGAGCGGCATGGCAAGTTAATAGCTATAAGAATGCTCTTTATTCTGATCATGCGCTTATGGTCCCCCTGAATCTAAAAAATATTATCGCATAGTAATCAAAGCAATCCGTGATAGAAGTCACTAAACATCATAAATAAAAAAAAGCAGATAATGCATTGGATAATTGCAGAACCGATAACAGCGTGAGAGGTGTTTAACGCTTGTATTTTCTGGCGGATAAGGGTTTTAGGCTGTAATCATCTAGGAAGCAGGGCAATTATTAACAAATAATGAGCAATCGGAAAGAACGTGCCCGGTGTGGAGATCCGGCTCAAAAATCATAAAAGCAAAACGCTGAGGCACGAGGATATATATGATTTCCGCAGGCTAGGCTGTTTGGGTCGAACACAGGCTAAATGCCGAAAAAGATATCAATAGAGCAGGTCGATTTTATACCGTCGGCTGGTATTGGGCTTTGGATACACGGCATCGATGCTCGTTATCGTCATTAAAATCTGGAAACGCTTTCGTCGGACACCAAATCCATTCATTCGAAGAAAGCCCCGCAGCACCCTCACGCCGGAAAAGAGGATGGAGGGTTCAGTTCGTCGATTTGGCTCAATCAGTCTCAGAACTGTCCGGGAATACTCGAGCGGCTGGTAATAGGCAAATACTAATCAGTACATATCCGGTCCCAAAACCAAATCAGATTCAAAAGAACTAAACTGAATTTACAGAAAGAAGGTTACACCCCCGTGACCTGGTCGGGGCGCACTGGAAATTGCCTTGCAGGTTGGGCGATGGTTTTGAGTATAAATTTAGCCTCCAGAGCTAGCTTTGGCTTCAATACCCAATTTAATTTCTATGTTGCTCTCTTGATCTGTGATATGGTCTTTCCCTGCTTTCAAATAGGCAAAAGTGGTTCAAACGTCCTTGTCCAGTTTTCCGAATTGGACTCTATTGGCATGGTCGAAAGCGAAAAATATGACAACGACAAGCAGATATGTGCAGAAGGGGACCGCGGATAATTTATTCAATACCCAAATCGGATTTATGGGACTTCAAATCCGTTGTCATTAAAAGCATGGTAAACCAAAGGGGACTTGGTATGAAGAAAATAGACTCGGTTACGTTATTTACTAGGGCCATTATCCAAATCGGCAACGCCACGGTTCCAAGCAGATCCTGTGTGACCAGTTTATCAACTGCAACGGTGCCTGTAGCGCCGATCATTACTAACAATAGAACCAAAGCTACAATGCCACCATTTAAATATGATTCTATATAGCCGCTATGAGCTGTAACCAAGCGATTTGTACCGAGTTCCTGCCATGCCATTTCTCCTTCTTTAGTTTCCCAAAAGACACTGAATCCGTTCCCCAGGAGATGGGCCGTATTTGTCTGCAAGGTTACCTTCCATATGTCCGTGCGACCTGTCATAGTAGAATCGCGTCCCAGGGCTTGCGCGATTCCATCCGAAATTCCCATGATCTGCTCCAATCCCAGTAACAATGTGAAGCAAAATGCTCCCATCATAATTACCTTCCTTGGGTTCTTCAAATGGGAGAGTTTATTGCTCGCGAACAATAATGCAACTCCGATTAGAAAGCATACCAAGGCTGTGGCGCAGTCTGAAACGACGAGGAGGTAAATGCCGGCAGTCAAATTTATGATTCGTGTCCAGAGCACAGGCTTCGTTTTGCATGTTGTATTGATGTTTTCCCTATCCAGCAGATCCCAGATCAGGATCAGGCAGAACACCATTGTCATTTCCCCGAGCGAGTTCTTGTGGCCGGTGACCCCGCATACCATATGAGTGCCTGAAACACCCGATACGACTCTTCCGATTTCAGGGAAATATTTGATGAAAACGATTGAGAGCGGAAACAGAAAATATGAGACTCGTGCAAAAACAGTCCGCAAAGCTATGGAGGGATTATTATCTGTCAGAAGGATGAGTCCAGATAAAACGCAACCGGCGCTCTGAATGAGGCGCCGCAAGGTATGGACAGGAAAATCGGACCATACAATGCTACAGAGAAAATAAATGTAGATGAGTATAAGTGCTTTGTTTCGCGAGTATAGAATGTTCCAGCTGAATTTGCGTTTTACAAGAACGAAAACTGCCGCAATAATAAGAGCGCCATTGAATACAGAGTTTATGGGATTTCCTTCTAGATTGCTTTGAGATCCTCCATCGCCAAGGGTGAACCAAAGCGATACAGGCCGAGAACTGACTAGTGCAAGCCAAAGCATGGCTATCCATGAAGCTGGAGATGATAGCTTGCGCCATCGTCTATCCATATGCAACAGGAACAACGCAAAGCAAACACCAAGCAACAATGACATTAAATTCTGAGTATTAGTGAATAGTGAGTTAAGAGATGGCGAGTTTGCCCAGCCAAAAATGATCTTTATCTGATGAATAGGTTCCTATATCGCCCTAATGATCACGCTGCATGAGCATATTCATAGCAAATCATCACATTGGATGGCTGTTTTAATTACGGGGTTTGTACCGGCTCTAGGTATGGCGTATACGGTACAGGGGCATTAAGGTGAACTATGGGCTGCCGTCAATAAACTCTCTATGGATTAGCTCTATAGCAAGTGCAAGGTTTATGGCGCGAGTGTAATTCGCCTCATTTCGCATGTGTTTGTCAATTAGGTTGCGTACTCCCTTGCTTGATAGGTGGGCCCTTTGCAATGCCTTTTGACTGAGTAAAATGTCTCGAATGTATTCAGACCACTCATCACGGAACCAAACTCTCAAATGATAATATTTATGCCACCCCAAAAATGCCTTTTCTAGGCCGAGCCAGCTTCCGCAATGATTTAAATGGGCCATCCATTGGAGCATGCCATGGCTATAATAATAATCCATTTTAAATAGCAACTCGTAATATCCCCGTTTTGCCAGCGATAGCGGCGGCCAGGAGTCACCCAAGATGCCTCTATCCGTTGCAATATTTGCAAGTTCGGGATATTCATCGTTAATTAAGCGGAGTGCTATATAATTATCAGATATTGTATCCTTGGGTGCCTGATAGGCAAGCTCAACCAAATCATTGTCCATAAAGGGTGATCTCTGTACTAGCTGCGATTGTTCAAGGCTCAATCGCGCATAATGGAACCATGGAGCTTGTTTGAACAGTGCAAAAGAAAGCATGTTGCCCCCCATCATCTCATGGTATGTCCTTTTTGCAAAATTGAGATATGGTAGATATGCTGGATCTAGTAGTGCGGATAATGGTGGGGAGGGTCTAAAAGCAATATATTTCCTAAATACCTCCTGCCCATAGTTGCCTGTTATTCGCACGGGAGCTATTTCTCTTGCGAGTCTATTCACATATAGGTTGGGAATGCCACTTAAGTCCAGACAGCCATCGGTTATATGTATGACGCGTTCTGCAAGTATTGGAAATTGGCGCAAAAAGTTACTGTCAAGTCGAAGTGTGAAATGGATTTGATTGCAGAGTTGCGCAACTTGTCTGGATATCTTAGCATCGAAGCAATCTCGATATGGGCCAGAAAAGGTATAGCATGGCAGCGCTTTGGGAGTTGGTTTTAGAACTGCAAGAAGCATTCGAGTGTCTATGCCGCCTGTCAGAGATAGCGCGATGGTGCTTTTGGTCTGAATATATCTATGTACAACCTTTTTAAATATATGGCGAAATCTTTCATAATATGTTTCCCTGTTTAGCGGGGGCGCACTTTCAAGCATGGCCGGTATGAAATAGATTCTCTTATTGATATGGCCATCAGCATATAAAGTCCACAGTGATGCACCCGGTAGCTGGAAGATGCCTTGGAACAGAGTTTTATGGTTAACTATGCAACCAAAACATAATAGCTCTCCAAGGCTTTCTGGACTAATTGACCTATGATGAGGCCTAATTTTGAGCAAACATTTTGCCTCAGAGGAAAAAAACAAATCACTTCCATCTTGGGAGTAATAAATACGCTGCATTCCATAGCGGTCATTAAAAAGTATGGCTTTCCTAGCCTTGATATCAATCAAAAGACCATGAAAAAAGCCATTTAGCGTTTTGAAAAAGCTATCACCCCTTTCCTCGTAAAGATGTATGAGATATCGTGCATCTAATATGCTATCAACAGCATGCCCCTTTATTTGGAGTGCGGCCAATGCTTCATTGTCACTATAGTTTTCTCCAGCAAAAAATAAAACTAGGTCTTGTGATTCATTGAATATTGGCATGCAATCAGCAAAGGATTCTTTATGAACTGTCCAACCAACATAAAGCCCAAGATCATGATTTATGTATTTGCCAACTCGATAAAAGGATTCATGCTTCATGCAGTCGAGCATTTGATCTAATTCATTGTCAAAGCGTACCGCACGACTAAATATTCCTGTAATCCCTGGCATTGACGTAATCTCTCTTATAGGGCAATAGTTATATTATTGAAAAAATATTGGCTATGCAGAGTAAAACATTTATTATAAGCAAGCTGCTGCAAAATATTCTCAGCTAGACTTCATTCGTTAAATGTTTCACCAGCGCACCGCATGCTTGTCTCAGCGGCGAATTAAGGAAACTACAACGGGGAAAAAGTGATGATCATTTATGCTGGAAGCGTTGAGATCAAATTCAGAAGTGGTGTCAAATAATAGACAACTCTGAAAAACAACTCGCGAATCAATAACTACGTCGGGCATGCCCTGTGTTCTGGAGAAAAGGAGCAATCGTTCCTTAAAAGAGGCCAATAGCCGGGCTGAGGGCAATTATGTGTGGGCCATAGAATGGTGTTAGAGCCATATTAATAATAGAGGATGTGGTGGCTTCGCTTATTTATCATCAACAGCCACGGTGATGTATGACGATAAAATGCTGGAATATAACCAGAATAGATGAGCGAGCAGAAAATCCGATCTATGAGATGAGGGCGGTGACATTATGGGTCAGTGATGAGAGCTTCGGGCAAAAAAGCGCAATATCTTTTTG
The DNA here is from genome assembly GCA_964499575.1 of uncultured Oscillospiraceae bacterium. Lineage (GTDB taxonomy): Bacteria > Bacillota > Clostridia > Saccharofermentanales > Saccharofermentanaceae > JAAYCT01. The sequence continues at coordinate 13,922 of CAZCLK010000025.1, read as the reverse complement.
TCGAAAATATCGCGCAAAATATGGAGCCGGCGGGAGGAATTGAACGCTCCATCAACTGAGTACGAATCAGTTGCTCTTTCGTTGAGCTACGCCGGCTTAAGTAATACTTATAATCACTACTGTCCCAATGTTACATACATCCCTGTGTATAAGCTATTGATTATATGTAATTGAAGTCCAATGGTGTAATTATGCGATATGAAAGCGAATCCCCGAAAAAGCCACCAATATGTAGGAACCCGGATGGAGTGGCACTGGTATGAACATGGGAGCACGGTCTTTTCTAAAATCGTTAGTTATCTTTCGCACTACGATTATAGAAGTGCGTGAGTCGCTACGACAACGAGCACAAAGTGAGAGCCTTATAATGTTGGGATCAATACAAGTGCATGGTTTTTTCCCAATTGACTTAGCGCGAACAATTCCGGGATATCGAGGTATGTTTCCGCGTTGCTAAAAATAAGCTCTACCACATGGGGATACGGTGCACAGTAGCTCGCAACACGCTCTTCAATGCGAACGGGATTCGCGCATTTTCGCAGACTTTGGACAGACAATGATTCCCGAGGCAAGAATCCTGTATATTAAAAAGGATTTCGGCGTGGATCTCGACGAAGCCATGTACGCTTTGAACTCTACGACGATCGACTTGTGCCTCTCGCTGTTTCCTTGGGCCTATTTTCGCAAGAACAGTGATATGCACACGCAAAAAGTGTGTATTTTAGCTTGGCTTATTCATTTATTGAATATCGATCAGAAAAACGAATTCTGTAAAATATTGATCGAATCATTCGAAGCGATTTATCAACCCGAGATGGCAAAAAAGCTCTGAAGCCTTTGTGAAAATGCAGCATGAGTGCAATATGGCCTTTCTTTGTGAGAGGTATGTAATAGCGGGGGATAAGTATTTTCTCAAAGCCATTCCGGCGCTTGAATTCCATAAGCTGGCTTGAATTATCTGTTCCATAAATATAGTTGCCATAAGTAAGATACTGTACCCCTCTGCTATTGCATACCTCCACTGCTTTTGAGATCAATGCGCTTGTTGGCCTTTTGTCGCTATGTTTTGCCAATGAAATGATTTGCATTATACCAGCCGTGTCGCCTGAATAAACAAGTTTTATAAAACCGATGAGTTGGTCGTTAAAGAATGCGCCCAAAAACTCGCTTTTATCGAGATATGTGGCATTGTCTTTTTTAACGGAGTCAAAATCCTTACCGTAATGCCAAAATTTTCTGCCTTGCCTAACAGGGGTTTCATTATAGATGCCAACTATGCCTTTAATCAGATCACTGTCGAGGTCCACTAACTTAATTAACACCCCCCTTTTGTGGGCTCGTCTTACGTTCTTTCTTGATGATTGCGGCAAACTAGCCCACCATTTGTCATAGCTGTCGGTTCGGGCGACAGCTAGATTGTCCCATTCCAGATGATGGCTATATTTTGGCAGCGTTTCGGGAAGTGACTGAGCAAAGGTAAAAAGATCAGGTTTCTGATCAAAAACTCTTAATGCAGAGATGAGCTCATCAATATTGCAGTGATTTTGGTTCGATGTCCAAGCTGCCCCTCTCAATTTACCCATTTTTAAAAAGTTACCTGATACAATTATCTCCTTACCGTTTATATGAATTAATGGCAGTTTAAATATTTGACCCTTAATGCTTACTTCAGCATAGCTATTTTGCATTTGTTGACCTTGAAGGGAAAAAGCCAGGCACAATGGCAGTGCAAAGTGAACTTAAGTAATTTAAGAAAGTTGCTAAACGGTAGTTCGCGTGTTTGTAAGAGAATCGTGCCATTTGGATTACTTTCATGATATGTGACAGTATTGAATGTGGGCAGCAATCAAAAACGCCAATATATCTCACATCGGCGGCTTTCTTTCCACAAAGCCCTGCTTTAAAGCTAAATGTTCCGGGATTGCGTTCTGGATTCACTCCATTAACATTAAAAATATTGGAACGTTGATGTTTTGCCCATTCAAGCACTTTCCATTGTAGAAAATACGAAGCATTGTTATTTCTACCTACACCATTTGTGGCGCGATAGATATTCATTGCAGAGTTTCCCATCGTAGTGCATAAAGCAGCGGCGCAGGGTTCTCCATTTGAATAGCACAAAAGCGTATTCATTTTCAGGTGCTCAGGTAGTCTTTGTTGAATTAAGCGAAATTCGTGTATATCATTAGGTTTATCAAAGCGCTTGATATCAAGCATGGCTTCATATACTCGAATCAGGGCATCATACTGCTCATCTGCGGTGCCGGTGACAATGTTAAAGCCATTTTGTTCTGATAGTTTTAGATGGCGCCTCCATTGTTTATTGGTGTTTTGCCGCAATTCATCCATGGAGTACTTAAGAGACAATAGGAAGGTTCTTTGTTTGCCTTCGCTCGTCACTTCATCATAGCCTTCTGTCATTAACACTTCGGAATACGGGGCAGCATGTTCGAAAAGAATGGGGCGAAGCCTTAATACATAATTTCTTCTTAATACATACTCATTGGCGAGAGCGCGAACCGCATGCCTAAATATGTCAAGGTCGGGTTTTGTATCACGAAGTATCCAAAGCGGGCCCCATCGAATATAGGCCATTCCCATTTTCAAAAGGGGAACCTTCAGAATTCTGGCTTGCGAGATGGCAACGACTTTGTTGTTATTTTTTAGAATAAAATGGCTCATATTCTTTCGGCCATGGCGAACCTCCTCGTAAGCCCAGGTTTGGTATATATTTGCGTCATCGAAAAGATCAAGCAGTTTGTACCACGAATCTTTATCAATATTATCAAACTCTGCAGAATATTCTGAGGGCAGGTTATTCAAATGCTTTAACATAATGGAGCAACGCCTTTCTACATTCTAATCGCAATAAAATTCGCCGCATTTGATTAATGGCTGTGACCAGTCACATCAGTTAATATCAGAGCGTAAAATCTCTAGATCATCACCCTATGTATGGATTAATTGAATAATTCAACATTTGCGAGATGATCTGCTCGGAGCGTATCAATGATTATGAGACACTTCTATTTCGAATTTAGTGTCATTTCCATCTGCTTTGCCCGCCTGATTTAAAAATCCGGGCTCCAGGATACCCCAGGATCGACGATCTTCCGATGGTTCATCTCCTACTACCCCCGGAATCGCTGTTTGTTCGGCGAGTGTAACATGGTTGGATTCGGCCTTTTGATTGTTGATCCATGCTGCCTCGGGTAATTGCGGCGGAACCGGTAATCCCCGAACAAGCCGCTCCGGATGGGCATCGAAAGCTGTAGAGAGAACGATGCGGCGTTGGCCGATTACGGCCTCGGCTTTGCCGTAATGCACCATCCCGGGAGTAAGAAGTCCGATGCCGGTGTGGCGGTGGTCAGTGTTATACCAGGAAAAGAAGTCCTGGCAAAAAGCCCTGACATCCTGGATGGAACCAAAGCGGTCCGGAAAGCCCGGGCGATACTTCAAGGTTACAAACTGCGACTCCGAAAACGGATTATCATCAGAAACATGCGGTCGGCATGAACCGTCAGCTGGCCGGGCTGGATGTTTTGCTTCTCACAGGTTTCGGCAATGAGACGCTTGACCAGCGCACGGCTTTCCTGGTGAGCAATCATCCAGCTGACCACGTACCGGCTGAAAATGTCCAGGATTACATACAGATAGAAATAGGCCCACTTTACCGTCCGGATTAGTTTCGTGATGTCCCAAGACCAGACCTGATTGGACGAAGTCGCCAAAAGCTCTGGCGCTTTGTAGTGAGGATGACGAGCTTGGTCGCGGCGTTCGCGGACCTCGCCAGTCTCTTCCAAAACGCGGTACGTGGTCCGAATGGAACAATGGTAAGTGCCTTCATCCAGCTATGTGGCATAGACCTCTGTCGGGGCTTTATCCACGAACCTGTCGGAATGCAGCACATCCAGGATTCCCTCTCGTTCGGCGACACTGAGAGCTTGCGGCGGGGCGGGAAGAGGCCTGGTCGTGTCTGGCACCAAGCCGGCGGTAGTACGTCGGCCTGGCAATATCCAGCGACTGACATGCGGCAACTGTCCCCACGTCCCTGGACAATTCCTGACAGGCGATCATTCGTCGTCCTCGCTCTGCTCGATCGGGGGAACCGTCAGACCCAGTACATCGCAAAGTTTTTTTTGGACATCGATGATGATCTCGGCCTGCCGAAGCCGTTTTTGCAGGCGTCGGTTTTCCAGCTCCAACCGGTGGACTTCGCCGGCAAGCGGGTTCTTCGGAGCAGGCTTCTTGCCCCGCCTGCGCGGTTCCAGGCCGGCGAGCTCGCCCGATTCCCGCTGCCCTTCGACAGGTGGTCAGATGGGATGTATACAGGCCCTCACGCCTCAGAAGACTGGCAATCGCGCCTGGGCCCCCCTTGTCCGCTTCGTCCAAAATGCGCCGCTTGTATGTGGCCGAGAATTGCCTGCGTCGGGCTTTGGATTCGACCTCCGGGTCGACAATGCCGGCGACCGGCGCCATGGTTGGGATGGATGCCCCTCCGTTTCGGAAAGTCTCGCTACGCTCGCCTTCCCTCAACTCCGGGGCATCCATCCCAACCTCCTTCTTTATCTCTGCTATTCCCATCTCAAATTATCTCCCTACCCTCTACATTAAATTAACACGGGGTAGGTGTCTCAGCACCATAAGAACAGAGGGCTACCGAATGCAGAGGGATTTGCGAATTACTTATATTCTTGCTCGTGCCGCGATCGACTGGGTGGAAGGAATTTGCGGGAAGGGTATGCGGGCTTTGCAATATCTTTATTTGTTCAAATATGTGGGTTTAAGATCCGCTCAATTCACTTAATCTGATAATTATAGGGGCAGGGGCAATAGATCATAGGATATTGTGGCTATGCCCCGGATTGAGCGTCCAAAATCGTCGCTCATGAGGAAGTTATACTCATCAGGCCTTTCGGGGTGCACCATCAACTCGACAGAAGCAAATCTGGCGAAGGCGATCATTTTACAAAGTCTTTCGGAGCTAATTGGTGAAATATCAAAGAAATAGTCTGTTATTGTGTATCGGCGTCGTAGAAATGAGTCATAAAGCTGCCTTCCAAGCCGATTTACTGCATTCTTTTCGCCCTGGCAAAATGTAAAATTTCTCCGTATCTTCGTCCCTGGAGAAATATAACGCCCGATCAACATATTAAAGCAGAGATGCAAATGGCGATGGCCATCAATATGGGAAGGAGGGCCACCATACAATCGGATATACTCGTCGCATTGACGCCGATAAACATATTCGAAATCATTGCTAATCAGAGGATTGTAAATAAGGCTGGCATACCTGCCAATTGAAAAGAACGATCTTAATCGCCGATGACTTTCCCGCAGCTTATCGGAGATAATCTTGGCTGTGAATTCCTGAGAAAAGTTGAGGTGCAAGCCGGTATCCAAGTTTTGCTCTAGCCCGAGGGTCGCAGCTCTCTCGGAATCCGCCATGAACACCATGGCGCTGGCCGAAGTAATTCGCAGGCTGTCAAAACAGGACAGAGCCCGGTCAGTGCTCAATCTATTCATGCCATAGTCATCTGCGTTGATTATTAGCATGCCCGCTGCCAACACCCCGGTTCTTAGTATTGCCGTTCTTTAACTACAGATATGCCTAAATGAGTTAGGAGTTTCGATAAATGGTCGCACATCTTTACTAGGTATCGCATGAACACAGGTTCGCAAAAAACATAGGTGAAAGGCAAAATAGAAGCGTAGAGTGGGAGTGCAAGCAACGATTTGGCTGTGCTGTAACCAAACAGCGGTGAATGCCAGGCTTCGGTCATGCCTCTCGTGAATGCCCTTTTAACATAGTACACTCGTTTGTATCTTTCGGGCGGCACTGTTTCGTATACAATGCCGTCATTCGACCATACGAAGCGTTTCCCTTTTCCCATCAATCGTTTAAAGAAAACGGCATCGCCACCACCACTTCTGCCGTAAGCTGGATCAAAGGAGGCGCCTTCTTCCTCAAATAACCTTTTCCAGAGCAGAACGTTGCCTGTGCGCGTGTGGCGGGAGTCTCTGATAGCCTCTCCGGTCTTTAAGCTTTTTCGTTCCAGTAATCCACTTTTAACCAGCCAGCGCGGACCCGCTCCGTCAAAATGCGGTTTCACTGGGCCTAGAACACCGTCAGCGCCCGATTCCAAAAGCGTTTTGTAGTGATTCAAAAGCCAATTATCATTTGGGAATTCGTCATCATCGATAAACGCAATGAGATTGCCCTTTGCATTGCGTACCGTCCTGTTCCTGGCCAGTGATATGCTCCGTTCGGGTTCCACATCATAGTTGATTTGAAATTCTGCTTTCTGCCTTGCGCTCGCAACCGTTGCACGCCCTGATTCGAGATCATCATTATCCACTACAACAACGGAATACCGAAATAGGCCCCCTGTATTCTGCGTCCCGATCTTGGCCAGCAGACGTTCCAATAAATGAGGCCGTTTAAAGGTGCAGACACAGATTGAAATGTGAGGGTCGATTTGCTTCACGTACGCCTATCGCGCTGCGCGCGGGTTAATAAACTCGAAACAGTTCGGAAAGCAATTACAGTTGTTGGAACAGAAAAGCGTGTATTGGTATGGATAGGCACCGGAATTACGGAGATTCCGCCGTAGACTTCGGCCAAGGCGATGTAACGGTGAGTTTATTGTGAAATTATAGCGCTTTGGAATAGTACGATGATGACTTTAAAAGCAAATAACTCAGAGCTTTGTACATCGTTGCCTGTCCCCAGTGAATCATGGGGGCTTTTGCCTTAATCCCGGAAGGATATATTCGATAGTAGAAATGGCCATCATGGTCTTGCATATTGTCTATCGTCCATTCTGCCACCTTGCAAGCCAGGGGGAGCGCCCCTTTGTCCATATCCGAAAATTCGGTGAGCGTCTCGATTGCCTGTGAAGCACACTGGATATCTATGGGGTACGCTCTGTTGTGATAGTACTTGGGCCTGCCACTTTCATCAAGGAAGTGGTTTCTAAAAAAACGATATCCGGATAATAGTTTATCTTTGTGGTGCCCATCTTCGGTAGCAGCAATGTACCGTTTCAGACTGTCAAGGTTGTATCCTGTGTGGAAATTGTCTACCCAGTGGTATTTAGGATCTTCCCCATAGTACCAGGCTCCATTTTCCAATTGCCTTGAGCAACTGTATTCCATTGCTTCTCTTGCCTCATGCAAACCAACCGTATCGTTATTTAACCTTGCTGCCCTGGCAAGAAACGCGGCTCCGTGCATATTTGAATTATGAATGGTACTCTGCGTGTAGGCAACGTAGCTCAGACAGGTGCCCCGGTCGGTCTTTTCCCTGGGTAAACTCAGTATCCAGTTTCGTATGCTTTCGATAATGTCTAAGTGGCGTCTTTCCTTGAAAAGCTCATACGCATCGAGGTAGACATGCCCGATCAGGCTTGTCCAGACGATGGTCGGTTCATGTTTGGGTATCCGTCCTGATCTGCTGGCATATTCAAAGTGATTTCCCCAACTGTGATGTCTGTAGAGGGGAGAGCGGTTCTGATCCAGCCAGTCGAGGCAGGTTAGAGCTTTTTGCTTGTATTGCTCATGTTTCGTTAACTCATACAGTTTTGTATAGCCCCACGCGATATAGCCTCTCCCCTTGGTGCTATCTAAGGGTTTAACGCCAAGATAAGGCCTTAAATTTACTGGACCCTGCCGAATTAGCTGCTGCAGCAGTCTCTCGCCCAGGACACTCCCAAAAGTGAAGCGTAGCAGGGGAGAGGAAAGACCATCAAAGGGCTCGTACCCTTTGTAGTTATGATCCTCGATCCATTTCTCAACCCTCGCAGCGCTATCCCTTATCTTGTCTGAGATCTCGCTCATTCTTTGGTAGTTCCTTTTATCGCTCGCCCAATGCCGAAAAACCTTGGACACTGTTGGTTTGTCGACTATTTCACGGGAAATAGCCGGGATACCGTTTTCTGAGGCGCGCCATCTGCTCTGCTTGAACAAACCGAAGCAGGTCGTCTGAAATCGGCCGCTCAGGTCTTTTTAGATAAGCCGAAAGGTAGCCGGCCAAAAGCGTGGCTCCGCCGATAAGTCGAGGCGTTCCTTTTGCCATTTGATAGCCAGCTCTCAGCAGTTCCCAAAAGGGATGGTTGCCAAGAAAATAGTCTTTTTGACCGAGTTTGAATTTCGAGTTTAGAAGGCGCGCAGTTCCCGTGCCCATTTTCCTATGATGAAAAATTGTCTTATCGGTGAAAGTCCTGGTTTTCCAGCCGTACATCCGTGCTGTCGTGACGGCGACCCAGTCGATTCCTCCCTCCCTAATCGCCTTGTACCCACCGATGGCTTCGAAACATGCTCGCCGAAATAACTGGCATGCTCCCGAGACGTGCTCGATATTCGTGAACCGGTAATCGTAGCCTCCAGCGCTGTCTTCTACAAATGGTGTCCCGGCGACGCCAAGCTCCGGCTGCTCCGCAAATTTCATCAGGAGATACGGCATGTAGTCCTTGTCGAAGGAAAGGTCGGCATCAAGACTTCCAATGATCGCATAGCTGAGATCCTTTACCCTTGCATACCCTTTGTTAAACGCATGAACCTTTGCGGCAAAATGGCGGTCGTTGTGCTCAGGCATCCGCAAAAGCTCTATCCAGGAGCACGCGCTCTTATACCTCCTCACAATCTCATCCGTGCGGTCTGTGGATCCATCGCTTACAATAATCCATTTAAGGGGTGGCACCGTCTGTGACACCATCGATTGTAGGGTCTTATCTATGTAAGCTTCTTCGTTACGCGCGGGAGTGACCAGAACATACGCAGGAACCATCAGCGCCTCTCTCAGAAGGTTATTGTGAGATGACTCATCCGCCCTGCTTTGCCCCAATCAGCGATTCGTCTCAAGATACCTATACGCCCTGAGCAGGTTGGCCTTTTGCATCTCCCAGTTTAGCTCTTGTTCGATTCGCGCCCTGGCGATGCGGCCCATCCACTCTCTCTTTGCCTTGTTAGACAGCAAATCCAACAATTCATCTGCAAACTCGGCCGGGCTGCTGTTTTCGACATAAACAGCCGATTCTCCGGCGGTTACCTTGCCTTCGCGAGTGTGGTACATCACGATAGGCTTTCCGAAGGCCATATAATCCATTATCTTGATCATCGTCGATTTGTCGGTGAATTCATTGCTTAGCTCAGGATTTACGCAAATATCGGCCGTGGCAAGTATCTCATAGAGCGTATCGTACGGTATGAATCCCGTGAACCTTACATATCTCTCGATTTTCATTTCTTTGGAGAGGGCAACTAAATTGTTCCATTCCGACCCTGTACCGATGAGCACAAATTTTATATTGGTAATATTCCTGGAATAAACAATGTGCCTTACTGACTCGAGAAGATTATCGATTCCCTCCTGCTTGTTCATCGTTCCCAGGTAGGCTACGAGGTACTCAAATCCCTCCTTTAGGCTCTCATTGGGGCTTTTGAATATCACCCGGGACAAATCCGGACCATTCCTCACGACAAATACCTCGTCCGGATTCTTACCTCCCCTTTCAATGGCTATTCGCCTATAGCTCTCATTGGTCGATACGACAACATCGGCTGTTTTAAAAGTCAACTTCTCAATGAAAAGCAGGGCTTTATGAAGAAAATCCTTTTTGCCGAATTTGGCGATATATGTTTCCGGCATGATGTCATGGTGATCAAAAATGTATTTTACTCCGAATATCCGGTAAAAAAGCGCCAGCAGGAATACGTGATCCGGAGGATTGCCGGCATGTATTATATGAAAGGGCTTTTTCACCATGAGCTTCAGAGAAAGCAAAAGTTCCCAAAAAAGAGCATTAGAGTATTCCCGCAAATAATTGGCTCTCGAATTCGCCTCCACCGGCATGGGATGCCTGTGAATCTCGATGCCGTCCAGAACTTCATGCCTTTCAGTTCCGCGGGAATTCGACGGGCATATTACCGATACGGGGTAGCCCGCGTCTTTCATGGCGAGGGCCTCGGACCACACCCTTACATCATAGGGAACGGACTGGTTTTCAATAATGAAGAGAACGTGCCTTTTTACCACGAAATGCCCTCGTAGTTTGTGGAGTTAACCCTGCCTTCGTAATCTACATTGACGAGGTCATAAATGAATTTGTCGGGCGGGACCCGGCTCAATAGCGCGGAAAAATCAGGTTCATTGTTAACGACGACAATTACCTCTGAGTTCTTTACCAATTCCTCCATGTCTTCTTTGATAAACTGCGAGATGAGAGGGATCCTTTCCAGAATGAACTTCTTATTTGCTCCGATCAGCTTCGACAGGTGGACGTTTTGGTCAAAAATTGCCACCTCAAATCCCTTGCCGATCAAGTGTTCGATCACATCTACTATCGGGCTGTTGCGCAGGTCGTCTGTTTCTGCCTTGAAGGTCAAGCCGAGAAAACCAATTTTCCTTTTTCCGAAAGAAACGATTTTGTCGAGGACCAGCCTTTTCTGGGACTCGTTGCTGCCTTCAATTGCACGTATCACCGGACAGTCCAGGTATGCATCGTGGGCCATGGTCACTAACCCTTTGAGATCCTTGGGAAGGCATGAGCCGCCATAGGCAAATCCGGGCTTCAGATAATAGGGGGAAAGGTTCAATTTGTGATCAAGGCAGAAAATCTCCATGAGGGCGTGTGAATCAATGCCCATGCTCTTGCATATGTTCCCAATTTCGTTGGCAAAGGTTATTTTCAGTGCATGAAAGGCATTGTTTACGTACTTAATGGTCTCAGCGACTTTGATGTCGACAACCTTGACGGGCGACTGGATGCCCTCATAAGCTCTCTTTACAACCTCTTCACCTCGATCGTTGTACCTGGCTCCTATAAGCGTGAACGGGGCCGAATAAAAGTCTTTGACTGCGCTCCCCTCTCTCAGGAACTCCGGGTTGGATACAATGGAGAAGTCTTTGCCGTTGACCTTGCCTGATGTCCCCGTTATCAGTTCTGCGACTTGATCGTTTGTGCCGGGCAGAACAGTGGATCTTATGGCAACGGTGTGAAAACCGGGTTTCCCTCCAATTCCCGCACCGATTTCTTCCGCTACTTTGTATATGGAGCTAAGATCCAGATGGCCATTTGCGGTGGAAGGCGTCCCCACGCAGATAAGGGAGAGCTCGGTGGCCTTTACGGCATCAGTCGCTTTGTCCGTCGCCGCGATCCTTCCCAGGCGGTGTTGTTCAAAGATGATGCTATCCAGGTTTCTTTCAATAATCGGAGACTTTCCTTGATTAATCAAATCCACTTTTGCCCTGTCGGAGTCCACACCAATAACCTGATGTCCCAACTGGCCAAAACAGGCCGAACTCACGGCTCCGACGTATCCAAGCCCAAATATGCTGATCTTCAAGGTGTCTCCTATGGGGATTACTTTAGCCCCTGTTTTCCGCGGCTATTCCCTCAAAACATGCGGGAAGTATCGCTATGCATACAGCGAGGTATTGCATTCAGGGTTTCTTTTGAATTCCCCTGCCAAGCCTTTGAATATCGGGCTTTCCAGAAAGCCGCCATCTCTCTTGGCAGTGCATGCCAATATTTGTCGCAGTACCTGTTTTTGACATATTCAAGGAACTGCCGATAGTACGCGACCGGGTATTCTTCGCGTCGGCGCCTTGACTCTGTAAAACCCATATAATCAGAGTGCGTAATGATGAGCGCCATCCCTCCGTTATCCGCGAGCCAGTCGAGCTTAAGTTTCCACAGGTCGATTGACTGCTCCCGCAGAATGACGAAAAGAGTAAAGTCCTGGGGCAGGGTATAGGGAAGTTCCACATACCCTGTATCGCTATCGCCACCCGAAACCCAGAAAGGGAAAATCGTCCGCATCCCGTCCGGCTGCGGCTCAAACGGGTCCACGTCAAAAGTGGAAGCATCGTATTCGATGTCGAGATCGTGCATCCATTGCAGGTTGCTGTGCATGGATGGGGCGCGAAATCCTGCCACGTTCCACGCATGAATATAGCGATTTATCCGTTTCGCGTTCTTGCGGAAATTGGGCTTTGAGTAGAATGGAGACACATCGTGATTTATTCCATGCAGCCCAATCTCGAAACCGTTGTCGGATAAAGCCTCACGAATGGTTCGGGGAACGGAATAGCTTTCTGCCAAAAAGTAAAAGGCCGAGCGGAAACCCAGACCCTTTTCAATCTGCATCAGGTCCAAACAACGAGCACATCCCAGAGCAGTTTCCACGTCATGAGTGAGTACAAGGGCAAACTGCTTGTCACCCGGCCATGTGTTCCAGTCTCTTGGCTTGATCGAGGCTTGCTTGTCGATCGGCCAAACATTTGAGTGCATCAACCGAAGCCTTTTGGCCCGATACTGCCGCAGCCAAATCTGTAGTGATCGCGGAAGCAGGGGTTTCAACTGGTAATAAAAACGTACTAGGTGGTTTATGGAGCCCTCTTTTCTGGCTGTAGATGACTCGCCTCATCGGTCTTCAGAAAGCGCCCTTCTCTGGAGACTTGTTGGAATCATGGCCGTCAGAGTGCGTTTGTGAATGAAGTTGGTCGGTAAAAAAAGATTCCCGGGGGTCACAATGGCGGCGAACCATCTCCGGGAATCCATGTGTTCTCATGTGGGAGAGGCAAATCGCCCACTATTCTTGCGTCCGCCACGGCTGCAATCTGACAATTGCTTAACTGTAGCGGAATGCCTTCTATGACAATGTAACCTATGCCGGAGGAGCGTATGTGCCGTAACGCATATCCCGGACAATCGCCGTTTGCGGGAGTGGCAACATGAATCAACTGTTGGCAAAGCCGTTGATTATATTAGCGATGCGTGTCTGGGATTCGGAGTTCAACTGCGGAAACATCGGCAGGGAAATGATTTCGGCAGCGGCTTTCTCGGTTATAGGAAATGAACCGGATTCTGATGGATAGGCGTTCTGAAGATGCAGAGGTACCGGATAGTGCAGCGCCGTGCCGATACCCGCATCGCTCAAACGCTTCTGAAGAGCGTCTCTCCGCGCAACTCTTACTATGTAAAGATGATAAACAGCGCGGGACCAATCGGGCTCGTACGGAGTGAGCATTTCTGGAAGCAATTCATTGTACCGGTGGGCAGCTTCGCGCCGCCTCTGCTTCCAGTCATCCAAATGGTGCAACTTTACCCTCAAGAACCCGGCCTGAATGGCATCCAGGCGACCGTTGTAGCCCTCAATGTCGTGGTAGTACTTTTTGGATTGGCCGTGATCCCGCAGCATCTTCACCTTCTTTGCGATCTCGAGATCGTTTGTTGTGACCGCTCCGGCCTCGCCGCAAGCGCCGAGGTTCTTGCCGGGATAGAAGCTGAAGGCGGCGGCTTTTCCCATCGATCCGGCTTTAAACCACTTGTTATGCTTCTTGGAGAAATACTCCGCACCGTGGGCCTGGCAGGCGTCCTCGATAACTATCAAATTGTACTGCTCCGCCAGGTCCAGGATGGCGTCCATGTCGCACATCTGGCCGTAGAGATGGACCGGAACGACCGCCTTCGGCTTCAGGTGCGTCTCGAGATAAACCTTGAGCTTTGCCGGATCCATGTTGTAGGTGCGCTCGTCGATGTCGACGAAGGCGATTTCGGCGCCCGCCTGGGAGATGGCTTCGGTCGTGGCGATAAACGTATTTGGGACCGTGACGACGGTGTCGCCTTTGCCGATGCCGGCGGCGATCAGGGCGAAGCGGAGGGCGTCCGTGCCGCTGCCGACGCCGATGGCGTAGTCGGTGTTGCAGTAGGCGGCCCACTCCTTCTCGAAACCTTCTACCTCGGGGCCGCCGATGAAGTGGGCGGTGCGGAGGGCGTTGCGGACTACGGCGATAAGTTCTTCTTCTAACTCAACATGCGGGGTTACTAGATCCAGAAATGGTATGTTCATAGGACCTCTTAGAGGCAGCCACGCATAATAAAAGGGCGCCCCTCTGGTGGTAATGTGTTAGTTGCAAC
>CAZCLK010000024.1:0-24375 GCA_964499575.1 uncultured Oscillospiraceae bacterium | reverse complement strand
TTGACCTGGATCCCACGGACGACCCCACGCACGGGGCGCAGCAACTCACCTTCTTGAACGGGCACTACGACTCGTTCTGTTATCTGCCCATGGTCGGGACGCTGCAGTTCAATGACGAAACAGAAAAGTATCTCTTTACCGTTGTCCTGCTGCCCGGGAACGCACATGCGTCACACGGGACCATCGGGATCCTGAAGAGGCTCCTGGCCCGACTGAGGGAAGCATTCCCCAAAACCCGTTTTCGTGTCAGGCTCGATGGCGGGTTCGCAACACCCTCGATCCTCGATTATCTTGAGTCCGAGGGTGTGCAATATCTGGTCGGTATGCCCGGCAATTCCAGACTGGAGAAGAGATCCCGCCGCCTGATGGGCAAAGTCCGCATGAAATCCAGAAAGACCGGCAAAACCGAGACCCTCTTCAGCGAAACACGCCACGCCGCCCGGAAATGGTCTCACCGCCGCCGCATTATTATCAAGGCGGAGGTTGTGAGGTTTCCCGGCCGCGATCCCAGGGACAATGACCGCTTCGTTGTCACAAATCTTCCGCACAAGCCCGAAAGAGTTTACGGAATCTACCGCGGCAGAGGAGATGCCGAGAATCGAATCAAAGAGCTGCATCATGGGTTGGAGATTGATCGGACCAGTTGCACAAGCTTTTTGGCCAATCAACTTCGAGTCTTCATGACCGCAGCCGCGGATGTGCTCATGCAGCAGATGCGTGTGCGGGCGGCAGGCACCGCTTTGGCGGCAGCACAAGTGTCAACGCTGCGAGAACGCCTTTTGAAAATGCCAGTCTGGGTGAAGAGATCCGTTCGTCGAATTGTTCTTCATTTTCCAGTGAACTACGCCTGGCTCGACTGCTGGAAAAGGATCGCCAGATCCGTTGCCGCCATAACCTGAACTTGCCGTGATCCAATGCATTTAACGCAATTGCTACCACCATTCGGAATAGGTGTGTCCAATGATGTCCCTCGCGGCGCGTTTTACCTGCATGGTGACGATCTTATTGCCTATTTCCTCATCCCGCATGCCGTCGCAGCAGGATTTTGCTGACCAGAGGCGCCATTTCGGAGCAATGTGGCTTCGTTTCTTACTTCTCGTGATTATCCGCGTTAATGTCCAAAAGAACAGGAAACGAATTTGGCTCACCACTACAAGGCTGTCTTATTAGGCTTTGTAACCAAAGTGTCGCCTTGGGAATCGGGCCAGAACGATAACCACAATATCTAATCAGATTAAACTGAACCAGATTGAATTTGCACAGGGCCCCATATTTAGCACACCCGAAGAACATATGAGCTTCAGCCTTTACAGCAAATCATGTCGTCTATACGCACCTCTATTCACGCTCATCCTTTGCTTCCTAATTCACGAAATAGGATTAAGGATAATGGGCCATACTCCCTCTAATGTCACTGAGGGACTATATGAAGAATATCATGATTCTTTCCGACTAAAGAAAAACATCACCAAAGTAACCACAATCCCAGCGTATACTTATACCATCCATACAAATTCTTTTGGATTCCGAGATAAACGCACAGGTGAAAGAGATATTTATAATAACGATTATAATGTATTTCTTGGTGCTTCCGAAGTTTTCGCAAATGGCGTAAATTTTGAAGACACCTTTGTAGGGATCTTTGATGCCTATGCGTCCATGCATAATATTGAAGTACTAAACATGGCAACAGGTGGTCACTATTTCTTGGATCAGGAATATCTATTAAAGGAGTTCCTGAGGAGTCACGCCAGAAAACCCTCAAGATTATTCTTCTGCATTAACGACCTGCATGTTCCCAAATTTGATATGATAAATAATCATTTGCGGGTGATTAATGGTTACGTTTTTCCGGAAAATGAATGGTTTCTACCATTGATAAGACTCACCCTTGGAAACATTTCCTCATCCTACTGCTATTTCAGAGATGGAATTCGGCGTGCACAGGCAAAATGGTTTGACTACAAAATATCCAATGATTCACGCGATTTTATAGAGCTTTATTCCAGCAATAATCGAATGCGCGATCCAGATATGTGGCGTCGCTTCGAAGCATATATCGATAACTTTAATTCCTATTGCAGGAATTTAAATGTGGAGTTAATCCTTATCTATTTGCCAATAATTGATAGTTTCAACTTGCATGATTATGTGATACGCTATGGAATGGATCCAAGCAATTTTAGCGTATCATTCTATGATGATTCAATTAAGGAGTACTGCAAAAAAAGAAAAATAAAATATGTTACCTGCCGTCCGATTTTGCAAAAACACTTCAACGAGGGCAAACAATTAAGATTTGCACTAGATCCCCACTATAACATATTTGCAAATCGAGTTATCGGAGACTATCTAACAAGTCAACTGTTTTAGCTATATCAACATATATTTCACATTTCTTATGTAGACAGTTGCCCCAGCCATAGAAAAATCCCGCTTAACTACGAAGGAAATACCCGGTTTCTTTTGCCTGCAACCTACATTCCGCAGTTTCGACTGGGTAGTCTGAGCAATTTACGTATTTTATAACTCTTTGCGGACATTACGGTTTAGAGATTCTCTCCCATTCTCCGATTTCCTGTTTTGCGCCACTCGATTTGCAGATGTTGTATTTTTAGTGGCTCAACAATATGTTCAAGGTATTCAGGAACTCTCAATAGGCACCTGCACCCTCCCTTGCGCAAAACAGCGACACTATCGCTCAGCCGCAGTATACATCGGACTCTCGGATTGATCCTTTCGCGGCGGTTTCGCCGTTGGTCGCATCAGGCGCACAGCCTTCTATTGGGCAAAGCTTTATAGGTTTTGCAGGGTTGCTCATTATTTTCTGGACACGTTTCCTGCTTACGGCTACTGTAGATTGCGGAGAACGCAATCGTGGATTCCAGATCCTTTGCTGTACGCGAGTTCTTTGGACGCTTCTTTTCTTCCTCGGATTTCGACCTGATCCAGGAGTTGGTTCGTGATTTCTCGGCGCTGTCGCTGACGGAACTGGCCAACACGCTGTGCGAGCTGCTCGAGTGGAAGCGTCCGAACGGAAAGCTCAAGTACAAGGAATGCCGCAGCGTGCTGGAGCTGTTGCAGGCCGAAGGGCTGGTCTCTCTTCCCGCCGTGCGCAAGACTGCACCTTCCCGTCCCCGCCGGGTTGTCGTAGGGAGCGAGAGCGATGCCCAGGCTCCCCTGACCGGCACGGCGGGGGATTACACGCCGCTTCTGCTCCAACGGGTCGGGGGGCTCGAGCTCAGTTCGCTCTGGAACCAGTTCATCGATCGTTACCACTATCTTCGCTTTCGCGTCTCCTTCGGCGCCAATCTACGCTACCTGGTCCACTCGACGCGAAAGCCGGGAACGTATTTGGCCTGTCTGCTTTTCTCCAGCCCGGCCTGGAAGATGGCCCCGCGCGATGCCTGGGTCGGCTGGAACGACCAACAGCGCCGACGCAACCTGCAGTATGTCGTCGCCAATTCCCGTTTTCTGATTTTGCCCTGGGTTTCCGTGCGCGGACTGGCGAGCAAGATCCTGTCCCTGGCCGCGCATCAACTTCCCGAAGATTGGCAGCAAGTGTATGGCTACCGCCCGCTGCTGCTCGAGACCCTCGTCGACTCTGCCCGTTTCCGCGGCACTTCGTACCGTGCAGCCAACTGGATCCATTTGGGCAAGACCCAGGGCCGCGGGCGTATGGACCGGGACAATCGCGCCCGGGGGCGAGCCATCAAAGACATCTACGTTTTCCCCTTGTGCCGCGACGCTCGGCGGCGGCTGTGTCAATCGCCGCCTCCGGCTCCGGCAGACACCGGCAACCAGGAGATCTGAGGCATGTATTCCAAAATCGACGGCCAGAGTCGCCAGGTCCGCACCCGCCGGGGAGACGCCCAACACAGGGTGTATCATGTCGGCCCGCTGCCGCTCATCCGCCATTTTCTGGATCGCATGGCTTTTTCCCGCATCGTTGGCTCCTGCCTCGGCACCGGCCGTCAGACGCCCGCTCATGCCCAAACGCTCGCCGTGCTCGTACAGAACATTCTGCTGTCTCCCTCGCCGCTGTACCGAATCGCCGAATGGGCGGACCCTTTTACCGCCGCGGCCCTCGGGCTGAATCCCGAGGAGAAGGCTTCGATCAACGACGATCGGGTGGCGCGCACGCTGGACGCACTGATGTCCCTGTAGGCCCGCAGCCTCTTTTTCCGCATGGCTCTGCACGTCATCAAGCAGTTCGAGATTGACACCGCCCGCATTCATCACGACACCACGACGGTGACCTTCCACGGGCAGTATGCCGGCTCTTTTCGAGAGCCGCGCATCACGCAGGGCCACAACAAGGATCATCGGCCAGATCTCAAACAGCTGATCTTCGGTCTCAACATCGCCGCCGACGGCGCGGTCCCGCTCTCCCATGAGGTCTACAGTGGAAACCGCACAGACGATACGATCCATATCAGTAATGTCGACTATCTGCGCCGGCTTCTGGGCCGAAACGATTTCATCTATGTTGCGGACTGCAAACTGGCCACCCGCAAGAATCTCGCGCACATTGCCAGCTATGGCGGAAAATTTGTCTCGGTGCTTCCCCGCACCCGGGCCGAAGACCAGAGCTTTCGTCGCCAATTGCGCGAAGGTCTGCGCGCACGCTGGCGCCGTATCCTGGTCATGGAAAACAAACGCAGACAGAACGATCCGCCGGATGTCTATGCGACCACTCTTGCCGGCCCAGAGAAAACCGAGGAGGGATACCGCCTCCTGTGGTGCCGCAGTTCCCAAAAAGCCGAGCACGACGCCGATGCGCGCGAGACAGCATTGCGCAGGAGCGAAGCCGAGTTGTTCGGTCTGGCGGCAAGAGCGAATACCAGGGCGCTGCGCAGCCGGCCAGCCATACTGCAGGCGGCCAAGGCCATCCTCCGCAAATCTGAGTGCACGAGATTCTTTCGCATCAAGGTGCGAACGGAAACCCACATAGAGCTGCCCCGTTTGTGCCGCGGCCGGCCTGGAAAAAACGATCCCGTACGTCAAGTCCGCTCGCGGCAGTACCGGTTGGAGTATGAACGCATCAAGGTAACCATCCGGGCTGAATCCAGAACCGATGGCGTTTTCCCCCTGGTCACCAACCTGGCCCCGCGCAGGGTATCCAAGAAGGAGTTGCTGCTCATATACAAGTACCAGCCCCACGTTGAAAAACGCCATTCACTGTTGAAAACCGAACTGGAAGTGGCGCCCGTATACCTGAAAAAGCCGCAGCGGGCGGCAGGCCTGGCGCATGCCGCGTTCCTGGCCATGATGCTCGATGCCTTGATTGATCGGGCACTACGCAAGGGAATGGCGCGGCAAGGACTGGAAAGTCTGCCGATCTTGCCCGAGGGCAGGCCATCCAAGACGCCTACCACAGCCAGACTCCTGGAAATGTTTAGTAGCGTTTGCTGGTATGAGTTCCAGCGAGGAGAAGAGACGGTGACATTTACCATTCAGCTAACGCCGCCTCAGCGGCAGTTACTTGAATTATTGGAGGTGGACAAAGCCGTCTATGCCTGATCCGCTGCGGTGGCTTCAGTCCATAATTCCTCAGACTACCCAGTCGAAACTGCGGAATGTAGGCCGCAACTGTTTGTTGTTGCGTTTAATCGGGACAAACATATCTTAACGATCCGCGATACAATTAAAGGGCCCAAATGCATGCGCCTGATTTGAACCACAGAGCACAATATGTCTCATTCTGTTTGTAATCTTGGCAGCTGGATCAGAGCCTAATCCACTGCCTTTTCCATGCGCTCAATGAGCAATATGTTGCATGCTTAAGCAATATGTTAACGCTGTGGGGATCAATTCCTAATTAATATTCCATTGAATGCCCGCATGACCTTTCGCAACTATTTGTCTCTATATTATGCATGCCTCCTTTTCATCCCGCGCCATAAATCACCGGATCGACCCCGCTTCTCGTTTATATAGATAAATCGGACTCCTTTGATGACACATGATTACTTCATTACAAAGCAGGCACCCGCAGCACTGAGATCTCATGCAATACGCGGCGCAACTATCACCATTATCGCGCAATTTCTTAGCTTTGCCATTTCTACCATCGGGACAATAATTCTCGCCCGAATTCTTACGCCGGATGATTTTGGACTTGTTACAATGGCTTTAAGCGCAAGCCTGCTTTTGCAAAATTTTGGATTTAATGGCTTTACCGAAGCCATAATTCAGAAATCAAACCTAAATCATTTTGAAGTCAGCAACATTTTTTGGCTAAATTTTGCTGCAAGCTGTGCCTTGGCTGCCATGCTTATATGCTCCGGACCGCTCATTTCCTCCTTCTATAAAGATATGAGGCTAAATGCAGTCCTAGCGATTATTTCATCCTCGATTGTTTTTGTTGCAATCTCAACAGAGCATATGGCCCTGCTCAATCGCGCGTTACGATTCACTACAGTTTCGATGATTGCGCTTATATCTACCCTCTTAAGCACGTTATTAGCAATCCTAATGGCCTACAAACAGTACATGTATTGGTCTTTGGTTATGCGCTGGGTTTCATTACCTTTATTTACAGCTATTGCCTCATGGATTCTTTGCAGATGGAGGCCTAGTTCTCCTAATTTTAACACCAATGTTATGCCACTTATTAAATATGGAATCAGCACCTATTGTTCATTTGTGGTAACCTATTTAAAAAGAAACATTGACAAGGTTTTAATTGGACGATTTGCAGGACCAGCGCAATTAGGCTTCTACGATCGTGCCTATCATTTGGCTCACACTCTTCCAAGTCAGTTGATTTCTCCTGTAGCAAACGTGGCCATCGCGACTTGGAGTAGAGTTGCTAATGATCAAGAACGATACCGCAAAATGTATTTGCATATTATATCCATTATTGCATTTATTGGAATGCTCGCCAGCGCAATAATGACACTGAATGGGCCACGTCTTGTATTGTTGCTATTGGGTCCTCAGTGGCATACGGCAGGTATTTTACTTTCACTTCTGAGTACCTGCATTGGAATAATGTTTATATATTATACGAATAGTTGGCTTCATCTATCTCTTGGAACGCCTAATAAGATGTTTCGATGGGGATTGTTCTCCTTAGCCATAACGGTAATATTTCTTTTATTGGGAATACGGTACGGCGTAATAGGATTGGCTGTTTCCTATACACTGTCCTATTATGTCCTGGCCATACCAGCCCTATGTTATGCAGGCCGACCATTCAAGTTGACATATAAAGATATTTTGAGCGTTCTTTGGCGTTATTGGATAGCAGCCATGCTCAGCTGTGGCATTTGCCTTGGATTTCTATATTATTGC
Source organism: uncultured Oscillospiraceae bacterium (assembly GCA_964499575.1). GTDB lineage: Bacteria > Bacillota > Clostridia > Saccharofermentanales > Saccharofermentanaceae > JAAYCT01. The sequence goes on along the minus strand of CAZCLK010000024.1, from coordinate 17,076 downwards.
AGCGCTTCCATTTCATTCATGTTTAACAGCCTTCATCTCATAAATAAAATAGTTGTTTCATCCTGCGCCTGCACTGCAATCTACCTTTTGCTGATAACTATTTTGTTTAAGGGACCCTTGCCTATTGTTCAATTTGTCTCACTCATAAAGGAAATGGCTATGCCCTTCCTTTGCTCCCACTCGCGTTTTGATCCGAAGGATTGATAGATCCTCACCTAATAAATAGTGGTATGTTTAATCGATCACGCCGATAGGGTTGGCATTGCTTTGCTCTGGCAAAAAGCGAAGAAACTTTATTTTTTTAAATTCATTTTTACTGTGTGACGGTGCCACCGTTTTCCATTCGTAAGTAAAGCTTTTCAGTTTCCCATTCTTCGCTGATTTCCATCAAAACTGCGTTGACTAACCGCAGCAGGGAGGCCTCGTTTGGGAACAGCGTGGCAACTCTGGTGCGGCGTTTTATCTCCTTGTTGGTTCGTTCGAGCATATTGGAGGTCCGCAAGCAGCGGCGATGTGCTTCCGGAAACGCAAATACGGTCAGGCCTTCAGGCACATTCTCGGACATCCAGGCTACAAGTTTTGGTGCCGTTTTCTCGTTTTTTTTCACAGTAAGCTGCAGAAGGCGATCGGCTTCTGCATGGCAGGCATTCTGCTGCAAGTGAAACTGGCATCGTTGCCAAAGTACACCGGGAAGGCGTGCTTCGCGTGCAGCTTTCAGGCCGGCATGATTGTCGCTGACCATCAGTTTGACGCCATGCATCCCTCGATCCTGCAAATTGGCAATAAAATCGCGCCAATGCACTTCCGCTTCGCTTAACGAGACGCTCACACCCAGCAGACTGCGGCGCCCCTCGGGTGTGATTCCCACCGCAATGAGCACGGCGCAGGAAACCACGGAACCGCCATGGCGAATCTTTTCGTATCGGGCATCCAGAATCAGGTATTGGATCCTACCAATCGGTCGTTGGCGCCAGGCCGCCAGCTCTTCGTCCAGCAACTGGGTGGCGCGGCTGACCTGGGCGCTCGACACGTCGAGTCCGCAGAGCTGCTGCATGACTTCGGTGACCTTGCGGGTGGACACACCCTGAACGTACATCTCTGCGATAGCAAGCTTTAGCGCCCGTTCGCTGCGGATGCCCTTTTCCAGAGCTGATGGGAAAAACTCGATGTCTCGGGTTTGCGGTACATCAAACGTGATGGCTCCCAGACGCGTATTCACTGTTTTTGGCTTAAACCCGTTGGCGTATCCTCTCCGGCGCTCGGTCCGCTGGTATGGTTCAGCCTCAATTGCCCGAGACCGCTCGATTCTCATGGCTTCGTTGAGCATAATTCGCATGGCCTCTGCCATCTGGGACAGCCCAGATTCGCTAAGCAGTTGCACTACGGTATCTACTACGTTACAGTCGGATTGGTGGGCCACTTCGGTTTCCTTTCAATTGAATTGGTCGTTCAAAAGAACAGGAAAACAGATTTGGCCCACCACTACAAGGCTGTCTGATTTGGTTTTGGGACCTTCGTTCCGGCTCGGTTCCCTCGCCTCCACTTCAGTCCCAAAACCAAATCAGATTCAAAAGAACTAAACTGAATTTGCAGAAAGAAAGTTACACCCCCTGGCAAAGCACACCCACAGACAGAGGTATTGTTATCATCCGACGTTCAGTAAGATATTCCCGATGCATTTTTATACGCCCCTGTCTTTTCGCTCTTTACATTATGCAGGTCACACAGTCCTATCGCGATATGCGCACACACATGTGGCCATCACTAATCGCATGTCCTTGCATCAATATTTCGGCTCTTTGATTAATTGGATCTCGTAATACTATGTCCATTACGACCGACAGTTACACTTTATTTCCTATTCCCGCGAAACATCGCAACATCGCCATACGCGATTCGGAATAGAATAATTGGGAATTATAAATGCCCTTTCCACAACACGACTATAGTTTAATTCGATCGCGAATCAGCAATCATTTCAGGAATAGCATAAGTAGGATTTTCTCACAGCGACCGTATATGTGGAATGCCGACCATGCATATATTTCCTTTACTTTTGATGATTTTCCCTGCTCTGCATATGATAACGGTGGCCATATTTTGCAAAAATATTCCTTAAGGGGCTCGTACTACGTATCACTCGGACTAATGAATAAAAGATCCCCAGTTGGTTCCCTTTTTAGAATGGAACATTTAATTATGCTACTCAAAGAAGGCCACGAATTGGGATGTCATACGTATGACCACATAGACGCATGGAAAGGCAATTCCGAGGCTTTCGAACAGTCACTTATTAATAACCGAAAAGCACTACGCACAATTGTAGGGGGGGACAATTTTGCATCGATGTCCTACCCAAAGGCACAGCCACATCCCCGAAACAAATTTGTAGCAGGCAAGCATTTCAACTGTTGCAGAGGTGGAGGGCAAACCTTCAACTATGGAATGATTGATCTAAATTTATTATACTCCTGTTTTATAGACACCATAAATCGGGAAACCGAGCACTCCTTGAAGCGCATGATAGAACAGAACGCAATACGGAAGGGTTGGCTTATCTTTTCAACACATGACATCAGTGAGAATCCTAGCCGTTTTGGCTGCACCCCACAATTATTTGAAAATATCGTACGCCATGCGGTATTTTCAGGTTCAATTATTCTACCTGTTTGCGAAGTATATAAAAGATTACCTAAACACGCGCACAGTTAAACATATGATATCTTCTTATGTAATTAGTATCCCACTAGATATTACGAAGCAATAAAACGCCTTTTCGTTCTGCCAAATGAACGATTATGCTTATGCCGCAAATAACCACAAACTCCTTACTGGCTTCTTAATGAAATCACGGGTAAAAGACCACATTCTCAAGAACATGAAAGTTATTGTTATTACATTTGAAGTTTTCTGGATTATTGTATTTTTGTTTGCAAATGATACCAATAACGCTTCTACTGAGATGCCCCAATTCATCTATGTAAATTTCTAGCAAAACCTTTTGCGATAGTGCTGATCGCGACCATATTTTCTGTAGTCATCTGTTCACACCGAAAGTGCCTCATTAGATTAATTAATAATGCATCTGACATTTAATTTCTACTATGATCTTTTGTTTTGGCTAGCCTTCGCTTTTATAGCCATTCTTTTGCGGTTTCTTCGCAGTGCTCGAAGGTTAAGGATAGCTGCTTTGCTAGGTTCCAATATTGTAATGCTTCTGGCATTACCAGCCTTTGGCATTCAGTCGCTTCTATTTGTGCTCTCAATTACATCGGTGACATGGATGATGGGATGGGCCCTGAGCAAGGATGCAATGCTCGCGGCCAAAAGAAATAGACTTCTCTTTTCGATTTCCGCTGTAAGCTTACTCGTGTCGATTCTGGTCTTTTTTAAGTATAGCGTCGTCCAAGAGAAACTCTATGCTGCTATAGGAGGAGCACCGTTCGGTGCCTCAAAGGCAATATTTGTGGTAGGCATCTCCTATTTTTCCTTCAAGATGATCCACTTCGTGGTTGAGTGCTACAAGCGAAAGATTAGCTCCTTCAGCGCGTTGACTTTTTTCAATTATGCCTTGTTTTTTCCTTCCTTTATCAGCGGACCCATCACACGTTACGGCGATTTCCATAAGCAATTGCATTCGGAAAATAAAGGCACTCTGCGCACGGATTTAAGTGCCGGCTCGGAAAGAATCATACACGGCCTGTTCAAAAAGTTTGTCCTTTGTCCCATTGTCTGGCCATACGTTTTCGCGAACCTTCCCGGTCCAATCGGTCAACTACCCGCTTCGCAACTATTTACCGGAATGTTTGCATACACTCTGTATATTTATTTCGATTTTGCGGGTTATTCGGATATGGCAATCGGGTGTTCGAGAATTATGGGAATAGGGCTGCCCGAGAATTTCAACAATCCATTCCTAAAAAAGAATATTCAGGAACTATGGGCAAACTGGCACATGACACTGACCCGGTGGCTGACGGATTACATCTACTGGCCTCTTGTCAAAAAGCTGCGAAGGAGTCCGTATCTCGCCGCGCATCCTGTCTTGCTTTCCAATATCTGCATTATCGCGACCTTCATTATTTGCGGCATGTGGCATGGAGAGTCCTGGAATTTCGTGGTTTGGGGCGCTTACCACGGACTGGGGCTTGCATGCTTGAACATTTATCAGAAGTATAAGAGACGAACCCGGAACCCGTCCCTAAGAAAGTATTTCCTTTCGCCGTATAGCATAATGACGGGAAGAATCGGCACCTTCATGTTCTTTGCCGCCGGCATCGTGCTTTTTTCGATGGATATTGAAAACCTCATGTTTCTGTTTTCGAGAATGCTCAGTCCATTATAATCGGCTGAGAGAATTTGCGGCCGCCAGTGTATATGATAATCTAAAGGTTCAATGCGCAGGAACAGTTGGGGTTGCGCCGGTTCGTTTGCTGAAATCGAGGCCAACCGATTGCGGGAGGATTTTATGAAAACATTTTTTGCAGGATTGCTTGCGATTTTGCCTGTCTTGTTTATGGGAGGGTGCTCTCAAGGCGATTCCCTGCTAAACACGGCCAGAGAGAGCGATGATATAAACGCTGAAATGCTGGAACGTCTTTTGAACAAGCGGATCTATTTCGGACACAAGTCTGTCGGCTATAATATTTTGCAGGGCATTCAGGAGATAAAGGACAAAGATGCTCGTTTCCAAAGGCTCGCGGTTGTTGAAATGGAGCCCGAAAATAGGGCCGCCTTTGATCTGCCCGGAATCTACCATCAACAAAACGGAAAGAATGGATTCCCCAAGGGCAAGTGCGATGCCTTCAAACATTTCCTGATGGAAAATGAAAATGGCAGCCACCTGGATATTGCTTTTTTCAAATTCTGCTACGTGGATTTTGCTCCGGACACTAATGTTCCCGAAATATTTGGCTACTACGTGGAAACAATGGAATCCATTAAAAAGTCCTTCCCCAATTTAACGCTTGTGCATTTTACGGTTCCCCTTATGGCGCACAGGTGGGGTGGACGGAGCATCATCAGGAATTTTACCAAGGGCGACCAGGCTAATGTGATTCGGAATGAATTCAACAGGATGCTGATTGATAAATATGGCGACCGTGAAACTATCTATGATCTGGCCGCACTCGAATCAACCTACCCTGATGGGAAGAGGGAGTCATTCAAGGAAAATGGCCGGGAATATTATTCTCTCATTAGGGATTACACCCATGATGGCGGCCATCTGAATGCGACAGGAAGGTATTATGCCGCAAGGCAACTTCTTGCCATTCTATCCGACATTGACGGCAACTGATAAAATACTCGACGTGCCACGGTAGCAGGATTTCGCTTTCGGAATTAGCGCCGGCAGCCCTATTGAGCAGTTGAAGAACCGATTTCAGCCGTAATGCATGGCTGAACAAAACCATACGATATAGGATATAATTCCACGTTTTGCAGTTCGGGAAAGCTGGATAAATGCTTCATTCATACAAATGAATGCCGGAGTGCCCATAGAAGATTTCGATCATGCGGGAATGAAATATTTCGTTATTCCAGCTATTCTGTCGCTGACAATAAGCAGGTTCAGGCCCGCCGCGAAACTTCTTGAGTGCAGACCTTTTCATGCCAATTGGTGAAGGGATTATGAACGACACAAGCATAAAACAACAGGTGGTCGATTACCTGACGGCAAATTTCCTGTTCGATAGTGCCAAACAAATACCGGAAAATGATTCGCTGCTGGAAACCGGCATTATCGATTCTACCGGCGTTTTAGAGTTGATCGGCTTTATTGAAAAAAACTACGGAATAAAGGTACAGGATGAAGAACTGGTCCCCGAAAACCTCGATACTATCAATAGTATCAGTCGTTTCATTCGCGAGAAACTGGACCAGAAGAAGCAGGCTGCGGCAGTTTAATCCCATTCCGATCCTAAATGCACGAGTGGCGGCACGGCCGCGCAGTGGTCACAGGGCCGTGATTCTTTCTCCTCTTCCCTTGCGGCGCATGGAATTTACGCTGTTTTCGCGGTGATCTCTTTGGCTTGCCCATATCCCCTCCCCCGCGAAAGACATTTATAATCCTTTGAGACAACCGGGAATCCCTCAGGGCACCCATTATGTGCGGAATTTGCGGAATCGTTGATTTTGGGGGAAAAAGCCCTGACGAGAGGCTTCTCCGTCGGATGCTGGGTCTGATTCGCCATCGAGGCCCGGATGCGTTCGGCCTCTACATGGATGGTACGGCAGGGCTTGGATCAACCCGCCTCAAGATCATCGACCTCTCTGGCGGCGATCAGCCGATCCATAATGAAGATGGCTCCCTGTGGATCGTTTACAATGGTGAGGTCTTCAACTACATCGAGCTTCGCTCCGAACTTCTTGCCCGTGGACACAAATTCTATACCAATACGGATACGGAGGTACTGGTTCACCTCTTCGAGGAAAAGGGGCCTGAAATGCTTCAGGACCTGAATGGCCAGTTCGGTTTGGCAATATGGGACTCAAATAGAAAACAAATGTTTCTTGCCCGGGACCGGATGGGCATACGGCCGCTTTTTTACAGATTTACAGGGACACAGGTTGTGTTCGCTTCTGAGATAAAAGCCATTTTCGCGGATCCTGCGGTCGAGAGACGCCTTCTTCCCCAGACGCTTTCCGACATTTTCACCTGTTGGAGTACCGCTGGCTCCAATACACCGTTTTATGGCATTCTGCAGCTCATGCCGGCTCATTATGCCCTTATTGACAGCCAGGGCATGCGCATTCAACGGTACTGGCAAATTCCATATGGCGAGCGGACACCTGACGATCGGCCATTCGATGACTTGAAGGAGGAGCTCAAGGCTCTCCTGCAGGACTCCTGCCGAATAAGGCTCAGAGCCGATGTTCCGGTTGGCGCCTATCTCAGCGGTGGACTTGACAGCACATACACAACGTCGATCGTAAAACGACATTTCAACAACAAGCTTTGTACATTTTCCGTCGCCTTTGAAGACCCCCGCTTTGACGAATCCGCTTTTCAGCAGCAAGCCGTAAAAGCGCTGCGGACAGACCATCGCGTGATCCGCTGCACCGACTCGGACATCCGAAGGGCATTTCCTAGTGTCGTTTGGCATGCCGAGACGCCACTCCTGCGTACCGCACCCGCTCCCCTTTATCAGCTGTCGAACCTGGTTCGTGAAAACGGCTTCAAGGTTGTCCTTACCGGAGAGGGCGCCGACGAGCTTTTTGCCGGCTATGACATTTTTAAAGAAGACAAGATCAGGCGCTTCTGGGCGAGAGTCCCTGAATCCAAATTCCGCCGCGGACTATTCCGCAAATTATACCCGGACATTTTCGCGCCAGAAGATTCACGGGCCCTATTTTTTCTGGAAAACTTCTTCAAGAAGGATCTGTGCAACGTTGATTCCCCCGTATATTCTCACATGATCCGTTGGTCTAACACGGGCACGTTGCATACATTCTTTAACGACCAGTTTCGCGAGGAATCGGTCCATGCCGGTGACTTCGTCAACAGTTATATAGCCAGCCTTCCCAATGATTTCATTCAGTGGGATCCCTTGTCCAGGGCGCAATATACGGAAAGCACACTTTTTCTGTCAAACTATCTTCTATCCTCACAGGGCGACAGGATGACAATGGCTCACGCCGTTGAAGGCCGGTTCCCTTTTCTTGATTACAGAATCGTGGAATTCGCCGCACGCATTCCGCCTCGCTATAGAATGAACGGACTCAAGGACAAGTACATCCTCAGAAAAGCTGCCTCAGAGCTGATTCCCGAGCGTCTTGCATATAGACAGAAGCAACCCTATCGCGCTCCGATAGCCAAATGCTTCCTGGGAGAGCGCAGACTGGACTATATTGAAACCGTCTTGTCTGAGCACAGGCTACGGGATAGCGGCTATTTCATTCCTCATAAAGTGGCAAAGCTAATGCATAAGGCGCGACAAACAGGTGGGCATCTATTAAGCGAACGTGAAAACATGGCACTAACCGGCATTATTTCCACGCAATTGATTGATGAGCAGTTTATACGCAATTTCCCTTACGTTCCCGTAGTTGAACCCGAAACGGTGAGACTTTTTGATTTCAGACCCCACAAGTAATTGCACCATGCACTTTGCAGCCCCGGTGAAATCCGGTGTTTTGATGCCTTGCTTCAGAGTCCGAACCAACGCGCAGCCTTATTTGGGGAGTACCTTTATATGAATCCCTATGAATCCATTGACAAATTCATTTGCAGCCGCTGCATTCTTCCGGAAACATTCCCAGGAATCAATTATGATGATAACCGGGTGTGTAATTATTGCAGGCAGGAGGCGGCCGCTCAAACCGATCGTTCAGTCGTATCGGCAGAATACCGCCGCAGGCTCGATGATCTCATTGAGGCCAGAAGAGGCGGCGAGTCGACCTATGATGCTATTATGGCATACAGCGGCGGCAAGGATTCCAGCTATACCCTTAAGCTCCTTAAAGAGAGGTACGATCTTCGCATTCTGGCTATCACCCTCGACAATAATTTTATTTCGCCAACCGCCCATTCAAACATAAAAACAATAGTTGACCGGCTCGGCATCGATCATTTAACCTTCAGGCCCTCCTGGCCAATCCTGAAAGATCTCTTCAGGTCAACAGCAGTGCATGACAGCTTTTCCCCTGCCACGCTGTTGCGCGCCAGCGCCATTTGCACCGCTTGCATCGGATTGGTTAAGAGTCTGGTCCTGCGCACGGCGCTTATATACCGAATCCCGTTGGTTGCATTTGGTTGGTCTCCCGGACAGGCTCCCATTCAAGCCGCGATTGTGAAAACCAATCCAAGCCTCATTAAGCAAAATCAAAAAGCATACAAAACTGGCTTCCCCGCTCATCTCCAATCGCAATTGAGTTCCTATCTTATCCCCGAATCCTTTTACGAGATCTATAAAGACAGCTTTCCCCATAATATTCATCCCCTTGCGTTCTTCCCCTACGATGAAAATGCGATACTGGCTGAAATCGAGGCGATGGGATGGAAGCCACCAGCCAATACGGATTCAAATTCCACCAACTGCTTGCTGAATGCTTTTGCCAATTATTGCCATCTTGAGCGGCACAAATTCCATCCATATGTTATGGAGATCGCCAATATGGTTCGACAGGGCGTTATGTCGCGCAAGGACGGCATCGATAAAATCTACTCCCCCCAGGACCCGGGCATGGTTGCCTATGCAAGGGAGATATTGGGCCTGGAACCATTTCGCGCTTAGCCACACCATTCTTTGGATTATAGCCAATGACGCTGGTACACCATTTCCTGGAATTGAGTGCCCTTAATTATCCGCACAAGGTTGCAGTAGTCTCGGATCGGATCCGCGCTACCTATTCGGATATTAACGAGCAATCGAACCGTCTTGCGTCTTTCCTGATATCGAAGGGGGTGCAGAAAGCGGACCGTATCGTTCTCATGATGCAAAACGGGATCGACTACATCGTTGCCTATTATGCAATCCTGAAGTCCGGGGCCGTCGCGGTTCCGCTGAACGCCGACTTGAAATCGGATGATTTGCGATACGCGATTTCCGACCTTGGCTCCAAAATCATGATTTCCAGTTCCCGTTTTGAAAAGACTATCGTTTTGCCGGAGATATTAAGCCTTGGGATTAGCGATCTGATCATAAAACGTTCATCGACCAGAGGCTCGAACAATACCCTCGCCCCCTCCTTCCTGGAGCATTCGGGACCCACGATGATTGCTGATTTTGACTCCGTCACTTCGCAGAATTCCGCTACAGCGCTACAACCTGCTGCATCGCAGGCGGATAACGTTCGGTGCGGCGATTTGCAGGAAACGGACCTTGCATCCATCATATACACATCAGGTTCCACCGGGGGCCCCAAGGGCGTTATGCTGTCCCACCAAAACATTGTGGAAAACACACTTTCCATATGCAAGTATCTGCAACTCACCTCCGAAGATATTCAGATGGTGGTATTACCTTTCTCCTATGTCATGGGCAAATCTTTGCTGAACACCCATTTCGCCGTGGGTGCCCGGATTATCGTCAATAATCAGTTCGCATTTCCTGCCGCCGTCCTGAACCAGATGGTTGCAGAGAAAGTGACCGGCTTTTCAGGCGTTCCGTCGACGTTTGCCTATCTCGTGCACCGCTCGCCGCTGCAATCCATGAGGGATCAATTGGTTACGCTTCGATATGTAAGTCAGGCCGGCGGACACATGCCGAAAGCGATTAAAGAAGAGCTGCTCCGCATACTGCCCAAACATACCAAACTTTTTGTTATGTATGGCGCGACGGAAGCCGCAGCCAGGCTTTCGTACCTTGATCCTGATAATCTTGAGGAAAAGATCGATTCTATCGGCAAGGCCATCCCGGGTGTAACGCTGAAAGTTTTGAACGATCAAGGGGGAGAGGCTGCAAAGGGAGAAGTCGGAGAACTCTGCGCCTGCGGCCCGAATATAATGCAGGGTTATTGGAGAAAACCCGAGGCCACGGCAAAGGTTCTGATAGACAACTGGTATCATACCGGTGACCAGGCATACATGGATGATGACGGATTCTTTTTCGTTGTGGGACGAAAAGACGATCTCATAAAAGTGGGGGGGCATCGCCTGAATCCACAAGAAATTGAAGACAGGTTGCTGGCTTCGGAGTTGTTCGTGGAGGCACTCGTTTTTGGTTTGCCCGATGAACTCCTCGGATATCGCCTCGCAGCACTTTGTGTTCCTAAATCAGGCAACTGCACTCTGCAGACCATCATGTCCTACTGTATCGCGGCATTGCCGAATTTCAAGATTCCCAGCGAGGTCAGGTTTCTGAAGGCCTTGCCCAAAAAGACGAGCGGCAAGATTGACAAAACCGCCTGCAGGCAGTTGTGGCCTTCCGCTCTCCCGGCACTCTAGCCACTCCCTGCATTGCAGCCGTTTTTTGTGCATAAGGGAGATCCTAAAACAGCCAGCAAATATTAGTGCGCTCAAGGTTCCGCTCCCGTTGCTGCATTGCCTGTCCGCCACCCGGAGATCTCATCTGCCATTTGATCTCGGGTCGGCATTCGGTATAAGGCTTTACCCAAACGCCTCGAATCGCACGGCTTGAAACAGATTGCATGCCCACAACCGGGAAAGAGATCGCTCCAAACACCAGCATTGCCTTCGTTTCCGCCTCACACACGCGCCTCAGCTTCGGGCTCATAGGCACTGCCGCAAAAGCCGCCCGAGTCCACACAAAATGGGATAGTATCCACAGAAGATGATTCTTTACTATTTTGCCGCGGCCGTTGCTTTCCTTCTGGCGGCGCTGATTCTCATAAAAGACAGGCGGTCGTTTGCCAACAGATGTCTGGCCGGGGGAATGGCGCTGCTGGGATTGATGGAAGCTTTCGCCGGGGTTCGTCCGGCATTCTTCGCCTTCGCGCCCGGACTGCTGCTCATGTTCAGCCTCAGCTTCGGGCGGGCGGAGTACCGGAAATACCTGGCGATGTGGAAATATATCATTGTCACTTCTTTCGTTCTGCCGGCTGCCGCATTGCTTCTCCCGGTGTACTCCCAGAGAATCTTCTATGCCCTGATACTCGTGTTTACAGTCTGCATCCTCACAAACCTGGAACGAACGCTGCGGGCTTCTGTCGGCTATATCCGCTGGCAGATCAAGTTCATCGTTCTGGGCGTGGCCTGCGTCTGCGGCTCCTGGATCTATATCAGCAGCCAGGCAATGATCTATAGCGAGCTTCACCCTTCCCTGACGGTCATCCATCCCGTCATGCTCATCGTTGCCGGGATTTTCCTCGCCTGGGGTCTGGCACGTTCGCAATATCTGAATGTCGACGTCTATCTCTCGCGCACGACCATTCAGTATTCCCTGACCGCCCTGCTGGTCAGCGTATACCTTGTCCTGCTCGGGATCATGGCTTACGTGGTCCGGTATTTCGACCCGGACCGGCTGCTGCCCATCGATGCCCTGATCGTGTTGCTGGCCCTTGCGATACTCGCGATGCTGCTGCTTTCGGACCGAACCCAGGAGCGAATCAAACGCTTCGTCACGCGGCATTTCAAGCGGCCTCTCCACGACTACCGCAAGGCCTGGATGGAACTGACCGAAAGGACCAATTCCCTGATCGACATCGACCGGATCTGCACGGTCACCGCGAGGATCCTGTCGAAAACATTCAACATCCTTTCGGTGAACATCTGGCTCTGTGACGATACGAAAGAGCGGCTCTCCCTGGCCGGATCGACCGTCTTTACGGCTGCGCAGGCAGCCGATTTGCACCGGAGCGGCGAAAGCGTTTCGCAGCTTCTTCGGGCCGCAGAAAACAGCCCTGCGCCCCTGGATCTTCGTGCAAAACCGTCCGTGTGGGCGGAGGACATCATGCGGTCAAAGCCGAAATATTTCGCAGAATATAAAATGCGCACAGTGGTCCCCCTTCAAACGGGCGGACAACTGGTGGGCATCCTGACGCTCAACGACGACCGAGTCGGCAATGCCCCTCTTTCCCTCGAAGACCATGATCTTCTCAACGCCTACGCCGCGCACCTCGCCGCACGCATCCTTCAGATAAACCTGACGGAGAACCTCCGGAAGGCACAGGAAATCCAGGCGTTTCAACACGTGTCGGCCTTCTTAGCCCATGACCTCAAGAATGTCGCTTCGCGTTTATCGCTGACCATGCAGAACCTGCCGGCCTATTTCGACAATCCGGAATTCAGGGAAGACGCGCTGCGCCTTATCCGCGAGAGTGTCGATAAAATCGATTCCACCATCGAGCGCCTGTCCTCGCTGAAGCAAATCACGATAAAGCCGGCGCCCACGGACTTGAATGCTCTGACCGATTCTGTCCTCAAAGACTTGGAGAGATCCACCCGCTCGACAATCGACAGGAATTTCGGCCAATTGCCGCTGCTTTCGATTGATCCCGAACAGATGCAAAAGGTTATTACAAATTTGGTGATGAACGCCTTTGACGCTATCGATGGAAAGGGTAGAATCCGGGTGGGGACATCGGCGCATGACCGTCAGGCTATCCTGACGGTCACCGACGACGGCTGCGGCATGTCGAAAGAGTTCATGGACCATATGCTGTTCCGGCCTTTCAGCAGCACCAAGAAGCGGGGAATGGGAATAGGGCTGTTTCACTGCAAGATGATTGTCGAGGCGCACCAGGGTCGCATCGAGGTTGACAGCGAGGAAGGAAAAGGTTCGACTTTCAAGGTGGTATTAAAAGCAGCCACGGATTAACACGGATTACACGGATTGATACTGGCTTTAAACCAGTGAAATCCGTGTAATCCGTGGCAAGTAATGGTTTTATGGAACAAACGAAAGTATTGATTGTCGAGGATGACGAGTTTGTCGCGAACCAGATGAAGTGGGCGCTGGCGGCAAACCACGAGGTGTATCTGGCGGAAGACCGTGCGTCTGCCCTGGAAGTCCTGGGACGGGAGAGGCCGACGGTAGTAACGCTGGACCTGGGGTTGCCTCCCTCGGCGGGCGATACCACCGAGGGATTCCGGGCTCTCGGCGAGATGCTGCAGGCCGACCCAATGCTGAAGGTCATGATCATCACCGGCCAGGACGACCACCAGAACGCCCTCGACGCCATAGCCCGGGGCGCCTACGACTTCTTCTGCAAGCCGGTGGACATGGAGGCGCTGAAGGCCGTCATCGGCCGTGCGGTTTATGTGTCCGGCCTCGAACGGCTGAACCGGGAGCAGACTTCCACTGCCGCCGACGGCTTCGAAGGCATGATCGGCCGGTGCGACAAAATGCAGGCCGTCTTCCAGAACATCCGCAAGGTGGCCGGCACGGATGCTTCGGTGCTCATCTCCGGAGAAAGCGGGACGGGCAAGGAACTGACGGCGCGCGCCATTCATCGGCTGAGCCCGAGGAAGAACGGGCCGTTCGCCGCCATCAACTGCGGAGCCATACCCGAAAGCCTGCTGGAAAGCGAGCTTTTCGGGCACGAGAAAGGGTCCTTCACCGGAGCCCACATCCTGCGCGAAGGGCGCTTTGAGCTGGCAAACAAGGGCACTCTCTTCCTCGACGAAATCGGCGAAATCACTCCGGCCCTTCAGGTCAAACTGCTGCGGTTTTTACAGGAACACACCATCGAGCGCGTCGGCGGGCGACGGCAGATCAGCCTGGACGTCCGCGTGATCTGCGCGACGAACGCCGACCTGCGCAAGGAGATGGCCGAGGGACGCTTCCGCGAAGACCTGTATTACCGCATAGGGGTTGTGGCGATCCCCCTGCCGCCGCTGCGCGACCGAAACGGCGACGTAGCGCTCCTGGCCGAGTCGCTGCTCCGGCAACTCTCGGAAGAATACAAGAAATCGCTGACGTTCAGCAAGAAGGCCCTGCAGGCGATGGAAATGTATCACTGGCCGGGCAATGTGCGTGAACTGGAAAACAAGCTTCGGCGGGCCGTCATCATGGCGGAGGGAAGGCAGATCACCCTGAAGGATCTCTCCCTGGATGGCGAAAACGGGCAATATGAAGGTATGGGACTGAACAAGGCGCGCGAGGCGATCGAACGGGAACTGATCCAGAGGGCGATTGCCAGAAATCGGGGCAATCTCACAAAATGCGCAGACGAACTGCAGATTGCGCGGTCTTCGCTTTACGAACTGATCGACAGACTCGGGATATCGAGGAAATAAAAAAGCAGCCACGAATTGCACGAAAAAGGAAACACACGATGAAAAAGCTGGCCGTGTTGGTTCTCTTGGCTTTGATGGCGGGATGCAGCAAGGATCCGATGGCGGAGAGGGACAAGTATTTCGCGAGTGCGCAGAAATATATGGAGGCAAAGAAGTACGAAGAAGCCTCGATCGAGTTCCAGAATGCCATTCGCGCCGACGGAGGGCATATCCCCAGCTACCTCGGCATTGCACAGGCTTTTCAGCAGTTGGGGAATCACCGGGACGCCATCGCGACATACCAGCAGGTGGTAAAGCTCGACGGCAAAAACGTCGCCGCAAGGCTGAGACTGGGCGAATACCAACTCCTCGCAGCAACTCAAAATCCCGTAACATTCAAGCAGGTTCAGGAGAATGCGGAAGCCGTTCTTCAACTCGAACCGTCCAATGTCGACGCGATGGTTCTTCTGGGCAATGCATTCGCAGGCCAGAAAGATTTCGAAAAAGCCCTGTCGTATTATGAAAAGGCGCTTTCGCTCGATCCCAAAAACCTGAAGGCAACGATGAATCTGGCTGCAGTGCAATTGAACACGAAAAAGCCTGCGCTCGCGGAAACGACCTTCAAAAAAGCTATGGAAGACCATCCCGACGAGATTCAGCCCTACCTGGCAATCGCGTCATTTTATGCCTCGACCGGGAGGCTCCAGGAAACAGAAAACCAACTTAAGAAGGCATTTGATATGGCGCCGGCCGATCCGCGCAGCGTCAACGCTTTGTCAAGCTTTTACATGGCCGCCGGGAAACCGGCCGGGGCGGAAAATGTTTTCCGGCGGGCGATTGAGCGCAATCCAAAAGACCGGGAACCGCGATGGGGGCTGGCAAATTTTTACCTCAGGACCGGAAATACCGACAAAGGCATCGATGCTCTAACCGAACTGCTTACGATTCACAAAGGCGATCGTGAAGCGCTTCTGCGCCTGGCGGAAATCGATGTAAGCAGTAAAAACGACACCAAGGCAGAAGAAAGGATTAAGGATATTCTGGCTGTCAACAATAATGACGCTCAGGCACATTTGCTGCAGGGGACTATCTACCGCCGCCGCCAGGAATACGACAAGGCGATGACCGAGTTTGAATCTGCAATAAAACTGGATGGCTCCCTCTCGCGGGCAAATCTGGAAAAAGCCAATCTCCTCCTGATGCGCGGAGACCTGGCTGCCTCGGAAGCCGCGCTTAAAGAAGCCATGCGGCGAAACAGCGGGTACGTGCCGGCCCGCGGCGCCTATGCCAAACTGCTGGCAATGAGGAATCGGCCCCAGGAGGCCCTGAAGATGGCCGACGAAGTCCTGACGGTAATGCCCAATAATGAGGACGCCATCGGCGCTCGCGCCGAGGCGCTGCGCGCCTCCGGCAAGTGGGCCGAGTCAAAAGAGGAATGGCTGCGGCTGTGCCAGATGCAGCCGCAGAACGCTCAGTACTGGCATCGGTTGGGTACGGTGGAAACGATGCAGGCCGAGTACGCATCGGCCATGAATCGCTTCCGCAAGGCCGTGGAGATTGATCCGCGTTTCGTCATGGCTATCAACGACATTCTCTACCTGCATCTCAGAGACAGGAAATTCGACGCCGCCCTTGCGGAGTTGGATAGCCTGGAGCAAAAATCCACGCCGAAGGATGAAATCCACAGGCTGCGCGGCCAGGTACTGGCAGCCAAAGGAGACGTGGCGGCAGCCGAAGCGGAATTTCGAAAGGCGATCGAGGTTAATCCCCGGAACTCTCAGAGTTACATGCTGCTCGGCAGCATCCATGCTGATCGCAACAACCTGCCGCAAGCCATCAAGGAAGTGGACCGGTTGATCGCGAGGAACGATAGGCTTCCGTCAGCCTTCCTTCTGAAGGCGCACTACCTGCAGTTGTCCAAAGATACCGCAGGCGCGATTGAAAATTATCGAAAAGCTCTTAAACTCGATCCGGACAATACGACTGCCAACAATAACCTGGCCTGGCTGCTCAGCGAGGCCGGAACGGGTTTGGAGGAAGCTCTCAACCTCGCCAGGGCTGCCAGGAGGAAGGATCCGGACAATCCCGAGATCGCCGACACGCTCGGGTGGATCTATTACAAGATGAAGAATTACACGCTGGCGGTGGATCAGCTCCTTTTCAGCGTGAACAACCGGAGACAACCCAGAGCGCAGCATTACTACCGCCTCGGCATGGCCTACCATGCAAAGGGCGATAGGACGCTGGCGAAGCAGACGCTGCGAAAGGCACTCGACCTCGATTCAAAGTTCGCGGGCGCCGACGAAGCACGGCAAATCCTGAAACAGATCTGATTCAATCGGGTGCGAAAAGCAGCCACGGATTAACACGGATTACACGGATTGATATTGTTTTAAACTCCGTGTAATCCGTGTTAATCCGTGGCTATTTTTGTGTGGGTTGAGATTCTATGCATA
>CAZCLK010000023.1:0-28001 GCA_964499575.1 uncultured Oscillospiraceae bacterium | reverse complement strand
TTTGTTACAAGTCTTTTGAGACAGCCCCTTTTTCTTTTGTAATGCGGCTTGGAATTACTTGATCTCAACCTCGGCTCCGGCTTCCTTGAGCTTGGCGGCAACTGCGTCGGCATCTTCCTTGGAAACGTTTTCCTTGACGGCCTTGGGGGCTCCGTCAACGAGTGCTTTGGATTCGGTAAGACCCAATCCGGTGATCTCGCGCACGACTTTGATGACGGCGATCTTCGCTGCACCGGCGCTCTTCAGGACAACCGTGAATTCGGTCTGCTCAACTTCTGCGGGAGCAGCGGATTCTCCGCCGCCTGCGGGAGCGGCAACTGCGAGAGCGGCGGCGGATACGCCGAACGCGTCTTCGATGCCCTTCTCAAGCTCAAAGAGCTCCAGAACGGAAAGGGACTTCACTTCTTCAAGGATCTTCTCGATTTTTTCACTGGCCATTTCTTTCTTCCTCCGTTAGTTTGCCGTGTTCCGGCTGATTGCTGATGTACTGATTACTCTTTGGCGGCTTCGGCTTCTTCGTCTTCCGAAGTCTTCTTCGCGGTTGACTTTGCGGTCTTCTTGGAAGGCTTGGCTTCTTCTTCCTGAGCGGCCGGTTCCTGTGCGGCTTCCGCGACCGCGGCTTCCGCCGGGGCCTCGACGACAGCTTCCGCTGCCGGCTCGGGCTTTACTTCAGCCTTGGGTTCTTCCTTGGCTTCCTCGACGGATTCAGCCTTGGCTTCCGCCTTTTTCGCGGCCTTAAAATCGATCGGGCCTTCCGATTCGATCTTCTCGGCGGCTGCCTTAAGCAGCATTGCGAGCTTGGTCATCGGGAACAACAGGCCGTAAGCGATTTGTCCGTAGAGAACTTCCTTTCCGGGGATCTTGGCGAGGACCTTGACTTCCTCTGCGGAAGCAACTTTTCCCTCGATGACGCCGCCCTTAAGGTTCAGCTTGTCGAATTTGTCCGCGTACTGCTTCAGGATCTTTGCCGGAACGATCGCGTCCTCGGTCGAATAAGCGATCGCGGTCGGTCCCTTCAGGATATCCTCGAGTCCTTTGATGCCCAACTCCTTGAAAATCAATGTGGCGGTCGTGTTCTTGATGACCTTGTACGACACATTGTTCTTCCTGAGATCGGCGCGCATCTCGGTGTCTGTGGATACCTTGAGGCCGCGGGCGTCCGCGAAAACGAACGACTTCGCGTTCCGATAGTCCGAAACGAGCTCGGCGACCATCTTCTTCTTTGCGTCAAGAATCTTTTGACTTGGCATTCGTATGTACCTCCTTGTCCAGATATAAATACCCCTCGCGCTTTTCGACACGAGGGGTAACCATTCATTCACTCGGATTGAGTTAACTGAAAGACCCACCTCGGCGGGACGACCGAATCGTTTGCGGCCTAATGGCCTCCCGCTGTCTCTGGCGTGGTATTTATTAAATTGTATCGTCTTTTCAAAACCGGCGATCCTGAGATCTCCTCTTTCGGCGGGACGGGCGCCTTACGTGATGTTCGGGTGTGAAAAGATCAAGAGTCTTCCTGATCACCGCGCACACCCGGTGTCGGATCAGATCTTCGCCGCGTTCACCCGGACTCCGGGGCCCATCGTCGAAGCAAGCGAAACATTCTTCAGGTACTGACCCTTGGCCGCCGAGGGCTTCGCCTTGACGATAGCGTCCATAACCGTCTTGAAGTTCTCCTCAAGCTTCTCCTGTCCGAAAGAAACCTTTCCGATCGGGCAGTGGATGATGTTGGTCTTATCGAGACGATACTCGATCTTACCGGCCTTAATGTCGGTGATTGCCTTTGCGACATCCATCGTGACCGTGCCGGACTTCGGGTTCGGCATCAGGCCCTTCGGACCCAAAAGCTTACCGAGACGACCGAGTAGTCCCATCATGTCCGGTGTGGCTACGATCACATCATAGCCGAACCAGTTTTCCTTGGTGATCTTTTCGACCATATCCTCGGCGCCGACAAAATCAGCTCCGGCTTCCTTTGCCTCATCGGCTTTAACACCCTTCGCGATAACCAAAACGGTCTTCGTGCGGCCTGTGCCGTGGGGCAGAACTACCGCGCCGCGGACCTGCTGGTCTGCGTGACGCGAGTCGACTCCGAGTCGAACGTGCAGTTCGACCATTTCGTCAAATTTTGCTTTCGCCGTTTCCTGAACCAGACGAATCGCCTCCGAAGGATCGTAGGAGACGGACCGGTCGATCAGTTTAACGGCCTCCAGATATCTCTTGCCTCTTTTCATTACTCCACTCTCCTTGAAGACTTAGTCATCGGTTACGACGATGCCCATGCTGCGTGCGGTTCCCGCAACCATTCGGGCGCACGACTCAACGTCGGACGCATTCGAATCCGGAAGCTTGATCTGGGCGATCTTGACGCACTCGGAAAAAGGAATCTTAGCGACCTTTTCACGATTCGGCTTGCCCGACCCATGTTCGATGTTGCAAGCTTTCTTCAGCAGTACCGGCACCGGCGGAGTCTTCGTAATGAAAGAGTAGGATCTGTCGGCATACACCGTGATGACAACCGGGATAATCATCCCGACGTCCTTTGCCGTTCTTTCATTGAATTCCTTGACAAACTGCGGAATGTTCACGCTGTGTTGTCCAAGGGCTGGTCCGACCGGCGGCGCTGGCGTTGCTTTGCCTGCGGGTATCTGTAACTTGATATACCCTGTGACTTTCTTTGCCATTGATGGCCACCTCCCATTGTTTCTGCGACTTCTTATCCAAAGTCGCGATATCTTCACGCCGCTTCAAAAACGGCGGGATAAGCATAATCAGGTTCGGATCACCTGTGCGAAATCCAGTTCGATCGGTGTCTCACGCCCGAACATCGAGATGCGCACACGAACGGAATGTTTCTCGTGATTGATCGCCTCGACGACTCCGATGCAGTCCGAAAAAGGTCCGGATATCAATCGTACGGAATCTCCGACGGAATAGTCGACGGTCGGAACCCAGTTCGATTCGAGACCCATCATCATGAGTTCTTCGTCGGAGAGCGGCACCGGCTTATTCGAGCTGGGGCCGACAAAGCCGGTCACACCGCGCGTGTTGCGGACGATATACCAGATCTCTTCGGTATACACCATCTTGACCAAGACATAACCGGGATAGATCTTCTTCATGGCGACTTTCTTCTTGCCGTCCTTGACTTCGATCTGCTCCTCCATCGGAACCGAGACCTCCTGGATCATCTCCTGAAGCCCGCGGTTCTCAATGACCGTCTCAAGTGTCGTCTTGACTTTATTCTCGTAGCCGGAATATGTGTGAACCACATACCACTTCGCTTCTTTGGGCTGAATACTTTCGGTCATCGATTGCGCTCCTGTTATCGGTTCTGTCGAATTCGCTTCATGTCGGCGAATCGATAGCCGGAATGTGATCCCGGCTATAACGGCCTGTAATTATTCGGTTATCTCTGCGGTCGTGATGTCCGCCGACTCTTCCGCCGTACCCGCTACGGAAGTCATATCTGCGGGTTCTGCGGTCGTTTCTCCCGTCTCGGGAAGAACCGTCGTCTCTGTCGCGAGTTTCTGGTCGTAAAAACCGACAAATTCCAACAGTTTCGTCGCGCCGGTGCCGATTATATACAAAGATACTGCCGCGATAACGATTACGACCAGAACGACCGCGGACGTTTGTATCAGTTTCTCACGGGTCGGCCAGATCACACGCTTCAGTTCCTGACGAACGTTCGACAGCCCTGCTCCGATCCGCTTGAAAAAGTGAACAAAACCCTTGCCGAAACGAACGATCGCGGTATCCGACTTATTACTCGTCTTCTTCGTGCTCATGCTGACTAACCCTCTCCCAGTCGCCGAATAAACCGACGATTACTTAGTTTCCTTGTGCGAGGTGTGCTTACGGCAGAAACGGCAGTACTTCTTCAGTTCCAGCCGGTCCGGATCATTCTTCTTGTTCTTGTACGTCTGATAATTCCTGCGCTTGCATTCCTCACAAGCCATTGTGAGTTTGTCCCGTGCCCCTGCCTTGGTTGCCATGAAAAACACCTCCAAAAATCAGCATCCTCAGATGCTTCGTTGCACATCAAAAATAGACCGAAACGGCGATAGCGAACAGAATTCTACCATATATGACCCGGAGTGTCAAACAAAACGGGGGCTGAAAGACGGTTTTTTCGTTAATTATTTTCCGGCGCAGCGGCTTGTGCGTCCTTCATCGAAAATGTGAGCGGTCGGATCATCTCCGACTGCGCAGTTCGTCGTAAATATCTTCCGGGGTGATGCCCTTTTCGACCATCAGGACCATCAGGTGATACTGCAAGTCCGCGATCTCATAAACAATACTCTTCTTATCCCCGTTCAAGGACGAAATGACGACCTCGATGGCTTCCTCGCCGAATTTCTTGCAGATTTTCGAAAGCCCCTTGTCGAAAAGATAATTCGTATAGGATCCCTCCGCGGGATTTTCGCGCCGATCCAAAATCACTTCGTACAGCTCTTTGATAATCGATTCTTTGTTTTCTGTCATTTTGTTTCCTCCGTGTATTGCCCCGGGATCGTATCCTCCGACAGAAGGTCGTCAAGGTCCGAAAAAAAACAACTGCGATTTCCGGTGTGACACGCCACGCCCTTCTGGTCGATAAAGAATAACAGAGAATCCCGGTCGCAGTCAATCTTCACCGAGCGGACGGTCTGAATATTTCCGGATGTTTCGCCCTTTCTCCAGAGGCGCTCCCGGCTTCTCGAAAAATAATGCATCTGGCCGGTTGCCAGAGTCTGATCAAACGCCTCGTAATCCATGTATGCGAGCATCAGGACGTCTCCGCTTATTTCGTCCGCGACGATCGCGGGCACCAGCCCGAGGACGTCCTTCTTCATTTTTTGCCACAGCGAAAGTGCGCGACCGATCTTTCGAACGGGAATGCCCCGTCCGTCGAGGTAGTTCTTGAGTTTCTCCACGGATATCTCACCGAAATGAAAGAGGCTGGCGGCCAGGACCGCGTCCGCTTTTCCCTCGACGATTCCGTCGTAGAAATGCTCATAGGTACCGGCCCCGCCGGACGCGATAACCGGAACGGATACCGCCTCGGCGATCATGCCCGTAATTACGTTATCATAGCCGC
Source organism: uncultured Oscillospiraceae bacterium (assembly GCA_964499575.1). Taxonomy (GTDB): domain Bacteria; phylum Bacillota; class Clostridia; order Saccharofermentanales; family Saccharofermentanaceae; genus JAAYCT01. Next base: position 22,918 of record CAZCLK010000023.1, on the reverse strand, counting down.
TCTTGGTCCCGTCACGGTCCATGCTCGTTAAGAGGATCTCTCCGGCGCCCAGTTCCTCGACCTTACGGGCCCATGCGACCGCATCCAGTCCGGTCGTCTGGGTGCCGCCGGCGATGACCACTTCATATCCGCTCGGTATCTTATCGGTCTTCGCGACACTGTGTACGTCAATGGCGACGACGACGCACTGCGACCCGAAACGGGCCGCCGCGCGGGAGACGAACTCCGGATCCCGTACCGCCGCCGAGTTGAGCGAGATCTTATCGGCGCCCGCATTGAGGATCTCACGGATGTCGTCGATCGTGCGAATACCCCCGCCGACGGTAAAGGGAATAAAGACCTGTTCCGCGACGCGCCGAACCATGTCGACCATGGTTTTACGGCCTTCAAGGGTCGCGGAGATGTCCAGAAAAACGAGTTCATCGGCACCGGAAACATTGTAAACCTTCGCGATTTCCACCGGATCCCCGGCATCGCGCAGAGAGACAAAGTTTACGCCTTTGACGACTCGTCCGTTTTTGACATCGAGGCAAGGGATGATTCTTTTTGCAAGCATTCGGCTAACCTCACTTTTCCTTCATAAATTGCTTTTCCCACAATCACACCCGAGCATCCGCTGCTGCGGATCTCGTCGATATCCCGGTCGGAACCGATCCCGCCGGACGCGATCACACTCAGTCGCGTGGCGGAAACCAGTTCCGAGGTTTGCTTCGTCGCCGGACCGGACATCATTCCGTCCCGGGAAATATCGGTAAAAATAACGGTTTTGGCTCCGAGCTCCTGCATCGTTACGGCAAAATCGACGGCCATAAGGCCGGATCCGGAAGTCCAGCCATCCGCCGATACCTCCCCGTCCCGCGCGTCGATCCCGATCGCGACGTTGTCCGGAAAACGCTTCAGCGCTTCTTCGGTGAATTCGCGGTCCCGGATCGCGGAGGTGCCGAGCACGCACCGGGTCACGTCATAAACGCTCAAAAGCTTATACAGTGTCCGCATATTACGGATTCCCCCGCCGGTCTGGACGGCCAGTCCGGTCTCCGCGGCGATCCGCCGGATGATTTCCTGATTTCTGGGCCTCCCGGTGCGGGCGGCGTCCAAATCGACGATGTGGACCCACGTTGCCCCTTTTTCGCGAAAATCGCGCGCGACGGATACCGGATCCTCGGAATAGACCGTCACGTCGTCGTATTTCCCCTGGCGGAGACGGACGCATTTCCCGTCCAAAAGGTCGATTGCAGGATAAATGATCATCGCGTCCTCCTCGCCCAACGATTGAATATCGAGAGCCCCACCTCACCGCTTTTTTCAGGGTGGAACTGCATGGCCAAAACATTTCCGCGCGATACCGCGCATGCGTATTCTATACCGTAATCGGTCGTCGCCGCAATATCGGCGTCAAATTCCGGAACGCAGTAGTACGAGTGCACGAAGTACACGTAATCCCCTTTTCGAAAAACCGGATCGCGAACACTCTCGAAGCAATTCCACCCGATCTGCGGGACCTTGAGCTTCGCTTGCGCCGGGAAGCGACGGACAACACCGGGCAATATGCCGAGACCCTGCACCGCCTCACCGCTCTCTTCCGACTTTTCGAAAAGCAATTGCATTCCGAGGCAGATGCCCAGAAACGGAGCGCCTGTGGCGATATATTCCGTGATCGCGCGATCGAGTCCGCTTTGGCGAAGCGCGTCCATCGCCGCGCCGAACGCCCCGACTCCCGGCAGGATCACCCCGGACGCGGTGCGGATGTTCTTCGGATCGTCGACAATACGGCAGGAGTACCCGATGTGCTCGAGCGCTTTTACGACGGAGCCCAGATTGCCGAACCCGTAGTCGATGACCTCAATCATCCGATGTCCTTCCCGGTCAGGATCCGGTACGCTTCGCGGTACTTCGCGGATGTCGCCGCGATGATCTCGGGCGGGAGTGCCGGAGGCGGATAGGTCTTATCCCAGTCCAGCGTTTCAAGATACTCTCTCAGGTACTGCTTGTCAAAGCTTTTCTGCGCTCTGCCCGGCTCGTAGTCGTGAACGTCCCAAAAGCGGGAGGAGTCCGGCGTGAACATTTCGTCGGCGACAACCAGTCGGCCGTCGATTTTGCCGAACTCCAGTTTCGTGTCCGCAAGGATAAGTCCGCGATCCAGGGCGTACGCGGAAGCCTTCGTGTATAAAGCGAGCGTCGCGTCCGCGATCGCGCGGGCGTCCTCTGTTCCGATAAGGTTCTCCGTTTCCTCGATCGTGATATTGATGTCATGTCCGGACTCCGCCTTGGTCGAAGGCGAAAAAATCGGCTCGGGGAGGCGGTCTGCCTGCTTCAGTCCCCGAGGCATCCGGACGCCGTTGATTGTGCCTTTCGCGTTGTATTCCTTGAGCGCAGACCCCTCCAGGTAGCCCCGGACAATGCATTCGACCGGCAGCATTTCCGCCTTGTCGACCCGCATGGAGCGGCCGTTCAGTTTGTCGGCGTAGGCCGACAATCCCTTCGGATAATCGGAAGGATTCGTTGAAAGCACGTGGTTCGGCATAATATCCTTCGTCATGTCAAACCAGAACGCCGACAGACTGTTCAGAATAACACCCTTTCCGGGGATCGGCTCGTTGAAAATAACGTCAAAGGCCGATATGCGGTCGGAGACGACGATCAGAAGCGAATCGCCCAGATCGTAAACATCCCGAACCTTCCCCTTAAACAGAAGCGGAATTCCGGGAAATTCGGATTCGCTGAAATATTTCATATGTTCCTCCTTATTCCGACCGGAACGCCGCCTTTGCCGCTCCGAAAAATCAAAGTGAATGTCATTTCTTATAAAAAGCGTTCCGGACACCCTTGCCCCGGAGCTTCCGGAAATTTCCGGTTACAAAACGCCCTTCGTCGAGGGGATCTGCCCTTCTGCGTCCGGATCAATCGACGAAGCTTCTCTGAACGCCCTCGCGAACGCCTTAAACATCGCCTCGATCTTGTGGTGATCGTTTCCGCCGTATTCACAGCGCAGGTGCAGTGTGAGACCCGCGGCAAACGCCAGCGCCCGGAAAAACTCCTCGGTAAGCTCCGTATCGAAGTCGCCGACCCGGTCACCAGCGAATTTTGCGTCAAAGACGATAAACGGGCGCCCGGAAATATCGAGCGCGCAGGTCGCCAGGGATTCATCCATCGGAAGCGCCGCATACCCGTAGCGGCGGATTCCCTTCTTGTCGCCGAGCGCTTCGCCCAACGCCTTTCCGATCACGATCCCGACGTCCTCCACGGTGTGATGCCCGTCGACCCGAAGGTCTCCGTTCGCCTTCACCAGGAGGCTCATTTTCCCGTGGCGCGCCAGGAGTTCCAGCATATGGTCAAAAAAGCCGATCCCTGTGTCGAGACTAACCTCGCCTGCCCGGCCGATCGACAGTCTGACCTCGATATCGGTCTCCCTAGTTCTACGGCTGCAAGCCGCTGATCTTTCTTTGGTCTCGCAGGTATCACGGCTGCAAGCCGCTGATCTTTCTTTCTCCGTCGCGCTCATGTTGTGAAATCCTCCGTTATCGTCCGCAAAATTCGCGAACCGCCTCAATCAATCCCGTCATCTGTTCATCCGTGCCGACGGAGATTCTCAGGTAATCACTGATCCTCGGTTTACCGAAATACCTTACCAGTATACCTTTATTTTTTAAATTGGTGTACAGTTCCGACGCGTCGATTCCCTCGGGGCGAACAAAAAGGAAGTTCGCCTTGGAATCCGTGACCGCGAAGCCCATTTCTTGAAAAGCTTCCCGCGCGCGCTCCCGTGTCGCGACGATTTTCCGAACGTTTTCTTCGTGCCAGGCGCGGTCCCGGACCGCCGCCTCGGCGGTCTTTTGGGCGAGCGTATCGACCGGATAGGAGTTGAAGGAGTCCCGGATCCTCCGGATCCCCTCGATCAACTCCTCGGAGCCGATCGCGAAGCCGAGCCGAAGACCCGCGAGCGAGTGCGACTTCGAAAGCGTCCCGATGATCAGAAGGTTCGGATATTCCGAAAGAAGCCCGATGCAGGAAGGCCCGCCGAAGCACGCGTACGCCTCATCGATCAGCACGACCCGGTCCGGGTTCGCATCGAGGATTTCACGGATCGACTCGACCGGCAGAGCGATTCCCGTCGGCGCGTTCGGATTGGCGATCGCTACGCCGCCCTCCGGATTCAGGTAATCTTCGGGCGCGATCGAAAAATCCGCGCGCAAGGGGATTTTCTTTAAAGGAATATCGAAAAGCTCCGCATATACCGGGTAAAAACTGTAGGAGATGTCCGGAGTCAGAAGCGGCTTTGCATCCGGACCGCTTTCGAAAAACGCCCGAAACGCAAACGCGAGGACCTCGTCCGACCCGTTTCCGCAGAAAACCTGCGTGGGTCGAACGCCGTAAAACGCACCGAACGCCTCCCGTAAAGCGGTGCACGAGGTGTCCGGGTAAAGCCGCAGGCGCTCCTCGTCGAATGTCCTCAGAAGCGCGCCGATGTTCGGCGAGGGCGGATAGGGGTTTTCGTTCGTATTGAGTTTAATGACCTTCTGCCCTTCTCCGGGCTGTTCTCCCGCGACGTAGGGCTCGATCGCATTGGTTTTACTGTTCCAGAAACGGCTCATATTGCTATCCTTCTTTACTCGTTCGTTGTCCTATTGCTCAAACCGGACCCGGATCGCTTGCGCGTGAGCCGTGAGGCCTTCCGCATCCGCAAAAGCGGCGACGTCGCGGTAGCACTCCCTCAGCGCTTCTTGATCGTACCGGAGAATACTCGTTCTTTTTATGAAGTCTCCGGTCGAAAGCGGCGAAAAGAATCGTGCGGTACCCGAGGTCGGCAGGGTGTGGTTCGGTCCGGCGTAATAGTCCCCGAGCGGCTCCGGCGTGTAATTTCCGACAAAGATCGCCCCGGCGTTTTTGATCATCGGAATGTACTTGTCCGGGTCTTTCACGCAGATTTCCAGGTGCTCGGGCGCGAGTTCTTCCGAAAACGCGACGGCGGTCTCCATATCATCCACCAGAAGCACCGCGCAGTAATCCCGGAGCGACGCTTCGAGAATCTCTTTTCGGGTCGACTGTTCAAAACGGCGGTCGACGGCTTCCAGTATTGCGTTTGCCAGTTTCTCGCCGGTCGTCAGTGTGATCGCGGATGCAAGTTTATCGTGCTCGGCCTGAGAGAGCATATCGGCGGCGACAAATTCGGGATCGGCCGACTCATCCGCGAGGATCAATATTTCGCTCGGTCCGGCGAACATGTCGATGTCGACCTGTCCGTAGACCAATCGCTTTGCGGTGTTCACGTATATGTTTCCGGGCCCGCAAATCTTATCGACACGCGGGATCTCAAGCGTGCCGCAGGCCATCGCCCCGATGGCCTGCGCGCCGCCGACGCGGTAGATCTCGTCCGCGCCCGCGATGCGGGCGGCGGCGAGGATCACGGGATCGACGGTCGCGTCGGCGCGCGGCGGCGTGCAAAGCACGACGCGCGGCACGCCCGCCACCTTGGCCGGGATAACGTCCATCATGACAGTCGAAGGCAGAGGTGCCGTTCCGCCGGGGACATAGACACCGGCGACGGATAAGGGACGCACCAGCATACCGACCTTCGCGCCGGGGCTATTTTCGAGCATATATCCGGACTCGAGTTGCTTCTCGTGAAAGATCCTGATGTTCTCCGCGGCCTGAGTCATAATCCGCAAAAGCTCCGGATTTACGGAAGCGTAGGCGCGGTCGATCTCTTCTTCCGTTACACGGAATCCGCCGGGCGCGATATCCACTTTATCGAACTTCTTCGTATACTCCCGAACGGCGTCGTCTCCGCGCAGGCGGATATTTTCGAGCACCTCGCCGACCGTCTCCATGATCGGCCCGAGCGCCATCTTGCCGCGCATGCCGAGCTTTTCGCAAATAGAAATCCTATTCTCCGCATCCGCGCGGATTAATTTACATTTCATCGATTTACCCCCGTTCCTCTTTCTCTTTTCCGAGCTGAGCGCGAATCGCCTCCAGCATCGGCATGATCTCGCCGGATTTCATCTTCATCGCCACACGGTTCACCACCAGTCTCGCCGAGATGTCCGCGATCACTTCGAGGACGTCGAGGCCGTTTTCGCGCAGGGTCCTCCCGGACTCGACGATATCGACGATGACTTCCGCCAGACCGACCAGCGGCGCCAACTCGACGGACCCGTTCAATTTGATAATCTCGACACTCTCCCGCTTTGTCTTCTCAAAATACGCGCGCGTGATGTTTGGGTATTTCGAAGCGACACGCTTATTGGGGATCCGGTCAAGGCTGCCGCGAAGCCGTTCCGGCCCGCACACGCACATCCGGCACGCGCCGAATCCCAGGTCGATCACCTCATAGAGCTGACGGTTTTCCTCCATGAGCGTATCTTTCCCGACCACCCCGATATCCGCCGCTCCGTACTCCACGTAGGTCGGCACGTCGGCCGGCTTGGCCATGATGAACCGTAAGCCCGCCGCCTCATCTTCCAGAATCAGTTTTCTTGAATCTTCTTTGGTTGACGAACAGTCGTATCCGGCGGCCTCCAGAAGCAATAGCGTCTGATCCGCCAGGCGCCCCTTGGATAATGCGATCGTTATCATTTCGCTTCCGTCTCCCCTTCCGCGCAACAGCAGTCGCCGTCTTTAATGTAAATCACCTGACCGATGCCGTTGCTTTTTGCGTAACCGTTCAAGTCCCGCTCATTCTTTCCGGAACAGTCGAGGATGACCCTCATCTTCCTTTTCCGAAGCTCCCGCGCGGCCCGGATCGCCTTTTTCCGAAGACCCGGCAAAATATCGTACCCGATGACGACATCGACCGACTTGCGTTCGACGGACCATTCCTGACGATGAAGAGCGGTAATGCACAGCGTGATGCCGATCGAAAACCCGACCGCGGGCAGGTCCCGCCCGAACACCGAAACGACTTTATCGTATCTGCCTCCGGAGATGATCGGAAATCCGACCTCCCGCGTGAACCCCTTAAATATCATGCCCGTATAGTACTCGAGACTTCGAAGCATCCCCAGATCAAGGGAAATATACTTCATATAACCGTAGTCCGCAAGCGTGTCCAGAATATCGCGCAGATCGGAAAGCGCAGCTTTGGCGCGCTTTCCCTCCACCCGCTTTTCGAGAAGATCAATCGTATCGTACGTCCCGAAAAGCGTCGGGATCATCAGGAGCGTCTTTTTATTTTCCGGAGACAGACTCAATCGGTCCGCCATTTTTTCGAGCATGACCGAATCCTTTCTGTCGACCAATTTGGACAATAGATCCGCGTCCTCTTCGCCGATGCCCCACTCCTCCATCAAGCCCAGGAAGAAATCCACTTGGCCGACCGCGACCTGCAAATCGGAAAGACCGATTTCAAGCGCCGATGCGATCGAAAGCGCGATGACCTCCGCGTCGGCCTGCGCGTTTCGAACCCCCATCAACTCGACGCCCGCCTGAGCGAACTCGCGCTGTTTGCCGCCGCCGGACTCCCGGAAACGATACATATTTTCGATATAAGAGAGCCGCAAAGGCAGGGCATAATCCTTAAGGACCGTCGCCGAAAGACGCGCCGCCGGAATTGTTCCGTCGTACCGCAGGACGAGGATCCGACCTTCCTGATCGGTTAACTTATACATATTCTCCTGCGTAACAAAGTTTCCGCCCGCGTACACGTCAAAAAACTCGATTCCCGGCGTCTCGATCTCCTGATAACCGGATGCGTCGAACAGATTTCTCAGCTTCCCTTCAATTCCGCGTTTCGTCGCGCAGACTTCCGGGAGCATATCGCTTACGCCGTCGGGGGTGTGAAATCTATAGTTTCCCATGAGGATCCTCCCGCCTTCCGGGTCAATACGGCAGTGCGCGTACGTCTCCGGTCTTCACTTTATCGCTTTATCTGGTTAAAGCACTAAACTTTTTGTATTATACGGGACATCGAATGAGTTGTCAACCCGACCGCACAGATGGTTTTTCACCTGTTTCCTTGAATAAAACTCAAAATATTCCGGCGCAAGGCTTTTAATAGGACATTTCTCCCGTGAGCCCCTTCCGCCGGCGCGAAAAGTGCTACTAAACCGGCCGGCGCAAGGCTTTTAGTAGGATGTTTTCACCGGAAGCGCCTTCCGCCGGCGCGAAAAGTGCTACTAAACCGGCCGGCGCGGAGCTTTTAGTAGGATGTTTTCGCCGGAAGCTCCTTCCGCCGGCGCGAAAGGTGCTACTAAACCGGCCGGCGAAGAGCTTTTAGTAGGATGTTTTCGCCGCGAGCCCCTTCCGCCGGCGCGAAAAGTGCTACTAAACCGGCCGACGCAGAGCTTTTAGTAGGATGTTTTCGCCGGAAGCGCCTTCCGCCGGCGCGAAAGGTGCTACTAAACCGGCCGGCGCAGAGCTTTTAGTAGGATGTTGTCACCGGAAGCGCCTTCCGCCGGCGCGAAAAGTGCTACTAAACCGGCCGTTGCAGGGCTTTTAGTAGGATGTCTCTCCCGCGAATACAGAGGCAAGCTAAAACCGGACACAGGGAGGTTGAACTTCAAAGATCGCCAATGCCGTAATTCATATACGGTTGATACTGTCTCGGCATTTTTTCGATATAATGTATATGTATATACGGGCGACCGATCATCGCCGGACCCTTTTCAGGAGGCTATCTATGGGCAACATCATCGACTATGTCAAAACCGAAATGCGTACCTTCGCGCAGAAGCCTTTTTGCGCCGTCGACAGTCTGGTGCTTTCCCAGATATCTTACTTTAAAATGACCGGATTGGTCCCGGATCTGTACGACGACGGGCCGTCCGTGCCGCTTCGGGATCTTTACCGGGCGGAGTGCTTCGACAGGCTTTTCGAAAAGACATTTGTGCCGGATAACAATTTGAACTTCCTTACGTTTTTGGCCGCCAGCCCGCGATTCCGGAATATGGAGCTGAATTATTACGTCAGCGAGATCGACTCCGATATCCAGATGCAATTTTCCGCGGTGACATTCCTCCCGGGTGACGGCTCCGCATATATTGCATACAGGGGCACGGACGGGACGATGATCGGCTGGAAGGAAGATTTCAATATGGCGTTCACCTTCCCGCTCCCGGCTCAGGAGGCGGGGCTTCTGTATATGAATTCAGTCTCGGGATATATTCCTTCCGATATGGTCATCCGAACGGGCGGACACTCCAAGGGCGGAAACATCGCGATGTACGCGGCCATGAAATGCAATCCGTCGCTTCGAAACCGTATATCGGATATTTACAACCATGACGGACCGGGCTTTATCAGCGAAGTGCTCCGGAGCGATGAATATGCTGCCATCAGCGACCGGGTTCGAAAGACCATGCCGCACTCGTCTTTTTTCGGCATGCTGCTTCATCAGGGCGAGAACTACTCGGTCGTGGAGAGCAGCGGAATCAGCGGATTTCTTCAGCATATCCCGTTCAACTGGGTCGTCGCGGACGGTGATTTTCGATACATCGACAAGCTCAAAAACTCCTCCGTACAAACCCAAACCGCGATCAACGAATGGCTCGAAAACCATACGCCCGAGGAGCAAAAGCACTTTATCGATACGATTTTCGGCATTCTGGAGACGACCCGTGTGGAAAACTTTAACGATATGAACGAAGATTGGCTCAAGACCTCGCTGAAAATTCTGTCCGCGGCGAAGGACCTGGATCCGGAAACGAAAAAATTCGTGCAGAACACGATTTCTTCCTTCGTGAAAATTTCCCTCAAAACGCTGTCCCCGATCCGGGGCAAACAACAGGCACCCGCCCTGCCTTCGGAATCCGGGCATTCTCCGTCAACTTAACGAGAACTTAATGATGCGCCCTTTCTTCGCATGCTATAATTCAAATACATGCCGTATTGAAAGGGTATCCGATGCTTCAAAAAGTCTTTTCATGGATGATCCGCTTACTGCTGCTGCTCCTCTCCGTCTACGGTTTCCGGGTATTTTTACAACCCCTGACCGCAGCCGGCATTCTGAACATCGGCAACGCCTTCGGGATGGTCTTCTTTGTCCTTTTCGCCGTCGCGGTCCTCTTTTTCTCGCGAATCTCCCGATTTCTTTCCGCGCGGATGAAGAAGCGCCGCGGTAAGATTATTCTCCTTTCGATCACCGTATTCCTCGGCCTGTGCCTCATCTGGTGCACAGTGCTCTCCGTCCTTATGGCAACCGCCGCTTCCGGGAAGCCGGAAAGACCCGCCACCGTAATCGTTCTCGGCTGTCGGGTCAACGGTGACACACCGAGCCTCGCGCTGATGCGCCGGATCGAAACCGCCGCGGATTATTTGCTGGAAAATCCATCGATTCAAGTCATCGTCGCCGGCGGACAGGGTCCCGACGAGTGGATAACCGAAGCGGAGGCGATGAAGCGGGTCCTGATTCAACGAGGAATTTCCGAGGATCGAATCATCACGGAAGACCGCTCGACCTCCACGCTCGAGAATCTGAAATTCTCCAAAGCGCTTCTTGTCGAAAACGGCCTCGATACCTCGGTCGTCATCATCAGCGAAGGGTACCATATGTACCGCGCCCTGTCGATCGCAAAGCGCGTCGGTCTGGATGCCGAAGGTCTCGCCTCGCCGACTGTCCGATGGCTGCTGCCGACCTTCTGGGTCCGGGAATGGTTCGGTATTACGCTCGAACCTTTTCGGGGATAAGCCGGTTACTTCCGATACAACCGGTTCCCGCAATCCGGATTTTTTTGAGCCGCACTATTGACACACCGTTTTTCGCGCGCTATGATGTCGATAATTCATAGTAAACCGATGAGTAAGAGTAGTAGCTCTGCTTCCAAGATCACAGAGAGTCACGGGCGGTGGGATCGTGACATGGCGGAACCGAGTGAATGGACTTACGAGGGCAGCCCGAACGATTCGTTCAAGTAGGAGCTGACGGGGATCCGACCCGTTATCCGGCGGACTCGTATGATTGTACGGGCAAAGGAGTGGATCGTTCCGTTTTCGGGCGATCAAGCAAGGTGGTACCGCAGGAGTTTTGGCTCTTGTCCCTGCAGAAGCAGTGGACAAGGGCTTTTTTGTATTTCGGATTATTGATAACGGATCGAAAAGAAAGGCAGGAACGAATATGCATATCACAGCGGCCATTAAAACGATTATCGACGGGAACAACTTATCTGAAGAACAGTGCTATGACGCCATCTATGAGGTGATGTCCGGCGAGGCGACCGACGCCCAGATCGCGGGTCTTTTGATCGCTCTCCGGGTCAAGGGCGAAACCGTCGAAGAGATCACGGGCGGCGCCCGCGCGCTCGCGGAGCGCGCCAACCGGATCGCGCCGAAGGTCCCCCTGTGTGTCGATCCGGTTGGCACCGGCGGCGACGGGACGAACACGTTCAACATCTCCTCCACGGCCGCGATCGTCGCCGCGGCGGGCGGCGCCTTTGTCGCCAAGCACGGAAACCGCTGTATTTCGAGCCGCAGCGGAAGCGCCGATTTCTACGAGGCGATCGGCATCAATATCGCCCTGACCCCGAAAGCGGTCGAGAAATGTATCGAGGAAGTCGGCTTCGGTTTCATGTTCGCGCCGAACTTCCACCCGGCAATGCGCTTCGCGGGTCCCGTCCGGCGCCAGCTGGCCGTCCGCAACATCTTTAACGTCCTCGGTCCGCTTTCGAACCCCGCAGGTGCCAGGGCGCAGGTCCTGGGGGTCTACGACCGAAAGATCATGGACTACATCGCCAAGACGCTCCAGTGCCTCGGCGAGCAACATTCCCTGGTCGTTCACGGTTCCGACGGATCCGACGAGATCACCAACACCGGCGACACCTATATTTTCGAAGTTCGCCCGGGCAGTATCGAGGAATACACGATCACTCCGGAGCAATTCGGCATGACACGCGTAACGCTGGACGACATCCGCGGCGGAACGCCCGAAGAAAACAAGGAAATATCGATGGACGTTTTTCGAGGAAAAAAAGGACCGCACCGCGATATCGTCGTTCTGAACGCCGCTGCGACCCTCTATGTCGCAGGTTGTGCCCCGACGTTAAAAGACGCGGTTCAACTTGCGGAGGATACACTGGACTCCGGCAAAGCCCTTGCCAAACTCGAAGAAATCCGATACTTTACCCACCGCGAAGATGTCGTCAACATGTAAACCCCCAAGGAATCACGAGAAACGGAGAAGTCAAAATGAGCGCGAATAATGAAGCCGGATTTAACGTTCAAACGGTAACGACCGGAACCATACTGGACCGGATCGTAATGAAGAAGCACGAGCGCATCCGCGCCCGTCTGGAGCACCGCCCGCTCGGGGAGCTGGAAAAGGCGGCGCACGCCTCCGACCCGGTTGGAAGAGACTTCGTGAAGGCTCTTACCGCAAACACCCTTTCCATCATCGCAGAGGTCAAACAGGCTTCACCCTCCAAAGGATTGATCACGGAGGATTACCGCCCCGCCGATCAGGCACAGGCGTACGCACGCGGAGGCGCCGCGGCCGTCTCGGTCCTTACCGAGCAGGACTTTTTTCTGGGGAGCGACCGTCATCTGACCGAAGTCCGGGACGCGGTTTCTCTTCCGGTCCTCCGGAAAGACTTTGTCATTGACGAGAGCCAGATCTATGAGTCCCGTATCCTGGGCGCTTCGGCGATCCTCCTGATTGCCGCGATCCTGCCGGACGATATCCTGAAGCGATATATCCGGACAGCCTCCGAGCTCGGTCTTTCCGCCCTTTTGGAGGTTCATACCATGGACGAACTCCTCCGGGCGATCGACGTCGACGCGAAGCTAATCGGGATCAACAACAGAGATCTTCACACCTTCCACGTCGATCTGGCGACCACCGAGCGCCTTGCTCCCATGATTCCCGCCGGCAGGATTGTCGTATCCGAGAGCGGCATCTCGACCCCATCCGATGTCTCCCGCTGTTACAGAAGCGGTGTCCGCGCCGTCCTGATCGGAGAGAGTTTGATGCGCGAGTCCGCGGATCCCGGTCGGGTCGAAGAAAAAATCAAAAGCATGACCGAATTCATTCCGGTCCGGGAAGCTCCGGGCCCGACTGACAGAAAGGACGATGCAAAATGAGCGAAAACATAAAAGGAAGATACGGTCCGTACGGCGGTCAATACTCCGGCGAGACGCTGATGCACGCCCTTCATGAGCTTGAGAAAGCCTATCGCGAGGCACAGGCGGACCCCGCTTTTGCCGCGGAATACACACGGTTTCTTCGCGAGTACGCCGGACGGCCTTCCCTCCTCTACCACGCGGAGCGGATGAGCCGCGACCTGGGCACCACCGTCTATCTGAAGCGCGAGGATTTGAACCATACCGGTGCGCATAAGATCAATAACGTCCTCGGCCAGGCGCTTCTGGCGATGCGCATGGGCAAGAAACGCCTGATCGCCGAGACCGGAGCCGGTCAGCACGGCGTCGCCACCGCGACAGCCGCCGCGTATTTCGGCCTTGAGTGCGACGTGTTCATGGGAAAAGAGGACATGATCCGCCAGTCCCTCAATGTCTACCGGATGGAGCTTTTGGGCGCGACCGTACACGAAGTCACCGACGGTACGGCAACGCTTAAGGACGCGACCAGCGAGGCGCTCCGCGAGTGGTCCCGTCGCGTCGACGACACCTTCTACGTCATCGGTTCGGTCGTCGGGCCCCACCCGTATCCGGAGATCGTACGCGATTTTCAGCGAGTGATCGGAGACGAGATCCGCGCAGAGATGCTCGAAAAGCACGGCCGCCTCCCTTCCGCCCTTCTGGCCTGTGTCGGCGGCGGAAGTAATGCGATGGGCACCTTCTACCCTTTCATTGAAGATGCATCCGTCCGTCTCCTGGCCGCGGAGGCCGGCGGAGAAGGGATCGATTCCGGCCGTCATGCCGCGACCGTAACCGCCGGAACGACCGGTGTGTTCCACGGCATGAAGTCGATTTTTCTTCAGAACGATGAAGGACAGATCACACCGGTCTATTCGATATCCGCCGGCATGGACTATCCGGGCATCGGTCCGGAGCACGCGTACCTGCACGACACCGGGCGCGCGGAGTATTTTTCGATCACCGACAACGAAGCCGTCGACGCTTTTGAATATTTGAGCCGGATGGAAGGCATCATTCCGGCAATCGAGAGTTCCCACGCCGTGGCGCTTCTTTTGAAAATGAAATCCGAATTTACCCCGGACGATATCGTCGTCGTAACAATCTCCGGCCGCGGCGACAAAGATGTCGAGGCAATCGGCAGATACCGCGGAAGAATCCGCTGAAGGAGGCGCATCATGCATCAGGAAAATAAGATCGACATCACATTCAAAAACCTGCGCGCCGCGGGAAGAAAGGCCTTTATCCCCTTCGTCACCGCCGGCGACCCCGACATTTCAGCGACATACCGGATCGCCGCGGAAATGATCCGAAACGGCGCCGATCTCATCGAGTTCGGCGTGCCGTACTCCGACCCGTCGATGGACGGCCCGGTAATCATGCGCGCCGACAAGCGTGCTCTGGATTCCAAAACGCGCCTTCAGGACATTTTTTCGCTCGTCGAAAAGCTCTCCGCCGAGTATCCCGCGACGCCTTTTCTTCTTCTTCTTTACTATAATTCCATATTCGTCTACGGGCTTGAGCGTTTTTTCGCGGCGGCCGAAAAAGCCGGGATCTCGGGCCTCATCGTCCCCGATCTTCCGCTTGAAGAGCGCCCGGAAGCCCAGCCGACCGCGGACGCGCACGGCATATACCTGATTTCCATGGTCACCCCGACTTCGACGGAACGCGCGGAGCGGATCTGTAAAGCCGCCCGCGGTTTTCTCTACTGCGTGACGAGCCTGGGGGTGACCGGCGAACGGAAGGACTATTCGACGGAATTCAAAGAGTATTTTGAACAGCTCGACGCGTATTCGAGCATTCCCAAATGCGCCGGATTCGGCATCTCCGATCCCGGACAGAAGCGGCAAATCGAACAGTACTGTGACGGCACGATCGTCGGTTCTGCGATCGTCCGGCGGATCGAGGAATGTATCAATGAAGGCATGAGCGGTGACGGTATTGCCGAGCAAATCGGCAGTCTGGTCTCTGCGTTTACGGGAGGGAAAGCCGAATGATCCAACCATCGTACGACGAATTCAACGAACTTTCGAAACGCGCCGGGATCGTCCCGGTGGTCCAACGGATTCCGGCGGACCTTCTGACACCAATCTCCGTCTTTCGCGCATTCGGACGGGGCACCAAGAGCTTTCTTCTGGAGAGCGTCGTCAACGGAGAGCGCTGGGCTCGCTACTCGATCATGGGAAGAAATCCGTTTCTCGAGTACGATGCCGGAAGAAGCGGAGCGCATTGCTTTTTAAACGGAAAGGCTTTCCCGGTCGCGGTACTGGGCAACTCGCCCGTCGAGCAGATCCGGGAGCTCGGAGTTCGCTATCACTCGGGGCATTTTTCGTACGTCGACCATTTCTATTGCGGCCTCCTGGGCTACTGGGCGTACGACTTTGTCCGCTTCACCGAAAAACTTCCGGATAACAATCCGGATCCTCTGGGAATGCCCGACTGCTCGCTTATGGCACCTTCCGAGGTCATCGTTTTCGATCATCTGAAAAACGAGGCGGCGGTCATCGTCAATGTACCCGGGGATGCCGGCGCGGACGCATACGCCGTCGCCGTTGATCGAATCGGAAAAATCATCTCTGAGATCGAGCACCCCGAGCCGATCCCGCCGTCCGCCGTTCATCCGGACGATCTGGACTTCAGATCCCACACGAAAAAATCGGATTACTGCGACTTTGTATCCAAGGCCAAGGAATATATCCGAAACGGCGACGTGTTTCAGGTTGTTCTCTCTCAGCGCTTTTCGGCCGACTATTTCGGAGACCCCCTGCCGGTCTACCGCGCCTTGCGGACGGTCAATCCGTCTCCGTATATGTTTTACATCCGTCTTCAGGACGCCGCCGTCATCGGCTCATCACCGGAGATGCTCGTGCGTGTGACCGACGGACGAATCGAGACCTGTCCGATTGCCGGGACCCGGCCGCGCGGCATCACCTCCGCAGAGGACGAGCGACTCGCCCGCGAACTTCTGCTCGACGAGAAAGAAACAAGCGAGCACAATATGCTGGTCGACCTCGCCCGCAATGACATCGGCCGCGTATCTGAAATCGGCTCGGTCCGGGCAACCGATATCTGTCACGTCGAAAAATACTCGCACGTCATGCACATCGTCACAAACGTCGAAGGCCGCCTCCGCGAAGGCCTCTCGGGCATCGACGTTCTCGCTTCGATCCTTCCGGCCGGCACCCTGTCCGGCGCACCCAAAATCCGCGCGATGGAGATCATCGACGAGTTGGAGCCTTTGCGTCGCGGCCTTTACGGCGGAGCGATCGGCTATCTTGGCTTTGACGGCAACCTGGATACCTGCATCACGATCCGCACGGCGGTCCTTAAGGACAAAAGGATCCATGTTCAGGCCGGCGCAGGCATCGTCGCCGATTCCGACCCGGAAACCGAGTACCGGGAATCCATGAATAAAGCCGGCGCGATTTTCGCGGCCATCGAAAAGTCCGGAGGTTTGAGATGATCCTTCTAATCGACAATTACGATTCGTTCGTCTATAACGTATATCAGCTCGTCGGCTCGATCAATCCCGACATCCGCGTCGTTCGAAACGACGCGATTACCGTTCCGGAGATCCGTTCCCTTATGCCTTCTCACATCATCATCTCGCCGGGTCCCGGATATCCGAAGGATGCCGGAATCTCGATCGACATCATTCGCACTTTCTCCGGAATCATTCCGATCCTCGGGATTTGTCTCGGCCATCAAGCGATTATCGAAGCCTTCGGCGGATTGATCATCCACGCGCCCGAACTCGTGCACGGCAAAAAGCGCCCGGTTCGCATCCTTCGGGATAGCGGCGACCGCGCGCTGTGCCCGCTCTTTACGGATCTTCCGGAAACAATCGAGGCAGCCCGCTACCATTCCCTCGCCGGGGACCCGTCGGTGATGCCGGAAGAACTGACCGTCACGGCGCTGGCGCCGGACAGAACCGTCATGGGCGTCATGCACCGGGAAAAGCCTGTCTTCGGAATTCAATTCCACCCGGAATCCATCCTCACCGACGTCGGTGAACCGATCATGCGGCGCTTTCTGGAAACGCGCGTCTGAAGAACAGAGCGATCCGTCCGGCAATTTGAAACCAGTCGCGCAGTTCTTAATCTTTGGTGTGGCTCGCCGCGCGCGATCGTCTACTTATGGTACGTCTCGCCGCGCGCGATTTTGAACGCGCGGTAGCACTGCTCCAGGAGAATCAGGCGGGACATCGTGTGCGTGAAGGTCATGTCGGAGAAGCGGATTCGACGGTTCGCCCGGCGAATCACGTCGTCGGAAAATCCGTTCGATCCGCCGATCACAAAAGTGAGCTCAGCCCCGCCGTCTTCAAACCCTTTCATCAGTGCGCGCGAAAAGATCCCGGATTCCATGATTTCTCCGGAAAGATCCATCAGCCAAACCGCCGAGGCGGGCTTGATGCGGGAAAGGATCGCGGCGCCCTCGCGCTCGAGCGCCTGTTTTTCGGGAAGCGAATCCGGCGCGTCGGGCACCTCGAAGATCTCGGTGTCACAATATCGGGATAGCCTTTTTGAGTATTCTTTCGCGCCGTCCTCCAACCACTTTTCGCGAAGTTTACCGACGCAGACGATCCGAAGCCTCATGTCGCTTCACCGAATCCCCTGAGTTCCTGCCCGAATAGCCCGGACGGACTGTCTTGAAAATCAATCCGTTCGATCGGAAGCGCGACCGTAACGTCGATCAAGTCCGCCAACGGCGTGTCCTCATAATCAAAGCACTCCGCCACCTCGAGCACGAGCGGCTCCGTCGGGCAATACCGGTTGGCCACGGTCATCGAAAAATGTTCGCCCGCGATGAGGTCATACTGTGTCAAATACTCGGTGATCTCGTTTCGGGCGACTGTCGGCGAATTGTTCTCCTGACTTAAGTGCCCCAGTATAAAATGCCGGGTCCCGTTCTCATACAAATAGCGGATCGCCTCGGCACAATCCCGGTTGCACAGGTGCCCTTTATCCCCGCCCACACGTCGTTTCAACGGCCAGGGATACGGTCCGTTGATCAGCATGTCATAATTGTAATTCGCCTCGATCAGAACGGCCTCGCTTCCGGTGACCGCGCGGCGGACATCCTCGCTGAAATGCCCGAGGTCGGTCGCGACCGACACGGTTTTCCCGAGCGCGGACAGACGATACCCCAAAGACCCCTTCGCGTCGTGCGGCGTCGGAAATGGCGTGATCTCGACCTCTCCGATCGAAAAGTTCTGCCACGGCTCGATCACATGATCCAGTTCCTCCGCGTGGGGCTTCGTTTCAAATAAGTGTATACCTCTCCAGGTCTCCCTCGAAGCATAGACGTGGAGGCCGAATTTTCGCACAAAAACATCCAGCCCGCTTAAATGATCGGAATGGTCATGCGTGATCAGTATTCCGTCCACCCGGGCCGGATCCTCGCCGATCTGCTCCAACGCACCTGCGATCTGCTTCGCCGACCGGCCGACATCGATCAAAATGCGCGCACGGCCGAAACGCAGAAACACACAGTTTCCGCTACTCCCGCTGAAAAGAGGTACGATTTTTACCCGTTCATCCAACATCATTTCACCCGGCCGGTTTTTCCGCTTTTTCGTCAGTTATCCACCAAAGGGCGGACGCACTCCAATTCATCATCATCGAATCGCTCGATCCGGCCGCCGAGAGCACTCAGTTTCTCGACGATCCGCTCATAGCCGCGATCGATCCTCTGTGCGGAGGATATCGTAGTCACTCCGTCGGCAACCAAACCGGCCAGAACCATCGCGGCTCCGGCCCTGAGATCCATCGCGGCCACGTTGGATCCGCTCAAGCGCGCCGGCCCCGAAACTAAAGCGACCCGGCCGATCACCGATATCTCGGCACCCATCGATTGCAGTTCGCTGACATACTGAAAACGGTTGTCCCAGACATTTTCGTGCATGCGGCTCAGTCCTTCTGCCAGGCATAATAAAGAGGTCGCCTGAGGCTGAAGATCGGTCGGAAAACCCGGATAGGGCATCGTCTTAAAATTCGTTGGCTCAATCGTCTTCCCCTCGTCGATATTGACCCGAATGCTGTCGTCGCCTTCCACGATATTAAAACCCATTTCAATCAGCTTGGCTGAAAGCGGCTCCATATGCTTCGGGATCAGATTGTGAATCGTCACATCGCCCCGTGTCATCGCGGCCGCGATCATATACGTCCCGGCTTCGATCTGGTCCGGAATGATCGAATACGAATACCCGCCGGGCAGTACCGGGACGCCCTTGATCCGGATGGTATCAGTGCCTGCGCCTTTGATGTTCGCGCCCATGGAATTCAAAAAGTTCGCGACGTCAACGATATGAGGCTCTTTGGCGGCGTTTTCGATCGTCGTGATGCCCTCGGCCCGGGTTGCCGCCAACATGATATTGATGGTCGCGCCGACGCTGACCACATCCAGAAAAACATGTCCTCCGTGAAGACGGTCGGCAACGATGCGAATGATACCGTCGCGAATGTCAGAAGGATCGGTTCCCAACGCTCCGAGTTTGGCAAATCCCTTGAGGTGCAGATCGATCGGTCTGTTTCCGAAGTTGCATCCGCCGGGCATATGCATGGTTGCTTTTTTGAAGCGGGACAGCAGGGCGCCGAGAAGATAATAGGAAGCACGGATATTCTTGACCTTCGCGTGCGTGGCCTCAAAGGTTGTGATGTGTGTCGGATCCACTTTGTACGTTCCTACACCCAGGCACGTTATGACAGCGCCCAATGTTTCACAAATTTCCAACATCGCCTGAACGTCCGCGATCTGCGGGACATTTTCAAGGATACACGGTCCGTCCAAAAGCATGGCGGCCGCCAGTATTCCCAGGACCGCGTTCTTGCTTCCGCTGATCGATACGTCGCCGCGGAGCACCGCCCCGCCTTCGATACGATAACTTGACATTTCAGTTTTCCCTCTTGTCTTCCTTCGAATTGATATCGGCCACGACCGGGTCACGCGGATGCAATGAATCAATGGTGGTTTGCATCTCTGATAATCTCAGTCGTTGTCTATTATCCGGGTGAATCTTGGATTTTGTCAACCGATCCGACAACTCCTTCGCCGAATCTCTGCCGTCGGACCGGATCGGAGCCGCAGAAACAACATCGGTATTTCGTTTGATCGGCACTTCGCGCGGAGATACCTTATCTTTTCCGGGAATGGTCTTTGCCACACGATCGGAATTTCGAATCGCTTGCGACTGTTCGATTCGATATGAGGGCCGGATGACCGGCTCGGGGACAGGAATTTTGCGAGGTTCCGGCTCTGCTTCGGAGGGTGTCACGATTCGGGGCTTCTCCGCCCGGTCGGGGACGGGCGCATACACCGGTCTCTCCGCCTCTCCTTGAGCCTGTGCGTTCTTTGGCTTCTCAACCGGCGCAGAAACTGACCCCCGATCCGGCTGATCCTTCTCCCCGGAAATCACTTCGTTTCTATTCTTTTCGATCGGTGAGGGGGCGGAAGCGCCTTCGGGCGGGAGTGAACCCGAAGGTCGAATATGCGCCGTTTCCGCTTCCTCGTCCGTCACCAACAGCAGATAGGATAAAAGGTCCTCGATTTGATCATTCGTGATCTTGCTCAGTTCATATACCGGCAGATCGATGTCTTCCGCGGCTTTCATCAGATAATTGCGCGCATTCTCGAAAAGGATCTCGGTCCTGGGCGAATCCGACAATATGGCAGCCATCGTCTCGCGATACGTCGTTTCGGCCTTCGGGATCGTGATAACGAACTCCGATCCCTTCCCGAGCGTGCTGGAAACCGATATCGTTCCGCCTTGAAGCTCGGTAAGTTCCTTCGCGATAGAAAGTCCGAGCCCCGTTCCTCCGTACTTTCTTGATCCGGTCGCGTCAACGCGATAAAACCGGTCAAACAGGCGCGGCAGGTTTTCCTTGGAGACACCCATCCCGTTGTCGGCGACCTTAAGCGAAATGTAATTGTCCGTTTTTTGAAGCGAGACCATAACGCGCCCGTTATGGTCGGTATATTTAATCGCGTTGGAAATCAAATTGGTCAGAATGCGGTCGATAGCCGTCGGATCTCCGAAAACCGGCGGAACGATCGACAACACCGAGCTTCTGAGGTCGATGTTCTTTTCCTGCGCCTGGATCTGCATCCGGGAAACGACCTGCCGCATCAGAGAAACAATATCATATTGGACCATATTCGGACGGATTCCGCGACTGTCGATCGATGATAGGAGCAACAGATTCTGCACCAGGTGATCCATTCGATTCGAGTCATCATGGATGCGCGCGATATCGCTTCGGATTTCCTGAATCGTTTTCCCCTCAAGTCCCCAATCCAATAGAGTTTCCGAATACGCAGAGATCGTCGTGAGCGGGGTTTTAAGTTCATGGGACACATTCGCGACAAATTCCTTGCGTTGTTTGTCCTCTCGCTCCTGCTCGGTGATATCCTGAATAATGACGATCCAGCTTGGCGTTTTATACATGGATAACTGTGCACGCGTGATGCGGAGCCGAACGATCCGATCCTTCACGGCGACGTTTCCGGTCACATTATTGGTCTGAAGCATCAGCGCCAGAGAAATACCGTTATCCTTGCCGTACCGGTTCAAAAAACCCTGCATCGTCTGGGGAATATCCCGAACGCCCAAAAGAGCATTGGCTGAGGGGTTTCCCGTAATCAGCCTGCCGTCTGCCCCGTAAGCCAACACACCGACCTGAAGTTCCCGGAGGATGGTCTCGGACGTATCTTTCTCCTTCTTGAAATCGGAGACAATATTCTTGATACGCCTTTCCGCCTCATTGGAAAAATACTTCGCCTTATATCGTGAATAGATGACGCCTCCGACCAAACCAAGGAGAGCTCCGAGGCACAAGGCAATCAGTATGATCCAAATATTATCCAACAACTGCTGAAAAAGAGCAGAAGCCCCAGACGAGGCCACCAGAACCGTCCGAAATGTCATCACGATGGGCTTCCTTCACTCATGTCTGACTTTTGTCGAAATAATACCCCACGCCGCGCTTGGTAAGAATATACCGGTAATTATTCTGATCCGGCTCCAATTTCTCGCGGGTCCGCCGCACCGTGACATCCACGGTCCGCACGTCTCCGTAATACTCATAGCCCCAGACCCGTTCCAGAAGCGTCTCTCGCGAAAAAACCTGGCCGGCGTTCTGTGCCAGAAAACGAACCAACTCAAACTCCCGAAGCGTCAGTTCCAGAACCTTGCCGCCTCTTCGGACCTGGTATGCGTCCGTATCAATCTCGAGCTCCCCGAAATTCATCACTTTACTGTTATCGGATGCGTCGCTCTCCGCCAGAGAGACACGTCTCAACTGCGCCTTTACGCGAGCCAACACCTCCCGAACGGAAAACGGCTTCGTGATATAATCGTCCGCGCCAAGTTCCAAGCCGAGAACCTTGTCGATCTCCTCGCTCTTAGCGGTCAACATCAGAATCGGTATATTCGTCTGGAGTCTGAGTCTTCTGCAGACATCAAATCCGTCCATTTTCGGGAGCATACAGTCCAGCAGGACCAGATCGGGCTTCATATTCAAGCCCATCTCCAAAGCGGTTTGCCCGTCTCCCGCGGTAATCGTCGTATAACCGTCCCGTTCAAGATTCGTCTTCAGAATATCCACTATGTTCGGCTCGTCGTCGACAATCAAAATTTTAGCACACATAGAACGCTCTCCATTCATAGAAATATCCGAAACTTAAGGAGCGGCAAATCGGCCTGCTCCAACACTCCGACAGAGTAATTATACCATTTATATACGAAAAGCAATGTAGATTTGTTTTTGCGTGTTGAAGGCGTTCCCGGGACTCTTTATTCGCAAAAAAAAAGAAGACCCGCCGCTTCTGTGCGGCGGGTCTTCGTATAATCCGGCAGCGATCTATCTTTCCGGGCCGTTACCAGCCAAGTATTGTCGAC
>CAZCLK010000022.1:0-29658 GCA_964499575.1 uncultured Oscillospiraceae bacterium | reverse complement strand
TCGGGACGCATGCGGAGCGCGGTACGGATCAATTGCCCGATCGATACGGCGCCTTGCCCGTCCGGACCGGGCAATCGCGCCTCCAGTCGAACAAGGTTCGGAAGGCCCTGAAGTGACAGTTCAGCGGAATCTTCGATCGTGACGACCCGCTCTTCCGGAGGAATAAACGATGAGAGCGTGTTGAGAAAGGTCGTTTTGCCGGATCCCGTACCGCCGCAGATAAAAATCGTCTTTTTGTGAAGCACCGCATCCGAAAGGTAGTCGGCGGCCTCTTTTGTGATGAACTCCTGCCGAATCAGAGATTCCATGTCAGGCCGGATCCCCGTGAATTTGCGTATGGTGAGAATCGGTCCGTCGGGGGCGATCGGCGGTAAAACCGCATTGGCTCTCGAACCGTCGGGAAGGCGAAGATCCGCGATCGGTGATGCCTCGTTTAACGGGCGATTGGCACGGGAAAAGAAATGCGTCAGCACACTGTGTAGTGTTTCCGGATCTTTGAAATGAATATCCGAAGGATAGAGCGCCCCGTCCCGCTCAAAGAAAACGCGATCGGAACCGTTGACCATGATCTCCGTGATGCTCGGATCTTCCATCATCGGCTGAAGAACATCCAGTCGCCTCATCGAATTAAAAATACTCAAAGCAAGATCCCTTTTCTCGCGCAGCGTCATCCGGACGCACGCCGATTCACCGCCGATCACATCGGCAATGACCTCACGAAAAGCTTCGTCATCCATATCCTGATGACTCCGGAGTTTCTGAAGCACACACAAAGACAGAAGGCGGTTCAGTTCCGGCCCCGAGGTCAGAATATCCGGGCGTTGCTCCGCCGATGCCCCCGCATCGGCACGGGAATTGCCTGATTTCAAGGAACGGGTGACGGAGCTCATATCGCCTCCTTGCCGGTTGAACGGACAAACTTCAGTTGCTTGGGTCCGGAAGCCGAAAACAATTGCTCGATCTCGTAACGGATCAGCGGATCGTCAACTTCCGCATCATCCGGATATATGACGTGCATTTCGTGCGCGAGCGGACAGAGTTTACGAATTTTCGAAAAGGCGAGCCCGTCAATGACCACGATGGCGGAAGTGGCGGGAGACGAACGGTCTGTCAACAAACGAAGCATTCGAACCAGCCGTGTCAGAATTTCGGAGTCGAGCGTTATAATGTCATCCGAACGGGAAGGTCTTCCGAAATACATCCAGCCGAGGCCGTTCGGTCGAAGATAGTCGAGCAGAATCTCCGGTACCGGATCGGGGCTTCCGAGTCGAAGCAAAAGATCGGAGTAGCCCGATAACATCTGATTTCCGGTTCTCCGTATCAGACCGGATGCCTTCGGTTCAGCGATAGACACACCGGGCATCAAGTCCATGCGAATCAGTCGATGACCCGATGAAACCAGTGCGCCGGTATTCGCTCGGATATATTTCTCGCGTTCGATTCGCGAGCCGAGAGACAGAAATAATCTCAAAACGCCGGATGGGCCGCATTCGATCGAGGAGACGGTCGAGTCCGGGTCTCCCTCATTCGCGGAAATAATCCGCTCGGAAATAAGTTTTCCGCTGAGTCGTATATCGCCCGAAGTGTTATCCGCTCTCAACGGGATCAGAAGCGGCATTACAGTGGCTGAACTCACATCGACAAATGCCTCGGGGCAGATATTTTTATTGTCGTACAGGATGATATCCTCATGAATCAAGTCCCTTTGTCCGAAAAATTCGCAGGGGGAATAACGATGAATCCGTGTGTCCGGAAGATAATGGAGCAGTCGTTCGGAAAGCGCTTTACAATAACGCAAATCCGGGTCGACGATCGCAATGCTTTTGCCGCTCATAGTGATGACTCCTTTCGGTCGTTTAGGTGAATTCTAGCGAATGTCATCAAGCCGGAAACTTCGATTTTTCGACAATTGATACGTATGTCCGACATGATGTCCGGTTGTCCCGAAACAGAGGTTTCGCATATGTTCTATTGCGTCACCCCAATGCTAGTGGTATGATTTAGAGACAATTTAATTATGTTCATCTCTTATCAAGAGAGGCGGAGGGATCTGGCCCTTTGAAGCCCGGCAACCGCGGAAAGCAGCGGTGCCAATTCCAGCAGGGAAACCTGAAAGATGAGGCGAGTCGTTTTTTGACATACAGCCTTCCTTTTCAGGGGAGGCTTTTTTGGTGCGGTGGAAATACTTCCGCGCCTCGGGTACAAGTCCGATCATTTCCGATTGAGAAGGAAGACAGAACTCATATCAAAAATAATGATCAAAGCGGAGGTTATGTATGAGCTATTGCAGTGATGAGAAGTGGTTGTTTACATCCGAATCGGTGACCGAGGGACACCCGGACAAGGTGTGTGATCAGATCTCCGACGCGGTATTGGACGCGTTGCTGGAGCAGGATCCCATGTCTCGCGTCGCCTGCGAAGTCGCATGTACGACGGGAATGGTGCTCGTGATGGGTGAAGTGACGACCGGAGCATATGTCGATATCCCGACCATTGTGAGAAATACGGTGTGCGAGATCGGATACGACGGTTCCGGCTCCGGTTTTGATTACAGGACCTGTGCGGTGCTCGCAACAATCGACGAACAATCCGCCGATATCGCGATGGGCGTCGATCATGCGCTGGAGGAAAGGATCATGGGGCCTGCTTCCGACACGCACGAGACCGGAGCCGGAGATCAGGGAATGATGTTCGGATATGCCTGTAATGACACTCCGGAATTGATGCCTCTGCCTATTTCACTGGCTCATCGGTTGACGCGGAGGCTTTCAGAGGTGAGAAAGAACGGCACGCTTGCGTTCCTGAAGCCGGACGGAAAAAGTCAGGTCACGGTTGAATACAGAGGGCGTAAGCCTGTACGCATCGAAGCGGTCGTCATCTCGTCCCAGCACACGGAGGATGTAACGAGGGAGGACCTGGAGCGGGGTATTCGCGAAGAGGTGGTATTCAAGACGCTGCCGAAGGAATTGGTGGACGGGAACACGAAGGTTTACATCAATCCGACGGGCCGGTTTGTAATCGGAGGTCCTCAGGGTGACAGCGGCCTGACGGGGAGAAAGATTATCGTGGATACCTACGGCGGATTCGCGCGGCACGGCGGCGGCGCTTTTTCGGGCAAAGACCCGACCAAGGTTGACCGGTCGGCTTCTTATTATGCCCGTTATATCGCCAAAAATATCGTCGCCTCGGGAATCGCCGGGGAGTGCGAAATCCAGTTGGCATACGTAATCGGTGTCGCTCATCCGGTGTCGGTCCAGGTCGAGACTTTCGGTTCGGGGAAAATTTCCGACACGAAGATAACAGAACTCGTTCACAGGCATTTTGATATGCGGCCGGACGCCATTATTCAACAACTCGATCTGCGTCGGCCGATATACAGGGCAACGGCCGCCTACGGTCATTTCGGAAGAACCGACGCCGACTTTCCGTGGGAGAAGACGGACCGCGCATCTGAGCTTGCCCGGGATGCCGGAGTATAAATTATCGGACGCTTTCGCAGACCAATATCATGCCTCCGGGAGGTAAACGCTTGAAGTCAGACGGGTCGGGGCCGAATCATGCCGAGGCAGACGGGACAAGGATTGTAGCGGTTTGCGACGAGATCATTTTTCGCAATGAAGTCAACGGTTATACGGTTGCCGAATTTGACGCGCGATCCGGGCGGAGCGGCTCTTTTACGGGCGTCGGCATTATGCCGTTTCTCGATTCCGGCGAGACCGTAGTGCTTTGGGGCAAATGGACGGATCATTCCGTTTACGGACGGCAGTTTCTGGTAGAGCGGTTTACGCCTTTTCATGAGGTTTCGGAGAAGGACTTGATTCGCTATTTGTCATCAGACTCCATTCCGTGGGTTGGCCCGAAGACAGCACAAAAGATCGTTGCGCGATTCGGGACAGGCGCGTTGGACATCATTCGCGACAACCCGGAAAAATTAACGGAGATACGGGGCATCACGCCGAAGAAGGCGACGGAGATCTCCGCGATTCTCCGTCAAAAAGTTGACTTTCAGGAGCTGGCTTTACTGCTGGCTCCTTTCGGATTCGGGTCCGCAAGGATTATGAGCATTTACAAGAGATTCGGACCGAATGCGGCTTCAATCCTTCGAAAAAACCCGTACCTGTTGGTTTCCGAGATGTCCGGAATCGGGTTTTTAACGGCGGACCGCTTGGCAAGAAGTATGGGGTATGATCCCGTTTCCGCTTTTCGCATCGGAAGTGCGGTTTTGTATTTGCTGACGGTTTCGGAAAACGACGGCAATACCTATACGCCGATAAACGCTTTGTCGGAAAATACCATTCGACTGCTGGAAGACAGTATACGCCGCGAAGAAACGGAGGCCGTCGCGAATTCCGGCCCTATTTTCGATGCTATAGGGCAAAACGGGGGATTCAAATCTTCGGAGGATGCGCCCGTCATTGATTCGGGGATGGAGATCGGCTTCGATTCGGTAGGGATTGCCGATAAAGCGGGGATCGGGGCAGAAGAATGGATCCGGGGATTGAGTTTTTTGTTGGATTCCGGGAAAGTCGTTGTCTACCGGCTCGAAGAACGCGGGATCGTTACGTACGATCGGATCGACACGATTACCGGCGATTTTCGGGTCGCCCTGCCGAGGACATTCCGGGCGGAAATGACGGCGGCTCATTTACTTGTTCGGGAAAATAAAAGGACGGTCGACACCCGGGATCCGGAGCAGAATGAGACGGATGAGGTATCGGAGAATATTCGAAAGATCTCCGAAGAAATATCCATCGAGCTGTCCGCGGAACAGACACAGGCCCTCGTTACCGCCGCTTTGTCACCGCGTTCTGTGATCACGGGAGGGCCCGGAACCGGAAAAACGACGATTGTAGCCGTTTTAGTCCGCTATTTTACGGAAAAGGGAATGAAGGCGGTTCTCTGCGCGCCGACCGGAAGAGCGGCCAAGAGACTGTCCGAGGCTTGCGATCATCCGGCGGGTACCATTCATCGCCTTCTGGAGGTCGGACACCCCGACCGGAGCGGATCGGCCGAAGTTCTTTTCGGGCGGAACGAAGAGAATCCGATTGAGGCGGACGTTGTGATTGTCGACGAAACGAGTATGCTCGACACAATTCTTTTGGATGCGCTGATGAGGGCGCTTCCCAAAGATTGCCGGACTGTTTTTATCGGAGATAAGGATCAGTTGCCTTCCGTCAGTGCGGGCAATGTTTTGTCGGATATGATCGATTCGGGCAAAATTCCGTCCGTGCGACTCCGAACGATATACAGACAGGCGAAGCAAAGCCGGATCGTCATGAGTGCGCACGCGGTTCTCGAGGGTCAGGAAATGGTTTTCGATCAGTCACTCAACAGTGATTGTATGATGGTGGTCAAGAAGACATCGGAGGATATCGCGGAGGCAGTCAAACGCCTCTACGCTCATGTGCTCCCGGAAGTTTATGCCGTGAATCCTCTGCGGGAGGCGGTGGTTTTATGCCCCTCGAAGAAAGGACCTGCCGGTATTCTTTCTCTGAATCTGATTTTGCAGAAGGAATACGGAGTCTTAAGTGACCGGTTTATTCAATCCGGAGGATTCCGGTTTTGTATCGGAGACCGGGTGATGCAGACCCGGAACGACTACGAACTCGCGTACGCTCAGCCGGACGGCGGTACCGGGCAGGGCGTTTTTAACGGAGAGATGGGCGTTGTACTTCAAGTGGACCCGCGTGTCGGTGAATTGACGGTGGAACTTGATGACAGACGGGTGGTTTCCTATGACTCCGATCATATGGAGGATCTGGAGCCCGCTTATGCGATCACCGTACATAAGAGTCAGGGCAGTGAGTTTCCGGTTGTCATTCTCGCGATTCCGGGCGGTCCGCCGATGCTTTATTATCGCAATCTTTTATATACCGCGATCACGCGAGCCCGGAAAAAATTGTTTGTCGTTTCGGATCGCCGAACGCTGGCATCCATGATCCGCAACTGTTCTCAAGCACACCGGCATACTTCGCTCAAGGACTTTATGGACGCGCTGTCGCGAAAGGAAGTTCAAGGCCAATGATATTTTCCCTGAAAGGATCGGAAGATTATATTTTTCCCCGCGTATGTATTTTTTGCGGAAGCCTTATACTCCAAAAGAATGATCGGGTGACGAATGAGTTCTGCGCGGCGCTGTCCGTTTGTCCGGTATGCTTGGCGCGTCTTCCTTTCAAGTCTTTTGAATCGCATCGGATGCCATGTCTTTCCAATGCTTATGCGGAAGATCCGATACCGGATTTCTCGGTATTGGTTCCTTTTCGCTATGAAGGAGAAATCATTCATGCGCTGCGGGCACTGAAATTTCACGATGCTCCGTATATCGCCCGGACCCTTGCGTTTTTCATGGCCGAATCCGTTCGCCGATACGGCACGAGGTTTGACGCGATCATCCCGGTTCCGCTGTCGGATTCGCGCTTACATAAAAGAGGCTATAATCAGGCGGAATTGATCGCCGTAAATATCGGGGAAAGAGTCGGGTTGCCCTGCCTTCCGGGATTTTTGGTCCGCACGAGGAACACGAAACAACAGAGCCGGTTTCGCGACCCGGGAATGCGCGCGGCCAATGTCCGCGGTTCTTTTGCTGTTCCGGATCGTGTGTCGGTCGAGAATCTGTCCGTTCTTCTCGTCGACGATGTTTTTACGACCGGAAACACACTCCACGAGGCGGCACTGGCTCTTTTTCGCGCAGGAGCGGAAAAGATCACGGCGATTACGGCCGCATCCGGCAGAAAAGAGCGGGGTGCCAAGGGATTTATGACGGAAATGGCGGCGCGCCGATCGACCGTTCACAGATAATAAACGGATTAATCCGGCAACTTGTGACCGGCGGATTGTATTGGTATAATGAAATTGCCTGAGATGCTCGAGTCTCACGTTTTTGAACCTTCATGACAATAACGGGAACCCGCGTCGGAGCAGAGCGGATCAAGCCTTGACACTTTTATTAGTGCTCCCGGGAGGAAGATCTAAGACTGCCGCAGGGTACCCACCTGGCAATTTGCTGGGTGTCAAAAAGTGGGAATCGGCATATCAGGTTCTATTTTTGAAAAACGAGAAGGCAAATGGGCTTAATTAGTGATGCAAAGCAAATTGCCGACAGAGATCCGGCAGCCCGGGGCGTCTTGAGCGTTATTTTTTTGTATCCCGGTTTTCATGCGCTGGTCTATCATCGGATCGGCCATTTTTTTTACCGCCATCGGTTGTACACGATCGCACGGTGGGTTTCCCAGACCGGCCGTTTTTTTACGGGGATCGAGATTCATCCCGGCGCCCGGATCGGCAAAGGACTCTTTATTGACCACGGAATGGGTACGGTTATCGGAGAAACCGCCGAAATCGGCGACAACTGTACCATCTATCACGGAGTCACACTCGGCGGAACCGGTCATAGCAAGGGGAAGCGGCACCCGACGATCGGTAATAACGTCTTGATCGGAGCGGGCGCCAAACTACTCGGTGCGTATACAGTCGGGGATAACGCGATGATCGGAGCCAATGCGGTGGTCCTCAATGAAATTCCGAGTAAGGCAACGGTTGTCGGAATTCCCGGCAAGGTAATCCGGATCGACGGTCGCCCGATCATCCACGCGAAAGAACTCGATCATGCGGTGACGGCGGACCCGTTGGAGCAGGAACTCTGTAAACTGATGCACCGGGTCAAGGCGCTGGAAGAAATGAACGGTGTGATTCCCGCCGAAAAGTACCGACCCCAAAAATGTGACCCCGACAAATTCACAGATGAAAAACCGAAAGACTGAACTTTCGGTTCGAACGTTTTTATTTCGCCTCATCGGTGCTAATATATTTTCATATCCGAATTTCATTTCTGCTTTTCCGGAGGGATCATGAAGCTCTATAACACCATGTCCAGAAGCAAAGAGGAATTTGTACCGGTGGAAGCCGGCAAGGTCAAAATGTATGCCTGCGGCCCGACGGTTTATAATTACTTTCACCTCGGGAACGCCAGACCCTTCGTGATTTTCGATACTTTACGGAGATACCTGGAATACACCGGCTATGAAGTGGAATTCTGTCAGAATTTTACGGACATCGATGATCGTATTATCCGTCGCGCACAAGACGAGGGCACTTCGATTGATGAGGTTAGCGAACGCTATATTCGTGAATACTACATCGATGCGGATCGTTTAAGAATTGGTCGTCCCACATATCAACCGCGAGCGACGGAGACGGTTCCCGAAATGATTGACCATATCGGAGAGCTCGTGGAGAAGGGCTTTGCGTATGAACTTCCGGACGGAGTATACTACGATGTTTCCAAGTTCAAGGAATACGGAAAATTATCAAAGTATAATCTGGACGATCTGGTCGAGGGTGCCGGTGAGCGCGAAAACGTCCGCGAGGCTGAAGGAAAGAGAAATCCGGGTGATTTTGTCCTCTGGAAAAAGAAAAAAGAGAACGAACCCGCCTGGCCGTCCCCATGGGGCGAGGGCCGCCCGGGTTGGCATATCGAGTGCTCCGCAATGATCAGAAAGCATCTCGGCGATACGATCGATATCCACGGCGGCGGACAGGATCTGATTTTCCCGCACCATGAGAACGAAATCGCCCAGAGCGAGGCGGTAACGGGTTCTCCGCTCGCGAAATACTGGGTACATAACGCGTTTGTGAACATCGATAACGAGAAGATGAGTAAATCTGCTGGCAATTTTTTTACAATACGTGACATTACCGAGAAATTTGAGTATCGGGTCATTCGTTTCTTCATCCTGTCCGGTCACTACCGGATGCCGATCAATTTTGCCGACAGCTTATTGGAAGCTGCGAAGAACGGCCTCGACCGGATCCGTGAGTCTGTAATCAACCTCCGTTTTGCAGGCTCAAGCGATGATCGTACGCCGTTAAAATCAGAGGACAGAAGCTCGTGGGAACTAATGGAGGCCATCGAAAAGGCGTCGCGCGATTTTCTCGACGCCATGGAGGATGACTTTAATACAGCCGACGCGATTACCGCGATCTTTCAACTTGTACGCACCGCGAATACAGCGTGCCAGAATCCCTCGGTTTCGTCGGAAGCGCTTCTTTCGGCGGCGGACAAGATCATGGAACTCGGCGAGGTCTTGGGGCTCGATATATTGGGCGATGAAGGCTCCCGAATTCCGGACGAAGTGAACCGTTTGGTTCAAAAACGCATTTTGGCCAAACAAGAGAAGGATTTCGCCCTGGCCGATCAATTGCGCAACCGGGTGACCGAACTCGGTTATCAGATCAAAGATACGCCGTCCGGCCCGCAGGTAACAAGAATATGATCATTCCGATCATTGGCGAAGACATCCGGGAGGTGCCCGCATCGGTACTCGCATACGTCGGGGATGCGGTTTTCGAGCTGTATGTCCGACTGCATGTTGCGGCGCGCAACCGAAGCAAATCGGGCTCAATCCATAAAATCGCGATCGCTCATGTCAGCGCGGCCGCCCAGGCCAAGACAGCTCGTGCGATCATGGACATGCTGACCGAGGAAGAGCAGTCGGTCTTCCGTCGCGGAAAAAACAGCAACCCGTCCAGCTCTGCGCGCAACGCAAGTCCTTCGGACTACAAATACGCGACCGGTATGGAAGCGGTCGTCGGATATCTTTTTCTGATGGACCGTCATGAGCGTTTGGACGAGATCATCACCCGGATATTTGAAATTTCGGATCCGGTCGATCCGAACGATCCTTCCGGCCAACCATCGAATCATAGTCATAACAGTTAAGAGATTCAAAGGAGAAAAAATGGCAGATCAACGCAGACCATCAGAAAATAACCGGCCGAACCGGGGCGGAGCAGGACGATCCGGATCCGGCGGATTCGGCGCGAAAAGAAACAGCGAAGGAAGCAGGGCGGCGCGCCCGTCGACGGGCGGCGCGTATTCAGAAAAGAGATCGCGCCCGAATTTTGACAAGCCTTCCGGAAGCCCCGCAGGGCGCCGAACCGGTCCGGGAGGAAACAGACCGCTCAATCAAGCATCCGCGCGACGCCCGGCACCTTTTGCCGTTCGCGATAACGTGATCCGGGAGAATAGTCCCGAAGCGGTTGATGCCGCTCCCGATGATCGTTTGGAGGGCAGAAATCCGGTTCTGGAGGCCCTTCGCGCAGGGCGCACCATCAACAAGATCTGGGTGGCTTCGCCGGACGGCTCGCGCATGGATCCGACCATCGGACGGATTATCGCGATGGCACGGGATCAGGGGATTCCGCTTGTCGAAGTTCCCCGAACGGTCCTGGACAAGATGTCCTCTACGCGAATCCATCAGGGAGTGATTGCCCAAACGGCCAGTCACGAATACATGGAAATCGACGATTTGATCGAACAGGCCATGCAGAAGCAAAGGGACCCTTTCCTTGTGATGCTGGACTCGCTCAAGGATTCCTATAATCTCGGCTCGGTGCTTCGAATCGCAGACGCAGCCGGAGTCGACGGGATTATCATCCCGCGTCACCGGTCGATCGGTCTCGACGCAACGGTTGCCAAAGCCTCTTCGGGAGCGATAGAATATGTACCGGTGGCGCGCGTCACCAACCTTTCCAGAACGATTGATGATTTGAAGAAGAAGGGATTCTGGGTATTCGGCACCGACGCTTCTGCGGAAATGTCCTATGAGAAGGCCAATTACGGCGGTCCTCTTCTTCTGATCGTCGGCAGTGAGGGAGAAGGCGTTCACGACAATATTCTGAGTAAATGCGATGTCACGGTGTCCGTTCCGATGGAGGGACGCGTCAACAGTCTGAATGCCGCCGTTGCGGCCGGAATCATCGTTTTCGAGGCGAAGCGGCAAAGGAAGAGCAAGGAGCATAAATAATTCGAATCGGCCGGAGGAACAAAGGTTGGAGCAAGGGACACAGAAACGGACTAAGGGAAGGAACCGCAGCGTTTCGATTCGTACCGCGGCACTGGTTCTGTTGTTTGTCGTAGCTTTTTTCATGATCTCCTGTTCCGATGTTACCGGTCTGATTGATCGGATGCTCAGTGACCGGACGCGGTATGAGGAGAACGAGCCCCCTGTCGAAAATTCCAATCTGATCCGTCTGATTGCCTCCTGTCTGGCCGATTCAAAACAAATTTCAACGGTCTACGCATCGATCCCCGATCGCCAATTGGACGGGATGACGGTCGCCGAGTTCGGGGAGTATATTGAAGTTCTGGCACGGCTCGGAGAGGGTAAAGGGAAACTTTTGTCCTTTCAGATCATGAAGGATGATAGCCGTCTTGCGATGATCGATGCGCTCATCAATAAACTTCCGAACGAAAAGGATCTTCTTGAAATCAGCGTCCCGGTCAAGATGGAGTACGAAGGCGCCGGGACAAGCGTATCGACATACATCTATTTTCAGCAAAATGAAAACGGAGCACTTTTTATCTCATCCGAGTGGGCCCGCCAATGCGTCGAAATGTATCGATTCTCGGAGCTGTATTTCACCGCCCTTCAGGATCAGAACGCAGACGCGGTGTATTCGATGCTGTTGAACAGTTACCGCGACCGGGATTATTCCTTTTCGAACGAGACGATCCGCCTGAAGGCGGAAGAAATGTGTCGCTTCTATCTTTTGAGGGTCAAAAAGGATTTCGCGGATTATCGCATGTCCGAGGCGGATATTACAAGGATCGTATTCGATCAACAGGGCGTTTTGGACGACGAACTGTTTGAATATGTGCCCCGCACGGTCACGATCTCAAGAAGTGAACTTGGCACCATCGTGATCAACGATGTCCTGACCGATACTCTGAAAGTAAGGGATCTGTACCTGTATTCGGGAAATACGCGCACAATTCGCATAGGAGATTATTCAAACAGCGCATACTTTGAATCCTTGCTCGGGGATCCTCTGTTGACTACATTCAGCCGGATCGATCCGCCCGTAGAAAACGACGATGAAACAACAAATCCCGAGTACGACCTGATCGTCGATTATCTGACCGCCCGGATCAATCTTCGCGGGACAATCGATGAAAAAGGGGCTTGGGAGGGTGTCATCACCCGGATCCGAATCGGATCCACCGGGCCTGATTTTTCGATCGGAAGAAATGTTCGAGTCGGTATGAAACTGGATGATTTCATGGAATTGTACCCGTTTGCCGACGAAACGGGATTTGTTCTGGTCACCGAAAATGACGAACAGGCATACCGACTAAAAATTCTTCTCTCGCACGGAGCCGGCGATACGATAACGGAGATCACGCTTGAGGCGGTCTAGCCGCGGATTCGTGCGGATCAATCAGAACCGACACGCCGGTCAGAGCGCGCAACCCTTATTTTAGCAACTGATTCGTGTGGATCAATCAGAACAGTCGATCCCTGATTTTCCCGATTTCTGCGTCGCTGAAGCCCAAAATCCGCAAGTACACCTCCGCGCTTCCGTCATAGTGCCTGTCGATATGATCCAGAAGGAAACGCATGTTTTCGGCGTCGGAACGGTACATGTGATGGGTATTTTCCGGCGTGCTCCGAAACAAAGGGTCGACCAAGGGTCGGATATGATCAAAAGATGCGGCGTAATTTGTGACGATATCGTCCTTTGAAACCCCCGCCAACAGAAAGAGAATCGCCGCAATCAGTCCGGTTCGGTCCTTTCCGTGCATACAGTGAAATACGACGGCGCCCTCCGGAGCGCTGATAATCGTTTGAAAAACTTCGGTCAACGCATCTTTTGAGTGTTCAAGCATCATCGTATACAGATGCCCGAGTCGATTCTTGACCAGATAGCTCATGGTCGGATCGTCGCGATCTTCCGGGTCGGCGGCGATCAGCGGAATGTTTCGAAAAAGGATTTCCGGCCTTCCGATAAACGGATTGCCCGTTCGTTCCACCTCCTGAACGGAGCGAAGGTCGATGACGGTGCGTACCGGGTAGGCAATCAGCTCGTTCACACCGTGCTCGTCCAGCGATGCCGGCGAATCGGAGCGGATAAAACGTTTGTACGCTGTTTTCTTCCCGGAAACGGTCAGCATTCCGCCCATATCACGGGCGTTATAGAGGTGAGGAAGCACCAAACGGTTTGTCTCGGGGTCCATGATCACTTTAGGTATTACCGCCTGTCTGTCGTTGGTTCGAAAAAAGTCAAAGCCCTTCCGATACACACTACTTACTTACAATACCATCACAGGCGCAAGAACTTCAAGCGTAGAAAAGGATCCCGATCACTTCGCAAGGAATCATGACAAGCCGGAATTTTGCGGCTTAATAGAAACGTTCGGCGGACCGGAAAAATGCCCCGGCGTTTTCCATTGACAATGTCGTACGCGTGGCATAAAATACAACGTGCTGTTATAAGCGATGATATGCGCCCGTAGCTCAACTGGATAGAGTGTCTGACTACGGATCAGAAGGTTGTGGATTCGATCTCTGCCGGGCGCGCCAGCCCAAACTCCGGAAACGAAAGTTTCCGGAGTTTTTCATTTTCGGATCCGGAAGCGGGAAGCGTTATTCGGCGTATCTGTCATCGTCGGGCGCGAGGTATTCCCGGATCATCCCGCCGGTCACGCCGTGATTTTCGATCATTTCGGCGAAAAAGCGCCCGCTCCTGCGGACCGTTCGCTCCTGACTTTCAAAATCAACGGAAACAAGCCCGAACCGA
Organism: uncultured Oscillospiraceae bacterium; assembly: GCA_964499575.1. Taxonomy (GTDB): domain Bacteria; phylum Bacillota; class Clostridia; order Saccharofermentanales; family Saccharofermentanaceae; genus JAAYCT01. The sequence continues at coordinate 16,080 of CAZCLK010000022.1, read as the reverse complement.
GCGGTTTGGCCCTCCGCCCACTCGAAGTTATCGATGAACGTCCAGTGGTAATAGCGTTCCACGTACGGGCAGGACAATGCAATTTCACGCAGGTGATCATAAAGATAGCGCGCCCGAAAAGTGTCGGCGGAGTCGGCGGTCCCGTTCTCGGTAATCCAGACCGGAAGACCGTAACGGTCATGGTATTTCTGCGCCAGCTCGCGGATTCCCTGCGGATAGATTTCCCAGCCCAGATCGTTTCGTGACGAAGTATCGGGCACGGGAAGTTCGGTAAAGCCCTTCATCGTGCATCGTGCATAGTAATTGATCCCGATGAAATCGCAAAAAGGGGCGTTCTTTGCGCCCGAAAAACGCCCGAACGGGAAGCTCCGCTGCCCCGTCGTCATCAAACGGGTGATTCCGTCCTGAAAAAGATACTCGATCAAGCGCGTCTGAAGCCTGGCCGGAAGGCTTTTTGCGGGGGATTGAAAGATCCGGAAGTGATTCGCGTAACCGACCCGAACCGGCCGGTCTTTGAATATATCACGGATCGCCTGACAGGCGTGTACGTGACACAAGGCAAGCCGCTTCATGACGGACAGCGTTTGGGCGATTTTGCTATGTCCCGGCGGCCAGATGCCGTACAGATAACCGTTGACTGCATAGACATTCGGTTCGTTAATCGTGATGAACTCGTCGCACAGATCGGCGATTTTTGTTACCGTGAAACGAACGTAGCGCAAGAAGATATCTGTGCTGTCTTTATTCAAAAACCCGCCGCGACGCTCAAACCAAGTCGGGTTCGAAAAGTGATGGAGCGTGACGAGCGGGCGAATGCCCTTCCGGCGCATATAGATCAGCTCTTCGCGATAGTGCGCGACGGCGGAATCATCAAATCGGCCTTCTTCGGGCTCGATCCGGCTCCACTCGATGCCCAGACGGTAATGGCGGATGTGAAGAGCGGCCATCCGGTCGATGTCCTCTTCGTATCGTACCCAATGCTCATTGGCGCGGGAAGGGACACTTCCGTCGACGATCTTTCCGGGAATTTTTGCCCAATCGTACCAGGAATTCTGCGTCGGGAACCCCTCGATTTGGGTCGGAGCCGTCGCAACACCCAAAGCGATCGGTTGTTCGAATGAAAACGGCGTGAGCCGGCTTGAAGACATGGCCGCGACCTCTTTTCGAAGCGTTGAAGCATATCGTTTACTTAATTATAAACGATAAGCGCGGGAAAAGGCCGGCTGTCGGGTGTTTATTTTTCGGTGCCCATACCGTATCATGAGGCTACAAACACATAAGGAGGAGGATTCGATGAAAAAACTTCTGATCGTGGTGGATTACCAGAATGATTTCGTTGACGGAGCACTCGGATTCCCGGGGGCCGAGAAACTTCATGAGCCGATCTGCGCGAAGATTGAAGCGTATAAACAGCGCGGCGATACGGTCGTTTTCACGAAGGATACGCATAAGCCGGATTACCTGGGTACCCGCGAAGGCGCGAATCTTCCGGTCATCCATTGCGTACGCGGCACGAAAGGTCATGATCTGTACGGCCGTCTGGAGGAATTGGCAAAAGGGTGCCTTGTTTTTGAAAAATATACTTTCGGATCGGATCGCCTGTTCGATTATTTGCGCTCATCGGGTTTTTCCGGAATCGAATTGGTCGGGCTGGTGAGCAATATTTGTGTGCTCGCCAATGCCGTTTTGGCAAAAACCGCGCTTCCCGAAGCCGAAATCATCGTCGACGCTTCCTGTACCGGCAGTCATGACCCGATCATTCACGAAAAGACACTTGATGTGCTCGCCGGAATCCAGGTGATTGTGACGAATCGAGAATAATCGGCAGGACAGCGCCTGTGATCGACAGTACCTCGCCTCCGACCGGTAAGACCGCACAGACATTCCCAAGAAATCCCTTCCATACCGGAAATGGTCTGAATTGCGCCTTTTTTCGTTTACAATACCCGCGCCGTTGTGATAGAATAACTGCTTGGTGAAAAACTGACTGATATAAAGGAGAAACATCAAATGGCCGCAATACTTGAGAAAAAGGAAAACAGCGTTGTTCTTCTTACCATGGAGGCTTCTAAGGAAGAATTTGCCGAGGCTGTACAGAAATCCTTCATAAAGAACAAGAACCGTTTCCAGATCCCGGGCTTCCGCAAGGGGAAAGCGCCCTTTCAGCTCGTGAAAAAGTATTACGGCGAGGGCGCTCTGTATGACGACGCGATCGATTTCGTTGTCAACGAAGGATATCGGGCAGCTGTGGAAGAGCATGGGCTCCTGGTGGTCTCGAAGCCCGAGATGGATATCCTGGATATCAGCCCCGAGACAGGGATGAAATATACCGTGACCGTTACAGTCCGGCCGGAGGTCACGCTCGGCGAATACATGGGCGTCGAAGCGCCGTATCATTATCATGAGCCTTCGGAGGCGGACGTTGACCGTGAGATCGAACGCATCCGGGAGAGAAACGGAAGACTGATCGTTGTTACGGATCGCCCGGTTCGTGACGGGGACACCGTGACGATCGATTACGAAGGATTTGTCGACGGCGTTGCTTTCGAGGGCGGCAAGGCAGAGGGACACGATCTCAAGATCGGGTCCAACAGCTTTATTCCGGGCTTCGAGGAACAATTAATCGGCCATTCGACCGATGAGGACGTAACGATTACCGTCACCTTCCCGGAAGAGTACCATTCCGAGGAACTCAAGGGAAAGGAAGCGACTTTCTCGATTCATATTCACGCGATCCGCGAAAAAGAACTGCCGCAACTGGACGATGAATTCGCCAAAGACGTCAGTGAATTTGATACGCTCGATGAATACCGAAAAGACATTTTCGAAAAGATGAAAGAACATGCCCTGAAGCATGCCGAAGAGGACTACAAGAACGCTGTGGTCCAAGCCGTTTGCGATAACGCTTCCGTTGAAATCCCGTCATGTATGATTGAGAACGAAGTCGAGCAAATGCACAAGGACCAGTCCATGCGGATGAGACAACAGGGGATTGAATTGGAACAATATCTCGCGTACAGTAACCAGACGATGGAAGACTTCAAGAAGAGCCTGGAGCCGATTGCCCGGGTTCGTGTCAAGAGCGATCTGGTGCTTGACGAGGTTGCGAAGACGATGAAGATTGAGGCAACGTCCGAAGACCTCGACGCCGAGATCGAAAAGATCGCCGCACAGTACGGAATGCAAAAGGATGACCTGATCGGCCGCCTCGCGGGAAATGACAGTTTCATTTCCGAGAGCGTCGTGATTCACAAGACGATTGATCTGTTGACCGCTTCCGCCGTCAAGACCGATCCGCATCACGATCATGACCACGATCACGGGGACCATAAGGAAACCAAGAAGAAAGCGGCATCTGAAAAGAAGCCTGCCGCGGCCGCTAAGAAGACTGCCGCTAAGAAATCTGCGGATGACACCGACGATAAGCCGGCAGTGAAAAAGTCGCCTGTTAAGAAGAAACCGACTGCGGAATAATGTGAGTGCAACCAACTCTTAACATTTTGTTAGTATGAGAATCATTGAACGGCGCTTGCACTTCGGGTACCATATGTGTATCAAGATCGCACCGGGTCCGTAAAGCGGACGCGGGAAGCGTATGCGGATAGTGAGGGCGGAATATGACCAATGACAAGAGCAAGTCGGATCGTCATTTGAGAGGATCGGAAGACAACCCGCCGATCGTAAGGTGTTCATTCTGCGGAAAGACCGAACACGAGGTCGCCCGGCTTTTTGCCGGACCGTCGGTATACATTTGCAATGAATGTATCATACTTTGCGAGTCGTTATTGGCGGACGACGACGAATATACTTTCCCCAAGTCGGCGAATGTCAAACTGGATCATGTACCGACCCCCGAAGAACTTAAGAAATCGCTCGATCAGTACGTGATCGGTCAGGAACGCGCCAAGAAAGCGCTGTCGGTCGCGGTGTACAATCACTATAAACGTGTATATTCCAGACCCGTCGGTGAAGACGACATCGAATTGACCAAGAGCAACATTCTGCTCGTCGGCCCGACCGGTTGCGGAAAAACACTTCTGGCACAAACCCTTGCCCGGGTTCTCAATGTTCCCTTTGCCGTTGCGGACGCCACCGCGATTACCGAGGCGGGGTATGTCGGAGAGGACGTCGAGAATATCCTTCTGAAACTCCTTCAGAATGCCGATTATGAAGTCGAACTGGCACAAAGAGGCATCATTTATATCGATGAGATTGATAAGATATCCAGAAAGTCGGACAATCCGTCGATTACCCGGGACGTCAGCGGAGAAGGCGTTCAGCAGGCGCTTCTCAAGATCCTTGAGAGCACCGTTGCCAATGTTCCTCCGCAGGGCGGCAGGAAGCATCCGCATCAGGAATTCATCCAGATCGACACGACGAATATTCTTTTCATATGCGGCGGAGCTTTTGACGGTCTGGAAAAAATCATCGAGCACCGCATCGGAAAGAAGGCGTTCGGATTCGGTGCCGATATTCAGTCCAAGAAGGACCTGCAAACAGGGGAACTGATGAAATTCCTCCTGCCTCAGGATTTGATAAAATTCGGATTAATTCCCGAATTTGTCGGACGCGTTCCGGTTACGGTCATCCTGGAAGGGCTGGATCAGGAAGCTCTGGTCCGGGTTCTCAAGGAACCCAAGAACGCGCTCCTGAAGCAATACTGGAAAATATTCGGCATGGACGGCGTGGAATTGGAATTCACCGAGAAAGCGGTCGAAAAGATCGCAGAACTTGCTATTGAACGCAACACCGGTGCCCGCGGACTTCGCGCGATACTGGAGGATATCATGCTGGATATCATGTACGAGATTCCTTCACGCAAGGATATCATCAAGTGCATTGTTACCGAGAAAAGCGTGACGGACAAGGCGGAGCCGGAACTGGTGATCGGGACACGGCCCAAGAAGCGCTCTCGGAATTCTGCGGGAACCGAGATCGGTGCGTAAATCTGAACCGTCGGTACCCCCTGCTTTTCAGGGCGTTTCCGGGTAAGCTCCGCCTCCGGGCAAGGGAGGGATGATCTGTTGTTTGATCGGATCAAATCTGAGATTACGCGAGCGGGCGCCCTCATTAACGGCCTGAACGCAAAAAAGGGCTCCGGAGAGGTTTATAGTCGGGAAGAAGTATCCGCGTATCGCACGATCCTTCTGCATCGAATTTCTTTCTATCAACATGAGCGTTTGATCCACCTTCTTGTCCTGATCCTGTTTGCCCTGTTGACCTTCGCCTCCGTAACGGTTTTTATGATCACATTGAACTATACCCTCGGGTTTGCGACGATCCTGTTTATTGCCTTGCTCATTCCGTATATCGTGCATTATTATCATCTGGAGAACGGGGTTCAGAAATTATATACGCTTTATGACGAGCTTGAGACATTCCTTGAGGAGAAGTATGAATAAATACACCATTTGTCTGGACATCGGCGGAACGAAGATCCTCGGCGCGATTTTCGACGGTAAAGGGAATATCGTCTACCGGCTCAAGAAGAAGACGCGCGCCAGCGAGGGCGTGACGAATGTCGAGGAGACAATCGTATCCGTAGTCAGAGAGTTGCTTTCCGAGTTCGGCATCAAGACGGATCAGGTCAGCGCGATTGCCGCCGGAGCTCCCGGAATTATCAATAACGACACGGGCGTTGTCCTCTTTTCCCCCAATCTTCCGTGGAGAAATTACGCAATCAAAGAATCGATCGAACGCATTTTCGGAGTGCCGTTCTTTATCGGCAATGACGCGAATATGGGCATTTTGGGAGAATGGACATTCGGAGCCGCACGGGATTTGAACCACGTGGTCGGGCTGTTTATCGGAACGGGGTTGGGCGGAGGACTGATCATCAACGGAAAGCTCTATTCCGGCCATCAGTATAAGGGCGCGGAGTTCGGGCATATGATTCTTAACGTGGACGGGCCCCCGTGCAATTGCGGCCAGAGAGGGTGTCTGGAAGCCTTTTCGAGTAAGACGGGGATGACGGACTACATCCTTCAGCAGATCCGGCACGGACGGACGACGGCGATGGCGGACGCGGTCTCCGAGGGCGTTTTCAAGAGCAAGGACATGAAAAATGCCTATGAAGCGGGCGACGAAGTCATGATCGAAGCGATTGATCGCGCCTGCCTGTATCTGGCCGTCGCGACCGGAAATCTTGTAAATATGTTCAGTCCGGAGATGGTATTATTCGGCGGCGGGGTGATGGAATCCCTCGGCGAAGTATTCCTGCAGAAAATATTGTCAAAGGTCAACGCGTATTGCCTTCCTTCGGTCCGCGAATCGGTCCGGTTTTCGGTCGCGGAGTTGGGTGACGATTCGATCCTTTTCGGTGCCAGGGCGTTGATCATCGGAAATCTCGGATCCTAGGACTCCTTTTCGGACAGACTGATACTATTGCTCCCGGTTCCGTAACGAAATTTCTCATAGCGCGCGGACAGACTGCCAAAATCCTCTTCCCCCAATCCGGATATCGCTTTGTTGATCTCCCGCGGTGAGTAGGAAGGGTCGATTTCCGCGCCGTCGCGTATTGCGCGGCGGACCGCCTGAAAATACTTCCTTCGAATTTCCTTTTCTTCTCCCTCTCCGAAATCCGGTCTTCGGGACGTGCGGCGTTTCTTTTTTTGTATGGAGAACACCTCATCGATGACCAACGCGTCGACGGACGCGTCTGCTTTATTGCTCGAACGCCGATACATCATTACGATGAACCGGTACGCTCCCCGAATTGTAAAAAGCAGGAAAGCCAGGACGACAGTCACCGATAACAGATTAAGAAACACTTCCAGTATGACTCCAAGGATCGGATCAGAGTCCTCAGGAGTAACGGGTTTAAAGTCGGGGATGGGCTCGGCTTTCTCCGCGTTCGGGATCAGGTTCCATTTTTTTAACAGTTCATACACGTAGAATATCGCTTTCAAAAAAAGCCTGAACCCTTCGCGCAACAGATCGGTCAGCACAGAATACGGGAAGAGTATGACCACCGGAATGATCATAAGAGAAAAAATACAAAGCATAATAATTGTTCGATTATGTCTTTCGCGGACAGCGGCGGACGGTTGCGTCGGTGAGTTGGCAATGTGTCCGTAAGTGGTCTCGAAAACATATCGTTGGCGGGCAAGAAAGAAAATACACAAAGAGAGCAGAGTATGAGATAAGAGGTAGTATTTAAGGTGGCCGCTGTAGTCGATCAGGCCGGAAACGATCAAAAAGAAGCCATGAATGAACATCGTTGTGCCCAACTGGTCGAGCCCGACCTTAACGTTGTCATTACTCTTATAACGTGCGGAGATCGAAATCATCGCCATGATGAACGCATTGAAACATAAGAAGAGCGCTTCGGATAAAGGACGGAAAAACAGCAAGAGGAGCGGAAACGCCGAGAAGATCATAAACAGGATAAACATCGTCCATAGCGGCATGGCTACCCGCCGGAAAACGAAGAAAAGGAAAGCCGGAACGAGCAATACATAGGGCAAAAACATCATCCCGTCGGCAAAGTATGTCGCATACGAGACGAGTGCTACCGAAATCAGGCACACGATCAGCAGAGCATATACAAGCGCGCCCAAAAACAATTGAGCGGTGTCATATTCGATGGACTTTCCGAAAAAACTCCTACGTGCCATATCGTTCCTCCCACAATACGCAGTATGCGGTTAATTCGGGATTAATTAACGGAGCGGGTTGACTGGATCCGCACGGCACAATCCAGACTGTGCGGAATCCTTCCCGAATGAGTTGCATAATGGCGTTTTGCGTCGATGTATCAAAATTCGGGGAGATCACGATCATTTGCCGGAACGAATGGTCGGACGGCAGATCGGAAAGAATTTGCTCAAAAGACACCGGCTTCCTGGACAGGTCGATCCGGGCCATCAACATTCCGATCTGTTGCGCGTGTTCTTCATTGCAGCCGTGCGTCATGCGGATGGGTTCATCCGTAAGATAATCCCGGCTGTTTGAAATCACCGATACCGGGAGGGTGTCACGGACCGAAAGAACGGTGAAGGAATATGCGAGGCTAATCGCTTTTTCGATCAGTTCCGTACTTCCGTTGGGCGAGTAACGTGAAACGTTGAGTAAAATGGTGATTTCCGGACTGACGGTGCAGTCGTTCGTATTGACCATCCATTCGTCTTTTCGGGCGGTGGCGCTCCAATTGATCTTATTAAAACTGTCGAAAGGCTGGTATTCCCGGATGCCCGAAAAAGTGAACGGATTACTGACCGAACTGAACCGGTGGACTTTCTCTCCGACTGCCGACATAAAGAGGGCCGACACATCCGGAGTGTTCAAAAAACGGGGCAAAACGGTGAGCGTCGAGTCGCTCGAGTACGTTCCGTAGATCTTAATCAGCATCAGAAGGTCACAGGTCGTGACCGAAAGTCGCTTGAATTCGTAAAAACCCCGTTTCCGGCACCGAATGGTGATGTGCCGGACGTGACGCTTCCAAGCCCCGAGCAAAATCAGATCCTCCCGATAATAAAGATCCGAAAGGGCTGTGTTGGTCATATCCGGAAAATGGAGATCGCGCGGTGCTTCAAATCGCAGAAGGAGTTGTACGAGAGGAAGTCGTTTCCTGTTCTCGATTTCTTCGGAAATCACGACAGTGTCCCCGCATTCGGCGACAGACGACGAGAAGGATATCCCCGTCATCACGCGGGATAATGCAAAATGCTGATACACCATTAACTGAAGCAGGATGAGGACCGCGACGAGCGACAGGATCAGAAATACCTGCATGACTGGAAGCCTCCGGATTCATGGTGTCATTGGCGAAAGTCCTCGGTCGGGCAGGGGGTCGCATTCATGATATGCGTCAGGATCTCTCCGCTTCTTTGCTGTGCCCGACCGAATCCGATCAGTGACAGCGAAGATCCGGTAGCGCGGAGAATCAAACGGTGACCGACAACGGGTATAAAGAGGGTCTTTATATCGTCGGGCGTCACGAAGTTTCTTCCGGCTATCGCCGCATAACTTTTTACCGCCTTGATCAGGGCGATCGATGCGCGCGGGCTGGCGCCGAGGATGACGTCCTCGCGATTTCTTGTCGCCTCAATCAGATCGAGGATATAGTTCCGAACGACGGGATGAACAAAAACCGTCTCGCAGATCGATTGAGCGGCTTTTATATCATCGGATGAACCGACGGTTTTTAAGTCGGTCAGCGGATCTTTGGCCTGAAAGCGACTCAGGATCTCCAGCGCGCCCGCTCTGTCCGGATACCCCATGCTCAATCGGATCAGGAAACGGTCCAGTTGGGCTTCCGGCAGAGGAAAGGTGCCCTGGGTCTCAACGGGGTTCTGTGTCGCGATGACAAAAAAGGGAGCGGATAAAGGAAAGGTCTTGCCGTCGACGGTGATTTGTTTTTCTTCCATACATTCCAGAAGACTCGATTGTGTCCTTGCCGTCGCACGGTTGATCTCGTCGGCCAGTATGACATTCGCGAAAAGGGGGCCGGGACGGAAAATGAACTCGTCCGCTTTTCGATCGAAAAAATGGATGCCGGTCAGGTCGGAGGGCAATAAATCGATCGTGAATTGAATGCGCTTGAACGGCACGTCGATTGAACGGGCAAGCGTTCGGGCCAGCTTCGTCTTTCCGGTGCCCGGCACATCGTCCAGAAGAACGTGTCCGCCGGTAAGAAGTGCCGTCAGGAGCAACGTGATCTCGGCTTCTTTTCCGACGATGACTTCCGAGATATTCTCGGTTATTTTCCGGCAAAGAGTTTGAACAAAAGCGATGGATCCGGTCGGGTCGGACGTCGGCGCGTGGGTCATATGAACCTCCGTAGTTCGATGATATAACGATTTTAAGTATACACCATTTGAACCCGCGATGATGAAGCGATTCCTTCGGTTGACAGCATCCCCGCGCAAACCTATTATATTTATCATGTACAGCCGATCGGTCGACGGAGGGACAAGCCTTCGCCCCAATGGTAAGGAGGACTTCACATGTCGGATCAACTGAAGCAAATGGGGGAGCGCATTCGCGCTTTAAGGGAAATTCTCGAACTCAGTCCGGAGGAAGTGGCACGGCGCTGTGAGATTACTCCCGGGGAATACTCCGAATTCGAGAGCGGCACCAGAGACTTCTCGTTCTCGTTTCTCAGTAACGTCGCGGGGATTTTCGGTGTAGACGTACTGGATATCATGAGCGGCGACTCGCCGAAACTTTCGACGGCATGTGTCGTTCGAAAAGGTGAGGGCTTTCAGGTTAATCGACGCGCGGCCTATGACTATAAGCACCTTGCGTTCACATTCCGCGGAAAACTCGCCGAGCCGTTTCTGGTTACCGCCGAGCCGAACAACGATCAAAGGCCTGAATTGCACGCGCATGACGGACAGGAATTCAATTATATCGTCAAAGGCCAAATGACATTCTTTATCGGAGATATCACATACATACTGGACGAGGGCGACAGCATATATTTTGACTCCGGGGTGCCCCACGCCATGAAGGCCAACAACGATCGCGCATGTCAGTTTCTCGCGATTGTCATGAAAAAAGGAGAGTAAATATATGCCGATTTATGAGGAATTCACCGGCCGGCATCGGGACGATTTCGCAACCTTGGAAGAGCTCCAGAAGAACTATAAAATTACGTATCCGGATACCTTCAATTTCGCGTATGACGTTTTGGATGTCATCGCGGAGCGCACGCCGGATAAACCGGCCATGGTGTGGGTCTCCAAGGATAACGAGCGCAGGGATTTTACGTTCAAAGACATGTCTTTACTTTCGAATAAAGCGGCGAATTTCTTCCGCTCGCAGGGGATCCGGAAGGGCGATTTTGTCATGCTCGTCCTGAAGCGCGGTTATGAGTTCTGGTATTGCATGATGGGTCTTCATAAACTCGGTGCGGTCGCCGTTCAGGCAACGCACCTTCTGACCTCAAAAGACTATGTTTATCGGCTGAATTCTGCCGGTATCAAGATGGTGGTCATGACCGGGGACGAGCATTGCACCGAACATTTGGACGAGGGCGCCGATCAATATGAGACCCTTGAGTTGAAAGCGGTTACGCGCGGTAAAAAGGTCGACGGATGGATCGATTTCGACAGTGAATTCGAAAAGCAGAGCGACGTATGGACCCGGCCGACGGGAGACGAGGACACTAAGGTGACCGATATCATGGCCATGGCCTTTTCGTCCGGGACGACCGGGTATCCCAAGATGGTCTGGCATGATTACTCCTATCCGCTCGGACACCTGATCACGGGCGTTTTCTGGCACCGGGTCGAGGACGGCGGAATTCACTTTACGATATCGGACACCGGATGGCTCAAGTCCCTGTGGGGCAAAATGTACGGTCAATGGCTCGGTGAGACAGCGATCTTCACGTATGACTTTGACAAATTTTCGGCCGCGGATATCCTTTCCAAGATATCTGAGTACAAGATCACGACGTTTTGCGCGCCGCCGACCATGTACCGCTTCATGATCAAGGAGGATTTCTCCCCGTATGATTTCTCGCGCCTGAGACACTGCACCACCGCCGGTGAGGCCTTAAATCCGGAAGTATACAGTCAGTGGCTGAAGAATACGGGGCTTAAGATTTTTGAGGGCTTCGGCCAGTCGGAAACGACGCTGGTCTGCGGAACACTCTATCCGTGGATGCAGCCGCGCCTCGGTTCGATGGGTCTTCAGACGCCCGGCGTCAATATGGTCATTATCGACGAGGAAGAAAAAGAAGTCCCGACCGGCGTGAACGGCGAGATTTGCATCCGGACGGACGAGGAGCACGGCGGAAAGCCGCTCGGCGTTTTTCGCGGGTATTATCGCGACGATGAAGGTACAAAGAGAGCGTGGCACGACGGGATCTATCATACTGGCGATACGGCATACCGCGACGAGATGGGATTTCTTTGGTATGTCGGACGCACGGACGACGTCATCAAGAGTTCGGGTTACCGGATCGGTCCTTTTGAGGTCGAAAGCGCCTTGATGGAGCATCCCTCGGTGACGGAGTGCGCGGTGACCGGCGTTCCGGACCCCGACCGCGGATTTGCCGTAAAGGCGACCGTCGTCTTGAGCAAGGGATACGTCGGATCGCCGGAGCTGACAAAGGAACTCCAGGACCACGTCAAGAAGGTGACCGCGCCATATAAATACCCGCGTATCATCGAATATGTCACCGAATTGCCGAAGACGATCAGCGGTAAAATCCGCCGCGTCGAGATCCGCGAAAAGGACCAACAAACAACTAATAACTGAGAAAATAAGTTCGGAGGAACATCCATGAGCAGGACCGACAGCATCAGCAAAGCATTTGAGCCCCGCGAGGCGGAGCCGAGACTATATTCCCGATGGATGGAGAACGATTATTTTCGAGCCGATGTCGATCCGGACAAGAAGCCGTACTGTATTGTCATGCCGCCCCCGAACATCACCGGACAACTCCATATGGGGCATGCACTCGATAATTCGATCCAGGACATCCTTATCCGATTCAAGCGAATGCAGGGATTTTCGGCGCTCTGGCTTCCGGGAACGGATCATGCTGCAATCGCGACCGAGGCGCGGATCGTTGCCGCGATGAAAGAAGAAGGGATTACCAAGGACGACATCGGACGGGAGAAATTCCTGGAACGAGCATGGAAATGGCGCGCCAAATACGGTCGAAGGATTGTTGAGCAACTTAAGTGTCTCGGCTCATCCTGCGACTGGAGCCGAGAGCGATTCACGATGGACGACGGCCTTTCGGAAGCGGTTACCGAGGTTTTCATTCGTTATTACGAAAAGGGCTTGATCTACAGAGGGGAACGGATCATCAACTGGTGCCCGCACTGCCTGACATCGATTTCGGACGCCGAGGTGGAGTATGAAGAACAGGACGGACATTTCTGGCACCTGAAGTACCCGCTCGCCGACGGATCCGGAGAACTGATCCTCGCGACCACACGGCCGGAGACCATGCTCGGAGATACGGCCGTCGCTGTTCACCCCGAAGATGAGCGGTATGCGCACCTGGTCGGAAAGTTTGTTGTTCTTCCGTTGGTCAATAAGGAGATCCCGATCATCGCGGACGAGTATGTCGATAAGGATTTCGGTACCGGAGTCGTGAAGATCACGCCGGCGCATGACCCCAACGACTTTGAAGTCGGTTTACGGCACGACCTTCCGGTCATCACCGTGATGACGGAAAGTGCGGTGATGAACGATAATGCCGGCGAATACAAAGGTTTGGATCGTTATGAAGCGCGCAAAAGGATTGTTCGCGATCTCGAGGCACTCGGCCTGATCCAAAAGATCGAGCCCCACAAGCACAATGTCGGGACTTGTTATCGCTGTGATACGGTCGTTGAGCCGCGCGTATCGCTCCAGTGGTTCGTCAAAATGAAGCCTCTGACGGAACCGGCGATTGCCGCGGTTCGCAAGGCGGAGACTTCATTTATTCCGGAGCGCTTCGAAAAGACCTACTTCAACTGGATGGAGAACATACGAGACTGGTGCATTTCCCGTCAACTCTGGTGGGGACACCGCATACCGGCATACTACTGCGCGGACTGCGGCAATCTGATTGTTTCGCGCAAAAAGCCGCTGCTCTGTCAAAATTGCCGCGGAGAGCGGATCACACAGGACGAGGATACGCTCGACACGTGGTTTTCCTCCGCACTGTGGCCTTTTTCGACGCTCGGATGGCCGGAAAGTTCCGAAGACCTGAAATACTTCTATCCGACGGACGTGCTGGTTACGGCATATGACATCATATTCTTCTGGGTCGCTCGGATGATATTTTCGGGCATCGAGAATATGGGGGAGGTTCCGTTTCGGCACGTTCTGATTCACGGACTGATCCGGGACGCCGAAGGGCGGAAGATGAGCAAATCGTTAGGCAACGGGATCGATCCTCTGGAGATTGTCGAAAAATTCGGAGCCGACGCGCTTCGCTATGCCTTGGTCACCGGTAACGCACCGGGTAATGATCAGCGTTTTCAGGAAGAAAAGATAGAGGCCGGAAGGAATTTCGCGAATAAAATCTGGAACGCGATGCGTTTCGTATTGATGAATTGCTCGGAGGATTTGGCCTTTGAAGGCGTTGACGCGTCGCGCTATACGATCGAGGACAAGTGGATCCTGTCGCGGCTTAATACGACAATCGCCGAAGTGACGGCCAATCTGGAAAAATACGAGTTCGGAATCGCCCTTTCAAAGATCTACTCGTTCGTTTGGGAGGAATACTGTGACTGGTATATCGAGATTGCCAAGGCGCGGCTTTTCGATACGGAGAATCCGACCCGCATCGAGGCGCTTTTTGTACTGAATCATGTCCTCGGAGAAGCGATGAAGCTCCTGCACCCGTTTATGCCCTTCCTGTCCGAGGAGGTCTACGGACACCTGGTACTTCCCGGAAAGGCCGACTCGGTTATGATTGCTGCCTGGCCCGAATATTCTCCGGAATCCGATCATCCGGAAGAGGAGAAGTTCATGACCGTGCTGATGGACGCCGTTCGCTCAATCCGCAATGTCAGGACGAGCCTCGGCGTGACTCCTTCCAGAAAATCCGGCTCGATACTGGTGACAGCGGACGACGAGGTCTCGCGGATGTTTATCTCCGGTCAGGCGTTCCTGGAACGCCTCGCCGCAGTGTCTTCCGTCGAGGTCCGAAAAGATAAATCCGGCATCCCGACGACGGCCGTCGCGGCCGTCTTTTCCGCCGGAGAGTTCTACCTTCCTCTGGAAGATTTAATTGATATTCAAAAAGAACTTGAACGATTGGGCAAAGAGAAGGATAATCTAAAGCAGGAGATCGATCGCGTGGACAAGAAACTGTCCAACGAGGAATTCGTCGGAAGAGCGCCCGCGCATATTATTCAGGCGGAACGCGATAAGCGCGACAAATACACCCGCATGTGTACAGGTATCGAAGAACGGATTGCTTTGTTGGGCGGATAAACAGTCAAATGAAACAGGAGGTGTCATTATGGATAACGAATTGAATACTGCCGATGCACAAACAGAGGAAGACATAGTTTTACCTTCGATATCCGAGGCGGAAAAGATCAGCGCAGACAGTTTACCGCAGGGAACGGTCCACTGCTTTCCGGCCAACCCGAAGCAGATCCTCATACGAAGGATTGTTACCGTCATCGTCATTCTGTTGTGCGTTGCGGGTGCGATATACGCCCTGATGTCCAACCCGATCAATTACTATATCCTCTTTCTGATCGCACTGGCGTTCATTGTCAGTGCGTTGGTCTTTATCCAGACTTTCCTGATTGCGGGTTTTCGGGTAGCCGTCGATTACGAGCAGAACGAGGTCGTTTTGCGCTATATGTTCAGGAAACTGAAGATCCCGTTCATGGAGTTTGACAGCAGGGAAGGCGAGCCCGACAAAACACAGAAGGCGATCAGCAGGCTGAGTTCCAATTCCGGTGTTCAACAGCGCATGTATCTCATCCTCGATAACGTTCACGACGATGCCTGTTATCAGACTTCTTCATACGATCTGGCTTCGGTTTCGGACTTTTTGAAACTGAAAGAAGAGGCGGATCTGATCTCGCGCACATTCAAGGCGAGAGAACGATTTGAGGCCGAGCAGAAAGCTCAGGCTGAGCTCGAAGCAGCGGATGAAGCCGGAGAATCGGACGAAGACGATGAAATCGATAACAAAGAAGCGGATTCGGCGCCCGATTCCGGGGACAACGAGTAGATCGGCACACCGAAATGCGAACAAGGCGCTGTCTCAAAACAATATACACCCGGATTTTGGACAGAGACTAAATGAAGGGTGCATCACTAAACTTGAATCCGGCCGAGGCTTCCGGACCTTCGAAGGACCGTCGCAACATGAAATGACCGACAAAATGCCGGAAACACTCGGATTTGTCGATATTATTCCATTTTCGAGAGGGTCCGGAGCACTTTTCTCGAATTTGCCGGTACCCGCGCCGCTTAAAAGCCGACACTACCGAGCTATTCGGGCGGCACACGATCTCGTTTTTGATCAATGATTACCGACTAAACGAAGCATTTCGGCGATTTAGTCGGTAATCGAGCGGCGCGCGGTCTCGTTTTTTATTAATGAATACCGACTAAACGAAGCATTTCGTCGATTTAGTCGGTATTCGAGCGGCGCGCGGT
>CAZCLK010000021.1:0-30805 GCA_964499575.1 uncultured Oscillospiraceae bacterium | reverse complement strand
TGCTACTAAACCGGCCGGCGAAGAGCTTTTAGTAGGATGTTTTCGCCGGAAGCCCATTCCGCCGGCGCGTAAAGTGCTACTAAACCGGCCGGCGCGGAGCATTTAGTAGGATATTTTCCCCGCGAGCCCAGTCCGCCGCCGGCGCGTAAAATTCAGCCCGGATTCACACTTTCGAATGCATTCGAGTGTCGCTAAGCGTTTGCCTCAAAAAGCGCATACGCACATCGGGAATGTTCGCCTTGTGACCGCCGCATGGTTATCCTTCGTTTTGAGACAACGCGATTTATGTATATCCGAGCCGATTTATGGCAAAATGAGAGGGAGCGAAAGGGGGCGATTTTCGTGGAAGAAAGCATCGGGAGATTTCTGGATCAAGAGGGCCGGGTGAAGGCGTGGCCCGCGAAACGGGCGGTTCAGAAACTTATTATCGAATACATTTCCGGGAAGTTCGAATCCGGCCGGACCTATTCGGAAAAGGAGGTCAATGCCATCCTAACGAAGTGGCACACCTTCGGCGATTATTTCATATTACGACGCGGTCTGGTCGAAGAAGGCCTCATGAAAAGAACCCCGAACGGAGCGGAGTATAGACGATCAGAAGTCGTACTCGACGAAAATGCGGATAACGGCAGATCGGATGTCTTGCCCGCGGATAATACGGAATCCCCGGATCCGGAGACAATCGGCGAATCATTATCTTCTCTGCCTCAAACGGTCGACGACTATATCGCGGCTCAGCCCGAGGCGGTTCAGTCGATCCTAAGGGAGGTCCGGGCGGTAATTCGTGAGGCTCTTCCGGACGCCCGGGAGAAGATATCCTGGCGAATGCCGACATTTTATAAAAAAACCAACATCATCCACTTCGCGGCATTTAAAAATCACCTTGGAATCTATCCCGGAGACGAAGGGGTGCGGCACTTTTCCGATCGAATCGGGGAGTATAAGAACAGTAAGGGAGCCATTCAGTTTCCGTACGATCAGCCGGTTCCGCTTCAACTGATCGCGGAGATCGCGAAATGGTGCGACGAGACCGGAAATCATCACTAGCGGTGCAGCCGGAAGTGAATATAAATCATGAGGAATAAAGATGGATGCGAGCGAACGAAAAAGACTGATCGAGGAATATAAATACAGAAAGACACAAATCGGAGTCTTCTCTGTTCAATCGGGCGTGACCGGCGAGAAGTTTCCGGGGCGCTCTAAGGATATCCCGGCGGACGACCACTCGAAGGAGCTCGAGGAGCTTTTCGAAAAGTGCCTCGCAGAAGATCCCCGGGCGCTAAAAATCTGGAGATAAGGCGCCGTTTCTTTGTAATACCGTTACCGCGGAAGCGTTATGAAGGAGGCCCCGATTATGGCAATCGAAGAGCGGTACATGTCCGATGCAGAAGTGATCTTATCCCACCGCCATGACAACGGGGCGGATCTGTGGACGACACCCGACAAACGCCTCATTAAGGGTTCGCCGTTTTCGACGATCGAGAGCGCTCTGTACCTTTTGGAACTGGGCATGACGCCCGAAGAGCCGGTCCTGCGAGCGGCCGCCGATTTGATTTTCGAGGCGTGGCGGGAGGACGGGCGATTCCGTGTGTACCCGACGGGCGCCGTCTACCCGTGCCAGACGATCATGGCCGCAAATGCCCTTTGTCATATGGGCTATGCGTCGGACGCGCGACTTCGGAAGACATTTCAACATCTCCTGGAAACCCGGCACACGGACGGCGGTTGGCGCTGTAAAAAATTCAGTTTTGGCCGGGGCCCGGAGACGGAATGCTCCAATCCGCTGCCGACGCTCACGGCGCTCGACTCGTTTCGGTATAGCGACGAGTTTCGGGACGAGCCCTCGCTTGAACGTGCGGTGGAGTTTCTCCTGGAACACTGGAGGATCAGAACGCCGGTCGGCCCGTGCCACTACGGGATGGGGACATTATTCATG
The DNA here is from genome assembly GCA_964499575.1 of uncultured Oscillospiraceae bacterium. GTDB lineage: Bacteria > Bacillota > Clostridia > Saccharofermentanales > Saccharofermentanaceae > JAAYCT01. Next base: position 28,869 of record CAZCLK010000021.1, on the reverse strand, counting down.
CAGGTCGAGTACCCGTTTCGAAACTATAATCTTTTCGTGTATGTATATGTGTTGTCGTTTTTCGAAAAGGCGAGGGCGGACAAACGGTTTCTGGAAGCCCTGCAGGCCTTGGAGAGCAAAATGGTCGGCGGGCAAATCGTCGTGGAGCGTGTCGTCCCGAAGCTCGCCGGACTCCCGTTCTGTAAAAAAGGTCAGCCGAGTGAGCTCGCGACCCGAAGGTACCGGGAGATCCTTTCAAATATGGGGCGTTGAGCCGGTGAATTCGGGCGAATGGGTCATTTTACCGTTTCATTTTTTCTCCGGCAAAGTTATTATTATTGACAAAGGGCAATTCGACCGTCGCTGTGTTCTCATTGTCAGAACCCAAAGCGGCCGGAAAATACACTGCGTTCCGCGACCGGAACCGTTGGAAAGGGGATCACTATGACGGAAGAAAACAATTCGGGGGAAATCTATGGAGCGGAGGATCTTAAAGAAGGATTCGGCCGGGATTTGGAGACAACCGCTTCTCAGACGGGTGCTTTTGAGGAGATACCAAACACACCGGAGAACATCGCGACCGAAAGTCCGGCCGTTGGACCTGCTACGAAAGAAGAGCCGGTAATCCCGGCGGAGCCAATGGAAGCTCCGGCGCCCAAAGATCCGGTTAAGCCGGAGGAGCTCCCCAAGGCGCAGGCTCCGAAGGCAGCCGCCGAGAAGCCGTCCGTCCCGCCCGCAGTCGCCGCCAAGGTTCTTTCGCCGGAACAGGAGAAAATTCTTCAGCAAGAGAAAATGGCTGCAATCGAGTCCGTCAAGAAGATTTTGGATAAGGCACACTTTGCCTTTTTGACGACGATCAGCGGGAAGCAGATGCTCTCCCGCCCGATGTATATGCAAAAAAGAGAGTTTGACGGGACTTTGTGGTTCTTCGCCAAAACGGAAAGCTCCAAGGTCGAGGACGTCCGCAAGGACTCGCGCGTCAACGTGCTTTTTATCGAAAAGGCATACGTTTCACTTGCCGGCAGGGCGGAGATCGTCGAGAGCGATCTGAAAAAGAAAATGTATTGGGGCAAAACGCTGGAGAAATATTTCGAGACCGGCTACAACGATCCGAGTATCGTTCTGATTAAGATCGATGCCATATCGGCACAGTTATGGGAGAAGCCGGGCTCTCTGGATTCGCTTTTCAACAAGGTGGATCCTCTGTCGGAAGGTGACGGCATAACGGTCGATTTTTAGGAGTAACGCATGGATAATCGTATCGGCGGCGGAATGGGGAAATCGGGGCGCGCGTTTCTGACCGAGGAGGAAATGAAAAACCGGCCGAAGGTCACCGGGAAACTATTACGGCGGATCGGGTCGTACCTGAAACCCTATTGGAAGCAGATGACGCTTGTTTTTATCGCGATCTTCGTGTCGTCTGTTTTTAAGCTCCTGCCGTCGGTTCTGACCGGCCAAATCATCGACGACGGCTTGATCGGGCGGGACCTGAAGACGCTCGTCATTCTGATCGCGCTTTCACTCGGCGTGACGGTCGCCGCCAATCTGATCGGCGTTCTCGAGAGTTATCTCAACACCTGGATCGCCCAGCATATTACTTTCGATATGCGCAACAGTATGTTCCGTCACCTGCAGGCGATGTCGAGCCGGTTTTTTACCGCGAACAATCAGGGCGACATCATCACGCGTATGACAAGCGATATTTCGGGTGTTCAGCAGGTCATCACTGGCACGCTCTCGAGTATCCTATCCAACTCGATCACGCTGATTGTCGCTTTGGTCGCGATGTTCAACAAGAACTGGATTCTGGCACTGGTCGGCATGGTCATTGTCCCGCTGTTCGCCCTTCCGACGCGAAAAGCCGGAAAGACGCGATGGGATCTGACCCGCGAGGCCCAGGCGAAAAACGATGAGATCAACGGAATACTGAACGAGACGCTGTCGGTAAGCGGCCAGACGCTCGTAAAACTCTTTACCAAGGAGGAGCATGAAGCAGCCCGGTATGAAAACGTGAACCGGAGCATGATCCGCCTCAATATCAAGGAGAGTATGGCCGGGCGGTGGTTTCGCGTCGCGCTCAATACCTTTTCGAGCATCGGACCGATGATGATTTATCTGGTCGGCGGAATTCTGATGATGCGCTATGACTCGAGCCTTACGGTCGGCGACGTCACAGTGCTCGTCGCATTGCTCGGAAGGATGTACGCGCCGGTTAATTCACTCATGAGCATTCAGGTCGACTGGATCCGCTCGATGGCCTTGTTCACGAGGATTTTCGAGTATTACGATATGCCGGTGGAGATTCAAAACGCGCCGGATGCGATGACCCCGGAGAAAGCGATCGGTGCGATTCAATTCTCAAACGTCGACTTTTCTTATGAACCGTCGAGGCAGATCCTCAAAAACGTGAGTTTTACGCTTGAGAGCGGAAACAGCATCGCGATCGTCGGTCCGTCGGGTTCCGGAAAGAGCACGCTCGTCAATCTGATCCCCCGTCTCTATGATGTCACGGGCGGAAGCGTCACACTGGACGGGATCGATGTGCGAAAACTGGATCTGGGGTTTCTGCGCCGGAATATCGGCGTCGTCACCCAGGACACGTATCTGTTGAACGGAACGGTGCGGGATAATCTCCTCTATGCCAAGCCCGAGGCGACGCAGGAGGAGCTGAACGAGGTCTGCAAGAAGGCGAACATCTACGATTTTATTATCAGTCAGCCCGACGGTTTTGATTCGATGGTCGGGAACCGGGGCTTGAAACTTTCCGGCGGGGAAAAGCAAAGACTTTCCATCGCGCGCGTGCTTCTAAAAGATCCGGTCGTGCTGATCTTTGATGAGGCGACATCATCTCTGGACTCGATCTCCGAAAGTTTGATCCAGGAGGCGATCGACCCGCTCGTAAACTCGCGGACAAGCATCCTCATCGCCCACCGACTCTCGACCGTCCTGGCGGCTGACGAGATCCTGGTCGTTAAGGACGGGCAAATCGTCGAGCGCGGAAAACACGCGAATCTGGTTGGACAGGGAGGCGTGTACACGGAACTTTATGAGACGCAGTTTCGTGTCGGGCTCGAAACTCAAAAGCCGGATGATCAGGTATCGTCCTTACCGTAAAACATCAACAAAGCGTTTCGGATCGAGGGCTTGAAGGATGTCTCGTGCACATAGCCTTCAAGAACCTCGTATTTCATTTGGAGCCCTTCATAATTTCGGGATTCCATCTTCCCGACAAATTTGTTGAGCGGGAGGACAAAATCGTCGTCCTCGTCCGCACCTACTGAGATGTAGACATTGTATTCGAGGGACTGTTTGCGGTTGTAGTAGGCCGTTTCGAAATCACCGATATCCATCAGTCCCGTCGACGCGCTGAAGGAAGGACTGCCGATCAGGAAGTTTTGGAAGGTATTCCTGCCGATGGTATCGTTATGAAACATCGCGAAAATCGTCCAGAATCCACCCAGGGAATGACCGGTCAGCGTCATGTTTTCCGGATCGACCGGATAAATTTCGGACAGATACGGAACCAGGTTGTCTACTATAAAATGTAAAAAGCTTTCCGGTACGTACACCAGATCTCTTGCGCGGATTTCCTGATACTTGTAACCGATCGGGTAGCCGATGCTCACAAGGATCACGCTTTCGATTTCTCCTTCGGTCATCATCGGCCGGAGCTCAGGGTGGTCGCTTAAGCGCCACACCCCGTCGGTCATTATAACCATCGGATATTTCTGATCCTCGCTGTAATCCGGCGGGAGAGAAATGTGCACGACAAAGGTGTCGTCGATTTCGGCGTCGTAAATGGACAGTTCCCGGATATAGTCGGCACATTCGGGGTCCAGCGTCGTGACTTCCTCATAAAACTCATGCTCCGGCGACAATTTGCCGAGAACGATACTGGATCTTTCTTCCGGAAGCAATTCCGGTGAGTAGACCTTCGGTTCGTTCGCAAAAAAAGATAAACAAGAGGAGAGCAGAGCGATTGAAGCGACGCTCAGGATCATCAGAAAGACGATTCTTTTGATTTTCATGAAACTTAATACCTTTCTGCATCATTCACTGCTGTATCGTCGCGGGTTCGTCGCTGCCGTAAAACATTATAAGCGCATTCCGGATCGACGGTTTGAAAACCGTATTGTGGCCGTGTCCTTCGATGATCTCATAATTCAGTTGAAGTTCCGGGTCATTTCTTGCGTTCAATTCGTCGACAAATCCCGTGATCGGCAGTTTGAAGGCCCCCGGTTCGTCGTTTCCGACACACACATATACATTGTAGTTCAAAGTCGCATTGAGCTCGAAATAATCTTTCGCATAATCTTCGATATGCTTGGAATTCGTTGATGCCTGAAAAGACGGACTGCCGATGTAGAAGTTTTGAAAAGTATTCTTGCCGATTGTATCGTTATGGAACATCGCGTAAAATGCCCAGTATCCTCCGTAGGAATGGCCGGTGAGAGTCATGTCTTCACGGTCGACCGGGAAGATCCCGGAGAGGTACGGGACCAGATTATCCACGATAAAATGCAGATAACTTTCCGGATCGTCGATCAGATCTCTCTCCCGGATGGTCGTGTAATCATATCCGTTCGGATAACCGACACTGGCCAGAATCACCGGCTGGATTTCTTCCGTGACCATCATCGGACGAAGCTCGGGGTGGTCGCTTAAGCGCCAGACACCGTCTGTCATGACGACCATCGGGTATTTCTGCCCCTCCTGATAATCCGGGGGAAGAGAAATGTGAACGATAAAAGTATCATCGATTTCCGCGTCATAAATCGAAAGCTCTTGAATATAGTCCGCACATTCCGGATCAAGCGTAGTGACTTCACCGTAGAATTCATGTTCCGGGGAAAGTTTTCCGGGCTTGATGCTCGCCAGTTCCTCGGGAAGGAGCTCCGGTGAATACACCTTCGGGGTCGGGGTGGGCGTTGCCGTCGGCAAAAGTCTTGTTGTTGCGGAAGTTTCGGCCTCCGTGGCGGACGCGGGCGTTTCCCCGGTCGTTTGACCCGCGGATTCGGACCCGGATGCTCCGGAATGTTGATTGCAGGCGGGCAGTATCAGTAGGATTACCATTATAATTGCCAGTACATTGATTGCTCTTTTTATCATTTCAAAAAAAACTCTCTTTCCGTTCGTATATGACCTTATAAAAAAAAACGCGGGATCCGCATCGCTTGCGTCCTGTTTGCTTACCGGCGACCGGTATGAACAAGCGATTTCCCGTCGTCGTTTTATTGTACAGGAAGAGTGCGGTATAATACAATAAGTGACGCTAAATGCGGTCGATTCGGGTCTGATTGTTGCCTCTCTGAATTGACTAAAAATGATTAATATGCAAGAATTATCAACGGCCTCGTCACGTGTGACGTCGCATTTTAGGGCTCGGGCGCAGTACTGCGCCGCGCGCAAGTAATTCTTCTATAAGGAGCTTTCCATGCAGGATCAATCGACAGAAAAGAAGAAAGCGTTGATCATCGGAGCCGGCCCGGCCGGTCTGACCGCCGCGTACACGCTTTTAACGGAGACGGATATTAAGCCGGTCATTCTGGAGGCGAGCCCATACATGGGCGGAATCTCGAGAACCGCGGAACATAACGGACACCGGATCGATATCGGCGGCCATCGATTTTTCTCGAAAAGCGCCGAGGTAAACCGCCTGTGGGAGTCGCTTCTGCCGCTTCAGGGCAAGCCCTCGCTCGACGATAAAGAACTGGGTCGGCAGAATATGGCCTTCGCGGAAGGCGGTCCGGACCCCGAGACCGAGGATCCGGTCATGCTCCTGCGCACCCGGATCTCAAGGATCCTTTTTGCCGGAAAGTTTTTCGATTATCCGATCAGCATGAAAGCACAGACTTTCCTGAACATGGGACTTCGACGCACGATGGCAGCGGGATTCGGGTATATGAAGTCCGCGATCATAAAAAGACCCGAGAACTCGCTTGAGGATTTTTATATCAACCGGTTCGGAAAGCCTTTGTACCGGATGTTTTTCGAAGATTACACGGAGAAGGTGTGGGGCGTCCATCCCTCGAATCTCTCGGCCGATTGGGGCGCTCAACGCGTCAAAGGCCTTTCGCTCGGGAAAACGATCGTTAACGCGATCACTAAGCCCTTCCGCAAAGGCAAAACATCAGAGACCTCTCTGATCGAGCAATTTCATTATCCCAAGAAGGGACCCGGTCAGTACTGGGAAACGATGGCGGACAAGGTGAGGGAATTGGGCGGCACCATCCTGACCGAAAAGGCGGTCGACGGCATCCGCCTTGAGAACGGGCGGATCGTATCGGTCGAAGCGACCGACGGGAAGACAGGACAAAAAGAGACCTACACCGCCGATTACTATATTTCCTCCATGGCGATCAAGGACCTGTTTACGGCTTTTTCGGGCGACGTTCCGGCACCGGTCCGGGAGACCGCGACGAGCTTGCCGTACCGTGATTTTATGACGGTCGGACTTCTCGTGAAGAAGTTAAACCTCCTGAACCGGACCAAAAACGCGACCCTCCACGGCGGCGTGCCGGACTGCTGGATCTACATTCAGGAGCGGGAGGTCCGGCTCGGAAGACTTCAGATATTCAACAACTGGTCACCGTATATGGTGGCGGACCCCAAAGAGACGATCTGGGTCGGACTCGAGTACTTTTGTAACGAGGGCGATGATTTCTGGAATATGAATGATGATGATTTCATCCGTTTTTCGATCGACGAGCTGGTCAAGATCAAGGTGATCGAACCCGGTGATGTTCTCGATTCGGTCCGGATTCGGGTAAAAAAGGCTTACCCCGCTTATTACGGCGCCTATGACCGGTTCGACTCCGTGCGTGAGTATCTGGACGGCATTTCCAACCTCTATTGCGTCGGAAGAAACGGTCAGCACAGGTATAATAATATGGACCATTCCATGCTTACGGCCACGGAAGCGGTTCGCGTCATCCGGGGCCTGAAGCCCAGAGACGCAATATGGAGCGTCAATTCAGAGAGTGAGTACCATGAAGAAAAATCCGATCGCTGAGTCGCTTCGAAAACTTTTCGGAGGATCTCCTGTTCAAATCGTAGGAAGGCTCCTGCCCGGACTTCTGATCGCGGTCGGATTTATTTGTATTATTTACTATCAACTCGGCCCCATGCGGGGGTACTTTCATGCGGATTATACCGATACTTTATATTGGGCGTACACAACGGTCGAATCCGGTCACCTGTTGAATCCGGACTTCGGATACGCCGCGATCCTTCCCTTCGGAAGTCAACTGTGGCTGGTCCCGTTGATCGCGATTTTCGGAATGAATTACTCTGCTTGTGTTGCAGGCATGGTCATTTTCGCCGCCGTCTACTTTGCTTCGTTACTCTACTTGTCGCATTGCCTCGAATTGAAGGGCGGCTGGCGGATGGTCTTTGTTACCGGCATGATTTTGCTTTTATCGGGTAGCGACAAACTGCGGGAAATGATGTGGGGACACGCCATCTATTACAGTCTGAGCATCCTTTTTTTTGTCCTCGGTTCAGCGCTGGTCTTAAACTATCTGAAAGACAAATTCAAATGGTCGACGACGGTACTCATCATCATCCTGACAACCGGAGTTGCGTTAGATAACGCGCAAATGATCGCGCTTTATTTTGTTCCGTTGTTGGGCGCGGCGGCACTTGAACGTTTCTTCAGCAGAGAAGCCGGGTTTCGTGATACGCTCACGAAGCGGCTATTCACCTTATCTGCCGTCATGATATCAGCGACTGCCTTAGGATTGCTCATTCTATATCTGATTTCCGATCAGGGACATATCATTGCCGCTTATGCGGAGGCCTACTCGACCTTTTCCGCGCCGGAAACATGGCTGGATAATTTTTCCGGCGTTCTGCCCAATATCATTTCACTTTACGGAATTGTCATCGAAGGCCAGTCCTCGATCGTAAGTCTCGATACGATTCCTGTTATCGTCAAACTTTGCGGTCTTCTGGTCATCATGATCACGCCGGTTGCCATGTTTACGGTATATAAAAAAATAAAGGACAGAACCCTGCGATTTTTTCTCTGGGCACACGCGCTGACATCGATTGTCATTGTTTTTATATCGACTCTCGGTTCGCTCGGAGGGGCGAATTGGCGTCTGATTCCGATGTTGGGCACGGCTGTTCCGACAACGATACTCAGCTTGAAGTGGATTTTTGACGAAAAGGGAGAAGTGCTCGAGAATGTAAAAGCAGCTTCTGTCCACAAAAACAGGGCCGTCCGGAAGCCGCTCCTGTGGTTCCTGTCGTCGGTGCGCAAGCGGTTTTCGATTGTATGCCTTGCTATAATCCTTCTCAATGTGATTCTGACGGGTCAGGAAATTCTGCGCATGCCGACCGATTATAATCGAGACAACGAGCTTCACACATTGACGTCTTTTCTAAAAGATCATCAACTCGAGTACGGCTATGCGGATTTTTGGAATTCCCAGGCGATCACGCTTCTGTCGGATAATGAAGTGCGCACCCGATGTATCGAAATTTCTGTGACCGGCATCCGGAAGAGAGCCTATCAGAATGATCGGAAATGGTTTGAGGACCAGCCCGGAGCGGACCGATACTTTATTCTGATGACGACGAATGAGTATACCGTAATTTCGGAGTATCCGGAATGGACAAATCCTGGACTGCTGGTCGACGAAGTCCTTGAGACAGGAACCGGTCATGTTGTCGTTGTTTTTCGACAGAACCCATGGAATTATCTGAGTTAGCAGTCGCTCATAATCATTTCACGCTTCGAACAAAGTACTGGCCGCCGAGCGGACAATGGGTCAGGTGTTTTTCCAGAGGGATCAGAGCCTTAAAAAATCTCTTTCTGGGGAAAAAGATGGTGTATTTCTTTTCTGCCTTTTCAAAACCGGCCTCGAGGATCGTTTTTATCAGGTAGCGGGACGGCAAAAGTTTTGCGTCGGCATCAAAAACGCAATCCCTGACTATTTTTCGCGTAACCGGATTGATCGGGTTATGCTCGAAAACATACAAACGGCCGCCTTTTTTCAATACGCGGAGGCATTCGACGATGATATGGCGGTGAAACGAGAAGTCGACATGATGCAGGACATTGGCCATGAAAACAATGTCGAATGTTCCGTCCGAGAAGGGGATGGTTTCCCCGTCATAACACTGAAACGAGCAACCTTGTTGTTCGCGTCCGTTCGCAATCCCGATGCTCTCCGAAGAAATGTCGATCCCATAGTAGTACTCGGGTCGGAGATGCTTCATAAAATATCCGGCGCTGTTTCCGTCGCCGCAACCGAGATCGAGAACGGTTGAACCGGCCAAAGCCTTTTCGCATCGAGCGATCTCAACAATCTTATATTCGCTGAAAAAATCGCTGTCAGCACCGCTTACTTTTTGGACATTATCGGTATGATCTTCCCTGTAACGGGCGGCATAGCGGTCAAAATCATCGAATTTTCTATTTTCCATTCACGTGTCCCCCGGCGGCGCTTCCTGAGCCTCCAGCTTTTCCTCCTTGATTTCACGCTCGATCTCGTGAAATCCGATCGTCCGGTCAATCACGTATATAGGCCGTGCTTTCACTTCCTCGTAGATTCTGGCGATGTATTCGCCGATGATGCCGAGCACCGAAAGAATGATCCCGCACATGAAAAGCAGGACCGCCATCGTAGATGTCCACCCGGATATCGTATTGTCGGTGAATAATCCCGCGTACAGAACATAAAGCAAATAGATGAAACTGATGATTGAGACCAAAACACCCGAAAAGGAAGCGATTTTGAGCGGTTTATAGGAGAAGGATATCACACCGTCCGAAGCCAATTTCAGCATTCTTGCGAGGGGATACTTGGTTTTTCCGGCAAACCGGGGCTCTCTTACATATTCGACGAACGCCGTTTTGAACCCGAGCCAGGCTACCAATCCGCGAACATATCTGGAGCGTTCGGGCATGCGCTTCAAGGTGTCGCATACTTTGCGGTCGATTAATCGAAAATCGCCGACGTCCGTCGGTATCTGGGCTTCCGACAGACGATTCAGCAAACGATAGAATATCTTGGCGGTCGCTTTCTTAAATGCAGACTCACCTTTTCGCTCGATCCGCTTGCCGTAAACGACCTCATAGCCTTCGCGCCATTTTTCGACCATTTGCACGATCACCTCGACAGGATCCTGAAGATCCGCGTCGATTACGATCACCGCGTCCCCGCTTGAATAGTCCATGCCGGCGGTAATTGCCCTCTGGTGCCCGAAATTTCTGGAAAAACTGAGCACTTTTACGTCCGGAGACAGATGCGTGAATTCGGTCAGTTTCTGCATCGTTTTATCTTTACTGCCGTCATTTACGAAAATCAATTCCACGTCCATACCGAGCTTCGGATAGATCCCGGTGATCCGACGGTATGTCTCTTCGATGACTTCCTCTTCGTTGAAGCAAGGTACAATAATCGACAGTAATTGCATCTTCTCACCTTCCTCGATTGCGTTACATAGAATAAAACTTATAATTAATATAACAGATTTTCGAATGAATATCCGTTGCTGAACCGGCGTGAGCTCCTAAGACGTAATCAGGGGCCCGGAATGAAACAAACGCCTAATGTGAACACACGGACAGGAGAGGTCAAACATGAAAGAGAATCCGGTTTCAGGTCTGAAACGATCCATGAATAAGGAAATCGATTTGCGCAAGCTCGTCCAATGGCTCTCTTTTGCCCTTGCCCTGGCTGCGATCGGCAGCGTTCTTTATTTCATTATCGGTCCGGCACGCGGATATTTTCACTCGGACTGCGCGGATTCGATATACTGGGCCAACGCCTCGGTCGAATCCGGCTTACCGCTCAGCCGCGACTTCTCGTATGCCGCGATACTTCCATTCGGGGCGAATCTGTGGCTGATCCCTTTGGTCGCAATCTTTGGAGTCCGTTACGCCGTTCACACGGCAGGCATGATTATTTTCGCGGGGCTTTATATTGCCGCTCTTTTCTTCATTGCTTCACGTCTCAACCTCAAGGGCGCCTGGCGGAACTTTTTTGTAGCGTCGATGCTCATACTTTTATCCGGAAGTATCAAGCTCCGCGAGATCATGTGGGAGCATGTGATCTATTACAGCCTGAGCATTTTATTCATAGTCGTCGGATCAGCTTTGGTCATAGATATCTATTCCGACAAATACCAATGGCGGTCGATGATCCTGATCGCGATCCTGACCGCCGGAGTAGCGACCGATAACTCGCAAATGGTCGGATTATATCTTGTGCCTTTGTTGGGCGGGATCTGGCTGGAGCGACTTTTCGATGCCCAAATGAAGTGGAACGACCCTTTTACCCGAAAAGCAAAAATGATGACAACGGTCATGCTCCTATCGACGGTCATCGGTCTGGGCGTGTTGTTTCTTCTTTCGGATTTCGGGAAAATCGCCGCCGGGCACGCGGGAGCCTATTCCACCTATTCCGATCCCGAGCAGTGGGTGGAAAACACTTCGAGGATCCTTCCTCATCTTCTGACGCTTTTTGGAGTATCGATTCAGGGCGGCACGCCATATGTAAGTCCGGATTCGGTTGTCAATTTTTTACGGATCATGTGCCTTCTTGTCCTATTGCTTCTGCCCGTATCCTTATTCTTTGTTTATCGGAAAATCGGGGACCGGTCCCTGAAGATCATGCTATGGGTGCACGCACTGACTTCCGCGCTCATTATCTTTCTTACCGCGACCGGATTGGTCGGTATGTATAATTGGCGCATGACTCCGATGTTGGGCACCGCGGTCATGACTTCTGTATGCGGACTGAAGTGGTTACTGGAAAAGAAAGGACAAAACATTTCCCGGAAAGAAAAAGAGATAAAATCAGACGATATCCCGATCGATACGAACCGGGAACGACCGGATGCTCCGGTGATCCGGCGAATCGCGACAGCATTCACCGCGCTTTTTGTTCTGCAAATATGCATCACGATCGGAGTCATTTTCACAATGCCTCCGAATTACGGAAGTGATAGTGACATCCAACGGAATATCGCCTTTTTGAAAGCCCATCAGTTGGAGTACGGATTCGCGACTTTTCTCAATTCCGCAACGACGACGGTATTATCGGATAACGAAATCCGGGTCCGGAGATTTGAGATTTTCGACAACAAACCCTCCTACTGGGACTGGCAAAACAGCCCGTTATGGTTTGAGGATCAGCCGGGCATTGACCGGTATTTTGTCCTCCTGTCTGCCGACGAGTACGAAAGCGTCGTCCTTCCGCAGAGCTGGAAGGATCTTGTTGAAGAAGTCCTGGAGACCGGGACGGGTTATTATGTGATCGTTTTTAGCGGTAATCCGTGGACTCAGGCGGATCCGAATCCCGAAGGTTGACGGCGCGAAGCCGGCGTTCTTGACGGATTATTTCGAAGATGCTATAGTCCGTCGTATCGGGACCTTTCCGGTCCGGATAATAATCAAAGGCATTGAAGGGAAAGAGTAACGCCTGATCCTCACATACAGAGAAAAGCCGGTCGGTGCAAGGCTGATGAAGGACAGACGCGAATACATCCCGGAGCCGCGCACCGAAAGACTTTTCGAGTAGACTGCGACGGAGCGCACACCGTTATCTTGTGCAAGGGTATCGCTGCGGCCGTACCCTGTGAGGCAGTACGCGCGAGCGGACTCGTAAACTTGAGGTGGTAACACGGGAACGACTCCCGTCCTTTTGGAGACAAAGGGACGGGAGTTTTTGTTTTTTCGGAAAGCGGTATGATGAAGAAGGAGGAAGGGAAAATGAAAAGACCGGAGGAACAGATCAAAGTCATATTGAAGGGCGCCGCGCAATGTGTGAGCGAGGAGGAGCTTTTGAGTAAGCTGGAGAAATCCTACCACTCCGGTAAGCCGCTTATAATCAAGCTCGGGCTCGATCCGTCCGCGCCGGATATTCACATCGGGCATGCGGTCGTCCTTCGAAAGATCAAGCAGATCCAGGACCTCGGACACACGGTCGTCATCATTATCGGTGACTTTACCGGAAAAATCGGCGACCCAACCGGCAGGGCCAAAGGGCGCGCGGCGCTTTCCGACGAGCAGGTCCGGGCGAACGCGGCGACCTACTTTGAACAGATATTTAAGATCCTCGACCGCGAAAAGACGATCGTGCGGTATAACAGCGAGTGGCTCGCGGCGTTGACTTTTGAGGACGTGATCCGGCTTTCATCGACGACGACAGTCGCGCGGATGCTCGAACGCGACGATTTTCAAAACAGATACCAAAATGAGATTCCGATCGGCGTACATGAGTTCTTCTATCCGCTGATGCAGGCGTATGACTCCGTGGAGCTTCATGCGGACATCGAGCTGGGCGGCACCGACCAGACCTTCAACATTCTGATGGGCCGAAATCTTCAAAAGTCGATGGGACAGGAACCGCAGATTGCGCTTTTCATGCCGATCCTGGAGGGTCTCGACGGCATCGGGAAAATGAGTAAGAGCCTCGGAAATTACATCGGCATCAGCGAAGCCCCCGAAGTGATGTTCAAAAAGGTGATGGAGGTGCCCGACGAGTTGATTATCCGTTATTTCGAACTCTGTACGGATGAGCACCCGGATGAGATCGGGCGGATACGCGGCGAACTCGAGCAGGGCGTCAATCCCCGGGACATCAAGCTCCGTCTCGCCCAAATTATTACCGCTCTCTACCACTCGCCGGAGGACGTCGAAAAGGCGATCGCTTTTTACGATGCCGCTTTCGGGAAAAAGGCCATCCCGGAGGATGTTCCGGTATTGGCACTCGAAAAGCCCGGGGCGACGGTCGCCGATATTGTGTCCGACCTGATCGCGATGGGTTTTGTGAAGAGCAAAAGCGAGTTTATCCGCCTCGTTCGTCAGGGCGGTGTCCAAATAAACGGCGGGAAGATCACGGAAGAGGAACTCGGACGGATTCTTTTGGGCGAGGACGTTCTTCGAATCGGGAAAAAGAGTTTTATCAAGATCAATATTTCGTAGTTCGTTCGAGTTGGTATAATGAAAAGGTCCGAGGAGTGTTCATGGATGTCTTCGCATAGACCGTTAGAAATGCAGGCCGGATAAATAAATTTTTCGCGATTCAAAGGGTTGAATTCATGTCGATCATCAGCGTAAGCAACCTGACTTTCTCCTATGACGGGAGTTACGGGAATATTTTCGAGAATGTGAGTTTTCAGATCGACAGCGATTGGAAGCTCGGCTTCATCGGGCGAAACGGCCGCGGCAAGACGACTTTTTTGCGCCTGCTTCTGGGGCAGTTCGAGTATTCCGGAAATATCCGTTCGTCCGAAAAATTCGAATATTTTCCCTGCGAGGTCACGGACAAGAGCCGGCGGACGGTTGATGTGATGAAGGAGATCTGCCCGGAGTGCATGGACTGGCAGATCAATCGGGAGCTCGATCTTCTGGACGTTTCCGGGGAAGCCGCGGAGCGGGCGTTCGGGACACTCTCCGAGGGGGAGCGGACCAAGGTGCTCCTCGCGGCTCTGTTTCTTGCGTCGCACCGGTTTCTTCTTCTGGACGAACCGACCAATCACCTCGATATCGACGCGCGAAAATCGGTTCGGGATTACCTCGCTTCCAAGAAAGGATTCATTCTGGTCTCGCACGACCGGGACCTTCTTGATGCCTGCGTCGATCATATCCTTTCGATTAACAAGACGGAGATCGAGGTGCAGAAGGGCAATTTCAGTTCCTGGTGGGCGAACAAAAGCAATCGTGACGACTTCGAGCGCGACGAGAACCGAAAACTGAAGCGTGAGATCCAAAGGCTCGGCGAATCGGCGGGGCGCGCCGTCGGGTGGGCATCCGCGGTGGAGAAGAGTAAACATAAAGTGACCCGGGACGGCGATAAGCCCGGCGACAAGGGCTTTATCGGACACCAGTCGGCCAAGGCGATGAAACGCGCGAAGAGCATCGCGGCAAGGCGGGAAGGCGCCGCGGAGGAGAAGTCTAAACTTCTCCATAACATCGAGCGATACGACGACATCAAGATCTCGCCGCTTCCGTTTCACAAGGAGCGCATGATCGACGCGTCGCACCTGTCGCTCTTTTACGGAGAACGAAAGGTGGTCGACGATATTTCCTTTTCTGTAGAAGCCGGGGAGCGTGTCGCGATCGCCGGGCGGAACGGCAGCGGGAAATCGAGCATCCTGAAACTGATTTGCGGGCAGAAAATCGCGTTTGAAGGTACCCTTAAAGTTGAAAGCGGTCTAACTATTTCAATCGTGCCGCAGGACACGTCGCATCTCCGGGGAAGTATTGATGATTTTGTGCCGCGCTTCGGGCCGGACGGCGCTCTTTTTCGGGCGATCCTCAATAAACTCGACTTCTCGCAGGACGAATACGATAAGGATCTCGAAGAATTGAGCGAGGGCCAAAAGAAAAAGATCCTCATCGCCAGAAGCCTTTGTGACAGGGCGCATCTGTACGTATGGGACGAACCTTTGAATTTTATCGATGTCTTTTCGCGCATACAGATCGAGAAAATGATTCTTTCGTATCAACCGACACTCCTTTTTGTCGAACACGATGAAGCGTTCCGGAGAAACATCGCGACAAAAACGATTGAACTGTAAACGCCCGTATTGCAATGTGAATTATTATGCAGTAGTATGAATAAATATTGCTCGCGGGAGGCTCCACATGATGATTCGCAAAATGACGATTGACGATTACGAGGCGGTGTACCGGCTCTGGGTTACCACGCCCGGCATGGGGCTTAACGATGTTGACGACTCCCGGGCGGGCATCGACAAATACCTCGGACGAAATCCCGACACATGCTTTGTCGCCGAAGAGGAAGGCAGGGTGGTCGGCGCGGTTCTTTCCGGTCATGACGGGCGCCGGGCACTGATTTATCATCTTGCGGTACAAGAGGACTTTCAGCGCTGCGGTATCGGCGAAAAACTCCTCGACGAGGTCCTTCGGGCTCTGCGTGACGAGGGCATTCAGAAGGTCGCGCTCGTCGTTCTCGGCAATAACGTAAAGGGGAACGCGTTCTGGGAAAAGAACGGTTTTACGGACCGGAAAGACCTGATCTACCGGAACCGGCAGATCGGCGAATTCAACGGTTTTCATACGTAAGCAGAGCGATGGATCAGATAAGCCGACAAAAGGAGATTGCGATGAAATACACATGGATGGATGAATACTGTCTCTCAAAAAAGGGCGCACAGAAGGATTTTAAAGAGGAGTGGCAGGCGACGCGCTACATGGTCGGCGGAAAAATGTTTGTCATGCAGGGGGGAGACAAGTACGGCGAGCCCATCGCGACGGTTAAGCTCGAACCGGCCTTCGGACGATTCCTCAGGGAGCAGTATAAGGATATCATTCCCGGTTACTATATGAACAAGGAACACTGGAATTCACTTTACTTAAAAGGCGACGTTCCGGACGAAGTGTTCCGGGATATGCTGGATCAGTCCTATGAACTCGTTCGATCGTCGCTTTCGAAGAGTATTCGAAAAGAACTCGAGGCGTAAGGGACAGACGCGTATGATCCTACTCCGGAATTGTTCCGGCTTCTGCAATCGGAATGTGTTCCGTTCCCGTACAAGGCCCGAGGATCTTCGCGATCCGCTTATGGGAGGATTCCATGACGGCCTCTGTCGTACGGTAGTATTCCGGATCGCCCATCGCCGGAATGACCGGCACGATGTAGTGCTTCAGGACCGACCCTTCGTAAACCCGAACGACAAAGGTCGGGATGTACTCGCCTTTTTCGATCGAGACACCGTCATTTGTCTTTAGAAGGGTCACGCGGGCGATCATACCGTCCTGGGCTTTCCCGTTCGTCCCGAGCGTCTCGTACGCCCAGTTGCCGAGAAAATTTCCGGTGGAGTAGTAGACCAGAGTCTCGTTGCCGGTCGTATCGGACGTGATGACACCGATCTCCTGGAGGACATGCGGGTGATTGCCGATGATGAGCCCGACCCCGGCATCGCAGAGGCGCAAGGCCAGATCCTGTTGCCATTTCGCGCTTTGCGTTGTGTACTCGGTGCCCCAGTGGACCATCAGGCAAATGAATTCCGCGCCGTCCCGCCGCAGACGCTCGACATCGTCGATCAGCGCGTTGATGTCCGCCTCGAACGAAGCCGACCGGCTCGGGTTAAAGGAGTTTATAAGGGGATCCGCTTCCTTCGGCAAAGGGATCCCGTTGATGCCCTTTTGGGTCTTTGTGCCGATCGTCTCCCATGTGTAATTCATGATTCCGAGGCGGATGCCGCCGACATCGACGATGGCATCCATCGGAGAGTTCTCATCCGGACGGGTACCGATTGCCGTAAAACCCTTTTCGCGCAGGACCGTCGCAGTCCGGACCAAGCCGTCGAGGCCTTTGTCTATGGTGTGGTTGTTGGCGGCACAGACGACCCGAAAGCCGACGTCATACAAGGCGTCAGCGATCTCATCCGGCGCGGAAAACGAAGGGAACCCGGTATAGGGCGGCCCGGCGAGGGTGCCTTCGATGTTTCCGATCGCCAGATCGCTTTTTTCGAAAAACGGGCGCACGTACTGAAAGCAATACGTATAATCATACTGAGGGTCTGCCTCTCCCGGATTTGTCCGCCCGCCGTCGATGACGGCCTTATGCATCAAAACATCCCCGACCGCGGTGATGATCACCCGGATCTCTTCGGGTTCCCGATCCGGTTCGGTCGGAAGAGGGCCGGGGATCGGGGTCGGGGAAGCGATGTCCCCGGAGGAAGGTTCCGTGACGACGGTCGTTGCCGTAGCGGTAGTCGCGGAAGGCAGGCTTGGTTCGGAGTTCCGCGCGTTTGTGAATTGACATCCGCAGAGTAATAGCGAAGCCGCGCATACCGGAATCAGGATAGGGGTTAACCGAAGGATTCGCATGACAGACCTCACATTTTTCGAGCGAACGGATTGCCTGCGCAATCCTTGATTATAATTATGCGTCGGAAGCGACCGCCTTTTCAACAGGAAGCCCGGAAATATTCGTTCGGAGCACGATTTCGCCGGCTTGCCGCCGCTTCTTGAAAAGCATAGAATGAACAAGAAGGCGTCCCGGTCAGCCGGATACGGTTTAACCCGGGCTTTTAAATTCGGAGGAATTTCCCATGCGGAAGAAGAGATTGCTTGTTGCATTAATTACCGGAGCGGTCCTCGGTGTCTTTTGCATTATCGGAGCAATGGTGCGCTTTCAATTTGAAAGGGACTTCTACTATATGTTTTCGCTCTGGTATAACCGGCTCCTGATGGGTTTGGTGATCGGAATCTGTCCGTCCGGTACGAAGTTTCCGATCGCTCTGCTTCGCGGCACGGTGCTTGGAATCATCGTATCCATGGCCTTTTTCCCGATGACGGAATTCACGGATGTAATCAGCTTTGTCGTCGGGGCGGTGTATGGATTGATTATTGAAGCGGTCGCCTTTCGATTCGGGGAAAGCCGCCCGGAAGTGCATGTGTCGGCGGAGTGATTGTCGACATTCATCCGGGGCCGGGAAAACGGAATTTTTGCATCCGAACGGAGTGTTTTTCGCGAAAAAAGTGTTTGCGTGGTGACTGCTCCATGAAAAACCGGTGAACCTGCAAGAACGAATAAGAAAACTTGCATGGCGCGTGCTTTTTCATTGACATCACCGTCGGTGCGAACCTATAATTGACTATTATGGCCGATGGAGGCTTTTTACCTCAAGGAGGAGGAACAAGATGAGCAAGGGAAACTATAACGCGTTTGAACATGCGAAAGCGCAATTTGACAAGGTGGCGGAGATCATCGGACTGGACGAGGCGACCAGAGAATTACTTCGACAGCCGATGAGAGAATACCACTTTGCGATACCCGTCAAAATGGACGACGGAACAGTCAAGGTCTTTCGGGGATACCGTATGCAGCACAATGACGCACGCGGCCCGGCGAAGGGCGGAATCCGCTTTCACCCGTTGGAGACAGTGGACACCATTCGTGCCCTGTCGATGTGGATGACATGGAAATGCGCGGTTGTGGATATTCCCTTGGGCGGCGGAAAGGGCGGCGTTATTTGTGATCCGCATAATCTTTCCGATCGTGAGCAGGAACAGGTTTGCCGGGGCTTTGTGCGTCAGCTGTATACGAATATCGGACCGAACCGCGACGTTCCGGCGCCGGACGTGATGACCAGCGGTAAGCACATGCTTTGGATGATGGACGAATATGAAGCGCTAACGGGCGCTCGTTATCCGGGCGTTATAACCGGAAAACCCGTCGGCATGGGCGGATCACTGGGACGCACCGAGGCGACGGGCTACGGTGTCATCTACGTGCTCCGCGAAGCTCTTGTCCAACTCGGGATCGACATTACGAAGACGACTGCGGCCTATCAGGGCTTCGGGAACGTTTCTCAATATGCCGCCCAGCTTTATCAGAAGCTCGGCGGAACAATCAAAGCGGTTTCCTGCTGGGATAATGCCGACCAGACCTCCTATACGTTCCGTAAGGAAGCCGGTCTGGATGTGGATTTTCTGTTCTCCATTACCGATTCGTTCGGCTCTCTCGACAAGGAAAAGGCCAAAGCGAACGGAATCGAGATTCTGCCCGGTGAAGCCTGGCTCGAACAGGATGTCGATATTCTGGTTCCCGCCGCTCTGGAAAATCAAATCACCGCCGATAACGTCGGAAAGATCAAGGACTCCGTAAAGGTGATCATCGAAGGCGCGAACGGACCGACCGCTCCGGAGGCCGACAAGGTCTTGAACGAGCGCGGCGTTTTTGTAATCCCCGATTTTCTGGCGAACGCCGGCGGCGTTACCTGCAGTTATTTTGAGCAGGTTCAGTGCAACATGAATTATTTCTGGGAAAAGGATGAGGTCATGCAAAAACTCGACACCAAAATGACCTCGGCTTTCCGCGCTGTATATGAGTTGTCCGTGAATAAGAAACTGACCATGAGAGACGCGGCGTATGTCATTTCGATCAACCGGGTCGCACAGGCCGTGAAGAGCCGGGGGTGGGTATAAGCCGACCGATAAGGAAGTATACGCCGACCTCATAATGAGGTGAAAGCCGACTCCGGGGGAGGAACGACCATGGCGGATGATATCCTTAGGGATGACAACATTCTCGAGAATCTTCGGGAACGGGAAAAGGAACTGAATTGCCTTTATAAGGTCGATGAGATCCTTTCCAACCATCAGCTTTCGCCGGCGGAGACCTTCGAGGCCGTCGTCCGTATTATGCCTTCGGGCTGGCGCTTTCCCGAGCTTTGCCGGGTCAAACTGATTTTCAACGGGGTGTCCTACCAAACACCGGGATTCGTGAGCTCGCCGATCAGCGAGCTTTGCGATATTCGGGTCGGCAATAAGGCGGTCGGAAACATTGAGGTCGTCTATGTTCAGGTCGTGCCGCTTTCCAAGGAAGGCTACTTCCTCGAGAAGGAAAGCAAACTGATCCATACCATCGCGGAACGGGTCGGGCAAACAGCGGTGTATCGGCAAATGCGTTCGGTCATGGATGCGTGGGAACTGAGCCGCCCTCAGTCGGAATTTTCGAGCGGACAGAGCGAATGGGAGGTTATCGTTAACTTCCTCCTCATCACGGACCATAAGGTCCTTCTTCGCATATGCAGAAAAATGATCAATCACTTACTCCTGAACGGCGTCGCCGAAGCGTCCGGGATATTGAGCGAGTCGAAGCCGTTTGCCGGCGACCGGGGAGAGTACGTCAATTTTCCGACGACGAAGGAACCCTTCGAGGATATCCCTGCAATTTGCGATAAGACCTTCGCCCTTGCGAAAAAGCATCTTTCCGGCGAAGAAATCACGATCAATGTCAAGAACTGGATTCAGGAGGAGCGGGCGTATTCGCTCATCAAGGCGATCAACTCGGTCCCGCCATCGCTCCGGAATATCATCGAAGAGATCAAGCGGTACCGCAAGATCGTCCCGGACGAGGAGCAGAGATATTCGCCGCAGGATCGCTGGATCAGTGTCAGTCTGATCAACCTTATCCTTTCGGGCGGCCCCGAGTTTGTTAGCGTCGCAAAGCAATACATCAGCCATCGGGATTTTTTCGATATTGTCGATCGGATCATTATTCCTCTTCACAGCCAGGGAACGCTTGGGGGTAAGGGCAGCGGACTTTTTCTGGCGCAGAAGATTCTCGAAAAGGAGTCGGCAAATTATCCGATTCTCAAATCGGTACGCGTGCCGAAGACATGGTACGTCGTTACCGACACGATTACTGAGTTTTTGCAGTACAACAATCTCGACGAACTAAACGAGCAAAAGTACAAGGAGCTCCAGGAAGCCCGGATCGAATATCCCGGCATCCTCCAGTTGATCAAAAACTCCGTAATGCCGCCGGAGATTGTGAAAAGCCTTTCGGTCGTTCTGGACGACATCGGCGAAGTTCCGATCATTGTCCGCTCCTCGAGTAAACTCGAGGACCACAGCGGCTCGACGTTCGCGGGCAAATACAAGAGCCTTTTTCTCAGTAACCGCGGAAGCAAGCAGAAGCGACTCGAGGCTTTGCAGGATGCGGTTCTGGAGGTCTACGCATCGGTGTTCAGCCCGGATCCGATTCAATACCGGATGGAGCGCGGACTTTTGGACGTTCATGAGGAGATGGGCATCCTGATTCAGGAGGTTGTCGGCAACGTCATCGGACGATACTTCTTTCCGCTTTTTGCAGGGGTCGCTTTCAGCAATAACGAGTACCGCTGGTCTCCGCGAATTCGCAGAGAGGACGGACTGATCCGGATGACCCCGGGGCTCGGAACACGGGCGGTTGACCGGTTAAGCGATGACTTTTCGATCCTTGTGTCGCCGGGCCAGCCGGGCATTCGCGTCAACATCGTTCCGGAAGAGATCCGGCGCTACGCACCGCGAAAAATCGATCTGATCGATCTCCAAACCGACGAAATCAAGACAGTCGACATCAGGGAAGTGCTCCGGGAATGCGGCGAACAGATTCCGGAAGTCGAGAAGATGGTGTCGCTTTACGAGCGGGATAATTTGGTGAACAGGAGCCGGTTTGACATCAATTTTTCCAGAGACGATACGGTTGTTACTTTCGAGGGGATCATATCGGGAACCGAAACCGTGCGTCAGATTGCGACGATTCTTCAGGTATTGAGCGAAAAAACGGGGATGGCTGTCGACATCGAATTTGCTTCGGACGGCAAGAATCTTTACCTGCTTCAGAGCCGCCCTCAGAGTTTCACGCAGGAGAACGCTCCGGCACCGATCCCGAGAGATATCCCCGAAAAGGACATCCTGTTCTCCGCCAATAAATACATCGGAAACGGTGTTATCGAAAACATCTCGCATATCGTATACGTCGACCCGGACGGATATAACCGGATCGGGAATCTGGATGACCTGAAGGCAATCGGCAAAGCCGTCGGTCGTCTGAACGCCAAACTCCCCAAACGCCAATTCGCGCTGATCGGCCCCGGTCGATGGGGAAGCCGCGGCGACATTCGCCTCGGTGTGAGCGTCACCTATGCCGATATCTGCAACACCTCGATACTTGTTGAGGTCGCCAGAAGCCGGACCGGATACATGCCGGAACTTTCGTTCGGCACTCACTTCTTTCAGGATCTGGTTGAGGCCGGCATTTTCTATCTGCCTTTATACCCCGATGAGGGAAACATTTTCAATGAAGCCTTCTTCACGAAGTCCGAAAATATTTTGTCTGTGATCCTTCCCGAATTCAAATATTTGGAGGATGTCATCCGCGTCATCAGCGTCCCGGAAACGACATTCGGCCGGGTGATGAGCATTTTGATGAACGCCGAACTGGAAGAGGCGGTCGGGGTGTTATCTTCCGAGGTCGCGGAACGTCGCCCGGTGCGCAGAAAGCCCCGATATGACGAGCAAATCCGCGACGATAGCGCGTGGCGTTGGCGTTACCATATGGCAGAACGCATGGCCGCGCTTCTCGATGCGTCGCTTTACGGAGTGAAAGCCGTCTATATGATCGGAAGCACGAAGAACGGAACGGCCGGACCCGGCAGCGATATCGACCTTTTGATCCATTTTGAGGGAACAGACGTACAGAAAACGGATCTCAAACGCTGGTTGGACGGTTGGAGCAAAGCCCTCTCCGAGATCAATTTTTTAAAGACCGGCTATAGTGTCGACGGCATGTTGGATGTTCATTTTCTGACCGACGCGGACATCGGCAGTAAGGACAGTTTTGCGATCCGCATCGAGTCGCCGACGGATCCCGCGTATCGACTGAAACTTCTGGGGGAATAGCGGGCCGGTTCCCGGTAGTCCCGCGTGTTCAAATCGGCTTGTTTCGTGATATACTCATGAAAGTTTCTTTCCGTTAAAGGACCGGAGTGTATCCGGCGACTCGATGAGTCGGAAACAAGAGATCTGAACATCAGGATTTCTATACTGAGCGAGGTGTGAAACGATGACCGTTTTCGAAAACAACGAGAAGAAGAATTTTGTGAGAAGAGGACATCGGCTTGCCGCCCTGATGCTTGTTTCCGTAATGATCCTTTCGATAGCAGTCGCTTGCGACTCCGGAAGACCGGGTGGGACCGAGACAACAGTTACAAACACCCAAGTCCCCGAAACGGAGGCTCCGACTCCGACCCCGAAGCCGACGAAGGCGCCGACGCCGACACCGACCGAGGTGCCGGATCTTCCGGGCGTGGTCCCTCATGAGGCTTTGGTTACGAATATTTTCACGGCAGATCCGTCGGCACATGTTTTCGACGGGAAGATATACATCTACGGCTCTCATGACCAGGACGAGGTGTTTCCGTCGGATAACGACGGCGGAAGCTACCGCATGATCGATTACCATGTCCTCTCCATGGACGGATTCGATGTTGATCCGGTCGATCACGGAATAGCGTTCGGTGTCGAGGATATTCCCTGGGCGGAGAAGCAACTTTGGGCGCCGGACTGTGCGTATAAAGACGGAACCTACTTTTTTTACTTCCCGGCGAAGGATTACAACGGAGTTTTTCACATCGGCGTTGCGACCTCGGACAAGCCCGAGGGCCCGTTCACCCCGGAAGAGAACTATATCGAGGGAAGTTTCAGTATGGACCCGTGCGTGTTTACCGACGATGACGGTCAATCGTACATGGTTTTCGGCGGCATATGGGGCGGACAACTGGAACGGTGGCAGACCGGCGAATATGACGCGGGGGGCGCTGCTCCCGGCGGGACGAATCCGGCGCTCGGTCCGATGATCGCAGTAATGAGCGACGATATGCTCTCCTTTAAAAACACACCCGAGGAAGTCGTGATTCTCGACGAGAACGGCGAACCGCTTACGGGGGCAGAGGAAGTTAAGAGATTTTTCGAGGGCGCGTGGATCCACAAATACAACGGCGTTTATTATCTGTCCTATTCGACGGGAACGACGCATTATCTGGTGTATGCGACCTCGGACAACCCGATGGGCCCCTACACCTACCGTGGTAAAATCATGGATCCGGTGAAGGGCTGGACGACGCATCACTCGATTCTGGAGTATGAAGGGCAGTGGTACATTTTTTACCACGACGCCATTATTTCCGGTCGCGACTCCCAGCGCAACATCAAATATGCACCGATTTTCTTTAACGAAGACGGGACCATTTCGGAAGTTGTACTTCCGAAATAACAAACATCCGCAAGTTTGACAACGTCATTGAAAGTTCCCGATTAATCGGGGAACGAAGTGATAACCGGCAATCGGTGCCCTGTCCCGGGACTTGATGCCGGTTATTTCGTCCTGCTTCGGCGCAAAACGTTTATTTCAGAAAAATATCTTGTTTTCTGGTATACTAGTTCATTGTATATGCGCAACGAGTGTACTATACTGGTAGAAAAAATGCGGAGGTGCGTATGCACGTAACGGAGAGACTTCCGAAAGAAACGGCGCGGGAGTATGCGCTGAGGATCCTCAAAGAAAATATTGTTTCATTGGAATTGGCGCCCGGCAGTATGGTCAGCGAGAACGAACTTTCCTCGGAGCTGGGCCTTTCCCGTACCCCGGTACGGGAGGCGTTGATCGACTTAAGCAAGACCCAGATTGTCGACGTTCTGCCTCAACGCGGCAGTCGCATATCCCTGATCGATTATAATTTTGTGGAGGAGAGCCGGTTTTTGAGAAGTGTTCTCGAGAGCGCGGTGGTGGAGATCATTTGTGAGAGCGAAGTGCCGATGGATCTTACAAACCTCGAGCACAACCTGAAACTTCAGCAGTTTTATCTCGAAAACGAAGGCCTCGACAAACTCCTTCAACTGGATAACGAGTTTCATAAAGAGATGTTTCGCCTCGCCAATAAAATGCAGACCTACCATCTGATGGACAGCATGACAGCCCACTTCGACCGCGTGCGCACCATGAGTCTTTCAGCGATCCGTGACATTAAGATCGTCGGGGACCACGCGGCACTGCTTCAAGCCCTGCGGGATCGAAACGCGGTCGACGCGAAAGCCGTAATTGCCAAGCACCTGTCCCGTTATAAGATCGACGAGCAGGCGATTCGGAGCGAATATCCGAGTTTTTTCAAGTAGAGGGTGCTGGAAATCCCGGGCGTTGAATCATCCATATCAAAACGGGCTGTCTCAAAAGATTTGTAACAAAGTAAAAAGAGGCAGCTTATTTATGTCCAAACAGAAGGGCTGTCGGAAATGCGAAAAGAATACAATTCTGCCCGGCGGCATTGGGGAGATCCATCCGGATTGCTCCATATTGGGGAGCGCCCCTTCCGCCGGCGCGAAAAGTGCTACTAAACCGGCCGGCGAAGAATTTTTAGTAGGATGTTTTCGCCGAGCGCTCCTTCCGCCGGCGCGAAAAGTGCTACTAAACCGGCCGGCGAAGAGCTTTTAGTAGGATGTTTTCGCCGGAAGCTCCTTCCGCCGGCGCGAAAAGTGCTACTAAACCGGCCGGCGAAGAGCCTTTAGTAGGATGTTTTCCCCGGAAGCCCTTTCGCCGGCGGCTCGAAAATTCAGCCCGCATTCACACTATCGCATGCATTCGACTGCCGCTAAGCGTTGGCCTCAAAAAGCTCATACGCACATCGGAATGTTCGCCTTATGACCGCCGCTTGGTTATCCTTCGTTTTGAGACAGCCCCTTTTTCATCTTAAACATTCATTCCTCAGAGCATGATCATGATCAATGGCTTTCCGACCCTTTTAAGCATTGCGTCGACGGAACGCTGAAGCACGCCGTACTCCGGATAATAGTAGCAATTTTTTAATGCGGCGACGTGTCCGAGTATGTATTCATACGTCTGTCCGTTCGTCTCGATGCGAAGCTTCCGATAGTTCCGCTGATTGTAATTGTTGTAGACCAGGTACCTTTCCGGGGTCATTTTGATCTGGCGGATATCTCCGAGCGATAAGGTCCGGTCGTCAATACGGATCGAAGTGTCGCTGATGCGGATGGTCTCGGGAACCTTACGGATTCTTTTCCGGTAGAAAAGCCACATCAGGAAGATGATGACGGCAATGACGGCCAAAAGGATACCGGCGGGCGCCGAGAGTGCGTACAGGAGTTTTTCGGACATCTCTACATTTTTCAAAAAACTGAAGGCTAAGCCGGCGGCGAACATAATGATGAGGAAGGCCGACAATACCGCGGAGATGATAAAATTCTTGAAAAGCAGTTTTACGAACATGGTCTTCGGAAAAACCAACTGAACTCCGCCGAACGGCAGTTCGCCGTTTGATGTTTCCGGGACCGCGCGCGGATCTCCGGTGCTCTGAAGCGAATCAGCGGAATCAGCGGTGAACGCATTCCGCTTGGCCGCCCCCAGATTATGCACTTCGGCGATCAGGCGCTCGTACGTTTTTTTCGAAAAGCCGAAGCACTGGTAGTTTTTTACGCGACCGTCCGCATATATCGCCTGCAGATAGCGGTAGTTGACCGGGATAACCATCTGGTAATTTATTCGCTGAACGTAGCCCGAAAAGGAGTTGTTTTCGATCGGGATCTTGTGGTATGGGATCCCAAACCTCGAAAAGCGGATCTCTTCGTCGGTAACTTGGATCTTAATATGAAAAAAAGAACGACCGGAATCATGAGCAACGGCAATATCAACGCCGCCGTAACCAGCGCGGTCCGGGTCGACTCGGGGAGCGGAGAAACGAGCATCCCGACCAAAGCCAGTTCAAAAACGAGGCAAATGGGAAGCACTGCGAAGATATTTTTCCAGATGCTTGATTTGAAAGTGTTTCTGACCATGCTGTTTCCCTCCGGCGAAATGGATATAAAATGTCCGAATAGGGATTATACCAAATGATTGCTGATCCTGTACATCTCTCGGCACGGAATGTCCGTAGCGCGGATGTGCGATTCATCGGATCGGACGGCCGACGGGAGACTTCGTATATGTCATTTTCGTGCCGCCATTTTGCCCTAAAAAGCGTTTCGAATTATGCTATGATAAATGTATGGACGTCGGACGTTCCTTTCGACGAAGTCCGATGATCAACCGTCCTTTTATGCCAGCGGAGGTCAATATGGGGAATCAAATTCACGTAGCCAAGTCCGGAAAAGACACGAATGACGGGTCGAGCCATAGCCCGTTGCTCACCATTCAGGCTGCCGCGGATCGCGCGATGCCCGGCGACACCGTGATCGTCCGCGAGGGGATTTATCGCGAGCGCGTTAACCCCCGAAGAGGCGGCACGAGCCCGGATTCGCGCATCGTTTATGAGGCCGCCCCGGGTGAAAAGGTCGTGATTTCCGGAGGCGAGCCGGTCACAAACTGGGAGCGGATCGAAGGCTCCGTATATAGGGCCGTGATCGATAACCGGCTTTTCGCGGGATATAATCCGTTCAGCGAAGAAGTCGGGGGTGACTGGTTTCAAACCAAACGCATTGACCACGTCGGCGAGGTCTATATCAACGGGAAGGCCATGTTCGAGGTCGGTTCCGTTACTGAGGTCCAAAATCCCGTCCCGTATACTCCGGCGCGTGAACCGGAATGGTCCGTGCATGTCTGGTATGCAAAGGTTGATCCGGAAGTGACGACGATTTATGCCAATTTCGGCGCATTTGATCCGGCGCGGGAAACCATTGAAGTCAACGCGCGAAAATATTGCTTCTTCCCGGAGAAGACCGGTATCGACTACATTGCCGTGCGCGGATTCACGATGACGATGGCCGCGACCAACTGGGCGCCGCCGACGGCGATGCAGGAAGGTCTTCTGGGCCCGCATTGGAGCAAGGGCTGGATCATCGAAAACAACGAGATCAGCAATTCCAAAAACTCGGGCATCAGCCTCGGGAAGGAACTTTCGACCGGTCAGAACGAATGGACCCGCTTCGGCGACAAGCACGGGACACAGTACCAGCGCGACGCGGTGTTCAAAGCCCTTCACATCGGGTGGAGTAAGGAGACGATCGGGTCGCATATCATAAGGAACAACGTGATCCGCGACTGCGAGCAGACGGGAATCTGCGGACATCTCGGCGCGATCTTCAGCGAGATTTATGATAACCACATATTCGCGATCCATACGCGCCGTATGTTCGGCGGGGCGGAGATCGGCGGAATCAAACTGCACGCGGCGATCGACGTCGTGATCCGCAATAACCATGTGCACAATTGCGACCGGGGCTTCTGGATGGACTGGCAGGCGCAGGGGACGCGGATTACGCGTAACCTGATGTACGATAACGACATCGAGGATATTTACATTGAGGTCAGCCACGGTCCGTATCTGATCGACAACAATATTCTCCTGTCGATGAAGTCCATTAAGGATATGTCGCACGGCGGCGCATATGTTCACAATCTGTTCGGCGGTTTTATCAGCATCGTTCCGGTGCCGGACCGCTTCACACCGTACCATTTCCCGCACGAGACCGCCGTCCTCGGGGTCGTGCGCATCATGTGCGGCGACAACCGGTTCTACAATAATATTTTCCTCGGTACGCAGGAATTGAACCGTCCGAAAGAGAAGGGGATGGATCTGACCGGCTGGTATCACGGCGGGATCATCTGGAAAGAGGACGGTTCG
>CAZCLK010000020.1:0-31528 GCA_964499575.1 uncultured Oscillospiraceae bacterium | reverse complement strand
CTCGTCCATGACTGCGTGCGGGTAATTATAGACACTGGTCTCGATTTCTTGTCCGTTTTCGATGTTGACGAGCAACGCGCGTCCCGACAGGGTTCCGTAGTCTACTCCGATCGCGTACTTGGGCATTTTCCAGTCCTCCTATTATCATTTGACTTTCGACCACACTTGTATTCAACATATACGTACAAGTTAAACTAAATAATCAGACGTTTCGGCACGACTTTCTTACGATCAGCTCCGGCTCGTGAATATACTGAGGCTTTTCCGCCCGGCCCTCAAGCATATCGACCATGAATCGTGCAGCCTGTACACCCATCGCCTGTTTCGGGTGACGGATGGTGGTGAGTTTGACCTCCGAGTTCATCGGGGAGATTGAATCGTCATAACCGACGACCGATATATCCTCCGGAACGCGCAGTCCCTGATCACGGATTGCCTGAATCACCATGAGCGCGCACTGGTCGTTATAACAGAAAAAGGCAGTAGGCCGGTCGTCTCCGCGAAGTTGGGACTGGACAAACATATACGGGAAATCGTACATGTTGGCCGTGTTGTATTCCCCGATTCGCCTTCGATCCTCGACGACTCCGAAATCGCGTAAAGCCTTCTGATACCCGCTTAACCGGTTCACGCCCTGCTTGTCGTCGGTTTTGAAAATCCCGGCGATCTTACGGTGTCCGAGCTGAAGGAGATATTCGGTGGCGGTATATCCGCCCTTGATATCGTCCAGCAGTACGTACGCGTTATCAAAATCATCATAACAGGCATTGATAAATACCATCTTGATCCCCTTATCGCGGATACCGCTGAGGAGTCGGCTGTTGGTATTCGCGCCCGAACTGCTGGTGGGCTCGATGATCATCCCGACCACATTATGTTCCAAAACACTTTTCAAATACTGAGCTTCACGCTCCTTGATGTTGTTGGTATTCGAAAGGAGCATCATATATCCCTCGTCGGATAAGACCTGCTCGATTCCCGAGATAATGCCCGGAAACACAAAGCCCGAAAGGTACGTCGTCACCACCGCGACGATCTGACTGCCCTTGGCGCCCTTCCGATAGTTGCTGAAGGTCCCCTTGCCCTGCTCCTTATAGATCAGTCCCTCGACCGTCAGTTCGCCGAATGCCTGCCGAACGGTTTGGCGGCTGACGAGGAATTTATCCATCAGATCATGCTCGGACGGGAGTTGTTGTCCGTACGCGATGATGTCGTCCTTCAACAGATGTCGGACGTATCGCTTGATGATCTCACATTTGGGAATATCCGGACCTCTTTTCATATCTGCACCGCCATAACTTGTACGTACATGTTATTCTACCGCCCCCGACATTTTTCGGCAAGGGGTCCGGGCATATTTTGTTATTTCAATTTTACCCGGGTAATTCTTCATCCCCTGCAGGTACCGGCCAATCCTAAAAAAGCCGGAGGAGCTATTTATCCGTCTGTGAAACCCTTCTTTGCGTCCTAAACTCCTTCGGCGTAATTCCCTCGCGTTTTTTGAAAAGGTAACTCAAATAATTGGGTTCGTTGTAACCGACGGCAAAAGCGATATTGACCAGTTTTTCGTCGGTCGACGCCAACATCTCCTTGACCTTCTCCATCCGGACCGCCGTTAAATACTCGATAAAGGTAACGCCCATCTCCTGCGAAAAAATCGTGCTGAAATGCGTCGGGCTCAGCGCAACAAACGTCGCAACGGTATTAAGCGAAATGTCGGGGTTGCTGTAGTGTTCGCGAATATAATCGCAGGCACCGGAAACGATCTTCATATGATGCGCATTGTTATTGAGATCCCGAAGTTCAATCGTCTTAACGCAGATATCGGTCGCCAGATCGGAAAAGACCTCCTTGGACATAGCCGATTGAAAAACCTGACGCATATCGACAAAATGACGGGCAACCGGCTTCAGGTCGATTTCCGGATTGAAGTTCCGGATGATCCGCATCGCCGTATTGGTCAGATCCATCAGGATATAGTAGCGGTAAAGGAGACTGTGCATGTCGTTTTGATCCAGACTTCGCGTCAACTCCTCCACGATGGCGGGAACATCGTCCCGGACGGCGAATTTAAGTTTGTTTTCGATATTTACATGAAAAAAACTCTCCTCGGAAAGCCCTGCCGAACGGTCGATCTGAGCGATGTCCCCGGCACAGAATATGCGGCCGTGATTGACTTGCCCGAATGTTTTCATCAGGATTCCCGCCTCATGATACGCGTCCTGAATACCCACGATCCGGTTCACAACCGCACTGATGCTCACGGTGAGGATGGTTTCTCCGTCATTTTCAATCTCGTGTTTCATGGTCTGTGCACGATGATATGCCTTCTCGGTAACGTCTATATCCGTGTCACCCTTAACAAGCAGGACCACATTTTCCACTCCGCTGAAAAAAAACAGCGCGTCAGCGTCCTCTCCGAGCACATATTTCACCTTGGATGCTATAGTCTGACGATTCGGACTGTCTTTATTGCTGTCATACCGGCAAAACAGGACGACATAGCGCTTCGCGAGAAGTTCGACGCTCAACTCGTCGGCCTGCTTCAGGGCATCATTCGCCGTGAGCTCGCCGCTGCATATCCGCTCGAGCAACGAGCTGAGCAATGCATTTCGGACAATTTGTTCATCGGATACATCTTTCAGGAATGAAACACTATGCCGCTTATGCTCCTCAATCTGTTCGGCGGTCTTTCGAAGAGCGGAAAATAAATCCTTGCCCGCTACCGGTTTCAGCAGGTACTGGTCGACGCCGATTGAGATTGCCTCCCGCGCCAACTCAAATTCGTCATATCCGCTGATGATGATGATCCGGATCCACGGGATAATCGCCTTTGCATGACGGGCTAATTCCAACCCATCCATGAACGGCATTTTGATATCGGTGATCAAGATATCCGGTTTCAGGTCCTGGATGATGGAAAGCGCCAATTCGCCGTCCCCCGCCTCACCGCAACAGGTGAAGGGATCCGAGCCGTTTTCGATGGTGTTGCGGAGGTTCTGGCGGATAATCGGCTCGTCCTCGACCAGGAATACACTATACATCCGGCACCTCCTTTTCCGTGCTCATATTGCTCCGGCGCGGGTCACCCGGGTCAAGGACCGGAAGTCGAAGGGTCACCCTGCTGCCCTTCCGGTACTCGCTTTCCACCGTTAATCCGTCGTCTGTTTCATAGTAGAGTTGAATGCGTTTGTACACGTTATACATGCCAAAACCGGTCTCCGGATTATTTACGTCGTAGTGCGCAAGGTTTTCGCGCAAGACCAAAAGTTCCTCCACGGTCATCCCGATGCCGTTATCCCCGACACAGAAAATCAAATGATTGTTTTCCTTTCTTCCCGTCAAGGTCACGCACCCGCCCTGGCGATTTTTCTTGATCCCGTGGTAGATGGCATTTTCCACGAGCGGTTGGAGAAGGATTTTCAGCATGGATTCCGAGAGCATCTCTTCTTCTATATCGATCTCGTAATCGAGAATCGCGCCGTAGCGAATTTTCTGGATCGCCAGATAGCTTTCGACATGAGATTTCTCCTCGGCGACAGACACCCAGTCCCGACCCTTGTTCAGGGAGAGCCGGAAGAAATTCGAAAGTGCCAGAGTGGTCCGCGCGACCTCTTCGTTTTGCCCGTCCTCCGCCAAGGACAGAATCGTGTCCAGCGTATTGTACATGAAGTGCGGCGCGATCTGGGCTTGAAGTGCGCGCATCTCCGCTTTCTGAATGTGTTGCTGTTTCTGGGTGTTCTGCTCAATCAGTTCGCCCAGCTTTTCGGCCATCGTGTTGAGGCTGTCCGTTAATTCGTCAAGTTCGCTGATCTCCGGTTTTTTGACCCGGAAGGATAAGTCGCCGCGCGCAATCTGAGAGGCCATGGTCTTGAGGCGGATCACGGGTTTATTGATACTGTTGTTCAGTTGCCAGTAGTTCCGGATCAGGAAAAGGATGATCGCGGTTAAAATCGCGATTTGAAAAAAGGTCATGATGTCTAAAGAGCGTTGGATCCTGGTGTTTTGAATGTGGGCGATTTCCATCTCAGAGGCTACGAATTGCTGAATGATGTCATAAAGCAAATCACTGACCGACCGGATTTCGATCAGGATCTGCTCGTTTTCACGGACCGGCCGATTGTCTTTAATATTATCGCCGATCTTGTCCACATAACTTTCCAAAGTCTCCAGGGTGTTTCGGGCGACTGCGATCAGATAACTGTTTTCGCCGCTGTTGGCATTCTTCTCGAGTCCGTCCAGACCGGTTCTGATTTTTTCAATCAAATCGTACTGTGTGTTGTCCTTGAAATCGGTTTTTCCGGAAACAACTTTCCACATCGTAGGATCAATCTCTTCCTGAACGACCCGGGAGAGGCTGTTGGCGTTATAAACGTTTTCGATGATCCCTTCATATTGGTTCAGGGTGATGTTGTAGTACAAAGTACTGATCAGAAACGGCACAAGGGTCGCCAAAATGATGACCCAATTGGTAACCTGTAACGTCTTTCTTATGCTTCTGTTTCGCACTTACGTCATGCCTTTCCGTCTCGCGAAAAATCCCGGCGGTTCTGAATCAATAACCCCGGTCGGCGATCTTGTCGAAGTTGCTGTTTTCATCAAAAACCAATTCCTTGATATATATTTGCTTTTCAACTTCTTCGCCGGCCACGATTTTTTGGGCCAGTTCCATTAATTGCGGTCCGCTGTTCGGATTGCACTCGATGGCGCAATTGACGGTCCCGGCCCGAAGATAATCGATGATCCGCTGGGTCGCGTCCACGGAGATGATTACGATGTCTTTTCCGGGCTCAATCCCGGCTTCCTGCATTACCTCGATTGCGCCGAACGTCATGTCGTCGTTATGCGAATAAAGAACGTCAATATCCGAAGCATCGTATATTTCAAGCACTTGCTGCATGATTTCTCTTCCTTTACTCAGCATAAAATCCCCGCTCGCGCTGAATATCACTTCAAACTTGGGATCAAAGGAGATGACGTTCCGAAAACCCTCGTAACGGCCGATTGCAGGGGTAGAATCCACGGTGCCCGCCAACTCGACGATCTTCACCGCTTCTTCCTGATCCCGATACTTATCGAGAAGAAATTGGCCGGCATGCCGGCCTTCCAGTTCGAAATCAGAACATAACGCACAGGTGTATAAGCTGTCGTCCGCCGTATCGATCATCCGGTCGACGATAATAACCGGAATGCCGGCGGCTTTCGCTTCACCGAGAACGGTATCCCACCCGGTCTCCACCAGAGGGGAAAATGCGATGACATCCACTTTATACGCGATAAAGGAACGGATCGCCTTAATCTGATTTTCGGGATCCTGCATCGCGTCTTCAAACATGATCTTAATGCCCGCTTCTTCGGCGGCACTGATGATGGAACGACTGTTTTGACTGCGCCAGGTGCTCTCGTCCCCCAACTGCGAAAAGCCCAGTACAATGGGTTGATCCGCGGAAGAAGGTGCATTTCCGAGCCCGCAACCGCATAACAAAACACTGATCGCGCAGACCAATGCGAAAATTCTTGTCCGTCTGTTCACTTCATCCGCTCCTCAATGATGTCTGTATAACCGATTCTACTTTTCGCTCCTCTTCACTCTACTATAGGCGGTACGCAACAGTAAACAATGGCAGCCTGAAATCGGAAATTTTTCATGGTTTATCGTAAAAAAATCTAGGGATTTTTCTTGATTTGTGAATACTTCCTAAAAGATCGTGACAAATGCGAAAGGATATACATGGAATGCCGGTCGCCGAACACCTAATCTAAAAATCAGAGAACATCCAAATCTCGAATTTCAACCTACTAGGAGGAAAAAAAGCATGAGAAAACTACTCAAAGGCATCAGCATTCTGTGCGTGTTCGTGTTGCTTATAGCGGCAGCCGCCTGCACCGAGAAGCCTGCCGAAACCAACGCCCCCGCTGCGACCACGACGAAAGCCGCTGGCGCCGAGACAACCGCTGCACCTGAGCCGACTGAGGCCGGTGACGAACTGATCACTGTCGGCTTTGCACAGTGCAAAGCGGACGAGTCCGACTGGCGCATGGCCAACACCAAGTCCATGCAGGAAACCTTGAGCGAAGCGAACGGTTACAAGCTGATCCTCGCCGACTCGAACAACGATGCCGCAAAGCAAGTTGCCGACGTTCAGGGCTTTATTGACCAGGAAGTCGACTATATCGTCATCGCAGCCGTCAACATGGACGGTTGGGACACCGTTCTTTCCAGTGCTAAGGAAGCCGGAATCCCGGTTATCCTGATGGATCGTACCATCAATGCCAGCGCTGACCTCTACACCTGCTGGGTCGGTTCCGACTTCAAGGCTGAAGGCGTTAAGGCTACAGACTGGATTTCCACCCGCTTTTCAGCGGACGATGAAGTGAACATTGTCAACCTTCAGGGCCAGCTCGGCGCATCCGCTCAAATCGGACGCAGTGAGGCTCTGGATGACGCGATCGCAGCAAACAGCAACTGGACGCTCCTGGCCCGCCAGACCGGCGAGTGGAGCACCGACACCGCGAAAGAGATCATGGCGTCCTGGATTCAACAGCACGGCGACAAGATCAATGTCGTGTATGCGGAGAATGACAACATGGCGGACGGCGCGATCCAGGCTCTCGAAGAGGCCGGGATGAAAGTCGGCGGAGACGACGGCGTAGCGATCATTTCCTTTGACGCCAACAGAGCGTATCTCCAAATGACCCTCGAAGGCAAGATCAACTGCAACGTCGAGTGCAACCCCCTGCACGGACCGAAGGTTGCCGAGATCATCGAGACCATCGAAAACGGCGGATCCCCTGCCAAGGTCGAAGTGGTCGAGGAAGCGGCTTTCTACTATGACACCATTACCCAAGCCATTGTCGATGCTCGTGCGTATTAATGTCACGAGAGTTCAAAAAAGCTTTTCCAGTGTGAGATGATGTTTGATCATTGGTTCGGGGAGGTCTTCGGATCTCCCCGGACCAAAATCAATTCGGGTGAACGAAGATATGAATACAGCAACAAGCATAGATGAAACGCCCTGCCTGACCATGACCGGGATCGGAAAATCTTTTCCGGGCGTTCGCGCCTTGAATCAAGTCAACTTCAAACTGCGCCGCGGCGAGATTCATGCCCTGATGGGCGAAAACGGCGCGGGTAAGTCGACTCTGGTTAAAGTGCTGACCGGTGTCTATCCCATGGATGAAGGAAAAGTACGGCTGGACGGAGTCCCGGTCGTGATCCGTTCTCCTCAGGATGCTCAAAAACACGGCATTAGCACCGTTTATCAAGAAGTTAACCTTTGCCCCAATCTATCGGTCGCGGAGAATCTCTTTCTCGGCCGGGAGCCCCGTTCATTGGGCTTAATCGATTGGAGACAAATGAACCTGAAAGCCGCCGAGCTTCTAAAGAAACTGAATATTTCGGCGAATCCGGCAGCGCAACTGGACAGTTATTCGATCGCAATCCAACAAATGATTGCGATCGCCCGCGCGATCAACACAGACTGCAAATATTTGATATTGGATGAACCCACCTCTTCTCTGGATGCCGACGAAGTGAAAAAAATATTCACGCTCATGCGTCAGCTCCGTGATAACGGTGTCGGAATAATATTTATCACTCACTTTCTGGAACAGGTCTATGAGGTTTGCGACCGGATCACCGTGCTGAGAAACGGTGAATTGGTTGGCGAATATGAAGTGGAAAACCTGTCGCGCATTGATCTTGTTACCAAGATGATGGGAAAGGAAATCGAAAACCTCTCAGAACTCAGCGTCAATCCGGACGAGTCGAGATTTTCGGGAGAGGAGCCGATCATCGAGGCGCATGAACTTTCAAGCGGAACGAAAAAGGTAGCGCCTTTTGACCTGAAAATGCACAGAGGCGAGGTCGTCGGCTTCAGCGGTCTGCTGGGATCCGGAAGAAGCGAGCTCGTACGAAGCATTTACGGCGCGGACAAACCGGTTCAGGGACAATTGTCGATAAACGGAAAAATGGTCCGTATTAAGAAACCGTTGGATGCCATGATGCACGGCATGGCATATTTGCCGGAAGACAGAAAAGTCGACGGAATTTTTCCGGAACTTTCCGTCCGCGAAAATATCATTATCGCGTTACAAGCCAAAAGAGGCATGTTCCGCCGGATTTCGCGAAAAGAAATGGAAAAATACGCAGATCAGTACATACAGCTGCTCAACATCAAAACCGCGAATATTGAAACTCCGATCAAGAGTCTTTCCGGCGGCAATCAGCAAAAGGTCATTCTGGCGCGCTGGCTTTTGACCAACCCTGATTTTATGATTCTGGACGAGCCGACACGGGGCATCGATGTCGGCACCAAAACAGAAATCCAAAAACTCATCCTCAAGCTCGCTTCTGAGAACAAGAGCATCGCTTTCATCTCTTCGGAAATGGATGAGATGATCCGAACCTGCTCACGAATGGTTGTTATGCGGGATCGGCACAAGGTCGGCGAGCTGACACAGGGAAATCTGGATGAAAGTACGATTATTCGAACGATTGCGGGAGGTGAAGATAATAATGGGGCAAATTGATCTTCGAAAAGGACCGGCTATGCTCTCGCAATCAGCCGGGAAAAAATTCTTCAAAAGTCCTCTGATTTTTTCTCTGATCGTTCTTCTGATCGTCGTGGTTCAAAACATTATCACGACCCCGGATTTTTTTGAAATGTCGATCACAAACGGCATATTGACCGGCTACATTCCGAGTATCCTCGATGAAGCCGGCGAGCTGATTATCGTCACCATGGGCATGACCCTGGTCATCGCGGCTTCCGGCGGTGTCGATCTGAGTGTCGGTCCGATCATGGCGATCGCCGCCAGTTTTTGCGGTCTTCTGCTGAACGGATCCGAATACCGGACCGATGTTTATCACAGCCCCTATTTTCTGGCGATTATAGCCGGACTCGTCGGAGCGGCTTTCTGCGGTGTTTTCAACGGCTTTCTGGTCTCTAAACTTAAGATCCAGCCGATGATTGCCACGCTGATTCTGTTTACGGCCGGACGATCCATCGCAAAGCAGATTACACACGGGCAGACGATCTATATTATGAATCCCTCCTATAAATGGCTCGGAGTCCAGATCCCCGGTATACCGATCCGGACCACGATTCTGGTGAGCATCGCGGTCATTCTCCTCGTTGTTTTAATCGTCAAGCTGACGAGTCTGGGGCTTTATGTCCAGAGTGTAGGCATCAACGGATCCGCCGCCCGGCTCGTCGGCCTCAATTCCGGCGCGATCAAGTTTATGGCGTTTGTAATCTGCGCGGTCCTGGCCGGAATCGCCGGATTGGTTGGCTCCAGCAGTGTGGGAAGCGTGAACTCCGGCGAACTCGGCCTGTCGATCGAAATGGATGCCATCCTGGCGGTCGCCCTGGGCGGCAATAACCTGGGCGGCGGCAAATTCAGCATTGCGGGCTCTGTGATCGGGGCGTATACCATCCAGGCAATCACGACCACGCTATATGCCATGAACATTCGCGCCGATCAATTGAATGTCTTCAAAGCGATTATCATTATTGTGATTATCGTCGCAAGCAGTGAGGTTTTTAAAGAAACGATTCGTCGAATCTTTCGTTTCTTAAAAGAAGCGATTCGTCGAATCTATCGTTTCTTAACAAAAAAGAGAGTATCCGTCGGAGGCCAGAGCGATGAGAGACAATAATAAGATGGAAAACCAGGGTTCCGCGACACTGAAAAAACGCGTCGGCCTCAGTAACGCGGGCATATTGCTGCTGATCACAATTTCTCTTTTTGTTATTTTGTATATCGTGTCAATGATTTTTTTCAAGGACAGTAACTTCGCAAAATACTCGGTCTTTTTCAACCTGCTCAACAACAAGGCCTATTTACTGATGTTGGCGTTGGGGTTAACGGTTGTTCTGATCACCGGCAGTATCGATATTTCGGTCGGCAGCGTGACCGGACTGGTCAGTATGGTAATCGCCACAATGCTCCCCAAGCTATCTGAATTCGGCCTGAGTCCGGTCTGGGTGATTCCGGTATCTTTGCTCATCGGAATCGCATTTGGCATCGTACAGGGTTTTCTGGTCGCCTATATGGAGATCCAACCGTTTATCGTCACTCTGTCCGGCCTGTTTTTCGCGCGCGGCATGATCAGTGTAATCAACCCCAAATCCGTGCCGATAACCGACAAACTTTTTTTGAGTTGGTCGGGCGCGAAAGTGTACATTCCGTTTCTTTATAACGAGCGACAAAACGGCACAATGGACATCGCCTATCTGACTCCGGCCGCCATCGCGGCGATCGCGGTCCTGATCATCATGATTATCGCGATGAAAAAAACCAAGTTCGGCCGCTCTCTTTACTCGGTCGGCGGCAACCCTCAAAGCGCCCTGCTCATGGGAATCAACGTCAGGAAAACAAAGTTCATGGCGCACGTGCTGTGCGGCCTTCTGGCCGGTATCGGAGGCCTTCTTTATACTCTGTTATCGCCTCAGGGAAATCCTCAAAACGGATACGGCTATGAAATCGACGCAATTTCTTCAAGCGTAATCGGTGGCGTAATGCTGAGCGGCGGTGTAGGGCTTCCGATCGGAACGCTGTTCGGGGTATTGATCAACTCGCTTATTGAACGCGTGGTTCCGCTAATGGAAATCGTGGATGCGTCCTGGCCCAGGATTATTTCCTCGGCATTTCTGTTTCTCTTC
Organism: uncultured Oscillospiraceae bacterium; assembly: GCA_964499575.1. Classification (GTDB taxonomy): domain Bacteria; phylum Bacillota; class Clostridia; order Saccharofermentanales; family Saccharofermentanaceae; genus JAAYCT01. Next base: position 20,861 of record CAZCLK010000020.1, on the reverse strand, counting down.
ATCGTTCTTCAGAGCCTATTCGCAAGTGCGGGCCGCAAGAGCGGTTTGAAAACGGCTTTACCCCGATGGATGCGATTCAAATCCAGGAAGAATAATTAGGAAACGCTCGTCTCAGGACTTTCCCGGTATGATAAAATAATCCGGAAAGTCATTAAAAATTCGGAGGAGCGCGTCATGGCAAAGTATGAGAAATCATTAACCGGAGATTTCGACGAATTTGTCTCATATATACACGAGGCAATAACCGGCGGCAGTATGTCCGCAACCTTTGAGGACGGTAGTGATTTTGTAGTGGATACGATCCGTGTCGCCGTCCGCGTATACGAACGCTACAGTATGATCGGCGGAAACCGCGTCAGTATGAATATCACCGTCGTGGGCGACGGGGATCGTCTGCTCATTAGCGCAATCACATCCGGCGGGAGCCAGGCGATGTTTTTTAAGATCAATACATTCGGCGAGGAATCATTTCTGGATCAATGTATCGGTGCGGTCGAAAATTTTGTCGGAAGTAAATAAGCCGGCCGAAATTATCGGGCGCTAAATCCGAAGGAGCAAATCCGGGTTCTGCATGCCTTGTATTCGGTACCGGCATAACGGACGCTTTATCGCGCGAAAATCACCCGACCCAATACATTTAAAATGAATAGCGAAATTTATCCGGAGCGTTTGATGATCACAGAATATGAATGCGCAAATACAAAAGCTCAGATCCGTCGTCTCGCCACTCTGGCGAGCACGATCTGGAACGAGCATTTTCCGCGGATCATCGGTCAGGAACAGGTCGATTACATGCTCGGCCGTTTCCAGTCGGAAGTCGCGATAACAGAGCAGATTCATAAGGAAGGTTACCGGTATTATCTGATTCCCTGCGACGAAAAAAGCGTCGGCTACTTCGCGATCCGTCCCGATTCGGATGCGCTGTTTCTCAGTAAAATCTACATTCTTCGCGACTACCGCGGGCGCGGATTGGCACGAGCGTCATTTGAGTTTATTGAGGAACAATGCCGGCTTATGGCTCTTCCCCGGATCCGCTTGACCGTAAATCGCGGGAACACGAAAACGATCGACATTTACCGGAAGATCGGATTTTCAATCGTGCGAACGCAGGTCGTCGACATCGGCGGCGGGTTCGTGATGGACGACTATGTTATGGAAAAACTCGTCTAGGATTGCGGCATCTGACGGATGAAATTCGCGAGTCCTGCGCAGATTTTCAGCTGATAAGCCTCGTAATTCAAAAACAGGTCCTCTTCCTTATTGGTCAGATACCCCATTTTCAACATGAAGCCCGGGATGTCGGTCGCCCAGTTCAGGCCGCTGTAAAAACTACTTGAATCACATCCGTTATAGGATTCACCGGTCGCCTCAGAAATCGCCGTACCGAGAAGTTCTCCCCACCCGACCAAACGGTCTTTGTACTTTCCGGAATCCGCAACGGATACCTGAATTCCTTGTTGATCGGGATCGGAGTCGGAATTACAGTACAGACGGATATATGCGTCCGGATTTTGGGAAAGGGCAAACTGAGCCCGTTCGATGTTGGACATGTCGATATCGTTGACCGTACGGGTAAGATAAACCGTACAGCCGAGGCTCTCGAGATAGTCGCGCGCAAGAATCGCGATCTCAAGATTGATCTCGGATTCAGGGCGGCCGGTGATCACGCCGACACCTCCCTCAGAGGTCTTATCCTTCGATCCCGACATGACCGGCATCAGAGGTTCCTGCTCCAAATTAGGGGTCATCTGCCCGCCGGGATCGAGAACAACCGTATATCCGGTCAGATCCGGTCCGTCTATCGTCGCCGGGATCGTCGGAGGAATTCGTACGGTCGTTTCGACGGCGGTTTCACTGAATATCGTCGTTTCCGGGGCAGAGTCTCCGGTTGGGTCCGAAGTCCCCCCTTGCGTATCTGTGGTTTCAACAAGCGTCGAGGAAATACCGGTCGTCGGCTCCGCTACTGTGTCGGTTGCTTTTGTGCCGTTACCGGAAAAAATGTTCACCAAAAGTATTGTCGCAAGCGCCATAATGCTCAGGATCAGGATGATAATCAGGATAAACAGGACGACACCCTGTCTTCTGTAATCCGCTCGGGTCATCCTCTGTCTGTATTTTCGCATGCGTACTCCTTGGTTCGATCATGTCATGACGTGTAAACCGACATATGGTATTTTATCATAAGAAGCGTCCGGATCCGTCATTTCTCTTTTACAAATGATTTATGAAATGTATAATTATAACAAGAGAATATAGAGGTGCGCCATGAAAAAGCAAGCGCTGGTCGTTGGGTTGGGATTTGCGGGTTCCGTTCTCGCCCGTTCTCTCGCGGAAGCGGGCTTCAATGTTACGGCTTTTGACAAGCGCCCGGGCGTCGGGGGCAATATGTTCGAGTACGAGCGTTCGAACGGCGTTCGTGTTCATATGTACGGACCGCATATCTTTCATACCGACCTTATAAATGTCTACTCCTACCTGAACACTTTTTCTTCCTTCTATCCCTACTCGCACCGGGTCCTCGGCATGATCGACGGAGTTCTCGTTCCGATTCCCTATAACTTCACATCGATCGAAAAGCACTTTTCGGCCGCCCGGGCAAAGAGTATTATCGCGAACCTGACGAGCCATTATCCGCTCAACAGCCGGGTTCCCGTTTCGGAGCTGATTCGTCATCCCGACCCGGAAATTGCCGGACTCGGGCAATTTGTTTTTGAAAAGGTGTTCAAGAATTACTCGGCAAAACAGTGGGGCGTCCCGGCGGACAGCCTGGACCCGGCTGTTCTGCGACGGGTTCCGGTCGTCATCGGAACCGATGACCGGTATTTTTCCGATTCGATCCAAATGATGCCGCTTATGGGCTATACGGAACTTTTCGAGAATATGCTGAACCACCCGAATATCAATATTCAACTGAATGCCGACGCACTCCGCAGGCTTCACCCGCACTCCGTATCCGGCAAATTCCTTTTGGACGGAGTTCCGTTCGAAGGGCCCGTGTGTTACACCGGATCGATCGACGAGCTTTTCGATTATGCTTTGGGGGCGCTTCCGTATCGTAGTCTTGAACTGAATATTGAGGATCACACGGTCGACTATTTTCAGAGTGCCGCTGTCGTGAATTATCCGAACGACGAGGCATTCACGCGCATCACCGAGTTTAAGCACATGTCGCTTCAGGATCTTCCGGGTGCGACTTCGATCATGAAGGAGTATCCGATGGATTACCGTCCGGGCGGGAGGCTTTGCCCCTTCTACCCCATCCAGTCGAACGATAATCAGAACCTCTACCGGGATTATCTGGAGCTTTGCGGAAAATTCGAGGATCTTTTCCTTTGCGGACGACTCGCGGAGTACAAGTACTATAACATGGATGCGGTCATTGACCGGGCGCTGTCCGTAGCGGCCCGGATCGTCGGGTCTCATCGATATGATTAAGGAGGGTATCATGCACGAAAAGGATCATGAGTTACTGTACATTGTTATGCCGGCTTATAACGAAGAAGCCAATATCGAGACCGTCGCCAGGGAATGGCATGAGGTCGCAGTGCAGTTCGGAACGGACTCACGTCTGGTGATTTTCAATGACGGGAGCCGGGACGGCACGTGGGCAAAACTGGTCGAATCGGAAAAACTCCTTCCGCAACTCATCGCCGTAAACAAGGAGAATTCCGGGCACGGGGCTACACTGCGAACGGCATACGACTACGCTTTAAAGGCGCACGCCGACTATATTTTCCAGACCGACAGCGACGGACAGACTCTGCCGGGCGAGTTTTTGTCCTTTTGGCACCAAAGGAAAAATTTCGCGGCCGTAATCGGTCATCGCAATCACCGGCAGGACGGTTTTTCGAGGAAATTCGTCACAAAAGTCTTGAAAGCGGTTGTATTTATCATTTTTCACGTGCGTATACCGGACGCGAATACGCCGTATCGACTGATGCAAAGGGAAACGCTCGAGAGATATCTGCCGCGTGTTCCGGAAGGGTACAATCTGACCAATGTTCTCCTGTCGGTCCTGATGGCGGACGCCGGAGAAAACGTCCTGTATGTCCCGATCACGTTCCGCCCGCGCCAAGGCGGAAAAAACTCCATTAACATGAAAAAGATCTTCAAGATCGGCCGGCAGGCATTGCGCGATTTTCGGGTCATTAAGAAGGAAATGAAACAGGGCAGGCGCTGACAGATATGCGTTGAACCGAAATAAAAAAAGCAACCGCCTGCGGTTGCTTTTTGATTGTATGAATAAAACCGGTGATTCGTCCTAACAGTTCTTGATAATGACGCGTTCCATGGCGTCTGCGACCGCTTCACAGGAGTCGAGGACATTTTCCATCGACTTATAGATTTCCTGCCATTTTATGATGTCCAGAATATCTTTTTCCTTGCTGAAAAGATCTTTCATCGAAGAATGATACAATGCGTCCCCCTCTTCCTCGATATTATTGATTTGGACCAGAATCGGAGCAAGCTCTTTGGATTTTTTGAAATTCTTGAATTCGACCGAAGCCGCGACTAATGCCGAACAGGCTTTTGTAATCAGATTGCACATACCTTTGCCGCGCTTCTTGGCAGACTCGATCGACATCATGTCGAGCATAATCGCGACGTCGTCAATCGAGTCGATCGTTTCTTCGATATACCGGGAGATCTCCATGATGTCTTCCCGTTCAATCGGCGTAATGAACGACCGGTTCAGGTGAAAACAGACCTCGTGATAGAGTCTGTCTCCCTCATGCTCGATCTCATGGATGGCATTCGATTTTACATGCGAATTCGTAAGGTCATCTAAAAGTTCGTCCAATCCCTCCGCAGCGCGATTGCAGATGGACGCCGCCTTGATGAACAAATCGAAATAATCCGCTTCCTTGCTCTTTCTCATTCTCATTACCTCTCTTCATGTACCGACGTCTAGAATAACCTCAGGAAAAGCCAAGCCATCGAAAAAGAAATCAATCCGCAACCGGGAAATGTCAGCACCCAGGCAAGAATCATATCTCTTGCGACCAACCAATTGACCGCACTCAAGCGCTTCGAAGCACCGACTCCCATAATCGCCGTCGTCTTCGTATGTGTCGTGCTGACCGGAACGCCGGTCAGGGTCGAAAGAAGAATACAGAAGGATGCCGCGAGATCCGAGGCAAATCCCTGATGCTTTTGGAGTTTGACCATATCCATACCGACGGACTTGATGATCCGGTACCCTCCGATGGAGGTGCCGAGGCCCATAACGACCGAACATATTACGATCAAATACCAGGGGACATCAAAAGAGCCGTCCGCAAAACGCTTCACGACAAATGGCGAACCCGGTTCCACGATCCCGAAGTAATAGACTCCAAGAAGAAAGATACCGATAAACTTTTGCCCGTCCTGAGCCCCGTGAAGAAACGCCATCATCGCCGCGGCAGCCATTTCCCCGAAGTGAAAAACCTTATCCGCGGTCCTTCTTTTAACCCGCTTGAAAAGAAGCTCGATCCCCCGAACGTTAATCCAGCCCGAAAAGAATCCCAAAACGGACGATATGACCAATCCGATCAGAACGAGGATCCACTGTTGCTTGCTGACCTGTTGAAAACCGCCCTCCAGAGCGATCGCGGCACCGGTAACGCCCGCGATCAACGCGTGACTCTCACTGGTCGGGATACCGAAATACCATGCGGCGGTCGCCCATATGACGATGGAGAACATCGCGGCCGCAAGGACAATCAATGCTTCCTCCTCCTGTTCCGGCTCGATGACGATCATCTTACTTAACGTATCGGCAACCTTCGGAGCGACAACGGTCATAACCAATACTCCGAGAAAATTCATAACGACCGCCATCTTAACCGCTGCCGCGGGCGTAATAACGCGCGTGGATACCGCCGTTGCGATCGCGTTTGGCGCATCGGTCCACCCGTTTACGAAAATGACCGCCAGCATCAGGATCACGATGACAATTAAACTAACCCACATATTCTCTCCTCGGGAACATATCCTTGGTGCCCGCTCTTTATACAATTGGTCGAGGTGAAGAGACTCGAACTCCCGACATCCTGCTCCCAAAGCAGGCGCGCTACCAACTGCGCTACACCTCGAATTAATAGAAGACGCAACAGACGTAATTATACCCAAATACCGGCTTGATTACAACCTCGGGAAGCGCCCTGCCCTAAATCCGGAACCCCGTTAATTAAGATCGAAAACAAAAACCAGCAAGAGGTACAACAAAAACGTGAGGACAAAGGTAGAAAAGACGATCGCGATAAATTTCAGGATCTTCTTGACCACACGTAAAACGGTCTGACGATCTCTTTGCTTAATTTCTTTCTCGCTCATCTTCGGAGCATTTCGAAAATCCGCCTTGTAGAGAAACAAACCGCAATTCTTGCAGACCGACCGTTGTTCGTTCTCCGTGTTGCATTTGGGACACTTCATGAGGCACCGCTCCATTTCTTAACCGATCACCCGATTGACCTACATCCGGGACCAAGACAATTATACTTCAAAAAAACGAATTTTTCCCTCAATGATCTTATCGATGTTCTGAATATAGTCCTTTACGTTTCGGACACAATCGTGGCGTACAGCCCGGCCGTTTGCGAATATCTTCTTGCTGACGCCTCCGGCGCCCAACGCGAGGACATTACGGCAGTCACTCATCATGGCGACATTGTACAGACACTCCTTGCCGCGAAGCGAGAATCCTGTGTTTTCGAGACCGCCGACCGTATCCTTTTGCTTATACAGATAATACGGTGAATACCCGGCTTGTTCGAGTCGGTTGACGGCATACGTGATCATTCCGTCGGCAATCCCCTCCCGAACGGGATCGTCCAGTATATCCTCCCGTTTCAGGTTCGATGTTCTCTTTTTGCAAAGCGCGTGGATCGTGACATTCTCGGGCGAAAGCCCGATGATCCGGTCCACGTTGCACTGAAAAGCCCCGAGGGGTTCTCCGGGCAGACCTGCGATCAAATCAGTGTTGATGACGGGAAACCCTGCTTTTCGCGCGATAGAAAATGCTTCGAAAAATTGATCCGCCGTGTGCCTCCGTCCGATCCGGATCAGGGTTTCATCGGATAAAGTCTGCGGGTTTACGCAGATGCGTCCGACTCCCGCTTGCCTTAAGCGTTCAGCCTTGGCTTCGCTTAGCGTGTCCGGTCTTCCGGCTTCCACGGTAATTTCGGCGTTCCGGTCCGGACGAATCCGGTCGAGGGCTTTATCGATGAAGTGAAATAACATTTCGTCTTCCATGATCGTCGGCGTGCCGCCGCCAAAATAAACGGCCTTCACATTTCTGAACATTCCGGAGAGGCCGGCAATTTCTCGAAGTACGGTATCCCGGTACGCAACAAGAAGTTCGGCGCTCGCTCGGCATTCTTGTGTAATAAACGAACAATACGAACATCGGCCCGGGCAAAAAGGTATCCCGACATAGACAAACATATCTTCCGTGCCGGTTGTCTCCAGGATCCGATCCTCCGCCTGTGCCGTTTCAAGGGCAAGTTGCGCCTTATCCTCCCGGACACTATAAAATTCTGCGAGCAAACCGGGGTCTTGTACCTCGCGCGCGACGATAGTCGGGCGGATTCCCGTCAGCGAGCCCCATGGAAAGCGCTTTCGGGTAACTTCCGAAAGTACCCGATACAATTGACGCTTCACTTCGCGGTTCGGTAAAGCGACATACTCGTCGCCTGATTTTTCGAAAATGGATGTGCCCAAAACGGAGGTTTGGACTTTTCCGTCCGAAAATATCGTGCTCTCAACGACCACGTCCCGCGGATAATCGGCATAGATCGTATGATCCTCAATCCGGACGGACGGGCCGAAGAACATTCGGGCGACATCCTTTGCGGGAAAAAGACTTGAGTGTCCCTTCGTGAATATGGATATCAACTTAGGCTCCTTTGACGTACCCGAAATAATACTCGATGATAAGCTGACTGACGAGCGAGTAACTGTGAACGCCTTCCGGCTGAAGATTTGCCTTCAGGTACGAATCGTTCACCTCCGTCGATATCTCCTCAACCGGACCTTCGAATTGCTGCCAATATTCGGAACTGATACTGATGTCCCGGTACGCGCCCTCCGGTATAGACCGGGCGATCCGTTCATAGGCTTCGGGGTCGACGGCTGCAAGATCCGAAGAAATATAGCCGAGCGCAAACATATACCCGCTGTAGCGAAAATCCGGGCGGTCGCTGGAGACACACGCCAAAAAGCCCGCGAGGTTGGCATCTTGCTCGCGCGCGATCCCCCGTACATGACTGATCTCATGACAAGCCGTTAACGGGATCGTATACGCCGGAACATCGATGTTCGCGTTGGCCTCACCGAAAAACGGGAAATACATACCGACAATGCCCGTATAGGACCAGTAATGTGAAAGCTCGACCGGCTTAACCCGGACGTCGTTTCCGGAAAGGCCGGGAAAAACGTCCGCCGCCATATCCATTGCCGCACTGCCCGTACGCAATATATCATCAATGCCTTGGATCGGGACCATTCCGCCTTGCTCATTTTCGGGAAGCACAGGGCGGTTCTCCGCCACACCGGTCGCGAGCCAGTTCATGACCTCCGCCAGTTCCTCGGCACTTCTTTCTCGCGGAAAGATCCCCAACGTCTCGTGCAGCGGTTTTCTCGTGTAAGCGATCCCGTGCATCAATGTAAAAGACGCGGAAAGAACCAGCACCAAAATGCTCACGATCAGCGCGCTTCGATAGAAGAACTTTTTCTTTTCACGGCTGCGGACCGACCGGATCACGAACCAGACAATCAGGACGGGAATCGAAAATACTGCGGCGATAACGAAAATCTCCGTAAGAGAAACAGGGATCAGAGAAGTCAGCCGAACGATCGGCCACGACAGATAGGGAAACAAATGAAGGGCATACCACTCCGAAGCCTCCGGATACCTCGAAAGCCATTTGGGAAGCATCAGAAACAAAGCGGCGCAGGCCAGGCACAAGAGTATCGGGAGAGCCGCGCGGATCCATTTTTTAACGTTTTGCACCGGGTCATCCTTCATGAACAGACTATGACACAACGTCCGCTCCGATCGCTCGGGGCAGGAATCATATCACCATATTCCAGAATAACGTCCGGCGAAAAGGATTGCAAGAATAATCGGCTGGTGAATCAGATAAACGAACAGAGAGTGCCTGCCGATCCACTCGAAAGGAATGCAAAGGCTCCGGATGACTCGCGGCGCGTTCGGGAAAGCGGTCCGCTTTTCGGTATAGAGTATTCGACCGACGGATATCCCGACGAGAAAGACACCCAGCCAGGGAATCATCGGGAGATAGTCACCCATGGATATCGAATTTTTCGGCAGGATCCCCAAAGGCAGAAAAGCGTATGTGTCCAAATCGTACCGCAGACTTCGGATCAGCGGCTCAGCCATAAATACGCAAAGCGCCGCGATCACCAATCCGCTGTTCACCAACGATGCCAGATATACCGACTTTGTTCCGTCCGCGGTCCTTTTTTTCCCGAAAGAACGTTCGATTCTCTCAATCAACCAACAGATAAAAGTGCCGACGGTAAGCAGATGAAGAATATTGAAGAATACAAACAAACCTTCCTTATGCAGGTCGGACAGGATGCCGATGTCAAGAAGAATAAACGATACCAAGGCCATAATGACGGATATAGCGATTGCGCCGATCAGCAAACGGAGGGATCTTTTCAGATTGCTTCTCGAAAAAGTACAACATATTCCCGAAATGAGGATAAAGCAACACAGGAAAAGCGGTTGCAGAACATAATTAAAAAAATCGCCTTCCTGAAATTCGAAGAGATCATATCCGAGCAGATACCGGATATCCCATATCAAGTGATGACCGATCATCATGAATATGGACAGCCCGCGGAGGGCATCCAATTCGAACGCGCGATTCGTTTTGCTCATATTCATCCCGAAATCATCGCCGCGCCGATCGCCGTCGCAAATTCGGAGTCCTCAGGCACGATAAACCGAACTCGATAGAGATCGGAAAAAACGTCAAATAAATCCGCGCATTGCGAAACCCGGGTCATTTGTCCGGTAAAAACAACGTCGTTGAGGCCGACATTTCTTGCGGCTAGAACGGCCATCGTTCCGATCGACTGGAATACGAGATTGAATATACCAAGTGCCAGATCCGCCCTGCTCACGTCATCGGTCATTTTCCCGAAATTGGAAGCGGTCGTAGTCATCGGAAGCCCGGGGATCTCAATGTTCGAAATATCCGCAATGGACAAATCCACCTTGCCTAAGTTACCCTCGGAAGCCAGTTCGGTCAACAAATCAAAATCGCGTACATTTAAAAGACTGCTTGACAGTCCCAAAACCGTTCCGCCTCCGACCCCGGATCCGATAATATGCCGTACCTTGTCCTGATTGGCCTCCACGAAGGCCGTACCGGTTCCCATACTTACAACGACCGCATGGGATAATCCGGATAAATGAAGACCACCGAGTCCGGTCGCGAGGAACTCCTGTACGCGAGTGGTCTTTATACCCAAAAGATCACCGGTGGGAAACGAAGCGCCCACACCGGTGATCATTAGTTTTGATATATCATTGATTTGAAGATGGTGGCTGTCAATAAACTTTCCCAACGCTCCGAACGCGGAAGTAACGGGATCCGTCGCCTTAACAATCTCGTGCCCGATGGATCTTCCGTCCTGAAGCCCGACTATCTTGGTGGTGCTTCCGCCTACATCAAGACCGATCACGATACCCATTGCAAGAAGGCTCCCTACGGCATAGATTACGTTGAAGCAAAATCGTCAGCGAGCCATCCTGTATTGCTCCGGATACTCCAAGGTCTCCTGCGGCGCAATTTCCTTGTCAATCAAGGATACGGATCTCGGGACAGCCACAAAACTGTGTGCCCGGGCGTCGATCGGCTTAACGTTACCGTCCATAGCATACGTTGAACCCGAAATAAAGTCAATTACGCGTTGAGCGATCTTCGCATCGACATTCTCGATGTTGCAGATGACCATGTGCCCCGCTCTCAGGTGATCACAAACGCGCTGAGCGGATTGAATGTTATTGGGTTGCATGATGACCAACTGCTGCTCGCCCGCTTTGATCGGAACAACCTTCTGCGGCGCGCTTCTCTGCGGCGCAGCATACTGCATCATCGGTTCGGGCACGGCACCGGCTTTGAACTGTTCCGGTTGCGAATATGTCTGATGCGTTTCCGGAGCTTCATACTCTTCCCCCGCAGACTCGTCATAATCATATTCACCTTCATAATCGAACTCGGCATCATCCGGGTATCCGGACAGTTTGTCAACGATCTTCTTGAAAAATCCAGCCATCTTCCATACCTCCAAATATCATCTTATTCACTATTCACTCTCATGGTTGAAAAATTGAGCTAACCAGTGAAAAGAATCACTAGGGTCAGTATAGAAGTCTTTGATATTCGGTTCAATAGAAAACAGGAACAAGTAAAAGGACTGTAATTACGCAGAAACATAACCCGGCTTTTCTAACAACCTCCTTACAGAGGCGGCGCGAAAATGCCCTGAAATCAACATTTTCGAGAATATTACGGCTGCAGACGGAAGTGTCAGACCGTCCTCGGGCCGAAAATCGCAGTGCCGATCCGGATATGCGTCGCGCCGCATCGGATCGCGTCGGCATAATCCTGACTCATACCCATCGACATCGTCGTCCATTCATCCGGGTTACGGAGAACAGGTCTCATTCGCTCAAACAAGTCGCGAAGTCCTTCGAAAACCATCAACGGTGTGTATGTACAGGGGACGATCGGCGCCATCGTCATCAAGCCTTTGAGGGCGATGCCCGGTTTACTGCCTGCATGGCGTACCGCAAGGGCGGTTTCTTCCGCCGAAAATCCGTGTTTGGTCTCTTCGTCGGATATATTGACCTGCAGAAGGATGTTCGTGACGATCCCGTCCGCATCGGATCGGGCGGATATTTCATCCAGAAGATGAATTGAATCGACTGAATGGATTAAAGAGGTCTTGCCGATGATCCGCTTCACTTTATTGGTTTGAAGAGTCCCGATCAAATGCCAGTCGGGAAGGATTCCTTCCGACTCAAGCGTTTCCCGCTTGAGAAGAAGTTCGGTCACGCGGTTCTCCCCGAGATCCTTCAGTCCCAGCCGAAAGGCTGACCGGGCGTATTCAACCGGGAAAAACTTGGACACCCCGATAACGGTCAATTCCGCAGGGTCGCGTCCCGCGCGAAGCATTTCGTCCCGGACCGCTTTTCGAAAAGCATCCAGACGTTGCTTCATCGCGATTTCGAGCGCTCCCGATTGCTGTGTCTCCACTGTCTCGTTCACCTTATTCGACCTTTTCACCTTCGGAGAGGGTGTTCGGGTTCGTGATTACGATCGTGCTGGTATTCGGATCATCAAAGCCCTGACTCGGACTGATGATTGCGTATTCGCGGTCATAATCCAGAATCTTTACACTCAGCGACCGCGCGTATCCGCTGGAATTGATCAAAATCACGGCGAAGCCCGATTCGTAGTCCGGCTTGATCAAAGCGGTACGGGGTACTCTCAATCCTTCGGTTACGGAGCGGACGATTTCGACCTCGGCCGTTCTTCTGTCCAAAAGGCGCTCAATCTGATCCGGCGTCTCGAAGACGACAAAAACACCGCCGACCGTTTCCGAAGAGCGGATGACCTGACAGTCGTCGATGACGATCCCTTCCGAGGGAACGCGAATCGTATGAACGGAGTCCTTCGGGAAATCCGACACGCTCATATCGGGAATAACACTCGCAAAATATTGCAGTTCGTTCTGGCAAATACGAAGAACCGGCTGATTCACCGAGATGGCAAGATCACCGAAAATAATCCGTTGTGCGTTTTTAATGTAGCGTTCGCACTCGAGGGTTGCGATGGTCAGGAGAGTATCCGGGGTCAATTCCGTTTCCAATCCGTCAAGTTTAAACGAGACGATCCCCGGTTCGACCGCCGATAGGATCGCGGATTCCGCAGCCAGTTCCTGCTCCAACCGGGCCTTGTTCGTTCGAAGCGCGGAGAGACGCTCGTCATCGAAATCTATGCTTTGCAAGCGCGAGTCTCTGTTGTCCATAAGAACCTGCAAGGATGACGAATAGGAAGTCAGATTGGACAAATCCGAGTTAAAACTGTCAACGCGGATCATATCGATGAGCGGAAGAATTTCTGCGGACGCCTCGTTATAGACGGCGATCGCCCCCATCCCCTTACCGCCGGCAACTAAATTACGCTCAATCTCTACAATTTGCCTCTGTACGCTGCTCAATTCGACCACGGTATCCTCCATGCCTTCGGGAATCACCATGGCCAGTCTTTGTGTCTTGGAGACCCTGCTTCCTTCCGTGGATAGGGTGACCAACGATCCGGCCGTGCCTGAATTCATAACGGTTTCTTTGCGAACGATGAGGATCTCGGCACTGACCGAATGCTCAACGCTGCCCTGTGTGACAAACGCAAACTTCGGTTTTGCCGCGACGTAATCTTTTACGTAAAGGATCGCGGATGCCGTGACGACAGCCAGCAACAGTACCACGACGGCCGTAAATAGCGCGCTTGAAATCGCCCGTTTGCGACGCATCGTCTGAAGGTGCCCCAAATGCTCGCGCGAGACCGTTCGTTTCGCGGTATCTTTACCGCCGACAAGTCTTCCTCCCGAAGCCGAACCGCGGTTTCGGACCGGCTCCCCGCTCTGTGCGACCGGCTTTTTCCGATACTGCCCGCGATTGGAAGCCGAAGACATGTCCCGGCGATCTTCACGGTTCGGTGTTGCTCTGCGTACAGGTTTGTCCTTACGATCGCCCGGACCGGGTCTCTTCTGACTGCTCATATAAACGGTGCTCCCATTTTTTCGACTGCCAACATGGCGGCGAGGCAAATTTGTTCGCTTACAAGTCCGCCCTGCATATATGCATTATACGGCGGTTTGATCGGTCCGTCAGCGGAAAATTCGATCGATGAGCCTTGGACAAATGTCCCGGCGGCCATGATGACCGGAACATCGTAGCCGGGCATATCCCACGGCTCGGGCGTCACAAAGGAATCGACCGGCGAATTGGCCTGTACGATCCGGCAGAATTCCTTCAACTGTTCCGGATATTCGAATCGAACACTCTGAATGATATCCCCGCGCGGATCCAGAGGACCCGGGAATGTTTCAAATCCGGCTTTTCGAAAAAGCGCGGCCGCGAACACGGCGCCCTTGAGACTCTCCGCAACGACATGCGGCGCCATAAAAAGTCCCTGTGCAATCGTTCGGTTAAAACCGAGCGAAGGTCCGACATGCATGCCGACACCCGGAGCCGAGAGGCGAAAAGCCGCCGCCTCAACCAAGTCGCTCCGGCCGACGATATATCCGCCCGACGGACAAAGACCGCCCCCCGGATTTTTGATCAGAGAGCCGGCGCAAAGGTCCGCGCCGTAAGAGCAGGGCTCCGCTTCCTCAACGAATTCCCCGTAGCAGTTGTCGACCAGAATGATCGCATTCGAGCCGGTTTCGCGAACGGCGGATATGATCGCCCGGATCTCGTCGCCAAGAAGACATCTTCTGTCGGAATAGCCCTTCGATTTCTGAATGAAAACCAGACGCGTTTTTCGATCGACCGCCGCTTTGATCGCCTCCAGGTCCGGAGAATCGTCCGGCAGGAGGCCAATCTCATCGTACTTTATTCCGTAATCCAGAAGCGCTCCCGGAGCGGTTTTCTCTTCGCCCTTCCGGATCCCGATGGCGGTCGCCAACGTGTCATAGGGCGTTCCGGTCACCGAAAGCATCTTATCGCCGGGCTTCAGGTTCCCGAAAAGGCACGCGGCCAGGGCTTGCGTACCGCAACTGATCTGTATGCGGACATACGCCGACTCTCCGCCGAACAGATCCGCGTAAATTTTCTCGATCTTTTCGCGGCCGATATCATCGTATCCGTAACCGGTGGAAATGCCGAAATCGGATTCGGAAACACGCGCATGCCGAAAAGCTTGTAGAACGCGCAACTGGTTCGAGGCGCGAGTCTGCTCGATCCGTCGAATCGCCGGTGCGATCTGCCCGGTAACCTCTTCGGAAGCGTTAATCACCGCGTCGGATATGCCGAAAGCGCGAAAAGGGTTATTCATCAGATGCCGTAAACCTCCTCGGAGGTCAGCACCCGAATGCCCGCTTCCTGAAGTTTACTCAAGGCAAGTTCGGGATCCCGGACACGGATCACAACGACGGCGTCATCGGAAGCCCGGCCCACATACGCATAGAGGTATTCCAAAGACAGCTCGCCTTCGGAGAGTATGGATAACGCGTGGTCGAGCGTGCCGGGTTTGTCCGCAATCGCCAGTGCGATCACCGGTGTACTGCTCACCGTAAATCCGGCCTTGGTCAGCACGTCCACCGCCTGTTCCGGCTTGTCCAATATCATCCTGAGGATTCCGTACTCCGTGGTATCCGCGATATAAAGCGCCCGGATATCGATATCATTCCGGCTGAGGGTCCGGGTCACTTCCGCGAGCCTTCCGGACTGGTTTTCGAGAAAAACGTTGATTTGTCTGACCAACATGGCGGCACCTCCCGATTACTTGTGCCGTGTGTTCACGGCCGCTTGCTCTATATTCTGATTATAGCTTATTTATCGCGCCGCGTCGCGACCGGCATGAAATGCCAGCAAATTCATCGGGATCAATTTCGCTTTTTCCGCGAATGTTTCGCGGATCGCTTCTTCCCAAACCGGCTCCGGAATACTCGTAAATACGGAGAGGGCTCCGAGCATCACCATATTGACCGCTTTGGCACTGCCGACCGATACGGCGGCATCCCTGGCGTTGATTTGAAGGACCCGGGCACGGATCCCGCACGCCTTCTCCAAAGCTGTAGAAATCCCCTCGGGGTATTTCTCCTTGCCCAGAAGGACCGGCAGGGGCAGGACCGGAGCATCGTTTACGATGATCGTGCCGCCTTCTTTAAGAAGAGGCGCCCAACGCAATGCTTCCAACGGCTCGAAACAAAGGCAGTAATCGGCCGTTCCCGGATCGATGATCGGCGAAAAAACCTTGCATCCCATTCGTACATAGGTGATGACGGATCCGCCTCTCTGGCTCATTCCGTGGACCTCGGAGACCTTGACGTCGAGTCCGGATTTCATCGCGATAGCTCCGAGGAGTTTACCGGCGACGAGTGTCCCCTGCCCGCCGATCCCGGCCAAAACGACGGATAAACAATGGACGGCTTGACCTTGACTAGTTTCTGTTTGCGTCATTTCTGCTCCTCCCCGATACCGAGCGCGCCGAACGCGCAGACGTTGACACACAGTCCGCAGGAGTTACACGTTTCCCGGTCGATGACCGGCTTTTTGTCCGGACCTCCCGTCAGCGCGGGGCACATAATCCGGATACACTGACCGCAAGCCGTGCATTTTTCTTTGTCGACCACGGCAAATTTACCCTTCGGGCCTTTGCCGGTCGGAATCAGCGCACAAGGCCTTCGGGCGATAATGACGGAAACTTCGGGTTTATCCATTTCCTCCCGGATGACTGTTTGCGCGCCCTTGGTATCGACCGGATCAATGACCCGGATCGACCGGACCCCGACACTTGCGCAAAGCGCTTCAAGCGAGACCGCGGGTGCCGGATTCAACCGGATGTCCATGCCCGTCGAAGCGTTTTGCTGATGGCCGGTCATGCCCGTGATGGAGTTATCCAGAATAATCACCGTGATCGCGCTTCCGTTATAGACCGCGTTGATGAGGTTTGTGATCCCGGAATGAAGAAATGTTGAGTCTCCGATGACCGCGACGGTCTTTTGGGAGTCGACCGCGTCGGTTGCCTTATCAAAGCCGTGCGCCATTCCGATCGACGCGCCCATGCAAACGCAGGTATCCATCGATGAAGTCGGCGGCAGAGCACCGAGCGTATAGCAACCGATATCGCCCATCACCTGAGCCTTCAGTCGCGAAAGCGCCATAAACAGTCCCTTATGCGGGCAACCCGCGCACATGACCGGCGGGCGGCCGGGCGCGTACGGCAGAGGCTCGCAGGAGACCGCCGAAACTGGAACGGTGACCGGCGAGAGGACCGAACGGAGCATCATCGACGAGTATTCTCCGTTCAGGGAGAAAAGACTCTTTCCCTCACACGGGATGCCAATCGCGAGGATTTCGCTCTCAAGGAATGGATCCAATTCCTCAACAATGACAAGGCGTTTCACCTTTTGGGCGAAGGTCCGGATCAGTTTCTCGGGAAGCGGCCAGATCATGCCGAGTTTAAGGACACTCGCGTCCGGGATCGCTTCCCGTACGTATTGATAGGCGGCGCCGGACGTGATGATTCCGAGGTCCGCGGATCCGATTGTTTCTTCATGAAAACCGACTCCGGTCGAAAGATCGGAAGAGTCCTTGATCAGCACTTCCGTGCGCTCTTCCACAAGCACGTGACGCTTCACCGCCATCGCGGGCATCATGACATATTTGGCCATATCCTTGGTGTATGGCTTGATGACAATATCAGAAGGATCGGACAACTCCACGATCGAGCGCGAGTGCGCCACGCGGGTTTGAAGACGAACGAGGACCGGCGTGTCATATTTTTCGGAAAGCTCGAAAGCCTTCATGACGAACGACTTGCATTCCGCCGAGTCCGCGGGTTCCAGCATCGGAATTTTTGCCGCCCTCGCGTAGTGACGGCTGTCCTGCTCGTTTTGTGAACTGTGCATGCCCGGATCGTCGGCGACGACAAAAACAAGGCCTCCGCCAATGCCTGTATACGAAGAAGTAAACAGAGGGTCCGCCGCGACGTTTAAGCCGACATGCTTCATGCAGGTCATCGCTCGCGCGCCCCGGATCGAAGCGCCGATCGCGACCTCCGCACCGACCTTCTCGTTCGTCGCCCATTCGCAATGGATCCGCTCGTACTGCGTAGCGGCCTCTGTGATTTCCGTGCTCGGCGTTCCGGGATAAGAAGAAATAACCTTGACGCCGGCTTCATATGCGCCGCGCGCGACGGCCTCGTTCCCCAGAAGGATCTGTCTCAATGAATCCACCCCTTTTTCTCGAAAAAATGCTACTGGTCAGTATAACACAACAAAGCGCGCGTCTAAAATCACGATCAGAACGACTTGGATCTGAGGTCGACCACGCGCTTGGCTTTCCCGGCCGTTCTTTCGAGGGTCTTGGGGTTCAAAAGCGTCACCTTGACATCGATCTGAAGAACAGTCTTGATCTTGTGACGGATCTCCCGGGTCAGTTGTTCAAGCATCGAATAACTGTCGAGCATGGTTCCGTCCATGAGCTCGACCTGGACTTCGATCTTATCCATAAATTTTTCTGTTGTTACAATCAGTTGGTAATACTGGCCGATTCCCTCGATCCCCATCAGGACGGCTTCGACCTGCGACGGGAACACGTTGACGCCGCGGATGACCATCATATCGTCCGAGCGGCCTCTGATCAGATCCATACGGGCGTTGGTACGCCCGCAAGCGCACGGCTCATAGGTGATCGATGTAATGTCCTTCGTCCGGTACCGGAGCATCGGAATGCCTTCCTTCGTGATCGTGGTGATCACCATTTCTCCCTCACTGCCCTCCGGAAGCACTTCGCCGGTATTCGGATCAATGATCTCGGCGATGAAGAAATCCTCGTTGATGTGCATTCCCTTGTGCTCCAGGCACTCATAGGAGAGGCCGGGACCGCAGAGTTCGGTCAATCCGTAGTTCTGGGTATCGTTGATCCCGAGTCTTTGCTCGATCAATTCGCGCATCTCCGGCGTGTGGCCTTCTCCTCCGAACATCCCCGTCTTGAGGTAGATCTCGTCTTTTTGAACACCCAGGTCTTTCATGATCTCCGAAAGATGAAGGACGTAAGAAGGCGTCGCGATAAGAACGGTCGATTTCAGATCCTTCATGAACATGATCTGACGCTCGGAGTTACCGGACGATATCGGCAGAACGGAAGCCCCGACTTTCTCGAGTCCGTAATGAAGTCCGAAGCCTCCGGTAAAAAGGCCGTAGCCGAACGCGACCTGCGCGATGTCCTCGTCGGTCACGCCGGCTGCCGTACACATCCGTGCGCAGCATTCGGTCCAATTATCCATGTCGTTTCGGGTATATCCGACGACGATCGGTTTGCCGGTCGTTCCGGAAGAGCTGTGAAAGCGAACGATGTATTTGTTGGGGACGGCAAACATTTCGGTGGGATAATTATCCCGAAGATCTGTCTTCACCGTGAACGGAAACTTTTCGAGATCCTTAAGTGTCCGGATATGTTCCGGCTTAAGGCCGATCCCGTCCATGCGTTTCTTGTAGAAGGGCACGCGCTCATATGCGTAGTTCACCTGCCACCGCAGCCGCTCCAGTTGAAGCGACTCAATCTCACTTCTTTTCATCGTTTCCGCTTTGTTCCAAATCATCTGTCCGTCCCCTATTCGTCTTTCTCGTTTAAACTACTTCATCTTTCGGCAAGATTTTCTTCTGCTCCGCGGCAATTTGAATGTCGTAGCCGGCGAAGGCATTATCGATGACTTCTTTCTTTATCTTCGGCGTGATCCATGAAACGACCGGCACAAGGATCAACCCGAACAGCATCGCAAACGCTCCCGCGTTGATCGACGACGCCAGATTGATCGGAAGCCCGGTCGGGAATACGAACTGATGCCCGAAAAGCGCTCCGTTCGAAAGAATTAAATGCGTAACGGTGATACCGACTCCGCTGATAAAGGAAGCCCAGACCGCCGCCTTGGTCACACCCTTCCAGAACAGACCGTACAGGAACGGCGCGATAAACGAGCCGGATAACGCCCCCCACGATATCGACATCAGTTTTGCGATGTACAAGTCATTCGTACGGTATGAATAAATCGCCAAAAGCATGGAGATGATCACAAAAATGCCGAGGAAGACACGGATCCAAGTGACCTTTTTCCCTTCGGACATCTCCTTCTTAACACTCGGAACAATCAGGTCCAGTGTGATCGTCGAGCTGGAGCTCAAAACCAGAGAGGATAGTGTCGAGATCGACGCGGACAGCACAAGGATAACGATCAGGGAAATGATCAGCGGAGAAACCGCCTTATCGAGCATGATCGGCATGATCATGTCGGTACTGAATTTTCCGGTGATCGCGTTGGTCGCCTCCTCGGAACTGACGAAAATACGCCCGAACGCACCGAGAAAATAGGATCCTCCGGCGACGAACAAAGCGAAGAGGGTCGAGATGATCGTCGCGGCTTTAACCGACTTCTCATCTTTGATCGAATAGAACTTAACAACCATCTGAGGAAGTCCCCACGCCCCGAGTGAGGTCAGGATCACGACGCCTAAAAGGTTTAGCGGCTCCGGCCCGAGGAAGGAAGCGTACACCCCGTTGATCGGGCTTGCGGGAGAGCTGAACTTCGAAAGTTCGGCGAGGCTTCCCATCAGGCCGCCGTGATCATTCAGGACACCGCCGATCACGATTACAATACCGACCAGCATGATGAAACCCTGGATTGTATCATTAATCACATTGGACATATATCCGCCCAGAACGACGTAAAGCGCCGTCAGAAGGCTCATTGCGATAATGCAGATCTCATAGCCGAACTGAATTCGATCGAGTCCGAGCGCCGAGGTAAACAGGTATGAAAGGCCGTTGAAAACCGATGCGGAATAAGGAATCAGGAAGATAAAAACGATCGCCGCCGCTACGGTGCGCATCGGCTTGCAATCGTAACGAAGAGCGAAAAAGTCCGGCATCGTGTTGGACGACAGGTGCTTGGTCATGATCCGCGCGCGACGCCCCAGGAGTTTCCAAGCGACAAGGCTTCCGATAAAAACATTGCCCAAACCGATCCACACGGCGGAGATTCCGTAGCTCCAACCGAACATCCCGGCATAACCGATAAAGACAACCGCCGAGAAATAAGTAGCGCCGTACG
>CAZCLK010000019.1:30013-31922 GCA_964499575.1 uncultured Oscillospiraceae bacterium | reverse complement strand
CGAAATGCTCCGTTTAGTCGGTAATCATTAATCAAAAACGAGACCGCGCGCCGCTCGCATACCGACTAAATCGCCGATGTGCTTCGTTTAGTCGGTAATCATTAATCAAAAACGAGACCGCGCGACGACCGCATACCGACTAAATCGCCGATGTGCTTCATTTAGTCGGTAATCATTGATTAAAAACGAGATCGCGCGCCGCCCGCATACCGACTAAATCACCGATGTGCTTCGTTTAGTCGGTAATCATTAATAAAAAATGAGACCGCGCCGGTATGTTCGGCTTTTCGAGCGGCGCGGATACCGGCAAATTCGAGAAAAGTGCTCCGGACCTTCTCGATAATGGAATAATATCGACAAATCCGAGTGTTTCCGGCATTTTGTCGGCAATTTCAAGCCGCTACGGACCTTCGAAGTTCAGGAGGCCCCGGCCGGATTCAAGTTTAGTTATACACACTTCATTTAGCCTCTGTCCAAAATCCGGGCGTATATTGTTTTGAGACCGCCCCTTTTCGTTCCGGCTTGCCCATCGGTTTGCCCATCAAATCTTTTCTTTCGCGCAAACCGATGGCTGGCGCCTCCAATCTTTTTTGCGCTCACCCGTCGGACAAGCCACAAATGAACAGGAGGAGTTCCAGGAGATAAACCGTAGAAAAGATTGAGCATCGGACCTCTGGTCCACGAGACAGAACGTGCTCATTAATCTACCGCATATCAATAAAGATACTTTACGCTCGCTCATCAAGAATAAGTTGCACTCGATTCTCCATCAGCGCCACAACATCTTCTGCGGACTTCTGATTATAAAAATAGGCAGCAACCTCTTCCAGAATGATGGATATGATCTCCCGATCCTGATAGGCAAGGGTATCCAATCCGTTAATAAAATCACGGTATGTCTGCGACTGTTCCTCCGTCATGGGTTTTATTTCTATCTCCGAAATCATCAGGTATTCCGGACTACTGGGATACATTGCTTTTTCAATCTGAGCTTCCAATTGCGTTTTCAGAACAGGAATGCAGGACTCCGATACTGCCTCCTGAACATTCTCGCCCAGGAAAATCTTAATAAACTCCCATGCAGCGTCGCTGTGCGACGACTGTACGGATATGGCGAGAATGGAACTCAGAAAGCATGGCGGTCCGCTTTGATCGGGAGAAGGATATCCAACGATGGAGATGGATTCACCGGCATAGGCTTCTTCTTCAATGAAATGCAGAGGCCCGTAAATCTGGTTGAAAAGAAGCGCAAGTCCATGGTTTTGCATCAGCCAATAGGGGTCTTCGATCCTTTCCCGATCCGGATCGTCTTCTTGGTAGCCAAATGTTTTTGCATAATCAAGCAGTTCATAGAAGGAATCCACATCAAAATTGACTTGTCCGGTGGCTTTATCAATATACACATCCATGGAAGAGGACAGTGCTTCCTCCAACAAGGATGATTGGAGGAAGCCCTGCATCGGCAGAATGGAATCCGGAAGAGAGGAAGCCATTCCTCTAAATTCATCAACGGTCCAACCGCTCCGGTCTCCGATGACTGACTTGGGTCCGAACAGGCCCCGGACGAAAAAGCCCCCGGGTATCTTGTAGAGATGTCCGTCCCGCTCACTTAGGGACAGGATGTTCTCCAGATAGTTTTCCTTGTTGAAGGTGTCGTCCTTTTCGATGAGTGTATTCAAATCAACCAGAATACCATTATCTTCATACGCGGTCAGGGGCATATGATAATTTCCGTAAAGGATGTCAGGACCTTTACCGGATAGAATGTTCAGATTGATTTGACGGATCATATGATCCATCGCCGCTTCAATCTGCTCGGCTGTCGAGCAGGAAGTATAATCAATATCATCCGCATAGTCTTTGAGCATAACTTTATATTCTGTGCTCTTATCGTTGAATTCCATAATAG
>CAZCLK010000019.1:0-30003 GCA_964499575.1 uncultured Oscillospiraceae bacterium | reverse complement strand
AGATATCCAAACCGGCCAGGGTAAGGATGATTTTTCCGGCATCGGGATTGGTCTGATCCTTTGTAAAGAGAAACATTTCAAGAGGGCTAAAGGAACCATACGCGGTTGATAGACACAAGATCGAATGGTCGGAAAGGACAATCAGTTCATTCCTTCTTCCGGCAGAAACGAAGCTGACATTATTCCATTGAAAAAGTGGGGTCACTTCGTTGCTCCCAAGATCCAAAGACTCAATTCCGGCGGATGATTTGATATAGAATCTTTTCCCATCCGAAGAGAGCTCCCCCGAAATTCCGGCATATGAAGATAAATCGATAGGAGTTTCCAGGCTTTTTTTCGGGGTGTTGAGGGGATACAGCAGTGAATGATATTGTCCGTCTTGAGACGCGCTGACGTATACGTTATCTTCAACTCGAAAAACCTGTCCGGTCAGGTCCATGTCCTCAATCGTATATAGCATTTCACCGTGAAGATCAAAAACAATACAGGCTTCATAGCAGGCGACATACATATTTCCTTCTTTGTCGACTACCATTTGGGACGGGAAGTGTTTTTCCGGTATCGTAATTGCTATGGGTTCGCCGATAAGTACCCCCGAAGGGTCCAGCATATAAACGCCGTAATTACCGATACCCATTTCGCTGACTGCGGAGGTCAACAGGTAAATAACGCCGTCCGGATTGCTTGTTATGCCGGAGACCATGATATCTCCGGGAAGGAGCGTGCTTAAATCCACTTGCCCTGTCTGAAGTCCGGACGAATCATAATATAAAATAACGTTCTTACTTGTCGGGTTTTGAGTAGAGGAGCCGTCATCAAGGACGATATTAATCCACAACGCCCAGCCGTCTTTCGTGCGTGTTCCGGATCGATAAATAATGGAGTCTACATTGTCCGCATGAAAAAAATCGAGTTTCTGCGAGGAAAAATGCGGCGTATCGGCCGAGATGAAAGTATCGGGGAAATGTTTGATGACCGGCCCGGAAGAGGAAGAGGAACCAACACTTTCGTTAGTGCCCGGGTTGCAACCGGTTATGCCGACAAGAGTAATCACTGAAAGGCAGAAGCAAAACAACTTAAAAAACGACGACCTTTTGTATGTCTGCCGTACATCATTCTTCTCTTTTATATTTTCCATTCGCTGTCGCCTCGTTTCTTAAGCTAGCTCCAATACTGTTCCCATTGTATCACCAGGAGGCGAAAGGCGACAAAACGAACGCACTATATCAGATTCTTCCCTTTCTGAATATGAATCGATAGTATAAAATTAGACTTCAACCGACCCGTACCGTAGGCGAGCATCGTAGCACCCTTGAGCCCGCTTGAAGCTTTGTGTATAGTAGTACTGAATAAACGAGGGAGTGAATGTTATGGATATTCGTGCGCAAGCGCAGTTTCTTTTCGAGAAGTATAACGAATATATGATTCGAGCCGAAGATTCTTTTTTATCGCACGTTCCCGGTACGAGGGACGTGTATACCGAGGAGTTTGAAAGAGAAATCGGCGCGTATACGGAAGCCGAGGCCGAGGCATTCTTCGGTAAGCCCCTCGCGGGCTTTCCTTTCGATACGCCGGCAGATTTTTTCGCATCATTACAAACACTTGACGAATATTTGGAGGTTTTTACCGTCGCGGCCGAGGTCTCGGACGTCGAACCTCCGCGCGCGTTGACGGACCGGCTTCCCGGCTTTGGGCAGGAGGCGACGGACCGGCTCCTGGACATCGCTTTCGCCGAATCCTGGGAGCGCTTTGATGACTCGAATCCTGATGGGCATGCAGATATTTCAGCCTCTGTGCCGGCGGCGATCCGGCTTCTCGGAAAATGGGGGACAGAATCCTCGATCGGGCCGATCCTCGGACATTTCTGTTCCGCGAAAAGTCCCGACGACTATATGGCGGATGTGATCGGCGATTACGCGGCGGATATGGGCGATTTGATAGTTCCCGAATTGCGGCAAAGACTCGACGCCGCCGGAGCGATTCCTGCCGGAAGCCCGGAGGAGAGCCTTCTGGTCGCGCTGGCGAAGGCGGGCGCGAGGAACCGGACGAACGAGACGTACAACACGATGCGCGCCGCTTTTCGAAAATCGGAGCGCAAGGTCATCGGCGCGCTGTGTCTCGGCGATTACGGGGACCCGCGCGCGATCGCGCTTCTCAAAGGATACCTGGAGAGAAACGGGCGCAGTGTCGGTCGGGAAATGTTTTATGAGTCGATGAGCGTCATCCGAAAACTCGGCGGAGATATTTCGGACATCAACGACCCGTTTGGAGATTTTCGCGGGAAGCCGTCATGAATATCGCGAATGCAGTGGTGCTTTAAAAAACGGACGCAAAAAGCGATAGCCGGGAAGATATAGTTCCCGGCTATCTTTTGTGCTGATCACTCATCCGAACCACGGAGTTGCTTAAAGAAGAATCGAAGCGGACTGATTATGTCTTGAATCCGTGCTGTCGGAGGCTTTGGACTGCTTTTCTAATGATTCTTCTTCGCGCGTCTTTCTCACTGGTAAGGGGCCAACGGATAGGACTTCGCGAGTGGATGAGAGTTCCGGAACGGTGGGATCAAGATGTCGAAGGGGGGGATTTATGTCTGCCGTTCCGTTGATTTAATTATATCAAATCAATTGCGAACAAAGCTTGAATGAATTGTGTCCGCACTTTCTCTTTTTCGAGAAGAAATAAAGCAACCCGGCGAAAAACACGAAAAAATGGCGAAGAGTCTTGGTATAATGCCGTTAGGGAAACGGGTTATGATCGGAGGGGTGAGTATGTCGTATAAAGAAAATCGCGTTAAGTCATTAGCGGTCATCGTTTTTTCGTACCTGTTCGCGGCAGTCGTCGGAGTCGCCGTGTTTTTTCTTACGACAGACTATGGGTTTCTATTTCGCGTCTTCGTCGCGGATGTCGCGGCGACCGTCCTCATTTTCCTGATCGGAACGCTTTTGGGCAACGCATCCGTTTATGATCCCTATTGGAGCGTGGCGCCGATCGTTATCGCTTCCGCGACCTGCCTTTTCAGAGGGACACTCCGGCCGGAGGCGATGCCGCTTCTGGGCGCGATTTGGTTCTGGGGCGTTCGGCTGACGGCAAATTGGGCATATACCTTTCCGGGTCTCCATCGTCAGGATTGGCGCTATGATCTGTTAAAAGAAAAAAGCAATGCCTGGTTTCCGCTCGTGAGTTTCCTGGGAATACACCTTTTCCCGACACTTATCGTTTATTCGGTGATGGTGCCGGCGCTGGTCTATCTGCAAGCTCCGGCCATCCGCGTATGGACAATACCCGCTCTCCTTGTGTGTTACGCAGCGGCGGCTCTTCAAATGGTCAGCGATTTTCAGATGCACCGTTTTCGCAAGAGCGCCGAACGATCCGGGATCATTCGCACCGGGCTCTGGGAGAACTCAAGGCATCCGAATTATCTCGGTGAGATACTGATGTGGTGGGGCGTGTATCTGGTCATGCTGTCGGTCCTTCCTCAATATGTTTACCTGGCGATCGGGCCGCTCGCAAACACCCTGATGTTTCTTTTCATCAGTATTCCGATGGCCGAAAAGCGCCTTGCCGCCGGAAAGAGCGGATTTGACCGCTACTTGGAGGAGACCCGTATTCTCCTTCCGATCCCGAGGCGCAAAAAACCGGCTGATCCTTTCAGTTTATCCGCAAACGGGAAAACGATGCGGGAAAATTGTGGATGGTCGTTTTATCGGCCCTTTTCGCGAAAATAAACCAAAGGCAAGGACTCATCCGTAAAGCCAGTCACTGCTGACTTGAAGCACGTCACTGCCGGTCAGTTCTTCGAAAGCTTCACGCATATCATCCCACGTGTCCGGATACTCATTACTGCCGAAAATCTGCCGCTCCGACCCGTCCGCAAACCGGATGGTCATCCCCCACTGGTGGCCGTCGCAAATGTCGTTGTTATAGTATTCCTCTTTCCAATCGGTCAGGTTAAGGATTTCGCATTGCGCCCGGAATTTGCTGACCGCTTCTGCGGATAATTCGGATACCGGGGTGAACCCTTCGTTTTCCGCGTCGGGATCTCTCGGCGCGTATTCGTCGTAACCATCCATGGCCGGTGAAAAAACGGAGAACGACCGACCATCCAGATCGATCCTGTACTCACTCATTGTCATGCCGAACGAACTGTGGTATACGTCGATCCGGGAGATCCGATCGGACGTGTCTTCCTCGGGGTCCGGTTTTTCGGAGATCGCGGAATTGTCGGTGGGATCTCCTCCTTTGGAGGTTTCGGGGCTACCCGTCGACCCGGTACTCCGGATGCGGAGCGGGCAACCCGACGCGCTGATCATTACGCATCCGATGATGATCAGGCACACCGCGGCTTCAAATCGTATTTTCATGGGAATGGTCTCCTTTTCTTATCGTTATCACACTGCTTTCTGTCAAACAGACGATCGGCGGTGCGAAAACGTTGCGGAGCGAAGAGCGAAAACAATCCGGAATCAGACGGAAGGAGGATTTCGACAGTTCTTACGTAAAGACTGGTCCGGGTTTTCCGGACCAATTTTTCGAAGTGTTGACATGCGGCTTTTTCTCGCCTCTTTGACCTTGGTTTTTGTTGACATTCCTACCTCGGGTCGATATAATACATCGTGCGTGCGGGATTAACTCAGTGGTAGAGTGTCACCTTGCCAAGGTGAAAGTCGCGAGTTCGAATCTCGTATCCCGCTCCATGATTCAGAAAGCCTGTGCTTGCGAGCACAGGCTTTTTTTGGGTTGACAAGTATGCTCGAGCCGTGTATACTACGTAGCATACCACGATGTATCGTTTAGGAGGCGCATATGATTTTAAAGGTAAGAATCAGTGGAAATACCGGTTTTAGAATGCATGAAATTATTCAGGCCAGAAAAGTTGATTACAGAATTACGCAAGGTTTTCTTATCGGCATCTTAATTCAGGAATTTCAGATGAGCGACGAGCAGATGACGGAGGTGCGCGGAAGGATAGAGGAAAATCGGGCCGGCGACGAAGCGAGATCCACCAGCCTCAGCATAAGTAAAGAGACATTTGAAAATCTCACAAAGCTGAAGACGCGCATGGAGAATTTAGATGCGGAAAACGTTCACATGGCGCATGTCATCGAATTCCTGGTTTTTGCAGCGTATTCATCCCTGCCGTTGGTAACGAGAAAAGAAAGCATTAATTACCTGAACGGATTTTTGAAACTCACTCGAGGCGATATAGAATATTTAAGGCGGCAACCTATGACAGGAAGTATATCCGCGAAAATAACGCACAAAGATTTGAGTTCGGCACTGAATCACATTAAAAGTTACTATGAGGGAGAAGTGAGACGAGCGTTCGCGGATCGCATATATTTAAATTATATCCTTCATTACGACTTCTTTCATTCAAGTCATTAATCGGCCATAATCCGATTGCATCGCACTTAGCCGAACCGACGAATCCGATTAATCATCAGAAATCACCCCGCTACTGTCCCACACCGGTACGAAGGAATCCGAGCAGGTCCCTTCGCCCTGAATAAAGGCGTTCTCCTGTCCGGCGTCGATCAAAAAACGGATCATCGCTTCGTAGTGACTTGCGGGCAGGGGGCGGTCCGGAGCACCCGGAACCGACGGAGACGGCGGCGTATATTGATTCATCAGACTGATACATATTTGATTTCCGTAGACTTCCGTCAAATACCGGAGAACTTTTCGCGAGTCGAACAGGTACCCGGGGAGCATCAGGTGGCGGACGATGACGCCGCTTTGCATCCGGTCGTTTTTCGAAAAGCGCGGCGGTCCGACCTGACGGACCATCTCTTCGAGCGCTTCCCGACACCGGTTTGAATAATCCGGCGCGCCGCAAAAACGACGCGCGACGGACGGGCTGAAGAACTTCATATCCGGAAGGTAGATGTCGATCAGTCCGTCGAGCATCCGGAGTGCCCGGACACTTTCGTAGCCACCCGAGTTATATAGGATCGGGATCGAAAGTCCCGACATTCTGGCGCGCGTGATTGCATCGACGATATGCGGAAGAAACATCGTCCCGGTCACCAGATTGATGTTATAGGCGCCGGAAGACTCAAGTTCCAGGAATATTTCGGATAACCGCTGTGCGGTGATGTCTGTTCCCTTGCGCCCGTAACTGATCGGGCTATTTTGGCAGAAATTACAGCCCAGGTTACAGCCGGAGAAAAAAACGGCGCCGGATCCGCCCGGACCGGTTTCTTCGACGCCCGAAATACAGGGTTCTTCCCAGTGATGGAGCGCCGCTCTCGCGACGCGGGGGACAGAAAACATGCCGCAACGGCCCGTATTTCGGCTGAAACGATCGACACGGCATTCGCGGGGGCACAGCCGGCATGAACTGTATTCGGCGTAGAAACCGTTCGGTTCCGGGGAATTTTCGGGGGGCGGCATGAAGCGATACCTCGGCGGAGAAGATAGATTTATTATACCCGAACGCAAAATAATTTGAGAACGAATATTGCATTCGAATTACGGATCACAGTGTAACGATTCGTCAGGTCCGAAAGCATTGACCGACGAATCCTTTTTCGTGTAGGATGTAGCAGAAAGTGGGCGTATATCACCCGGCTATTCTCGGTCTCGCTTTCGGGAAGGCATCATGAGGAAGACGAATTTTTTTATCTCCGCGCTCGTCGTCACCGCTTTGTTTGTGATGACTCTGTTTTTGGCATCACTGACCGGAGAGGCGGGCAGACGTGTCGAGCCTCAGACCGCATCACAACAGGCGACGGAGCAAGCCGGTACGACCGTCGCGGAGACTTCTGTTTTGTCCGCGACTCCGACGGCTACCCCTTCGCCGGCTCCGACTGCCGTCCCGGTCTACGTACCCGAGTTTGACGACCTACAGAAACACTACTGGATCGATACGATGCGTACGACGCTCGAAGGGTTTAACCTGACGGAAACCGGGAACGGTTACGTCATCGATTGGATGCTCGATGCCGGCGCCGATTACTATATCCTTTGCACTTCCGAAAACGGTGCCGAGTACATTCCTTTTCAGATTCTCTCGCCGTCCGTTTATCAATGGGAATACATGGAGAAAGACACGGCGGGATTTATGGTCCTGGCATACCGGGACAACGGGCAGGAGGGGACGGACGAAGACTCTATGTTGAAGGCGTACCGCTCCGTATTGCTCAAACCGGTATCAACACCGACGCCCGAGCCGACCAGAGATCCCAATGCGACGGTCACACCGACACCGACTCCGACTCCGACGCCGCCGAGTAAATATAAGATCATCGTCGATAAAGAGGATTGCGCTTTTTGTGTTTTTGAAATGGACGAGGCCGGAGAGTATACGGTCAAGGTGGCGACGTATCCCGCCGCGCTCGGCGGCAGTAAGACCCCGCTGACGACGGAAAAACGGCAGTTTTCGATCGGGACCAAGCTTGAATGGCGCGTCTGGACCGGATTTTCCCCCGACCGGTATTCTCCGTATGCGTCGCAGTACAGCTCGGGGATATTCTTTCACGGCCCGATCTATCGTAAGAAGAGCCTGGATACCCTGATGAAGTATTCCTATGACGACATCGGGTTGAATTATAAAACCGGAGGGTGTGTCCGTACGACGGTCGCCGGAGCGCGATTCGTTTATTACGCGTGCCCGGCGGGAACGGTCGTCGAGATTTTAAGCAGTACCGATCGGGTCGATTATCCGGGGAAACCGGAGATCGATAAGGACTTTCCGACGTGGGATCCGACGGACCCGCAGAAGCCGACGCCGTCGCCGACCCCGATGCCGACGCCCTCGTCGTGACCGGATACGCAAGGGAACGGGCATTGACCGATGCTCCGCTTTTCGTGTAGGATGAACGGAGACAGTGGGGGTACGTTGACAATTTGTTCTCCGATTTACTTTAGGAAAAGGCATCTATGAGGAAGACGAATTTCTTTGTTACCGCGATCGTTGTTACACTATTGTTTGTGATGACGTTGGTTTTTGCTTCGCTATCGGGCGACACCCGGGCGATTTCGCATCCGTCACAGGACCGGATGGTCCAGAACGCCGGGAACGCCGCTTTTGCAGTCGTCATGGACGCGCTTCCGACGGTTGCTCCGACGGCGACCCCGACTCCGGCACCGACAAGCATTCCCGTGTTTATTCCCGGATTCGATGAAGTGGCTTTGGCCTACGATATTAACGACATTAGAAACACAACGTCCGGATTGACCGTGACCGAGAGTGAGACCGGTTTTGGCATGGAGTGGTCGCTTGTAATCGGAGCGGATTATTATATTCTTTGCACCTCGGATGACGGGACACAGTATCGGCCGGTGCAGATTTTCGTGGGCTCGATGTATCGGTGGGAACTGGCGGATGAGAATGCGGCCGGACTTTTGATTCTGGCGTTTTCGGATGACGCGCTGAAGGGCACCGGTGACGACGTGTTGCTGCGGGCATACCGGTACATTCCGATCACCCCGACGCCGACCCCGACACCGACCCGGGCACCGAAGGCCAATGCGACTCCGAAGCCGACCAGGGTTCCGACGCCGAGCCCGACACCGAAACCGCCGAACAAGTATAAGATTATTGTAGACAAGACCGATTGCGCATTTTCTGTGTTCGAGATCGACGCGAACGGTGAGTATACAACCAGAATCGTGACGTATCCGGCAGCGCTCGGAGGAAGTAAGACACCGGTTGGGACTTTCGCAATCGGTGCAAAAGAAGAGTGGCACTCATGGGGCAGTCAGTATTCGCCGTACACGTCCCGATACAGTTCCGGCAAATATTTCCACGCTCCGCTCTATTACAGCAAAAGCTTTGATAATTTGAACGCGTCTTACTATAATGGTATCGGTTCTCCGAATGTAACCGGCGGTTGTGTCCGAACAACCGTTGCGGGCGCACGTTTTGTGTATTATAACTGTTCGGGAGGGACAGTCGTCGAGATCGTAAGCGCGAGCGACCTGGTCTCGTACCCCGGGAAGCCGGAGATCGACCCGAACTACCCGACGTGGGACCCGACGGACCCGAACAAACCCGCCGCGACGCCAACGCCGACGCCGGATCCGACCCCGATACCGCCGCCGGAACCTACGATTCCGCCGGAAACGACCCCGACATCGATACCGGAGCCGACTTCAGCGGAAACGACAGCCCCACCGGAGACTACCCCGACTCCAACAGAAACGCTCCCGCCCGGTCCTTAGCAATTTACCGGCGATCGGTCCGCGAAAGCGGTCCGGAGCCGAAACCTTAAGTAAATGACGGAGGCAATATGAAAAAGATCACAAAATTAGTCTTCCTGTCTGTCCTATGTGTCCTTCTGACCTGTGCGTGCGCCGGAAATGCGACGGCTACGACGCCGGTAACCACCGAAGCTCCGCCAACGGAGACGACGTTTCTCACCGGCGCGTTTTCGAAAAAAGATCTCGTGTTCTCCTACGGCGGGAAGGACGTTACACTGCTATCCGACGTACAGCCGCTTCTGGAGGTGCTTGGAGAAGGATATTCAGTGACTGCCGCGCCCAGCTGTATGTTTACCGGAGAGGATAAGCGGTTCACCTATCCGGCGTTTGATATCTTTACCTATCCGATCGACGGACAGGATCAGATCGATGAGATCATCGTCACGGATACCGCGTATATGACCGCACGCGGTGTCTCCGTCGGCGATTCCTATGACTCGGTTGTCGCCGCTTATGGAGCCGGCGAATTTGACGATGTCGTCCTCACTTATCTGGATCCCGCGGAGGATCCGGAAAAGAGTCCGAGGTTGATCTTCGGGATCGATGAGGGCGTTGTCACCTACATCAGTTATTATTCCGCCCGGAATATGTGGTAATAAGGGAAGAGAAAGGGAGCTATAGATGGTATTCAGTTCGCCGGTCTTCCTTTTTGTCTTTTTGCCGTTCGTTTATCTGGTCAACAAGTTACTGCCTGTAAGAGCAAGAAATATTTTCCTTCTATTGGTCAGTCTTCTTTTCTACGCGTGGGGCGAGCCGATCTACGTTCTCCTGATGATTCTATCCGTCGCCGTCAACTACGGGCTGGCGCTTCTGATGGGGCCTTCGGAGAAACGCTCTTCGTACGCGAAACTCTGGCTGATCCTGTGCGTTGTCTTTAATATCGGGATGCTTTTTGTGTTCAAATACGCAAACTTCTTCACCGACAATGTTAATATCCTTCTGGGCACCGCGATCGAGATCCCGCTGATCCGTCTTCCGATCGGGATATCCTTCTTCACTTTTCAGGCGATGTCCTACACGCTCGATGTGTACCGCGGTGAGACTAAGCCTCAGAAAAATCCCGGCAATGTACTTCTTTACATTTCCTTCTTTCCACAGTTGATTGCGGGCCCGATCGTTCTTTATTCCGATATCGAAAAGCAGATCCAGAAACGTACCGAGAGTATCGATATGACTGTGGCGGGACTGAAGCGCTTTGCCGTGGGACTCGGGAAGAAGGTTTTGATTGCCAATACGCTGGGTGCCGTCGCGGACAAGGTTTTCGCGATCGCCGGCTTTGAGATGAACGCGCCGATCGCCTGGCTCGGCGCGATATCCTATTCGCTTCAGATCTATTTTGATTTCTCCGGCTATTCGTGCATGGCCATCGGTTTGGCTAAACTGTTTGGATTCGACCTTAAGGAAAACTTCAATTACCCGTACATCTCCGGAAGCATCAAGGAATTCTGGCGAAGATGGCATATTTCGCTCTCAACGTGGTTTAAAGATTATCTTTATATTCCCTTAGGCGGAAATCGCAAAGGGAATGTGCGCACTGCGATCAATCTTCTGATCGTCTTCTTCTGTACGGGCATCTGGCACGGAGCGCAGTGGACTTTCGTGATCTGGGGTTTCTACCACGGCTTTTTTATCATGTTGGAGCGCGTCGGGATCATCCGGCCCGAAAAGTGGAGGATCAAGGCACTCGGACACATATATACACTGGTGGTCTCAGTGACCGCGTTCGTTATTTTCCGCGCGGAAACCATCGGGCAGGGCTTTTTGATGGTCGGAAAGATGTTTACCGGCTGGTTCAGCACTCCGCAAACGGCGTCGTTTCTAATAGCGACACTGACTCCTTCGGTTATCCTGTTCCTGGTCATCGGCATCGTCGGGGCGACCGATCTTCCCAAGAAACTCGTTGCGTGGATCGCCTCGAAGGACTTCGTTCCGGGCCTTCTGCCGGAGGTCGTATCTATGGTGTCCGCGATGATCGTTCTGGGGCTTTGCGTCCTTTCGCTGTCGAGCACGGCGTATAATCCGTTCATCTATTTCAGATTCTGAGAAGAGGAGGGAGAAGAATGAAGAAGATATTGAATTTCGCTTTTGTCATCCTGTTCATCGGCCTGTGTTCGGTTCCCCTCCTTGGGCTTCTTTTCGGGTATAAAAATATCAATGTCGAAAAGCGCGCGTTGGCCGGGTTGCCGGTACTGTTCAATGAAAAAGGCTTTAACGAATCGTTTCCGGAGGACGCGGAGGCGTTCCTTTCGGATCACTATGCCTTTAAGCCGCAATTGGTAACGGCCGACGCGATATTGCGCGAGAAACTTTTCGGCGAGTCGGTTTCCGATCAGGTTATTGTCGGTCGGGACGGGTGGCTGTATTTTACTCCGACTCTGCAGGATTTTCTGGCGATGGATACACTTTCCGATAACGAGCTCGACCGCATTGTCCGGACGCTGGAGATCCAAAACAGGGCTTTAGCTGAAAGAGGCGTCGGGTTTCTCTTCACCGTTGCCCCCAATAAGGCTTCGATCTATCCCGAACATATGCCGTCGTATTATCATCCGACCGGAAACAAGAATAACTACGATAAATTATACGATCGGCTGGGATCTTCCGATATTGTATCATTGGATCTGCGCTCTATGCTTCGCACCCAAGCGCTCGGGGAGAATCCGGAGCAGGCGCTCTACCTTAGACTGGACTCGCACTGGACCGACAAAGGCGCGCTTTTGGCGTATCAGTCGATCACAAGCGAGATCACGGCCCGGATGCCTGAACTTTTTTTGCCGGACTATAGCGACCGGTCCGTTGAAAAGCGCGAGATCATTAACGGGGATTTGAGCCAGATGCTTTATCCGGCGGCGCGGATGAAGGACACCCAGTTTTTTTACGACCTGCCTCAGAACTATTCCTCGGCGCGTACGATCCGTACCATGGAGGATCTCCTGATCGAGACTTCCTGCGAAAACGGTCAGGGCGGACTTCTGATGTTCCGCGATTCGTTTGCCAACGCGCTGATTCCGTTTTTTTCCGACGCGTTTGCCCGGGCGACGTACTCGCGCGCCATCCCCTACGATTACCGTCTGTTGAATGCGGATACGGACGTGGTCGTTTTCGAGATTGTCGAGAGGAATATCATCAACATCCTGGATTCCGCGCCGATCATTGATTCGTATACGGTTCCGGAAATCGGGGATGTGCGGCCGGATTTTATCGATTTAAATGTCCGGACCGAAGAACAAACGGACGGTACTTTACGCATTTACGGAACAGCTGTTCCCGCGACGTATGATCCGGAAGGGTATTATGAGATATTTATCC
This sequence comes from uncultured Oscillospiraceae bacterium, assembly GCA_964499575.1. Lineage (GTDB taxonomy): Bacteria > Bacillota > Clostridia > Saccharofermentanales > Saccharofermentanaceae > JAAYCT01. The sequence continues at coordinate 17,493 of CAZCLK010000019.1, read as the reverse complement.
GGATTGAGAGCGCCGGATGCTCCGACACATACGTCACCTTCCCGATCCTTGAGCCGGAAATGCTTGATCAGGCACAAGAAGAGGATAAGGCTGAAATCACGGTCAATGAAAACGTCGCCTTCTCGGCACGCCTGAATCCGTCCGGTCTTCCCGCCGGCAACTGCGAAATATCCATCATCGTCCGGGGAGAAACCGGCACGGTCATCGCGCCGTATCTTTCGATTCAAAGACCTTAATTACGGGGCGTATATGATCTTGACCTGCTCGGACAGTACGTGATCGGTCAATAGATATGCGTTGGATTCCACATCCGTAAAGTGCCACCATTCACTGGAGATAAAGTTGAATCCGCAACGGACCATTATTTCAGCCATGTAATTCATGTTCTTTCGCGCGGTTTCCGTCATGTTGGGATTCGTGCGGTTCGACCGGGAGTCAAGCGTATGGATCGGTGAGGGCATTTCGATCGGTTCTCCGGTTGCGTTATCGACGAGCGACATGTCAATCGCAGACCCTTGATTATGGATGGATCCGAAGCGTTTTCCCGATACATATGTGCCGTTCTTGTGGATGTCGTACATGATGCACGTTACCGTATACGGGCGGTACGCGTCGTATATGATGATCGAATAACCGTCCTCCTCAAACATCTCCTGAGCCTCCAGAAGCTTATCGAGCGTGCCGCGCTGAAGAAGACAAATCTCCTGACCGTAGACGTTCCCGCCGGCGATATTTTCATCCTTAGCCAGGAGCATATCGATATAAATCTCATCGGAAAAGCGCCTTACATCCACCAGATTGTCCTTCTGAAGCTTCGGTTCCAATAAGTACCCGGTGTCGATGGTGATCTGCGCGTCGGGCGTATCAAACTTACCGTTCGTGATGCTTACTTCGGCTTCCTCGAAAAACAACCCCTCATAGCATATGACTTCGCCGCTTTCGGTGATTACATGACCTTTGTCCTCACCGATCGTGAACTCGACGTCCTCGTCCAGGGTCACTCCTTTGACCGAACTGATTGCCCCGTTGCTGACGACAATCTCGACCGACTCCGGGGTCGGCGTCGGCGCGGTGGTTTCCGTCGCCTCAAAAAACACTTTCTTGGACGACAGAAGGACCGCAGACGGCCCCGCGGGCAGACCCGGGACGGACAGGGAACCGGTCTGGGCGACGGTCGTTTCGGACGTCGTTGTTTCGGAAGGTGCTGTTGTTTCGGAAGGTGCCGTTGTTTCGGACGGCGTCGTGGTCGGTGCGACTGAAGGCGCCGGAGTCGTCGACGGTGTAGGTAGTGGCGTTGTTTTAATCACCGCGTTTTTCAAGTATAAGGTCGTATCGGAAGCCAAAAGAGAACCGGATAGCGTATAGAGATCGATCCGGGTCTTGGTGACTTCCGTGTCGACCAACGGAGCGCCGGGCGCATCGCTCTCCGGGAGTTTTTCGATTACGGTGTAGGTGGAAGGTACAACCTTCAGTTTGCCGGCAAACTTGGTGTGGATTTCGCCCATCTCTTCCTTTGCGGGCATATAAAAATACGCGTCATGAATCTCCGGCCGGATTGTCGAGGTCGTAACGTCCAGAAATCTTGTCTCGATGTACCCTTCTTCTTCTTCGCCGAACAGAATCCTGCTCCACACCGAGCCCTCTTCCTTAACCCAGAAGTCGATCCCCTCGATCGCGGCTCCGACGACTCGACTGGTGTTATTTCTCTCCGCGTACACATAGACCAATGTCTCATCGACTTCCTTGATGATTCCGACCCGGTATTCCGGGATCGGCGTCGGCGAAGGGGTGGCGGTCGGTGTCGGGATCGTCGTTTCGACGGTGGTCGGAGCCACCGTCGTCGGTATGATCATTTGAATGGTCGACTTCGGATTCTTGTTGCACGAGGCAGACGTCAACATTACGGACAAGAGAATCGATAATGCCGACACGATTGAAATCCAACGAATCAGAGTGTTTCTTGTCATGACTTTATCCTTGTATACATTACGAATGATAATCGATGCACGCCCTGATATTAGCATGACGATTCCTAAAAGACAACGACAAAGCACAAGTGTAATCGCGTCGAAATTTCTGCGTATTATACAAATAGCGCGCATGCCCGTCCGTGTTACAATGTTTTCGTGAATGGACCGTTATGAGCGCATCCGGCTTTTGAAGACACGATTTCACTGACGGATCCCCAGCGCGGAGAGGATAAACATGACCGGTGGTCTGCACGAGGAATGCGGCATTTTCGGGATCAATAACCGTGAGGGTTCCGATATCTCCGCACGCATGTATTACGGTCTGTTCGCGCTCCAGCACCGCGGACAGGAAAGTTGCGGAATCGCGGTTCGTCAGGGCGACGAGATCCTTTGCCGTAAGGGCATGGGTCTTGTCAGCGAGGTTTTTCGTTCGCAGGAGCTTTCGGGGATGACCGGAAGCGCGGCAATCGGACATGTCCGCTATTCAACCGCCGGCAGAAGTATTATCGAGAACGCGCAACCGATCGTGACGCAGTATTCAAAGGGCGCTTTCTCCATCGCACATAACGGAAATCTCACCAATGCGGACCGTCTGCGCGCCGAGCTTCAGGAGCGAGGCGCGATTTTTCAGACCGACGTCGATTCCGAGGTCCTTGCCTACATGATCGCAGGCAACCGGGTCCGAACCCACTCGATCGAAAAGGCTGTCGCCGAGATGATGCTCGAGGTCCGGGGCGCGTATTCGCTCCTGGTCATGACTCCCGGTAAACTCATCGCGGCACGGGACCGGTTCGGATTCCGGCCGCTGTGCATCGGTCGACTCGGCAATTCGGAGGTGTTTGCTTCCGAGACATGCGCGCTCGATGCCGTCGGTGCCGAATTCGTCCGCGATGTCCTGCCCGGCGAGGTCGTGATCTGCGACGCGGGCGGGATGCGCTCCGTTTTTCCGGAACCCCCCTCCAAATGCAGTCATTGCATTTTTGAATACATTTATTTCGCACGACCGGACAGCGTCATTGACGGGGTCAGCGTATACGAGGCGCGATTCCGGGCGGGAAAGTTGTTGGCCGCGATGCATCCGGTCGATGCGGACGTCGTGGTCGGCGTTCCCGAATCGGGCCTTGATGCCGCAGCGGGGTATGGTGTGGAATCCGGTATCCCCGTCGTCCGGGGTTTTTATAAGAACAGTTATATCGGCAGAACGTTCATCAAACCCGAACAGGCACTCCGTCAGGAAGCGGTCGGCATCAAGCTGAACCCCATACGCAGTGTCATCCGGGGGAAACGGGTGGTCCTGATCGACGATTCGATCGTTCGGGGCACGACCGTTGCGCGCATCATCGGTCTTTTAAGAAACTGCGGTGCGGCGGAGGTCCATGTTCGGATCAGTGCCCCGCCGTTTCGTTACCCGTGTTATTTCGGGACGGATGTCCCGTCCTGCGAGGCCTTGATCGCCAATACGCAATCGGTATCCGGCATTGCGCGCATTATCGGAGCGGATTCTCTGGGATATTTGGATATTCCGGGGCTGTCCCGAATGATCGGCGACGGGAAGCATGAATTTTGTGACGCCTGCTTTTCGGGCAGATATCCCGAGGGCAGTACCGAATTTCCGAAAGAAGAGAGGGCGAGCATTTGATTCGCGCGGTAATTTTTGACATGGACGGGGTCCTTCTGGACAGCGAGCCCCTGCATGATGCGGTCAATCTGGAAATTTTAAGAAGCTACGGAATCGACGCGGATCAATCCGTTACGAATCCATATATCGGCAGAACCAGCGAAGCGCTGTGGAGCGCAATGATCGGGCAGTTTCAACTTCCCGAAAAGCCGGATGTTTTGATCGCGCGGCAGTGGGAGATGGTCATTTCCTATCTTCCGGATTCCGGAATCGGGGAGTCGGAGGGACTTACCGCGCTTCTTCGCCATTTGGCGGAGCAGGGCATTCGCGCCGCCGTTGCTTCGTCCTCGCGAATCGCTTTTATACGGGCGGTTTTCGATCATTTGAAGCTGTGGGATAAAATGGAGAGTTTTACCGGCGGAGAAGAGGTCAAACACGGAAAACCCGCTCCCGATATTTATCTGAAGGCGGCCGGGAAAATCGACATCCCGCCCCGGTTCTGCCTTGCGGTCGAGGATTCGACCGCGGGTGTCCTTTCGGCCAAAGCGGCCGGTATGTTCACGGTCGGGTATAAGAATCCGACTTCGGACGGCCAGGATGTTTCTGCCGCCGATCGAACGGTTACAAGCCTCCGGGAGATCTGCGGGATCGTCGACGAACTGTGCGGGCGGGCACCGAACATTCAACCGGTTGATAAATATGAGTTGAACACCGCGAAAAACGGAGAATAACAGAGAATAATCGAAAAAAATCCAGAATTATTCAGTTCTCTATTGACATAGCGGGGGTGCGCCCGTATTATGGTGAAGCGCCCGGTTTTCGGGTTGTGTACCGATGGAAGAAGACCTAAGGAGGAATACCGATCATTATGAAGACATACGTAGCGAAAGCCGGCGAGATCGAACGCAAATGGTTCGTCGTCGATGCCCAGGGACTGAAGCTCGGCCGTCTGGCGACCGAAGTGGCGAGAATTCTTCGCGGCAAGCACAAGCCGACGTTTACACCCTTTCTCGATTGCGGCGACTTTGTGATTATCGTAAACGCAGATAAGGTTGTGTTGACGGGAAATAAGCTCGACCAGAAAATGTACCGTTACCACACCGGTTATCCGGGTGGGCTCAAGGAGACTACTTATCGCAAGCTGATGAGCAGCAAGCCTGAGAAGGCCGTCGAGATGGCTGTAAAGGGGATGCTTCCCAAGACTACTTTGGGCCGTCAGATGTACAAGAAACTCAAGGTTTATGCCGGACCGAATCATGAGCACGCCGCGCAGAAGCCTGAGACGCTGACGATCGAAGCATAAGAAAGGGGAGGTAAAAAGATCATGGTCAAGAAATCAACGAAGGTATATTTTTACGGAACCGGACGCAGGAAGGATGCGGTGGCATGTGTGCGCATTTTCCCCGGTACCGGTGTCATAACCGTGAACGATAAAGACATTGAAGATTATTTCGGGATGGAGACACTCAAACTGATCATCCGCCAGCCGCTCGTCGCGACGGGGACCGTCGGTAAGTTCGACATCGTCTGCAAGGCGATCGGCGGAGGTGTTTCCGGTCAAGCCGGAGCCATTCGTCACGGACTTTCCAGAGCGCTCGTAAAGGCGGACGAGGAAGCCTATAAGGCGATCCTCAAGAAGGCCGGCTTCCTGACCCGCGACTCCAGAATGAAGGAAAGAAAGAAGCCCGGTCTCAAGAAAGCGAGAAAGGCTTCGCAGTTCTCCAAGCGTTAATGCTCTTCCGGTACCGCTTTGCGGTTGGGATTCGAGCGCTTCGACCGGGATGTTTCCGGCCGGGACGAACAAGATCGTAGAAGTTAAGCGGCGCACCGGGCACAACCTGCCGGGTGCGCCGTTGTTTTTGAAGCAAGAGAGGTGGCATATGCTGGTCATTAGAAACGCTCGTATTTTAACGATGGACGGCTCGCGTACGATCGAAAACGGCTACATCATTGTGCGGGACGGGCGGATCGCGCAAATCGGGGAGGGCGAACCGCGCATCCCGGAGGGGATGGATCGGGACACAACCGTGATCGACGGAAAAGGCGGGTGGCTCCTGCCGGCTTTGATCGACGCGCATTCGCACTTGGGACTTTTCGATGACAGCCTCGACATGGAGGGCAGTGACGGTAACGAGATGACCGATCCGGTCACCCCGCATCTTCGCGCGATTGACGGAATCCATAACGCCGACGTTTGTTTTCGGGAAGCTTTCGAAGGCGGTGTCGGCATCGTAATGACCGGACCCGGAAGCGGAAACGTATTGGGCGGGCAATTCGCGCTGGTAAAGACCTATGAGCGGACCGTCGAGGACGCGATCCTTCGCGAGCCGGCCGCCCAAAAGGCGGCTTTCGGCGAGAATCCCAAACGCGTGTACGGCAAGGACAACAAATCGCCGCAGACGCGCATGGGTACGGCCGCCATTCTTCGGGAGGCGCTGAGCGAGGCGGTCGGGTACAAGGAGAAACTGGACCGTTACAAAGAGAAACTCGACGAATACAAAGCGGCGAAAGACACGGGAGACGAAGATCCGCCCGAGAGACCCGATAAGCCGGACCTCGACATTCAGTCGGAAGCGTTGATCCCGGTGATCGAAGGACGCCTGCCGCTGAAGATTCACGCGCACCGGCAGGACGATATTCTGACGGCCGTCCGGATTTGTAACGAATTTTCGCTGACGTACACGCTGGAGCATTGTACGGAGGGACATCTGATCGCAGACGTGCTTTTCAAGGAATATCAGGCCGGACAGGCTGAAGGCCGCGGGGCGGGCGTATCTGCGGGCATAGGCGGACGGCTCAGGGGCATTGTGATCGGGCCGATCATCGGGGACCGCAGTAAACCCGAGCTTTCCCATATGACGCTTCGCACGGCGGCAATCCTCACAAAGGCGGGACTTCCGGTCGCCTTAATGAACGACCATCCCTGTGTTCCCCAGCAGTACCTGCTGCTCTCCGCGTCGCTTGCGGTCCGCGGCGGACTCGACGAACAGGCGGCGCTTGAGGCGATCACAATCCGCCCGGCCGAGATACTCGGGATCGATGACCGGTACGGAAGTCTTACCGAAGGGAAAGCGGCGGATCTCTGTCTTTTCGACCGGGACCCCTTGGATTGCCGGGGGCATCTCCGTTTGTTTATCGGCGACGGTCAGATCCGCTATGACGACAGCATCGGATCGTCCGCGGCTACTGTATAAGGAAATGACAAACGAAGATAAAGTCCACTCCATTTGTCTGATATCGGAGTCCGCGGATGCGACCGGACAGGTCGGTCGACTTCTGGCTTCCGTGTTGCGCCGCGGGGACATCGTATTATTGGACGGCGACCTCGGCGCCGGTAAGACCGTTCTGACGCGCGGGATCGCAGTCGGGCTCGGATTAGCCGAAGATGTCGCGAGTCCGACCTACACGCTGGTTTTCGAGCATTTGGCCGAAGACCCGGGCGCGACCGACCTTTTTCATTTTGATGTGTACCGGATCAGCGGTGCGGACGAGTTTTTGATGTCCGGACTGGATGAGTATTTTGACCGGGGCGGCGTGTGCGTGATCGAGTGGGGACAAAGGATCATCGACGCGCTTCCTTTTGCGCCGATTCGCGCGGAGTTGTCCGGCGTCGGGGCGGAACGGAAGATTTGCCTCTTTTTCCCCGAGGGCGACGGGAACCGGTGCGCGCGCCTGTCGGCGATGCTTTCGCAATGCGCCGGGGTTCGGTTATAATGACCGTAGCGGAAAAATATTTTTCGAAAATGAGCAACGGGAGGCGCCTTTGAGTACGTGCGATGTGATAGACGGCGGGCCGGTCGGGGAGCCGAAAAATACGCTGCGTGTTTTGGCCTGCGATACGTCCAATGCGGCCTGTTCCTGCTGTTACGTAAAAGGCGGCGAGACGGTCGCGATGTCTTTTTTGTCCGTCGGCCTTAAGCATTCGGAGACCTTCATGCCGATGGTTCATGAGTTGGTCGAACGGGCGGGTCTGCGATACGAAGATACGGATCTTTTCGCTTGCGTCGTCGGGCCGGGATCGTTTACCGGAATCCGGATCGGAGTCGGAGCGGTACAGGCGATGGCCTTTGCCGCCGGAAAGCCCGCTGTCCCTGTTTCGTCCCTGAAAGCGCTGGCTTATCCGCTTCTTGATCATAAAAACACCCTTATCGTCCCGATGATCGATGCCCGAAACGCGCGCGTTTTTGCCGCCGCGTACTATAACGGTGTCGGGGTGGTTCCCGAGGGAGCCCGGTCGGCCGAAGAATTTGTCGGTGCGTGTGACCGGTGGAGGGCGCAAAACGCTCCTTCGGCCGCGATTTTCACCTGCGGAAACGCGTATTGGATGTACGCGGGTCCGGAGGGAGCGAGGAAATCCGGGGTGACGCCAATGACCTCCTTTCGGGAGATCGATCCGAGATCCGTTGCCGCGCTTGCCGCAGAGTCCTTTCTTGAAGTCCCCTTGGAAGAGCGAAACCGCCGGTTTATACCGGATGCCCTCCTGCCGGTCTATCTGACCCGTACGGCGGCGGAAAGAAATCTCGATGCGCGGCAGGAGGAAGAGCGAACCGGAGCCCGTGATGCATAACGGAGGCCCTCTTATGGTAAACGTGCGCGATTCCGCTTTCGGCGATATGCCCGGACTGATGCGGATCGAGCGGGAGAGTTTTTCGACACCCTGGAGCGAGGGGGCAGTCCGTTCGTTTCTGCTTGACCCGGAGCGCAGGGCCTGCTTTTCGGCGGAAGATGGAGCCCGGGGGGCCGTAATCGGATACCTGGCTCTGCAGTTTGTCGGCGACGAGGCGGAGATCTGCAATCTTGCCGTTTCGCCCGCAGAGCGGGGCCGGGGCGCCGGTGCGCTCCTGGTGGATACCGCCGTTGATTTTTGTGCCCGCAGGTCGATTCGTATCCTTCATCTGGAGGTTCGCGAAAAAAACACGCCCGCGATCGCTCTGTACCGGAAAAAGGGGTTCCTTCCCGTCGGCGTACGCCGAGGCTATTATGCGGACAGCGGCGAAGACGCACTGCTATTTTCAAGAATGATCCGTGAAGAACCGATCACGGAGCCCGGCGGGAATCCGCTTATGTCAGATTGACCATAATTCGACTTCGCGCCCGCCGCTTTATCACCGAAATAACGAAAAAGCGGCGGACACACCTTCATTTTGTTGACATTGAGAAGGGCTGTCCATATACTTTACATTGTGAACAACAGTCTTTATGCGTAAGTTTTCCGGGAGGAACAGGGATGATTTCCAAATCAGTTATTTTTCAGTGTGACGAAGCTCTTCAGATGAAGGCCGTCGCCATTTTGATCCAGAAGGCATCGACCTTCAGAAGCAGTATCTATCTGATGCGAAGCGGGCGTCGCGCGAATGCGAAGAGCCTTCTGGGCGTCATGTCCCTGGGAATCGAGAACGGCGCGGAGATCGAAGTGACGGCCGAGGGCGACGACCAGCAGGAAGCGCTGGATGCCCTCATTCATTATTTGGAGAATCCGAAGGCATAATGAGATCCGAACGGACGGAATTTGACGCACGTCTGGATACCGTACCTGATCGCCCGGGAGTGTACCTGATGAAGGACGCCTCGGGCGCTGTTATATATGTCGGAAAAGCCAAAAATCTCAAGAACCGGCTGAGGAGCTATTTTTCGAAAAATCCTGCGGGCAACACGAAAGTTCTCGCGATGATCTCGCACATCGCGGACTTCGACTATGTCGTGGTCAATACCGAACTGGAGGCGTTGCTCCTGGAATCGAATTTCATCAAGCGCCACCAACCCCACTACAATATTTTACTGCGCGACGACAAGGGCTTCCCCTATGTCTGCGTTACGATGAACGAGCAGTACCCGCGGATCATGAAAGCGTTCCGGATCGGAAAAGACCGGGAGCAGGGCGCCCGGTATTACGGGCCGTTCCTGGGCGGCGATCTCTATCACGCGCTTCGCGGGATCCGGGACATTTTACCGACGAAGACCTGCAGGCGCGTCCTTCCGCGAGACATCGGAAAGCAAAGACCCTGCCTTAATTACCACATCGGCCAATGTATCGGGCCTTGCCGCGGGGATGTCTCCGCGTCGGAATACCGTGCGGTGATGGAGGATGTATGCCGATTTTTTGAGGGGCGGTATGACGGAATCCGGAAGGACCTCTCGGAAAAAATGCAGAAGGCTTCGGACGCGATGATGTTTGAACGCGCGGCGATCTACCGGGATCGGCTTTCCGCTCTGACCCGCATTGTCGCAACGCAGAACGTGACGTTTTCAAGCGAAAAGGATATCGACGCGATCGGTCTGTTTCGCGACGCGGGCGAGATATGCGTCCGTAAGCTCGAACTTCGCGGCGGCCTTGTGGTCGGATCTTCAACGTTCTTTTTCCCCGAGGATGGCGAGGAGGACGCAGCAGTGCTTTCTGCCTTTCTTATTCAATATTACCCGGACGCGGCAATCGTTCCGCCGCTGATTTTGCTGCCCGCGCTTCCGGAGGATGTCGCGGTCGTCCGGGAATACCTGACACAAAAAGCCGGGCGCCGGGTGGAACTTAGGGTGCCGCAGCGCGGAGACGGTTTGAGGCTTCTGGAACTTGCGGCCGGCAACGCCCGCGAGAGTCTGCGCCGGAGGATTCTTCGCGTCGGCGAATCGGAGAGCGGGATTCGCGAAGCGCTGGAACAGTTGCGCGCGCGTCTGAGTATGGATCGGATCCCTTCGCGCATCGAGGCCTTCGATATCTCGAATCTGGGACAGGACGACCGCTGCGGAGCGATGGCGGTCTTTAAGGACGGCCGGCCGAGCCGCACCGGGTATCGTTTTTTCAAAATCAAGGTCGTCGAGGGGCAGGATGATTTCGGCTCGATGCGCGAGGTCCTGCGGCGCCGCTTTTCGCATACCGATAATGATTTCGGCGCGCTTCCCGACCTGATTCTGATGGACGGCGGTAAGGCGCATGTCCTTCTTGCGCGGTCCGTACTCGCCGAGTTCGAGTCGACCGAACACATCGTCGTCGCGGGTATGGTCAAGGACCGCAAGCACAGGACCGCGGGCCTGGTTCTGCCGGACGGGACTACTGAACTTTTCCCGGAGCCGGAGCAAATGACTGAGGAAAGCCTTGTCCTGCTGCGCCTTCTGACGGCCGTTCAGAACGAAGTGCACCGGCTCGCCTTTTCCTATCAGCGCAAATTAAGCAAGAAGAGAAATCTCTCGTTTTCCCTTCAGGATATCGAAGGGATCGGCCCTTCCAAGCGGGACGCCCTGCTTCAACACTTCGGCACGATCGCCCGCATACGCGCAGCCGACGAGCAAACGCTCGCTCAGGCGCCGAAAATCACAGCCGCGAACGCCAAATCGATCTACCGGCATTTCCACCGCGGGGAGGAAGAATAAATGGCGATTTGGGTGATCTCGGATTTGCATTTGTCGTTGGGGAGTAATAAACCCATGGAAATTTTCGGCGAAAAATGGACCGATTCCGAAGAGCGCATCAAGGGAAACTGGCTCCGATGCGTCGAGGAAAACGACACGGTACTCATTCCCGGCGACATTTCGTGGGCGATGACGCTCGACGAGGCGCTTCCGGATCTTCGTTTCCTCGAAAATCTCCCCGGACAAAAGATCCTCGGCAAAGGAAACCACGATTACTGGTGGGGAACGAACGGTAAGGTCGAGCGTTTCTTGGACGACAACGGGATCCGCTCCGTCTCTTTGCTGAAAAATAACGCATTTCAGATCGGCTCCGACGTCGTTTGCGGAACGCGGGGCTGGATTCTCCCGGATTATCCGGATTTCTCGCAGGCGGACCGGCTGATTTTCGAGCGGGAGATCGGGCGCCTCGAACGATCGCTTCAGGCCGGCACAAAACTTCTGATGGAGGGCGGGCGATTGATCGTCATTTTGCACTTTCCTCCTCTGTCGACTCACGGCGACTCATCTGCTTTTTCACTGTTGTGCGAGCGCTACGGCGCATCGCTGTGCCTCTACGGACATCTTCACGGAAGAGGTCACGAAAAAGCGGTCGAAGGGGTCGTAAGAGGGGTCGATTATCGCCTGACATCCGGGGATTATATTGCCTTCAAACCCATACGGCTCTAAGGGAAAACGGTCATTTAAACAGTTGCGTATTTTCAGGGTATAATATATAATGACTTTCGCCCCTCAAAAGTGCCGTGCTAAGGCTTTATGAAGGGGATTTTCAGTCGGATTGGAGATATCGGAATGGCCGAAAGCATGACCGGATACGGCAGGGCGGAAGGTATCGTGCAGTCGATACGCTTTCTCATCGAGATGAAGACCGTGAACAACCGGTTTTGCGACGTCCAGATTCGAATGCCCCGAACGCTCCTTGCACTGGAGCCTCAGCTTAAGGACCGCATCTCGAACCGCTTGCTTCGCGGTAAAGCGGATGTTTTTATTTCAACGGCCGCTTCGGAAACCGAAGAAACAACCGTAAAACTCAACCGGGATTTAGCCCGCGCATATTCGGAGGCACTGTCGGAGATCGCCGCGGTGACCGGACGACCGGATGACGCAGGCTCATCCGTTATATCGCGCATGCCGGATGTACTCGTGCCGGAGACCGTTGAGAGCGATCCCGAGGCAATGCGGGAGGAGTTGTTCGCGATCCTGGACGAAGCGCTCGACAGCATCACGCGGATGCGTCGAATCGAGGGCGATCGGCTCACTGCGGATCTGCTCGGCAAGGCGGACGCGCTCGGGGAAATGCTGACCGAAGTCGGCGATCGTGCCAAAAGTGTTCCGGCCGAATACAGAGAAAAGCTTTTCGCGAGAATCGATGAACTTCTCGGCGACAACGCCGGGATCTATTTCGATGAAGGCCGAAAAGAAGCCGAGGTTGTTCTGTTTGCGGACCGTTGTTCGATCGATGAGGAGATCACGCGCCTGCTAAGCCATATCGGCCAATTAAAAAGCACGCTGGCTTCCGACGGCAGTATCGGCAAGCGTCTCGACTTCATCCTTCAGGAGATGAACCGCGAGATCAACACCATCGGGTCCAAGGCGAATGACCTTATGATTACGCACCGGGTCTTGGATATGAAGACGGAGCTCGAGAAAATCAGGGAACAGATCCAGAATCTGGTATAAAACAAGACGGAGGGCAATGTGGCTTTTATTCAAATCGGTTTTGGTAATATCGCGTCCGTCGATCGCCTGATTTGCGTAGTATCCCCCGACTCGGCGCCTGTCCGGCGTATCGTACAGGACGCACGGGACAGGGGCTCTCTGATCGACGCGTCTTCCGGAAAGAAGAGCAAAGCAGTCCTGATCATGGACAGTGACCACGTGATCCTTTCGGCGATGCCGGCGGAGGAGATCCGTCGACAACTCGGGCAGACCGATGCGTGGAGCGGGACGGAGGATGAGCCATGAACGTGAATCGGGAAGCCGCAGGATCCTTTCGAAAAGGACTTCTGGTATCGGTGTCCGGTCCGTCCGGAGTCGGTAAAGGAACAGTGATCCAACGCGTTCGCGAGCGTATCCCCGACATCGCGCATTCCGTATCCGTGACGACAAGGGATCGCCGGGCAAAAGAAAAAGAAGGGATCTCGTACTTTTTTCGTACGGCGGAAGAGTTCAAGAAGATGCTGGCGAACGATGAAATTTTGGAATATGATATCTACCTGAATCATTATTACGGGACCCCGATCGCGCCGTTGATCGAGTTGATCGAAGCCGGCAGGGATGTATTGTTTGATTTGACCGTCAGCGGAAGTCTGGCGCTCAAGGAGAAATACCCGGAGGCCGTGACGGTTTTTCTCCTGCCGCCGTCGATGAGCGACTTGAAAGACCGATTGGTCCTTCGCGGCACGGAAAGCCCCGAGGTCATCGAGCGGCGACTGTTGGAGGCGAGCGTCGAGATCCCGAAGGCGGACCTTTTCGATTATGCGGTCATTAACGATGATCTGGAGCGTGCATCCGACCGGATCATCGCAATCATTGAGGCCGAGAAATACCGGTACATCCGGCAGATCGGCATTGAAGACAGAATACTGAACGGGTAAGTTTCACCCGGCGACGGAAACCGACGCGTTTCCGGCGGGTGCGATGATAAAGAATATCGAAGAAGAGACACACAGAAATAAGGAGGAACATCATGCTGGTTCAACCCCCAATCGAAGAACTGCTGCCCAAGGCGGAGTCGCGTTACACACTGGCAATGCTGGTCGCGAAGCGCACGCGCCAATTGGTCGACGGCGCGCAACCCATGGTTGCGGAAACGACACCGAATCTGGTCACCTTGGCGTGCGAGGAAATTGTCGCCGGAAAGGTGGTCGGTATCCAAGGAATCCACAATCCGACCGTTCCGCTGAGACCTGAAATCGAAGAAGCGCGCAGATTGGCCAAGGAACTGGCGGAGAGTCAAGCGGCTCTCGACGCGTTCCCGGATCTGATTGACATGCGTGTTTTGAATGCGGTACCGGATGAGGCCGAAGAGGAAGATGCGATTGAAGACGGAATCGCACTCGATGAAATTACCGACGAAGTGATATCGGACGATATCGCGGACGTGAACGACGAAGATATCAAAGATCTGATTTCGCTCGACGGCGCCGAAACGGAGGACGCGGAGTAAATGCTCGAAAAGAAGTCGATGGAGACCATCGTATCGCTTTGCAAGACCCGCGGCTTTGTCTTTCCCGGATCGGAGATCTACGGCGGACTCGCGAACACTTGGGACTACGGTCCTTTGGGCACGGCGCTCAAGAATAACGTCAAGGCTGCGTGGTGGAAGAAGTTCGTTCAGGAGAGTCCGTGGAATGTCGGTCTGGACTGCGCGATTCTGATGAATCCTCAGGCTTGGGTCGCTTCCGGACATGTCGGCGGGTTCGCGGACCCGCTCATCGATTGCCGTCAATGCAAGGCACGCCACAGAGCCGACAAACTCATCGAGGATTTCGCGGCGGAGAACGGCCTTACGGTCGCCGTAGAAGGAATGAAGGATGAAGCGCTCGTCGCGTTCATTCGCGAAAAGAATGTCCCCTGCCCGCAATGCGGAGGACACAATTTTACCGATATCCGCAAATTCAACCTGATGTTCAAAACATTTATGGGTGTCCTTGAGGACAGCAAAAGCGAAGTCTACCTGCGGCCGGAAACCGCGCAGGGTATTTTCGTAAATTTCAAGAACGTTCAGCGCACGACCCGAAAGAAGATACCGTTCGGGATTGCGCAGATCGGAAAGTCCTTCCGCAACGAGATCACGCCCGGAAATTTCATTTTTCGCGTGCTGGAATTCGAGCAGATGGAATTGGAGTTCTTCTGCGAGCCGGGAACGGACCTCAAGTGGTTTGATTACTGGAGAGGCTTCTGTCGGGAGTGGCTCCTTTCACTCGGCATGCGGGAGGGCGAATTGAGAACGCGCGACCACAGCCCCGAAGAACTGGCTTTTTATTCGAACGCGACAACGGACTTCGAGTTCCTTTTCCCGTTCGGTTGGGGCGAGCTCTGGGGCATCGCGGACCGGACCGATTATGATCTCAAACAGCATATGGAATACTCCAAGGACGACCTTTCGTATTTCGACCCGGTCAGAAACGAGAAGTACATCCCGTATGTCATCGAGCCGTCGCTCGGCGTCGACCGGGTCACGCTCGCCTTCCTTTGCTCGGCGTACGATGAGGAGGAGTTGGGCGAGGGTGACGTGCGTACCGTGATGCGTTTTCACCCCGCGCTCGCGCCGGTCAAGATCGGAATACTGCCGCTTTCCGGCAAACTTTCCGATAAGACGATGCCGATTTACATGGACCTGTCCAAAGAATTCGCGTGTGAGTTTGACGACCGTCAATCGATCGGCAAACGCTATCGCCGCCAGGATGAAATCGGGACCCCGTACTGTGTGGTGTACGATTTTGAATCCGAGAACGACGGTTGTGTCGAGATCCGGTTGAGAGACACGATGGAGAAGGCAGAGTATACACCCGGGAATATTCGATTCCCGATATCGGAATTGCGCGGCTATTTTGCCGATAAATTCAAGTTTTAGATTTTTGGATGCCGGATCCGCCGTGCCGGGTTTTCCGCAGCGGGGGCATTTGAAATAAGTACGAAAAAACCAAGTAAAACGGAGGACGCACTATGACCAAGTATGTGTACATGTTTACCGAAGGCAATGCCGGGATGAAGAATCTTCTCGGCGGTAAGGGCGCAAACCTTGCTGAAATGACCGGACTTGGACTGCCGGTTCCGCGCGGCTTCACCATCTCGACTGAGGCGTGCACGCGTTATTATGACGACAATAAGATTATTGCCGCCGATATTGAGAAGGAAATTTTCGAGACGCTCGCAAAAGCCGAAACGATTGTCGGCAAGAAGCTCGGCGACGCTAATAATCCTTTTCTCGTATCGGTCCGTTCAGGCGCGAGAGCCTCGATGCCCGGTATGATGGATACCATTTTGAACCTCGGACTCAACGATGACGTCGTCCTGGGGCTCGCCGCCCTGACCGGCAACGAGCGCTTCGCCTATGACAGCTATCGCCGGTTTATCACCATGTTCTCCGACGTCGTCATGGACATCAGCAAGAGTAATTACGAGAAGGTTTTCGATGAGATTAAAGAAGCGAAGGGCGCCAAACTTGATACCGATCTTGACGCAGAGGGAATGAAGGAAGTTGTCCGCCGTTTTCTGATCGTCTACAAGGAGAAGAAGGGCGAAGCCTTTCCGCAGGATCCGAAGGTCCAGCTGCTCGAGTCCGTAAAGGCCGTTTTCCGTTCATGGAACAATGAGCGTGCGATCCTTTATCGCCGCATGAACGATATCCCGGGAAGCTGGGGCACCGCCGTCAACGTACAGGAAATGGTATACGGAAACATGGGCGAGACATCCGGAACCGGCGTCGCTTTTACCCGTAACCCTGCCACCGGCGAAAAGAAACTTTACGGAGAATTCCTGATGAACGCACAAGGCGAGGACGTCGTCGCCGGCATCCGCACGCCGCAGACCATCGACCAACTCGCCAGCGTCATGCCCCAAGTCTACGAGCAATTCGCGAAAATCGCCGAGAAGCTCGAAAACCACTACAAGGACATGCAAGACATGGAATTCACCATCGAGCGCGGACAACTCTTCATGCTTCAAACCCGTAACGGCAAGCGCACCGCGGCCGCCGCGATGAAGGTCGCCGTCGACATGGTCAATGAAGGCCTCAACACCAAGGAAGAAGCGATCATGAAGCTTGATCCGAAGCAACTCGACGCGCTCCTGCACCCGACCTTCGATCCGGCCGCGTTAAAGGCCGCCACCCCGATTTCCCGCGGACTCCCGGCTTCGCCGGGTGCCGCTTCCGGTGAAGTCTATTTCTCTGCCGAGGATGCGACGATTGCCGCCGAAAAGGGCAAAAAGGTCCTCTTGGTCCGCCTGGAGACCTCCCCGGAGGATTTGGCCGGAATGAATGTCGCGCAGGGCATCCTGACCGGACGCGGCGGTATGACCTCGCATGCGGCCGTCGTCGCGCGCGGCATGGGCAAGTGCTGTGTTTCCGGATGCTCCGAACTGATCATCAAGGAAGAAGAAAAATACTTCCAGACACCGGACGGTAAGAAATTCAACGAAGGCGACTGGATCTCTCTGGACGGGACGACCGGTGCCGTTTATTCCGGCAAAATCGCGACACAGGAAGCGAGCCTATCCGGTGACTTCAAGACGATTATGGACTGGTCCGATGAGTTCCGCACGATGAAGGTCCGTACCAACGCCGACACCGTCCGTGACGCCAAGGTCGCTTTTGAACTCGGCGCCCAGGGAATCGGCCTTTGCCGTACCGAGCACATGTTTTTCGAGGAGGAGCGCATCTTTGCGTTCCGTCAGATGATCGTCGCCAAGACCGAAGATGCCCGGAGAAAAGCTCTTGCGAAAATACTTCCGTATCAGCAGGGCGACTTCGAAGGACTTTTCAAGGCGATGAAGGGATAC
>CAZCLK010000018.1:0-32445 GCA_964499575.1 uncultured Oscillospiraceae bacterium | reverse complement strand
CGGGAAATGCCTTTCGAATCCTGGTGGGGCTGATGGGACTTGAACCCATACAATCTCACGATCGGCAGATTTTGAGTCTGCTGCGTCTGCCAATTCCGCCACAGCCCCGTGACCAGAAAATATTATCACAGCCACTTGAAAAGTGTCAACGAATAGTTTATTATCCTTTCAAGATAAAGACCTTTTAACAAGATCCTGTGAGATCCGGAAGGGTTATATAGTGTAAGGAGCCGACTTTCTGTCGACGAGATTACGATTATTGTAAGCCTTCCGAGCCCGAAGCGGCGGAAGGTTTTGTTTTGTCCCCAAACATCGCCCGGAAGGGCATCACAAGAAGGGAGCGTGAATATGTCGGAATCATTAGAAAAGGCAATCCTGATGGACGCAAGCGCGATTTCCCGGGCCCTGACCCGAATTTCGCACGAGATCCTCGAAAAGAATAAAGGATTATCCGATCTGGTGATCATCGGGATTCAGAGAAGAGGGGTTCCGATGGCTAAAAGGATTGCGGGAATCCTTGAGTCCATCGAAGGGATGAAGCCGCCGGTCGGTGTTTTGGACATCACTTTCTATCGTGATGACCTTTCGATGCTGAGCGCTCACCCAATCGTTAACGGAACGGATATTCCCCTGGACGTCAATGACAAGACGATCGTTTTGGTGGACGACGTGTTATATACCGGAAGAACGGTTCGAGCCGCGATCGAGGCGCTTTTCGATATGGGGCGGCCGGCGTCGATTCAACTGGCGATCATGGTGGACCGCGGTCACCGGCAACTGCCGGTCCGGGCCGATTATGTCGGGAAAAACGTGCCGACATCGAATATGGAATCGATCCGTGTCGAACTTGCCGAAGTCGACGGTGAGGATCGGGTTGTTTTGTGTGAAGAGGTGAAAAAATGACTCTGCGAAGTAAAGACCTTCTGGGCATGAATGAATTGACCGCCGAGGAAATCACCGAAATACTGGATACGGCGGAGATGATGAAGCGCGTTTTAACCTCGGGCAACAAGAAAACCTCGCATCTTCAGGGCAAGTCGGTTATCACGCTATTTTACGAGAACAGCACGAGGACCAGGCTTTCTTTTGAGCTTGCCTCGAAGTACATGGGGTCGGCAAGCGCGAATATCTCCACCTCGGGAAGCAGTGTCAATAAAGGAGAGTCGCTTTTGGACACGGCAAGGACGATTGATATGATGGCGACGGACATTTTGATCATGCGGCACAACCAATCGGGGGCGCCGCATTTTATTGCTCCGTTTCTGAAGGCTTCCGTCGTCAATGCCGGGGACGGAATGAATGAGCACCCGACGCAGGCGCTTTTGGACATGTATACAATGAGAGAGAGGTTCGGGACTCTTGAGGGACTGAAGGTGGCGATTTGCGGCGATATTTACCACAGCAGGGTCGCGCGCAGCAATACCATCGGATTGACCAAGCTCGGCGCCGAGGTTTTTGTCTACGGCCCGCCGACGATGCTTCCGGTCGGAATGGAAAAGATGGGGTGTACAATCGCAAAATCCGTCGATGAAGCGGTGGAAGGTGCCGACGCGGTCATGGGGCTTCGGGTCCAGCTTGAAAGGCAGGCAAAGTCGCTTTTCCCTTCGATCGCCGAGTATTCAAGATTTTTTTCGATCACTCCCGAAACGATAAAAAAAGCCAAGTCGTCGGCAATCATCATGCACCCGGGACCATGCAATCATGGTGTTGAGCTTCCGACCGTCCTTTATGACAGCCCGCAGTCGCTGATTAACGAACAGGTCACAAACGGTGTCGCGGTTCGGATGGCGGTGCTCTATCTTCTTATCGCGAGGAGGAATCAGTGATGAATATCCTAATAAAAAACACCCGGCCGATGAATCAGGGATCGCCTGTTGATTTCTACATCCGGGACGGACGGATCAGCGGGAAGTTTGAAGGGCCCTTTGATTGCACCTGCGAAGCAGGAGGAGCCGCACTATTTCCGGGTTTGATTGACGCCCATTGTCACCTCAGAGACCCGGGCTACGAATACAAAGAAGATATCGAAAGCGGAACAAAATCCGCCGCCAAGGGAGGGTTCACTTCCGTTTGTCCGATGCCCAATACAAATCCGGTATGCGATAACGCGGCGGTAGTGAGCAGTATCATCGCAAAAAGTAAAAAAGTCGGCTACGCGAATGTGTTCCCGATCGGGGCCGCGAGCAAGGGCTTGTGTACTAAAGAGCTTTCCGAGATCGGCCTCATGAAAGATGCGGGGATCGTCGCGGTCTCCAACGACGGACTTCCGATTGAAACCGCCGATCTGATGCGAAAAGTAATGGAATACGCCGGTGTGTTTGATTTGATCGTCATGGATCACTGCGAGGATAAATCGATATCCGAAGGCGCCATGAACGAGGGAGCGCTTTCAACCCGGATGGGTCTTCGGGGAATTCCGACGCTTGCGGAGAACATCAATATTGCTCGCGACATCCAGATCGCGGAATACTTGGGACTTCCGGTTCATATCTGTCATGTCAGCAATCGAGCGGGGGTTCAAGTGATTCGTGACGCGAAAGCGCGCGGAGTCAAGGTGACCGCCGAAACCTGCCCGCATTACTTTTCGCTCACGGAGGAGGCCTGCACGGGCTTTGATACGAACGCGAAGATGAGTCCTCCGCTTCGCACGGAGGATGACCGGCAGGCCGTAATTGAAGGTCTTGCGGACGGTACGATCGATATCATCGTCACCGATCACGCTCCGCACCATCAGGACGATAAGCAGATCGAGTTTTCATTGGCACTGAACGGCATCGTCGGATTCGAGACCGCGTTTGCGCTCGGATACACGCATCTGGTCCGGACCGGAAGATTATCCCTGTCGCAATTGATTGAGTGCATGTCAAAAAAGCCTTCCTCGATACTCAAACTCGGTCGCGGAACACTTGATATCGGCGCTCCGGCGGATATTACATGCTTTGATCTTGAGAATCCGTTTGTTTTCGACAAGGATAAAATGCTCAGCAAATCGAGAAACACCCCTTTTCACGGAAACGAATTATTCGGAAAGTGCATATTTACCGTAATGGGAGGAAGACTGACCTATGAAGAACTTCGCTGACCGCCTCGCCGCCAGGATCAAAGAACTGAATAATCCGACCGTGTTGGGACTCGATCCCAAACTCGATTATGTACCGGGCGCAATCCGCACCGCATGGGCAGAAAAAGAGCCGGACGTTCAAATCGCATCCGCGATGGCGATCCTTGAATTCAACAAGGCGTTGATCGACGCGACCTGCGACATTATACCCGCGGTCAAGCCTCAGTTTGCCTATTATGAAATGTACGGCATCGAAGGAATAAAGACGCTTAAGAGCACCATCGACTACGCGCGTGAAAAAGGAATGATTGTTATTGCCGACGCGAAAAGAAACGACATCGGAGCGACGGCGGAATCCTATGCGGCCGGAATTATCGGTAAAACGACACTGATCGACGGAAGTCATGTCCCGATGTTTGATGCCGATGCGATCACGTTGAACGCATATCTCGGAATCGACGGGATCGAACCGTTTATCAAGGTTGCGCAGGATGAGGGAAAAGGCATGTTTATCCTGGTGCGAACCTCGAACCCTTCCGCGGGAGATTTTCAGGATCAGAAGCTCGAAGACGGGCGAACGCTTTACGAGGCCGTAGCGGATAAGATCAAAGAATGGGGGAGCACTCTCATCGGCGAGAGCGGACTCAGTTCTGTCGGCGCCGTCGTCGGGGCAACGTGGCCCGAGCAGGCAAAGATTCTTCGGAAGAGAATGCCGCACGCTTTTATCCTGGTGCCCGGATACGGCGCACAGGGAGGAGACGCGGATTCCGCAGCCTGTGCATTTACCGACCGGGGCGACGGTGCCGTCGTAAATGCATCAAGGAGTTTGATGTGCGCGTATAAAAAAAGAAATGACCTGTCAGAAGAAGAATTTGCGATGGCGACCCGCGACGAGGCGATTCGCATGCGCGAAGACTTGAATGCCGCACTCGGAAGAAAGCGAAACGAATAATGGATCGCTTTTGAATCCTTCCATAACCGGCATTAAAATACGGAGGAACCTATGCCCAGAAGAACGGACGTAAAGAGGGTGTTGGTCATCGGATCCGGACCGATCATCATCGGTCAGGCCGCCGAATTCGACTATGCAGGTACACAAGCCTGCCGAACACTGAAGCAAGAGGGGTTTTATGTCGTCCTCGTCAACAGTAATCCCGCTACCATAATGACCGACCCGGGAATCGCAGACAGGGTCTATATCGAGCCTCTCCAGATTGACGTAATCAAGAGTATTATCATAAATGAAAATATAGACGGACTTCTTGGAACATTGGGAGGTCAGACCGGTCTCAATTTTTCAATGCAACTTAACGACTCGGGCTTTCTTTCCGACCACGGTGTCCTTTTGATGGGAACTTCTGCGAAAAGCATCAAAATGGGCGAGGATCGCGAGCAGTTTCGGGAGGCGATGCTTCGGATCAACGAACCCTGCGTGCCTTCGGAAACTGCAAATTCGATCGATGATTGCCTGCGCATCGCAGATGTCTTGGGTTATCCGGTTATTGTTCGTCCGGCTTATACTTTAGGCGGTACCGGCGGCGGTATCGCGTCTTCAAAGGACAACCTTATCGAGATTGCCACACTCGGCCTTGATTCCAGTCCCGTCGGTCAGGTTCTCATCGAGAAAAGTATTGCCGGGTGGAAGGAAATCGAATTTGAAGCGGTTCGGGATGAAAGGGGCAATAAGGTCGCAATTTGCTCGATGGAGAATCTGGATCCGGTCGGTATTCATACGGGCGACTCAATCGTCGTCGCTCCGGCTCAAACGCTATCCGATACCGAGTATCAACGCTTGCGTACATCCGCTTTGCGGATTGTAGAGGAGCTCGGGATCGTAGGGGGCTGCAATGTTCAATTTGCCCAACATCCGACAAAACCCGATTACGCCGTCATTGAGGTGAATCCGAGACTGTCACGCTCTTCGGCTTTAGCATCCAAGGCGACCGGTTATCCGATTGCCAAAGTCGCGGCCAGAATCGCTTGCGGATATTTGCTTGATGAAATTCCGAACGAAGTCACCGGAAAAACCAAAGCTTGTTTTGAACCGGCCGTCGATTACGTCGTCGCCAAGATTCCGAAGTTTCCGTTTGATAAATTCGTTAAAGCGAAAAAAACACTCGGCACACAAATGAAAGCGACCGGCGAGGTCATGTCAATCGGCAATACGGTCGAAAGTGCTTTAATGAAAGCTGTGCGTTCTCTGGAGATGAATATCGGCGGTCTTTTTGTGCCGTGGATCAACAAACTTTCGGACGAAGCGCTTTTCGAACATATGCTTATTGTTGAGGATATGCGGATTTTCTTTCTGGCCGAATATATTCGGCGAAATCACGGGATCGAAGAGATCTATCGGATGACTCTTGTCGATAAATTTTTTCTTTCGAAAATTGCCAATATCGTTCATATCGAGGATGCGCTGCTTCGATGCGAAGGGGGCCGTGAACTTCCGGATGATTTATTCGCCGCAGCAGTAAAAATGAGTTTCACCGACTCGTATATTGCACGCTTAACGAAGTCTGATGCGAAAACAATACGTAATCGCAGGAAGTCTTCGGGCCTTTTTCACACCTATAAAATGGTCGATACCTGTGCGGGAGAATATCAGGCGATTACTCCATATTATTATTCGACATTCGACACATTCAATGAATCCGAACGGACGGATAGAAAGAAAGTCCTGGTACTCGGATCGGGTCCGATCCGAATCGGGCAGGGGATTGAGTTCGATTACTGCTCCGTTCATTCCGTCCGGGCTTTGCGCGATATGGGTTACGAGGCAATCATCGCGAACAACAACCCCGAAACCGTATCCACCGATTACGATACGTCGGATCGGCTTTACTTTGAGCCGCTTACCGAAGACGACGTCCGGGCGATCCTCGAAAATGAAAAACCCGACGGGTGCATTTGTCAATTCGGCGGGCAGACCGCGATCAAGCTCATTAAAGCAATTTCGGATATGGGTTTTAGGATCCTCGGGACTTCTGCGGATAATGTTGACGCTGCGGAGGATCGAGAGCGGTTTGATAAAATTCTTGAGGAGTGCGACATCAAAAGGCCTCAAGGCGGAACGGTTTTTACGGTTGAAGAAGCCTTGACGCTCGCCGCAAAACTCAACTATCCGGTCCTCGTCCGACCCTCCTATGTATTAGGCGGTCAGGGAATGGCCATCGTGAATGACGATGACGAAATGAACGAGTACATGCGAATCATCAATCTTGTCGAGCAGGAACACCCTATTCTGGTCGATAAATATCTTCGCGGTATTGAACTCGAGGTCGATGCGGTATGCGATGGCGAGGATATTTTAATACCGGGGATTATGGAGCATCTTGAACGTGCGGGAGTCCATTCCGGCGACTCCATATCAATCTTTCCGGCATACATTCCCGAAAAAATTCGTGAAATTATCATTGGGTATACGAGGAAGCTTGCCTTTGCCCTCGGTGTGATCGGTCTTGTCAATATTCAGTTCATTCTTTATAACGATGAAGTTTATGTGATTGAGGTCAATCCGAGATCATCGAGGACGGTTCCTTATATCAGCAAGGTGACCGGAATACCGATCGTGGACATCGCAACGCGGATCATGCTCGGCGCCAAGCTGAAGGTCTTTCCTTTCGGATCCGGACTGTATGCGAGATATCCGTGGGTTTACGCGATCAAAGCGCCTGTATTTTCTTTCGAAAAACTTCATGATGTCGACGCCAGTCTCGGGCCTGAGATGAAAAGCACCGGAGAGGTGCTCGGACTGTCCACCCGGTACTCCGAGGCCATGTTCAAAGCTATTCTGGCATCCGGATTCAAGTTTCCTGCACGGAATTCGGGGATATTCCTCACGGTGCGTGATAGTGACAAATCGGATCTGGTCCCTCTTGCGGACAAACTCAATCGTCTCGGGTATAATCTTTACGGGACAGGTGGTACGGCAAATTATCTGAACCGGTACGGAATACCGACGAACACCGTCCGAAAGATTGAGGAGGATTCTCCGAACGCACTGGATCTCATCAAAAGCGGAAGAATCCGGCTTTTGGTCAACACGGAGGGGAACGCTTCAGTAATGATCCGTAACGGCTTTCGTCTCAGAAGATCGTGCATCGAACACGGCGTGCCGATTATCACTTCGCTGGACACGCTTGTCGCGGTTATTGAGTGTTTGGAGACGGATATGAAACCCACAGACCTGACCTCCTTTGAAATCTCCGATTTTTCGGGCATCGTTTCAGAAACAAGAACACAGTCGATTCCCAGAAACGAATTACCCCCCGAAAACAATATGTTGATGAAGTAGAGGACAAGATGAAAAAGGAATATAAAGCGAGGCTCGTTTTTACAAGAAGAATCAATAAGGATTCGTCTCTATTGACGTTCGATTGCCCTGAAATCGCCGTTTCGGCGATACCCGGACATTTTGTGAATATATCATGTCATCAGCTTCTTAAGCGTCCTTTCGGCGTATGTGAGACCGATCCGGAGCGAGGATATTTTTCTATTGGTGTTCGGGTGGTAGGTGAAGGAACCCGCGATATCTGTTCCTATGAGCCGGGGCAGGAAGTGGACGTACTCGGCCCTTTGGGGAATCCTTTCCCCGTTGACGGTATTAAGAAGTTAATTCTTGTCGGCGGAGGTACCGGTGTATATCCGCTGTATTTTGCATTATCTCACGCGAGATCAAATAAGATTCCGACATTGAGCGTATTGGGATTTCGATCAAGCGAAGAGACTTGTCTGATTGACGAGTTTAAAACTTGTGCGGATCAGTTTATCGTCACCTCGGACAAGGGTGATATCGGTATACACGGGAACGTTCTGGATGCTCTGGAAGGCCTTGGTGACGACGAAATCTCGGAGGCAACGGTTTTCACCGTCGGACCGGATATTATGATGAAAAGAGTCTCTGAGTGGGCTTTTATGAAAGGTCTTTCCTGCTATGTCTCGCTTGAGCGCAGGATGGCGTGCGGAGTCGGTATGTGCCTGGTTTGCACGTGTAAGATCAAGAGCCCGAAAGAAGATCACGCCTATGACAATAAACGTTGTTGTGCAGACGGACCTGTTTTCGATGCGCGGGAGGTGATATGGTGAGCATACAAGCAAAGATTGCCGGATTGTCTTTATCATCCCCGATTCTCCTTGCCTCAGGCACCTGCAACTTCGGGCGTGAACTGTCCGGTTACATCGATTTTTCTGAAGTCGGAGGAATCTGTTCCAAAGGACTCACACCGTTACCCCGGGCTGGAAACGACGGATGCCGGGTTGCGGAGACACCGTCCGGAATGCTCAACAGCGTCGGTCTTCAAAACCCCGGCGTCGATTATTTCATCGAAAACGACCTTGATTTCATGGCATCGCTGGGGACGCGCGTCATTGTCAACGTGGCGGGACACAGTACGGAGGATTATATCCGGATGGCATCCCGGCTGAACGAATATTCCGGCAAGATCGATGCGCTTGAGCTGAATCTGTCCTGCCCGAATGTAAAAGAGGGCTGTATGATCATCGGATCTTCCCCGAAGGAAATTCGCGATTTGGTCCGGAAGGTCCGTACCGTTACTTCGCTTCCGCTATGGGTGAAATTGACGCCAAATGTTACATCGATTGCCGACACCGCCATTGCGGCTCAAGAGGGAGGGGCGGATGCCGTCGTCGCTATTAATACGCTTCTGGGCATGGCGATCGATATCCGGACGCGTCGCCCGATACTCAGAAATAATACAGGAGGCCTTTCCGGACCCGCGATCAAGCCGGTCGCTTTGCGGATGGTCAGTGAATGTCACCGTGTGTTGGATATTCCCGTCATCGGTTGCGGCGGAGCGATGAACTATAAAGACGTTCTGGAGTTTATGATCGCCGGCGCGTCAGCCGTCGAGATCGGAACGGCACTGATGATTCATCCGGAAACCCCTCTAACGATCGCAGGTGATCTTCGCGCGTACGCGGAAACAAACAATATCAGCGAGCTGTCCGACATCGTCGGAACACTGGAATTATGGAGGTAACAATCATGGAAAACCGCATTATCGATTCGCTTTTCGCAACGGACGCCGTACGCGTCAGCGATCCGGAAACTCCTTTCTGGTACGCGTCCGGCCGTCTGGGACCATTTTATATCAACACGCATTTTCTTTTGGGCAGTGAGCGTGAAGCGCTGGAGCTCCTATCGATCATTGAGGCGGCCTCAAGCAGTGATCGAAACATTTTTCCGAAACTTCTTCTGGACCATATGCTCATGATTTACGAGCGTTCGGATTCCTACAGAACCGTTATCGATATGCTCGTCGAAAAGGCGAAAGGTCTATCCTTTGATTTCATCTCCGGCGGAGAACGCCGCGACTTTTTCTTCTCGATGCTTCCCGCATATTTTCTTCATAAGCCGCACTTATCGATATTTAAGGATTTCCAGGCCGTCTATTCGACCGATGATTTTGCAAACACCGTCCACGCTTTTGAAGCGGATCTGTCCGGTAAAAAGTCGTTGCACATCGTAGACCTGGTTACCGAGGCGTCAAGCTACACACGGGTCTGGATTCCGGTCATTCGCGAGTGCTCCGCGACGATATCCGATACGCTCGCGGTTGTCGACCGCTTACAGGGCGGAGCCGATAACCTCGCATCTGAAGGTGTGTCTCTTCATACCCTCACGCAGATCAAACCGGAGTTTTTCGCAAAAGCCCTCGAGATGAATAAAATCACAAAACCTCAGTTTCTTATGGTAACGGATTTCATGAACAGTCCTTCCGGATATATGGAGGCATTTTTGCAGTCTCATCCGAACTTCATCTCGGATCAGCTCGCCCTCGGAGGCAAGGCCAAAGAACGCGCAGAACTGGCAATCTCCAAAGGATACGCGAAATACCCGGAATGTGACGCATGATCCGAAGGCCTTATTCCGGTAAATCCGTGACGAGCGACAGAGTATCCCCGGTTAATCGAATTCCGTACCGCCTGACGCGCTCGAAAAGAAAAAGCGCGGTCATCCGCCTTACGGCACTCGGCGAAGTCCATCTTATGGCACCGGGATATTTTTCGCTTGCATACGCCGACGAGATTATTGATTTGCGGCATGATTGGATATTGAAACGTATTGCCGCCCTATCCAAAAAAACCGCGCTTCCGGCCTGCCCCGATGAAGACAAACATTTGCTGGCCGATCGCGTACGGTTGCGCGCGGCTTCCTTTTTATCCGGCTATGACGGCCGTAAGCCGAAACGAATCTTCATTCGTTTCTCGAAAACCTCCTGGGGTTCATGTTCCTCTCTCGGAAACATTTCGCTGAACGGTTATCTGGATCATTTGCCGG
The DNA here is from genome assembly GCA_964499575.1 of uncultured Oscillospiraceae bacterium. Classification (GTDB taxonomy): domain Bacteria; phylum Bacillota; class Clostridia; order Saccharofermentanales; family Saccharofermentanaceae; genus JAAYCT01. Next base: position 22,084 of record CAZCLK010000018.1, on the reverse strand, counting down.
ACGAACTTTTCGAGTATGTTCTTTTCCATGAGCTGACACACCTTTATTACCTCAATCACTCCGATCAATTCTGGAATCGTTTGGGCGAAGTCTTAATAAATCCGAAGTTACTCCGAAAAAAACTTTCGCAATATGTTCTTCCGGGATAACGGCTCCGCACGGCATTGAATCGACATGCCGCTTCGTTTATACTGAAAGCATATTTTTTTGCCAGCGACATGTTGAAGGGAGATTTTCGAAGATGAAAAACATTCCGTATTATGAGGTCCGTGAAATCAAAGACTTACGGGACATGCTCCGGCAGAGTGTCAAACTTTTTAACGATAAAGCCGCTTTCATGATCAAGAAGAACAGGGGAGAGCCCTACACGAATGTTTCGTACAGAACCTTCGGCGCCGACGTCGATGCTCTCGGTACAGCATTGGTTCAACTTTCCGGCAAAGGCTCCCGTGTCGCCATCCTGTCGGAGACCCGATATGAATGGTACGTTACTTATTTGGCGACAACAAACGGTACGGGCGTCGTCGTTCCGATCGATAAGGAGCTTCCCGCTCATGAGATCGCCAGCCTACTAAACCGGTCCTATTCGGATATTGTGGTTTACTCTTCTTCAAAACAGCCGGTAATCGACGAGATCAAAGATCAGATCAGTACGGTCAAGCATCTGATTTGCATGGATAACATCGATCCGAAAGATAATTCGCACTATTTTTGGGACCTTCTCGAAAAGGGTAAAAAATTGCTTGAAGAGGGGAACCGTGACTTTCTTGATGCCGAAATCAATGCGGAGGATATGACGATCCTGCTTTTCACGAGCGGAACGACCGCCAAATCCAAGGCCGTTATGCTATCCCAACGCAATATCTGCGCAAACCTCGAAGGGATGTGCAAGATGGTCTATATCGATCCGTCCGATGTTTTTCTGTCCGTACTGCCGATCCACCACACCTATGAGTGCACCTGCGGCTTTCTGTGTCAGACGTATAGAGGCTCAACCATCGCTCAATGCGAAGGGCTTCGTTACATTACCCAGAACCTGAAGGAAGCCAAGGCGTCCGTCATTCTCGCGGTTCCGCTGATGCTCGAGATGTTCCATCGCGCGATCATGAAGAAGGCCACCGCCGACAAAAAGATGGCAAGAAAATTCAAACTGGGACTTGCGATCAGCCAGACACTGAGGGCGATCGGTATTGATAAGCGTCGCAAGTTATTTCATGCCGTACATGACGGATTCGGAGGAAACCTCAGAATGCTCATATCCGGCGGCGCGGGCATTGACCCGAAGATCCTGTCGGACATGCAGAAACTCGGATTTCTTTGTATACAGGGCTACGGCCTGACCGAGTGTGCGCCGATTTTGGCGCTCAACCGGGACGTTGACTTCAACGACCGTTCTGCGGGACTGCCGCTTCCCGGTGTTCACATTCAGATCATCGATAAAGATGAGAACGGCATCGGCGAAATCATCGGAAAAGGACCGAACGTCATGTTGGGCTATTACGAGAACGATGAAGCGACGCATGAAGCGATCGACGACAAAGGTTATTTTCACACCGGAGATTTGGGGTATATGGACGAGAATGGTTTTGTCATCATTACCGGAAGGAAAAAGAACGTCATCATCTCCAAAAACGGCAAGAATATCTTCCCGGAAGAAATCGAAGGCCTCCTGTCCAGATCGCCCTTCATTACCGAATCGCTTGTGACCGGTGAAGACGATATGCATGATGATATCATTGTAACCGCGACGATATTCCCGAATATGGAAGCAGTCCGCGAGAAGTTAGGCGATAATCCCGATCCCGATGCAATCCAGTCGCTTCTTGAAGCCGAATCCCGAAAGGTAAACGACCAACTGGTTTCCTATAAGCAGATCCGCAAGGTCGTTTATCGGGACACCGAGTTTGATAAGACCACATCCAAGAAGATCATCAGAACCTATAAATAGAAGGCTGAATCCGCCGGCTTTTCGATCCTGTTAACGATCAAAGCGGAGAGAAACTCATACGGAGAGCAACTATGTTGAATCAAAACGTCATCGAACGTGTTCTGACGGCTGCCCTTGCTTACGGCGGGGACTTTTCGGAAGTGTACGTCGAAAGAACAAAATCATCGTCACTGTCGGCAGTGAACGGCATTATCGAAAACGCCTCCACCGGGATCGATTTGGGCGTGGGTATCCGGGTTCTTATGGGAATACGCAGTGTTTATGTATATTCGAACGATCTGAGCGAAAATACTTTGATTCGTTTGGCAAAAAACGCTTCCCGATCTCTTCTGGAGGATCCGCAGCCCCGTCATATTTCTTTGAACGGAAGGGTTGATTATCTTTCGAGCAAGCCGGTCATATCGCCGCTTCTGGTCGCTCAAAAGGAAAAATCCGATATTCTTCGACTTGCTTCATCACGGGCAAAGGCCTATAACGAAATCATCACTCAAACGACATCTTCTTATTCAGACATGGAACGCAGCGTTCTGATTGCCAACTCGGAAGGTGATTACGTTACGGATCAGCGCGTTCGCACGCGTTTTATGATCGATGCCGTCGCAACACTCGGAGATGAGAAGCAGACCGGATATTTCGCTCCGGGCGGAAACGGAGGCTTTGAGTTTACTAAATCGCTTCCGATCGAAGAACTTGCAGACGAAGCCGCCCGCATCGCCGTGACGATGGCCAAGGCCGGGCCTTGCCCCTCGGGTCGGTTTCCCGTTGTTATCGGAAACGGCTTTGGTGGTGTTATATTTCACGAGGCGTGCGGGCATGCGTTGGAAGCTTCCGCGGTCGGAATCGGCGCATCTGTCTTTACAGGAAAAATCGGCACGCAAATTGCCTCCTCCGTCGTCAACGCCATAGATGATCCGACCCTCGGCGGCGAATGGGGCGGATTTACTGTAGACGACGAAGCGGTCGTTCCGGAGCGCCACGTTCTGATCCAAGACGGAATGCTCAAGGGGTATTTAATCGACCGGATCGGAGCAAGGAGAATGAACACCGTCCCGAACGGTGCGGGAAGAAGACAGAACTATAAATATGCGCCGACTTCCCGAATGTCCAACACGTTCATCGATGCGGGATCCGATACAAAAGAACAAATCATCGCGGATACTCCGTTTGGTATTTACGCCGCCAATATGGGTGGCGGATCGGTTGACCCGTCAACCGGAGAATTCAATTTTTCTGTCAACGAAGCCTATATGATCCGGAACGGTCAACTGGCCGAGCCGGTTCGAGGGGCAACGCTGATCGGGAAAGGGCACGATATTCTTCTCAACATTGATCGTGTCGGAAACGACCGGAAATTCGCTCAGGGAATGTGCGGGGCTTCAAGCGGTCATATTCCGACCAATGTCGGACAACCGACGATACGCGTATCCGAAATTACGGTTGGAGGTCAAAAGGACGATATATGAGCACCAGAATCGAAATACCGGATTCCTTCATCGAACTACTCTTGAGTCAGTCTCCTTCAGCCGGTTTTACCGAGTCCGAAGTGTATTTCAGCGGGGAGGAATCCGTTCAACTGCAGGTTCATGAACATAAGATTGTTTTATTCGAGTCGTCGTCAACGTCCGGATTATCCTTTCGCGGTCGTATAGGCGACCAGATGGGGTACTCTTTCACGGAAGTCTTCGACGAGGACGCGGCTCGTTTTCTTCTCGAAAAGGCTCGCGAGAACAGCGAAGTTTTAGAAAACAAAGAGCACGAGACGCTTTTCGAGGGTGAAAAAGATTATCCGAAAGCAGATAATTTCTCCGCGGAACTGGATAAAAAGGACTTCGACTATTTTTCGAAGACCGCATTGGCACTGGAAGATGCCATACTTAAGTATGATCCGAGGATCGTTGCCGTCGATGAACTTTTTTTATCTTATAATGTCGGGGCTCAGGCGATACGAAACTCGTTAGGTTTAAACTGCCATTCTGTTTACAATATTCTTTCTGTGTTCGCAACTTCCAGATGTATTGCCGATGGTCAGACCAAAACCGGTTTCTGTCTATGGATTGGAAGAGATCCCGATAAAATCGATATTTCCGCTCTAGCGAAGGAAGCCGCCGAAGACGCGCTCAGCAAGCTCGGTGCCGCGCCGATTCGTTCCGGGAAATATTCTGTGGTCCTGGATGCCCGCGCGGCTGCGGACATGTTGACCGCTTTCAGTGGCGTTTTCTCTGCGGAAGCGGTCCAGAAGGGGTTTTCGCTTCTTGACGGTAAAATCGGAGAAGAAATCGCCTCCGAATGTGTCGATCTTCGTGATGATGCAAGCCATCCGGATTCGTTTATGTCCTTTCCATTTGATTCGGAAGGCGTTTCCGCGCGGGACAAATTGTTGATCGATAAGGGTACTTTGTTGACATATTTGCACAACCGTAAGACTGCGGCAGCGGCAGGAATCGAGTCAACGGGCAACGGATTTCGCTCGGGGTACAAAGGTTCGATCGATATCGGCCCGACTAATTTTTATATCGTGCCCGGAAAATCATCCCGGGAATCTCTGCTTGCGGACATGGGTAATGGATTATTCATCAAATATTTGATCGGCCTTCATGCCGGAGCAAACGAAATATCCGGAGATTTTTCTCTTTCATGCGAAGGATTTCTCGTCGTTGACGGAATACCGGACCGTCCGGTTGACCAGATCACCGTATCCGGGAATTATTTTAAATTGCTTCATTCTGTCGTCTCGGTTGCGGATGACCTTTATTTCAATCCGGCCGGAGCCGGCATAATCGGATCGCCGTCTCTTCGCATCGAGGGATTGACGATTTCCGGGGAATAAGGCTTTTACGGAAAAAAGAAACCGCTTTGTCCGAAGTATTTCCGGGGCTTCTTACAACACCTTGGTATTTTTCCTGTTCATTAATGATTTTCTGCGTTTCTGTATCCGAAGGAAAATGGCCAGTGCGATGAGCAGTGCCGAAAGCATCAAAAGGATAATAACGGCTTTTCTGATTATATCCCGGATCATTTCTGACCGGCTACGATCATCGACATCGTTCTCGATAATCGCAGATTCCTTAACCACATGAACATTCACTGTACCGACGACCATTCGGATCCCGTCCGCGTATTGACGATATACCGGTATGATAAGATCCTGCGATTCCGAATTCGGATCGACCACCACTTCGGACAAATCAAGTCCGGTGCTGTAGCCTGCTAAAGAACGAGAGGACGGGACGGTAATAAACGGTTGAAGTTCGGTCACGGAAGATGCTGTTATCATACCGATTTCTTTCACGGTTACGTTTATTCGATCAATGACTTCGCTGATATCCGATTCATATTCGGATACATCATTGAATGTTGTCGTGTATTGCAAAAAACCATATTCAAATAAATCAATGAGATTCGAGTATCGCAATTCGGGATCGGATGCTCCGAATATCACTCCGATCAGTGTCCTGTCATCACTGCGTGCGGCCGCGACGATGCTCTGACCGGATATTTCGGAGTAACCGGTTTTCCCGGCGACAAATTTATCATACGAATACGTTGTTGTCGAAACAAAACGATTTCCGTTATTGAGGGTTCTTGTATCCGCATATTTGTTCGTCGGCAAAACGACATAGGTTGCTGTTTCCGAGACTTCCGAAAACGTATCGTTTTCCAATGCCTTTTTCATAATCAAAGCCATATCATGAGCCGTGGTATGATGTCCGGTGTCCGGGTAGCCGATCGGATTCGTGAAATTAGTATCATTACAACCGAATTCCTCCGCTTTTTCGTTCATCAGTTTGGCAAAGTCTTCCCGCGAACCGGAGATTTCAAACGCGAGAGCGGAGCACGCGTCGTTTGCGGTCATCAACAACGATGCGTATATGCAGTCGCGGACGGATATTTCCTCGCCAATAATCAATCCGAGGCGAACATACTCGGGGGGAATATATTCGAGCATGTCCGCCGTAACTGTAATCATAGTGTCCTGCTTTAAATTCTCCAGTGCCAAAACGACCGTCATAACCATCGTCATACTGGCAGGATCCGTTTTTTCGTCGCAGTTTTTACCGACCAGAAACGTATCCGATAAGGCATCGAAAAGCAGAAACGACCGGCCGTCGATATCCGGAAGACCATCCGGTGATTCGTCCAGTAATTCGGTTTCATGCCGTACGGCTCCCTTGGCGGAAGAAAATACCGGACAAAGCGCCACGGAAGAACATGAAGGAATACCGATCGGCTGAGCCATACCGGTCACCAGTAAAATGATCAGAGTCAAAGACATAATTCCGGTAATCCGGCGCTTACATGACAAGATCACACCTCCGTCCGCGGGACTATTGTACATTCTAACCGATAATTGTCCATTTCCCAAACACCCCTTGTTTTGATATGATATCTGTATTGATTTTCAGTGGGGTGAACGTGTGTCCTCTGTCATTGTATCGAAGGAAGATCTGATTATTCAAGAGCATTATTGTGATTTATTGAGCCGGCATTTTTTGATGCTCGGCCGCGTTCCGACGTACTTTATCCGCACATACGGTTGTCAACTCAACGAATCGGACAGCGAAAAAATGGCCGGGCTTTTCGAGCGGATGGGATTTCAGGAAGATTCGGGCGACAATCCGGATGTATTGCTGATGAACACATGCGCAATCCGGGAAAATGCGGAGGATCGCCTTTTCGGAAATCTGGGAGCATGGAAGGCCTTGAAGGCCCAAAATCCGAACATGCTGATCATCGTGTGCGGATGCATGACGAAGATTCGGGAGGATCTGGAAAGGATAAAGAAAAGTTTTTCTCAGGTCGATATCCTGTTCGGACCACAGGATATACACAGACTTCCTGAATTTCTGTATGAGCGGATCAGCAGGGGGGATAAGATCAGACAGGTCTCCGATGAAGATTATCTCCCGGACGACGATGACCTGCCGGTATTGCGTCGTCGCACATTCAGGGCGTTGGTTCCGATTATGTACGGATGCAATAATTTTTGCACATATTGCGTCGTACCGTATACACGCGGCAGAGAACGTTCGAGGGCGTTCAACCGGATTCTCGATCAGTTACGCGGGCTTTCCGAAAAGGGCTTCAAAGAAGTGATGCTCTTAGGTCAGAATGTTAATTCATACGGGAAGGACATCGCGGGCGCCCCTGATTTTACGGACCTTTTGGAAACCGTTTCCGGGATGGGTTTATTTTCGCAAATTCGTTTCATGACATCACATCCGAAGGACTTGTCGGACAGACTGATCGACATCATCGCGGCGCATCCGTCCGTTGAACGGCATCTGCACCTTCCGTTTCAATCGGGGAGTAACGACGTTCTCCGGCGAATGAATCGGGGATATACGCGCGAGCGTTATCTTGAAACTGCGTTGCTGTACAGAAAGCGCGTGCCGGACGGAACCGTTTCGACCGATATCATCGTCGGATTTCCGGGAGAAACCGAGAAGGATTTTCAGGACACACTGGATCTGATGGAGCAGGTGCGATTTGATGCCGCCTTCACGTTTATCTACTCTCCGAGGCCCGGGACAGCCGCCGCATCATTTTCCGACCCCGTACCCGAAGAAGTGGTGTCTGACCGTTTTTCGCGGCTTCTGGCGCTTCAGAACGCCCATTCGCTCGCATCGAACCAATCCGTCGTCGGGCATTCGGAAAAGATATTGATTGAGGGAGTGAGTCATACCAATGAAACGGTGTTTACGGGAAGGACTTCATCCAATCGGCTCATAAATTTTACAATCCCCGACGGCATGATGAGCGGCATTGATCCGTTGATTTCAGAAGGCGGAACCGGACCGGTCATCGAAGGGAAGCAAGCAATGGTAAAACTCATACGGGCTAAAACGTTCTCAATCGAGGGGCAACTGGAGTACTTTACCGATGGATGATCAACCGCTGACTTATGATACATTGAACCGGGAAAGCCTCACGCCGATGATGCTTCAATACCTCGAACAGAAGGAGCAATGCCGGGACGCGATATTGATGTTCCGCTTGGGTGACTTCTACGAGATGTTTTTTGATGACGCCATTACGGCTTCCGCGGTTTTGGAGCTTGCGCTGACCGGTCGGGACTGCGGGCTTGATAAACGCGCGCCGATGTGCGGTATTCCGCATCATGCCGCGCAGTCTTATATCGCGAAACTAGTATCTCACGGGCACAAGGTCGCGATTTGCGATCAAATGGAAGACCCCGCACTCGCAAAGGGGATTGTCAAGCGGGCGATCACGCGGATTCTCACACCCGGAACTCTTGTGGATTCATCCTCTTTGGATGATAAAAAGAATAACTTTATTCTATCGATATACCGTCTCGGAATGCAATACGGAATAGCAATCGCGGACATCGCGACGGGGACATTTGAAGCAACCCAGCTTGTGATCGGGAACACGGACGCTCAACTCATGAATCTGCTGTCCAGATACTCACCATCAGAAATACTCTGTAATCGCGCCTTTTCAAAATTCCCGATTATGAGGACCATAGAAGTCCAGTTTTCGTTGACCGTCCAGGAGCGCCCCGACAAGGACTTTGCTTCCGATTATGCGTCCAGACTTCGCCCGGAATTCTCGTCCGACCGCAAAAACACCGACGATCGTCAGCTTCTGTTCTCCGCCTCCGGCGCACTTTTGCGATACTTGGACGAGACACAACGATTTGAAGTCAATCACTTTTCGAAAATACGGATCTTTTCGATCACCGACTCGATGGAGCTTGATGTTCCGACCCGCACGAACCTCGAGTTGACCCAAACGATCCGCACAAAATCTAAGCGCGGCAGTCTCCTGTGGGCCATCGACAAAACCGTTACCTCGATGGGCGCCCGACTCCTTCACCGGTGGTTGGACGAGCCGCTCGTGAGCGTAGGACAAATTTCTGAGCGTCAGGACTCCATTGAAGAAATGTTGGAATCGTTCATCTATCGTCAGGAACTGATCGAGGCGATGTCCGGAATTGCGGATATGGAACGACTCGCGTCCAAAATATCGCTCGCGACCGCCGGTCCTCGTGACTTGATCCACCTCAAGAACACGCTGCGTAAACTTCCTTTTCTGGGAAAGACCGCACAACGGTTTTCACGGGGCGTTGTCGGGATCCGCTGTCCGGATTTTGACGACTTATCCGACGTTTATGCTTTAATCGACTCCTCAATCGACGACGATGCGCCGATCACGATCAAAGACGGAGGAATCATTAAATCCGGTTTTTCCTCTGAAGTCGACCGCCTCAAGGAAGCCGCCGAACACGGTCGCGACTTTATCCTGAACACGGAAGCGTCGGAACGCGAAAAGACAGGAATACGCAATTTGAAGATCGGTTATAATCGGGTTTTCGGCTATTATATCGAAATATCAAAAAGCAATCTCTCCGCGGTGCCCGATTATTATGTCCGCAGGCAAACTCTGGCGAATGCGGAACGTTTTATCACCGAAGAGCTGAAGCGCATGGAAGACACGATACTCGGCGCGCAACAGCGATTGATGACACTGGAATACGAGTTATTCAACGACATCAGAAACCGTATCGCCGAGCACGCTCAAAGACTTTATTCTACCGCGGATCATATTGCGCTCCTGGACGTCGTTTCGTCTTTAGCGGAACTGGCTCAGCGCGATTCGTACACCCGTCCAGTAATCGACGGTTCCTCCGATCTGATCATCGAAGCCGGGCGTCACCCCGTCGTCGAAAAAATGCTTCAGACAGGGGATTTTGTGCCGAACGACACGCTGATGAACGCAGACAATCGAAGAATCATGGTGCTGACCGGTCCGAACATGTCCGGAAAATCGACGTATATGCGACAGGTCGCGCTGATTGTCCTGCTTGCTCAGATCGGAAGTTATGTTCCGGCTCAGTACGCCCGGATCGGTGTCGTCGACCGGATATTTACGCGGATCGGTTCATCGGATGACATTTCCTCCGGCCAATCCACGTTTATGATCGAAATGAATGAAGCCGCGTCGATCCTTCGAAACGCCACGCGAAAAAGCCTGATTTTGATGGACGAGATCGGCCGCGGAACAAGCACCTTCGACGGATTGGCGATCGCCTGGTCGATACTCGAATTCATAGCCGACCCCTCCGTGATGTTCGCCCGAATGATTTTTGCGACGCATTATCACGAGCTCAATACAATGGAAGGAAGGATCCCGGGCATATTCAATTCACATGTCGCGGTTGAGGAGAAGGACGGGAGAATTGTCTTTCTGCATAAAATCGAGTACGGGGGTACCGACGACAGTTACGGTATCGAGGTCGCCCGTCTGGCCGGAGTCCCCGAAGATGTTATTTTACGTGCCGGCAAGGTGCTTATCGAACTCGAAAAGAGTAAAATAATCCGTGAAGGTACAACGCCGGTTATTGAAAACACCGATACTGAAGATCGATTCGGGAGCGATGACAATTTATTCGGAAGACCGATGAACAAGCAAATGGATATTTTCACACTGCGTAAAACTTTCATTCAGAAAGACCCGATCCGGGACGAATTGTTGTCGCTGGACATTACAAAAATGACGCCTTTGGAATCCATGAACATACTTTATGCGTTGATCGACCGTGCGGAAAAGGAGAGACCGTTGTACTCCGGACAGGAAGAGGAACATAATGGGTAGGATCAAACTCCTGAACCAATTGACAGCCAACGGCATCGCCGCCGGAGAAGTCGTCGAGCGCCCGGCTTCGGTCGTTAAAGAGTTGGTTGAAAACGCCCTTGATGCAGGCGCTTCCGTTATCACCGTCGAAATAACGGACGGCGGGATCAGGATGATCCGGGTCACGGACAACGGTTGCGGAATGGATGAGGAAGATGCATCGGCCGCGTTCGAGTGCCACGCAACGAGTAAAATCACATCTCTTGATGATTTGGAAAACTTGTCGACCATGGGATTTCGCGGGGAGGCCCTGTCCAGCATCGCCGCGGTTTCGATGATTTCCCTCAAGACCCGGCAGGTCGGCGATGAATACGGAACGAAGGTAGAGCTTGAAGCCGGAAAGCCGATCCGTCGCGAGCGGCATGCCGGTGTGTGGGGCACCACGATCGAGGTGCGAAATCTTTTCTTCAATGTTCCCGCACGGTATAAGTTTCTGAAAAAGGACCAGACGGAAGCACAGTACGTCACCATATTGTGCGAGCGGTTCGCCCTGATCCGTCCCGATGTTTCTTTTCGACTGTTAAAGAACGATAAAGAGATCCTTCACACGCCCGGCAACAACGACCCGCGATCCGCCCTGTATTGCGTCTACGGTGGCGATGTGGTCGACAGCTGCGTTCCGATCGATTCCTCAAACGAGCAGATCAAGGTCCGCGGATTTGCCGGAAAGCCGGTTCTTGCCCGTTCCGGCAGAGGTGAGCAGACAATATTTGTCAACGATCGTATCATTCGTTCAAAAACGATCTCGGCGGCGATTGACGAAGCATATAAGACGCTTCTTATGCGAGGAAAATTCGCGTTTGTTGTACTGATGATCTATGTCCCGCCGGCACTGATCGACGTCAATGTACATCCGCAGAAGGCAGAAGTACGATTCTGGAATGATTCGGAAATCTTCCGGTCCGTTTACCACGCTCTTCAGAGCGCGCTGATGAACGAATCCCTCATCCCGGACGCGCTGACCGGATCGGAGGGATTTGTATCGCGATCGTCACACTCCGGCGCCCCGATGAATCGGATTGAGAACGAAACGCAAAACACGGATGATCCGTCGATGACGTCGCCCGAACGTCGGGATGTTGCCGAACCGACGAAAGCCGAAGATATTTATCCTTCGTGGCCGGATAAGACAAAGCAGTCAGGGGATTATGTCGATCAATACGCGTACGCTCAACGCCAGAATGTTCTTTTTTCCGATTCGTCCGATCCGAACATTCTTATACAACAGACGTACTATCCTCGGGACGAAATGCAAACAGATCGAATCCAAGCCGTACTTGGTAATGCCCGGGACCGGGAAATTGCATTATCGGATATCAAGAACGCCCGCTATATCGGAACCCTTTTTAATACATATATCCTTCTTGAGTCGAAAGACAATCTGATTGTTTTAGATCAGCATGCGGCGCATGAGAAGGTACTCTATGAAAAACTTCTTAAGGAAGATTCTTCGCGTGACCGCTTAAATATACCGTCACAGCAATTAATCACGCCGCCGGTTGTTACTCTTACGGCCTCGGACTCGGATTTTGTCGACGAGAACAGGAATAAGTATCTCGGACTCGGGTTTGATTTTGATCGTGTAGGACCACGGGAGATTGCGATCCGTTATGCTCCTTCATTTCTTCCGGAAAAAAGCATCACTGCGGTTTTTATCGATATGACCGAAACGTTGAAATCCGAGACTGACGCATCGGATGAAAAATACCTGCTGGCGATGGCAACCGCAGCGTGCAAGGCTGCCGTTAAAGCCCATGACCGATTGGATCCTCAAGAAATTCGCGCGTTGATCGACAGCTTGACTATACTGGACAACCCGTTTTCATGCCCGCATGGAAGACCGGTCATCGTTCGATTTTCCAGAAAAGTTATTGAAAAGGAATTTAAACGAATCCTGTAATGTCTTCCACAAAAACCGAACCGTTTCTTTGGAGATCGCGATGCCGCCGTTACTGACATTACCGATTGGAGAAATTTCGCACATTCCGATCATTTGCGGACCGACCGCGGTCGGCAAGAGTGCGCTCGCGCTTTCTCTTTGTAAGGAACTATGCGCGGAACTGGTATCGATGGACTCGATGCAGATCTACCGGGGAATGGACATCGGGACAGCCAAACCCACGAAAGAGGAGAGAGAGGAGGTTCATCATCATCTGATCGACATCGTCGGAACCGATTGCGTATTCTCTGTTGCTAACTATCTGGAACAAGCCTACGCAGTCATCGAAAAACTGCTGAAAGCCGAAACTTTGCCGGTATTTTGCGGGGGGACCGGTCAATATGCAAGTTCTCTTTTCGAAGGGATCGAGTATTCGCCGATTACTGTTCTTCCAAAGACCCGTGAAGAAGTCACCGAACTGTATAATCTTGACAACGGTGATACCGCATATCGGGAACTTATGAGGGTGGACCCCGAAAGCGCAGGAAAAATCCACCCGCATAACGCCAAACGAGTCATACGCGCTTTAGAAGTATATCGTCAGAGTAATGAACCATTGAGCCTTTATCGCGAACGTTCCCTTCTGCACGGCCCAAGGTACCCGTTTAAAGTTTTTGTCGTGAACATACCGCGCGAAAACTTGTATCAGCGCATTGATCACCGCGTGGATGAGATGATTTCAAAGGGATTGGAACAGGAAGTCTTAAGTCTTCTCGAAAAAGGTGAACTCATCGGACCCACGGCGATCCAAGCGATCGGATACAAAGAATTCGCGGAGTATTTCGACGGGGTGCGATCCTATTCGGAGACCGTAAGCTTGATTAAACAACGCACGCGCAACTATGCGAAACGTCAATTAACATGGTTCAAAAAAATGAAGGAAGCGATTTGGATCGCACCGGATGATAAAGATGTCATAATTGATTCAATAACGCTCGGATATGCGTAACGATCCGGTATGTTGACCGGCATGAAGATGCGTCAATACATTCTCAAGCCATGTAAATATGATGTTGTCAAGTGAAATTAACGTATATATCCTATCGAAAGGTTTTTTTCGATGTGATACGCTATCCGTGAAATTCTATGAGGAGGTGATCGCGGTGTATCACACGAATTCATTCAGGAAGGCTTCGGTCGGCGTCATTCACGAGTATCCGGACCCGGATAACGAATATTCTCCGGGACAGAAGGAGGCGTTCCGATCATTTAAGAACGCCAATTTGCAGGAAATATTCCTGAATAACTGCAGAAAGAACAACAATATCGTTACGATCCATTTGGTGGCAGGGGAGAGAAGACGCGGCGTTATTGTCGGGTTCGATAACCAATCCATTATTCTGGATGCCGACAACACTCAGAACCTGATTTATAAATCATCGATCACTTCCGTCGTACCGGAAGAAGAGGTTCAGTATATATTCGGTGAAGGTGCTCGACGCGATTTCTGTTGCGCCGGAATAGGGTCCAATCATAATTGAGATCGGAATAGTCCCGTGACGATGCCCAGGATTTGACAGTCGCCCTTATCAAACGGAATGATCGCATACGCATCGTTCTCCGGCTGGAGATAAGTTTTCCCGTCCTTTTTGGCAAATGTTTTAACGGTCGCTTCATCACCGATCAGCGCAACAATAATCTGGCCCGCCGAAGCGGTATTCTGACGTTTAACGATCACATAATCCCCGCTTAGGATGTGCGCATTGATCATGCTGTCACCGTGAACTTTTAGAAGGAAATATTCTCCGGAAGACAGAAAATCAGCCGAGATCGGCAGGGTCCTTTCGATGTTCTGATCAGCAAGTATCGGAATACCGGCAGAAATGGCGCCGAGTACCGGAAGGTGAGTGACATTCTCCTGCTGGAGATCCGGAACGATAATCGCTCTTCGTTTTCCGGGAGTGTATTCGATCCGGTTCATTTCAACAAGTCGCTTCAAATGCGCGTGGATGGTCGATGTAGATTTAATGCCAACACCGCTGCATATCTCGCGCACAGACGGAGGATACCCTTCACTTCGAATGAAAGTGACTATGTATTCATAGATTGTCTCGACCGTACGGTCCAAATTGCTGCGGGTAAACTTATATTTGTTAACCATAAGAGCCTCCGTTTACAGAAAATGTATGCTCAAAACAATACTAACATTGGCAAATGGCGATGTCAAACGATTGTTCGTTTATGAAATCGCCGCATACACATTGATTATGTTATAATGATGCAAAATCAATTGAAGGGGTTCGAATGTCTGCGCAAAACTCCGATTCAATGAATCCGGTCAATCCAGGTTGGTACATTCGTTTTGGCAAACGATTACAGGCTGTTGCCATTTCTATGTATAGAAACACAATACAATACTATAAAAATATCCCTTCGCGAATCGTTAACCATTTTCGTACCAGGGCGAATGAGAAGAAGAGGCTGCCGAAACGAACCAGTGCCAATCGGATTTATGTTCTCGTCGGGTATACAACTCAGGCGCACATTGACAGTCGTTTCAGAAAACAAAAGACGATCCATATCCTGCGCAATCTATTGATTGCCGGTATTTTGGGGCTGCTAATCATCCTGCTGTATCGTTCGATTCTGCCGATGATTGACTCAGATCAGTACAAAAAGATGCTCGGGATCGAAAGAGTGGACGAGATGACGAAGAAGGATCCTTTCGAGTTGGATTCGGACAATAAAGTGGTAACATTCGCGACCGACGCAACAACAACGGACACTTTAATGACGGAGTCGGAAACATCGTCACAGACTTCCTCGACCGGCGAATCCGCCATCCCATAATTCAGTTGCGTTGGAATCAAATAACGGCATTCTCTGCGGGTTGAAGCAACATTCGCGTCCTGCGTCAGTCATCCGATTCCGAAGAAAGGAGGCCCTCTTGTTCGGCGTATTCCATGAGCGACATGCTGTCGGTTAGGTCGACCGATATTTCTTTCGGATCGATGATCGCGATCGAGTATTCAAAGTCAATTAATACACTATTGTCGCCGATCAGCATAAGTTCTCCGTCCGTGAAGGTCGTAGATTTTTTATTATCCGAAAGAGCGCCCGTTACTTTAATTACCGCATCGTCCATGTTGTCAAACGAAAGCTCTGCGCTAAAATTCTCACCCTTCTTGTCCTTGGTGTCCCATTCGAGTTCGATGGTTACGGATGTGTCCCCGGAATCCTGATTATCCCTAAAGATCCATTCAAGTTCTCCTTGAAAGACACCGCTTTCAAAGGATTCTTCCCAATTCATTTCCATTTCCGCTTCCTGTCCGTTTACACCCAAAGTAACCAGGGCAGATATGTCATCGGTCGGATTCTTATTGCCGCCGAGGAGCATTTCATATTCGATCGCGATTTTTTCTTCCTCGTTCGGCAATGCGAGCTCAAAATCATCAATAAGAATTTTTCGGACATAATCGTTTTTATCAATATAGAAAGTCATTTTAATATCGCCATTGATGCGGATATCATCGAATACGTCAAAAGCAGAATCCATCCGATCTTGAACACTATTCCATTCGTATCCTTGATAAATGCCGCCCATCTTGTCCATAACCGTTTGTTTATATGAATCGAGCATATCATGCAAATATCGATTTGCGTCTTTTTCGGATATTTCGTAGCACATCGTATCCAATTTATACGTTTTTCCGCCAATTTTTTCGCGGACGGTTTCTCCCTGTGAAAAATCAGCATATTCTTCAAGGAATTTTGCTTGACGGTAATATTCCTTGGTTTCTTCGACGTTCATTTTGTCTTTCGGATTTTTACCGAAAAACATATCCAGAGCCTGATTGATGTTTTCTGATGTGAATGATTCTTCGATTCCGAGCTCTTCAAAATCCTCGTCCAATGTCTCCGGATCAATTGTCAGAAATTCCGCTTCGGTCACCACATCCGGAATCGAAACAGCGATGACTTCTCTGGATATATAGAGTAAATTATCATCGTATTTTTTCGCGCCGTCCGGTTGGATCATCGCCTCGAAAAGGGCTTTTTCACCTTTTGCGTCATACAAAACCGAAAGTTCGCCGCCGACTCCATCCATTTCGGCAGAAATCTCTTGTTTAATCGGCTTATTCTCGTATTTGCCTGTGTCGATGATCCCGGCCAGGTTCTTGTCTGAGAACGTTCTTCCCAATGAAACCTGAAGATATTTCTCCGGACTGAAAATCTTGAGGAATTTATAGCGAAAAACAAATCCTAAAACCGCGATCAACGTAACCGCGATAATGATTGCTGCCATAATCACTTTAAAAGGTACAGCTGCTTTTTTCTTATCCGGAAGAACAGGAGAAGAAGAGTTCGATAATTCGTTCGCGTTCTGATTATCAGTTGGGTCGACCAACACTGTCTTGTCGACGGGTAGAAATACCGGCTTACCATCGGTTTGCTCAACATTCGCCTCGATGATGTCCATGTCGGTGTTGTCCGATTCGGAACCCGGCTCAGAGATATCCGGAACCAAAACCTGACCACACGATTCGCAAAGAGAAGCATCGGGCAAATTTTCAAATTGACATTTCGAACATTTCATATTTATCCCGCCAATCAATTTTTATATATTTGGTATATTGTATCAGAAAATTTGATGCTCGTCGAAAATTGCGTCATAATGGACTATTTGATTCCCGCATTATAAGGAGATGCAAGAGAAACCAAGCAATATACGCGCATTGTGAAAGGAGCGTGATTTGATAATAATGGTAAAAAGAAAAATAGGGACAAAAATTACAACGTCAGTAATTAATTAAAATGAATGTTTTGTTTAATTGGAGGGACCGGAAAACCGGTTTTTCCGCATAGTCCGGTAAATGATGAATCAGTTTGCCCCGGTTAACCACAACCGGATGATTCCTTTTCGTTCTTTAATGATTTTCTTCATTTAGAAACGTAGCATTCATAAACATTATGCCTGTCCGTGTCTTTTCCGGATGTTTATTTGCTTAATCAATATCGTTTTTTCAATTAGAAATTCCTATCGGCTAAAGAAATTGCAAAAGATCGAAAAATCGGCTTTTATACCGATTCTTCGATCTTTTTATTTTGCTTGAAATGACCCGTACATCGTTTCGGAATAAATAAAACGATTGCTAATTTACGTTATCCGACTTCTTTTGGCTAATCATTCGATTCATGGCGCTGACAACGGCCCGAAGCGATGATTTGGTGACCGAACTCGAGATTCCGGCCCCAAGATGTTTCACGCCTTGATTATTCTCGATTTCGACATATGTTATGGCCGCTGAATCCGATCCGCTTTCCATAGCGTGCTCATGATATGACGTAATCGAAAACTTGGTGTTCAATGCTTTTTCGATACCGTCACAGAACGCGTCAAGCAAACCGTTACCAACACCATGGACTGTAATAATGCCATCCGGCGTATTGATATTCGCCTCAACATTGACGTGATTTTCATCCAGCGAGTCCTCTCTGTATCCTGACAATTCATAAGGATATTTGACATTTATATAGATATCATCAAAGAGGTCAAAAATCTCCTTGGGTTTGAGCTCGCAATGTTTCTTGTCGGACAAATCGGTACATACCAAGCCGAAGTCCTTCTGGAATGCCTTCGGGAGTTGAAGGCCGAAGTTGGTTTCCAGGACATACGCAACTCCTCCCTTCCCCGATTGGCTGTTAATGCGGATGATCGGCGCATAGTCTCTTCCGACGTCTCTCGGATCGATCGGCAGATAAGGCACCTCCCAATGATCCGGATGTTGTTTCATGCGTTTCAGACCCTTGTTGATCGCGTCTTGATGGGAACCGGAAAACGCTGTAAATACAAGCTTCCCGGCCCACGGATGACGAACGTGGACCTCAAGACCCGTGCATTCCTCATACATTTCCACTACACGATTCATGTCCGAAAAATCCAAAACCGGATCGATACCATGCATAAACAAATTCATGGCGATCGTAACGATATCCGCGTTTCCTGTGCGTTCTCCGTTTCCGAAAAGCGTTCCCTCGACGCGGTCCGCACCGGCCATCATCCCCAGCTCGGCGGCCGCAACCGCTGTTCCGCGGTCGTTATGCGGATGAATGGAAACGATCATCTGCTTACGCCAGCGAGTGTTCGTGCAAAAGTACTCGACTTGATCGGCAAATACATTCGGGGACGCCATCTCGACCGTTCCTGGAAGGTTGATGATCGCTTTATTTTCTTCTGTCGGTTGCCACACATCGAGGACGTTGTCGCAGATCTCTACGGCAAAATCGGGTTCTGTCCCCGAAAAACTCTCCGGTGAGTATTCGCAAATCCATTTTGTTCGGCTCGTGTCTTTTTCGATCGCATCCTTGATCATTTTCGCACCGGAAACAGCCAATTCGATGCATTCCTTCGTACCGAAGTTAAAAACGACATCGCGTTGCAGGGTTGACGTCGAATTGTAAAGATGTACGACCGCAATAGGTGCTCCGCGCAAGGCTTCCATTGTTCTTGCGATGATATGTTTTCTGGACTGAGTCAGAACCTGGATCGCCACATCATCGGGAATCAAGTTGTTATCGATCAGGTGACGTGCGAAATCGAATTCGGTTTCTGATGCGGCCGGGAATCCGATCTCGATTGTCTTAAAGCCGATCTCAACCAGAAATTCGAAATACTTCAACTTCTGCGAAAGAGTCATCGGGACCTCGAGCGCCTGGTTTCCGTCGCGCAGATCGACACTGCACCAGATCGGTGCCTTTTCGATGGTCTTTGTCGGCCATGTTCGGTTCTGTATCGGTATTTGAGGGAATCGTCCATATCTTTTGTAATTCATTATTATTTCCTCCATGTTTTTGCTTTTCAGTTTGACGGATTTCGTAAGATTAGGATCAAAGGAAAGCAAGGATCGAGCCGATCCGCGCGTTAAGCGATCGGCAATCCGTAATCCTCCTTTGATTTGCGAAAATGTTTTCGAACATAAAAAAACCTCCCGTCTCTAAATACAAGAGACGAAAGGTATACTTCCGCGGTACCACTCCAATTCGCCCGAAGGGCGCACTCACCGGATACGAGACCTAGTGTCTGATATCCTGCCGCTGTATCGGTCGGCCTCCGACTCCGTCTATTCGCTTGCGCTTTCAACGAGTACACTCCAAGGTGAGTTCAAAGATCGACCGACACCGCTTCACACCAAACAGCGGTTCTCTGGAGTCCGGACGGTTCTTCTACTGGTCCTTATCATCGTGCTGATTAATCGATAATTGGCTAGGTTCAACCGGAATTTCTTCCGATGTTGTACAAATTATCATATTATTTGAAATGAGTCAATAGCGGAATTAAAGCCGCCGGACTCCCTATCGATGAAAATTCTTATGACTTCACTGTTTCAAACCGGATGCGAGTTTATTTACCAACTCTTTAAAATAGTTTCCGCGCTCTTCGAAATGACGAAAAAAATCATAACTCGTTCCGGCCGGGGACAAAATGACGATCTCCCCGGGCCTGGCCATATTTGTCGCCACCCGAAGCGCCTCGTCATAATCGGCGGCTTTCTTGATCTGATACGAGCCCGGGATACATTCCGACTCGATGGATGCCAAAATCAGATCCGAGTTTTCTCCGCACAGGACAATGCGGTCGCAAACTTTAAGGATCGCCCGGCCCAAGCCGGTGTAATCACATTTTTTATCCCTCCCGCCGGCAATCAATACCCCGCGATCGGATTGATCGGCGAGCGCCTCCATGGTGTGAATCGTTCGATTCGGACTGGAATCGATCGAACTGTTGAAATAACGTACACCATTAATGGTAGCGATCATTTCGATCCGGTGCTCGACGCCTGTGAATGAGCGGGCCACGGACGAAACGTGTTCCGGCCGGATATACGGGAAAACCGCCATAGCCGCCGTCATGAAGTTTTCGACATTGTGTCTTCCCGGAACAATGATGTCTTTAATCGCAAGTATACGCGTCTTCACGCCGCCCGAAGATATCCAGATCGCGCCGTCTTCTACATAAGCATGATCAATGATTGCCTGTTCACAGGTACCGGGAAGCGTCGTCTGCTTATTCCACGAAAAATACGCTACCCGGCCGCGCGCCTTCGCGTTGAATACGCGCGTAATCTCATTATCGGCGTTGATAATCAGTCTGCCCCAAAACGGCTGGGTCGTGAAAAGGTTTGTTTTCGCGCGTATATACTCTTCGTAGTTCATATGAAAGTCCAGATGATTCGGAGAAATATTCGTGATTACTGCGTTGTCAATCGGAATTTTCATCGTCATCAACTGAAATGAGGAAAGTTCAAGAACGACGCAGTCCGTGTCTTTGATATTATCAATCTGGTTAAGGAGCGGTGTCCCGACATTACCGCCGATATAGACCTTGTATCCGGCAGCCTTGAGAAATAGAGAGATCAAGGTCGTTGTAGTCGTCTTTCCGTCGCTTCCGGTCACCGCAAACGTCCTCGCGGGACAAAGGCTCAAAAACACTTCCATCTCCGAAGTCAGGACAGCACCCTCCTTGACGACCTGAACGATTTCCGGAATGTCCGGCCGTAGTTTCGGTGTTCTGAAAACAATCTCGAATCCCTGTCCGGTTAGGTTCTTGAGATAATCTTCGCCGCAGGACCAGTCAATATGAATTCCCTCCGCTTCAAGGTCGGCGATCGTCTTTTTCAGGACCTGATCTTCCGGGTCCAGTACGTCGAATGCGGTGATTTTTGCTCCGAGTGAATGTATGTATCGAATCAGGGGCCGGTTTGAGATTCCGACACCGAGAACGGCGACCTTCTTCCCGAAAATAAATTCTTTAAACTCAGTGAGTTTTCTGTTTCCCATGTTCGTATACCCTTATACAGTTAAAGACGCCGATTGTATCATCATAAACAGCACACAAAATCCTGTAACAATCAACACCCAAACTGCGATGATGCGCCCGATTGAATACCATCCGTTTGGTTCAGGTTCACCATCAAATTTAAACCCTAAAGTAAACATCTTAAAGTTCCAAAGCAAACGGGGCGCTAAAGCCATGAACGCTGAGAATGCAAAGAAAAAAATTGCTCCGAATCCAAATATCGCAAAAGCAGATTTTAAAAAGATCATTACGACTACGGAAGCAATAATGCCGATTATTGATGTGACTCCGGCTGTCTTATCCGAAGAACTTAATCGAAAAGAATCAGCCGCATCATTCATATCCGCTTCAAGATCTTTGCGATATGCTCTTTCTTCTTTCACGGACAAACGATCCGGCAAAACTTCTCCGCAATCAATACATACAAGACGTTTGTCAGAATTGGGCGCCCCGCATTTACTGCAAATCTTCATTCAATGTCTCCCAACTGTCTAAACTTTATCATTTAAGTGAAAACCGGAACGTAGTTCGTAATCATATGAAAATGATACAACACAAAACAACAATGTCAATGAACACTCGAAAACAAGGCCCGCACTGTGTTCAACCAGATCAAAATATAAGTGCTGATAATTGATCTCTCAGACTTGCGATTTCTTTACCCGTATTGTATTATAAATTCTGTTCCGCGGGAATGGCGGAATTGGCAGACGCGCTAGCTTCAGGTGCTAGTGATCGCAAGGTC
>CAZCLK010000017.1:0-35733 GCA_964499575.1 uncultured Oscillospiraceae bacterium | reverse complement strand
GAAAACGCGCGATCCACATGCCGTCCACGAAAGTCTGGTGGTTGGCCGCGATGACGTAAGGGGATTTCCCGGGAATGTTACTTCGACCCGAGCTTTTGAAACGCAAAAGCACATATGTACAAATGACTCCGATCCCAAAAAACAGGTGCCCGATAAAACCTCTGCGAACGGGATAACGGTCGTCGTTATGCGCGTGCGAAGATTCGTTTCCGGTCTCGGGGGGATGCGAAGGACTCACTCTGCGTCAAGCTCCTTTATTTGTTGAAAAAAGTCTGAATCGAGGGATAAACGTCCGATCTTTTTAATCATGCTATTCCACGAGGCAGCGAATGTCAACCGTTTCAGTCATTTAGTTTGAAAATCAAAATAAATAAGTGCGATCCGTAGACTCTATATCGTTTCCATGATATCATCGAAAATAAATCGGGGATGATCTTGTATCGAATATACCCTGTGTCGGGCCTAATGGATTCGGGACTCATTTTTCTGGAGGAAACAGAGATGCAAACGCTAACCGGAAAAGCGCTTCGAGAAGCGGTACAGTACGACACCCTTAAGGATCTGATTTTGGATGTCCGGACGAAATACGCCGGGAAAGACGCGTTTATCTTCAGAAGGAAGCCGGAGCAGGCCGAAATCCACAAGACCTACGACGATTTCGGAAATGATGTTGAGTATATCGCACTTGCTCTATCGGACCTCGGACTCTCCGGGAAACACCTCTCCGTTGTCGGCGAGAACTCCTACGAGTGGATGGTCTCATATGCCGCAATCGTCGGAGGCGGCAGTATCGGAGTGCCGCTCGACCGTCTTCTTCCGGAAATCGAAGTGATCAATCTCCTCAAGCGCGGAAAGGTACGGGCAGTTTTTTATCATCCCAAGCACCATGACATGATTCTATCCATCGCCGGAAGAACCGTTGAGCCGGATTTTAACGTTGATTATTTTATTTGTATGGAAAAGGATCCGGTCGCCGAAAATTGGCCGAACAACGATAGATTTCTCAGTTTTTCCGACTTGATCGAGAAGGGAAAAACATTGAAGCAGGCGGGAGATCGACGATTCCTTGATGTCTCGATCGATCCGGATGAAATGAAGATCATTCTTTTTACTTCGGGTACGACATCGATGAGCAAGGGGGTCATGCTGTCACACCGGAATATTTGTCGCAACGTATACTATATCTCATCCACATTGCTCGTAGAGACCGGAGAGCGTGCTTTTTCGATCCTTCCTCTGCATCACACGTTCGAAAATACCTGTGATCTCTTCCTTCTGTCCCGCGGTTGCGTGATTTGCTTTACCGACGGGTTACGGTATCTTGTTAAGAATTTTCAGGAATGGCATATCGAAGTTGTCATTTCCGTACCGTTGCTTTTTGAGAACGTCCACGCCAAGATCATGGCCGGAATTCAGGAATCGGGAAAAGAGAACCTGATCTCGATCATGATTCCGTTGACCCGCTTTTTCCGGCGGATCGGCATCGATCTTCGAAGAATCGTTTTCAAGGATATCCTTAAGAAATTCGGCGGACACCTGCGACTGGTCGTCATCGGCGGTGCCGGAATCGATAAGAAATACATCAGCGACTTCAGCGATTTCGGCTTGGATTTCCTGATGGGATACGGGCTTACCGAAACCGCACCGGTCATCAGCGTGACCACGCAGTCGTGCAATGTTTATGGAAGTGTCGGTCGTCCGGTCACTGATGTCCGGGTCGGGATCGATACCGACGATGAGAAGCCGGGAGCCATCGGCGAGATCCTCACAAAAAGTGACTGCGTGATGCTCGGCTATTACGAGAATCCGGAGGCGACCGCCGAGGTGATGACCGATGACGGGTGGTTCCGGACCGGAGATATGGGATATCTTGACAAGAAGGGGTGTCTTCACATTACCGGACGTGTCAAGTCGATGATCGTTCTGACCAATGGCAAGAAAGCTTTTCCCGAGGAGATCGAGTCGCTGATCAATATCATACCGGGCGTTCGCGAATCCTTTGTATGGGGTGAGGAATCGGATCGGGAAGCCGTCGATATCTGCGCGAAAATCCTCGTCGATCGTCAGGAGATCGGGAAACACCTGCCTGTACCGGACAAGAATCCGGGCGATAATGATATTTTCGACTATTTTAAAGATCATATCCGCGAGATCAACCATCAAATGCCGTCCTATAAGGCGATACGCTACTTCGTATTCTCGGAAGGCGAAATGGTTAAAACAACCACGCTCAAGGTCAAACGGAAGCAGGAATGCGAGGCCGTTCATGCTATACTGGAGAAGGCGGGCGCGACGATGAAGACGGCGCACGGACAGAATCTGGATACCCTCTGAGGAGGTGTGCGGCCTTGGCGTTTCGGATATTGCACGGAGAACGTGCGGGCGATCTGATTGATGCCTGCATGGAAGAAATCTGCACCGAAGCGCTCATGCGACCGCAAAGGAGAGCCTTTCTCATTGTTCCCGAACAGACCAAGGCCGATATGGAGCGGCGTTATCTTGAGGTCCGACAGCGGCTTTGCCGGGACAATACGTCCGATAAAACGATCAGCGAAGCGTTGATGCTTGTCGACGTATTGAGTTTTCATCGCTTTGCGCACCGGATTCTTTCGGATATCGGCGGGGTCCGGCACGATCTTTCGGATCCTTCGATTCAGAGTCTGTTGATCCACCGTGTCCTCAGCGAGGGAAAAGACGATTTCAAAGTATTGGCTTCCGTTTCGCAACGAATCGGTTTCGCGACGCAAATCGAAAGCGTCCTTGAAGACTTTTACCGCTATGAAATCACCCCGGATATGCTTAATAACATCGTCGGGGAAGACGTTACGCCCATATTCGCAGAGAAAATGCGGGAGCTTGCGCTTCTGATGGAGCGCTTGGACCGGCTTTCCGGGGAGCTCGGGGACACTAATCGCATTCGGCCGCTCGGTCGCCTCTGTTCGGTACTTGACGGGATGAAGGGTATCGATGCAAACGGATCCGTGCCGTGGCCGTACAACCGACTGAATTACCTCTCCGAAGCAGCGGTGTGGATTACCGGATTCGGTCAAACACGCAATTTCACACCCGAAGAATCGGAAATCATTCGACGACTCTCTATGACATGCGCGAAGGTTACGGTATCGATCTGTGCCGATTCGGAAACGGTCGCCCGCACGGGCGGCGGAAACGGAGCGGACAATGCCGCATCGGGTTCGGAAGGCTTTCATTTCGGCGGGCAAACCATCCGCCTTTTGCGGGAATCGATTCCTTCGGCCGAACTCGTAGAAGTCCCGGACTCCGCGAGTACCGCTCCTGAGCTTCGCCACCTCGCGAAATGTTTTTTACGAAGGGAGCGAACACCCTTTAACGGATCGGCCGAAGGCGTCACAAGCATGCTTTTCGCTTCGACGACGGAGGAGATTTCCTATATCGCCGGAAAGATCCGCGAGTTGATCCTGCTTCACGGTTATCGGTATAAGGATATTACGATCGTTCTTTGCGACCCCGTGAATGATCAGTCGAATCTGCATTCCGTTTTTGCCGAATTCGGCATGGACCCGTTTCTTGATAAACGCAGAAGGCTGTCCGACACCGCCCTGATCCGATTTACTGCGGCGCTTCTGGATTTGGGCGTCAACGGGTGGTCATACAAAAGCCTGATGCAGTGTATTAAGTCCGGGATGTGCCACATCACACGGGAGGATGCCGACCGGCTGGAGAATTATTGCCTGAAACACGGGCTTTTCAAGGGATACCGGATTTTTGACGAAGACAGGTACTCCGCCGGAAAGGATCCGAATGGCCCCGGGATACTCCGTATGGTCCAGAAAGTCCTTTTCCCTTTGCGCGAAGCGGTCTCGAGCCTGGTATCCGAGCCGCGCTGTGACCGGAAGGCTTCTATTCTTTCGACCTTTCTCGAAAATTATGTCGGAGAGGATACCGTCGGGGGCCCGGACGGTCAAATCGGACTTCTGGCAAGGGAGTGGGTCGACGCGGGGGATCATGATGCGGCGTTGGCGTTGGTAGCGGCGTGGAATGAACTGATGAAAATCCTCGATCGTCTGGCCGGTCCCATAGGAAACATGCGGATATCACTTCTTAACTTCAGGGAATCCATCCTGTACGCGACCGAAGCGGCTACCGCCGGCGCGATACCCGCATTCGTTGACCAGGTACGGATTACGGAAGTATCCCGCGGGTTTCAACGCGACTGTAAAGTCATGTTTCTGGTCGGAGCCCGGCGCGAATGTTTTCCCAACAAAGCGCTGAACGAGGGCTTTCTTCGCGGTCATGAGCGCGACATGCTCGCGACATCGCTTCGGGTCCGCTTTCCGAATCGCTCGAAAGACGGAGCGTATGCCGATTTTTTCACCGCGTACGCGATCCTGGACTGCCCTTCGGAAAAACTGTTCGTTTCTTCGCTCCTTTCGAAAGAACCGTCTTCGGTGTACCGGTTGATTTCGGAATGCCTGCCGAATGCCGCCTTCCTGGATAATCCCCCGAAGAGCCTCCATGATTCCAGACTTTTCACCCGGACGGCGCTGTTCCGATACGCCGCCTCGATCGTTCACTCCGACCCCTCAACCGTCGACCCGCGCGAACGCGCACAGGCGGCGGCTCTGCTTCGCGCAAACCGGGAATCTTCTTCTTTTTGCCCGGTGCCGACGAATCCGTTCGAGGTCGAATTGCCCGTGCCGTTGATGGACCGGATTTTCGAGCCGGTCACAAGGATGAGTGTTTCTCAGATCGAAAAGTATGAGTCGTGTCCGTTTCAGTACTTTGCCTCTTATGTTTTGAGATTGCTGGAGCGGGACCGTTTTGAAGTCGATTCGAGGGAAACCGGTACCATTGCGCATAAGATGATGGAACTCGCGATTCAGGAACTGATTTCGGACCTCCGCGATGTCCGGGACGATGCCCGGCGCGAGGCCGTCATGGAGGAATACGCGCGACGGGATTACGAAGTCTGGGCCGAGGCTCTTTTCGAAAATGCCTGTGCGGCGGATCACAATATTGTCTCGCAGGATCCCGCACTGCTGATGGGGTCCGGCCGCCGAATGATCGGGATTGTGCGGGAATCCTTACGGGCATCGATCCGGCTGATAGGATCGGGTCGTTTCACGCCGCAGGAAACCGAGTGGTCATACGGACTGGGCAAACCGAATCCGCCGATCGTTCTCGATTGGCCGGGTCAGGGTCGAAGCGTCGCTTTTAACGGAGTCATCGACCGGGTGGATGTGAACCGGGCGGACGGCGTGTTTCGTGTTCTGGATTACAAGACCGGAGATAAAAAGGTGAGTTACAGCCAAATGTACGCCGGTCTTTCGGTCCAACTCCCCGGATATATTTACGCGTACCGGTCCGCGCATCCGGAGCTTCAACCGGCGGACGCCGGGTATTTCGTGATGAAAAATCCGATCATCCGGGTCGATGCGACAAATACGATCGCTCCGGAAGAAGCCGCCGCTATGGCAAAGAGCAAAGAATTGACCGAACGGGCTGTGGCGTTAAATCCGGATGAGCTGAGTCTCAGCGCTGAGCACGCCGTCATGAGGATCCGGGAATCGTGCGAGAATATTTTCAACGGACGTTTTCCGGTCCGGCCGGTTTACGATCCGGCTTACAAGAAAAAGACCGCGTGCGCGTATTGCGATTACAAGGCGATCTGCCGCATCGACCCCGGAAATCCACCGTCGGCACCGATGCGGGCATTGCCCCGGGTCGAAACGGAACACAAAGAGAAACTCGCGGACAAAGACATTTACATGGATGCCGTTCGCCGTGAGGTGAACATAAGATCCCCGCTCGCCGGCGGATTATCCGGAAATGGAAATTTATCGGTAACGGCCGGGGAAGGAGAGATTCCGGAATGAAACTGACTGAACAGCAGCAAAGAGTCGTCGATATCCCGCTCGGTAACCTCCTGGTCAGTGCCGCCGCCGGGTCGGGCAAAACGCGTGTTCTTGTCGAGCGGATCGCCCGTCGCGTCATCGAAGGCCGGTTGAATGTTAGAAATGTTCTGGTTATGACTTTTACAAGCGCGGCGGCCGCGCACATGGGCAACCGCCTTGAATCCGCTTTGATCGAGGCACAGGCGGCGTCAAAGGATCCCCGCGAAATCCGTAGAATTTCGGACCAGATATCGTTACTGCCGCTGGCGCATATTTCAACGATTCATTCGTTTTGTAACGACGTGATTAAAAACTACGGATCCGAGCTCACAGACCCGGACGGAACGATTCGGATCGAGCCGGGCAGTTCGATCCTCGACGGGACGCGCTCGAAACTCCTTCTGGAGGAAGCGGTCGACCGGGTCCTCGACGAATTGTATGCGCTGTGTCACCGGGTTCTTGCGGAAACGACCGCTCCCGGAGGCATTCATTCCGGGACGTCCCCGCGCGGGGGCGGGGAATTCGGGTCGAATATTTCCGGAGATGACACGGTCCCCGAACTGCCCCCGGCCGACCGGTCGAAGCCGGGTCCGTTTGCCTTGGGGCAAGACGCGCCGACGATCCGGAAATGGTGCGGGGATTTCATGCAAATGACGCTGAGCTATAGTGCCGGACGCACCGACAAAAATCTCCGCGAAATGATCCTGTTTTTTCATTCGGCATTGCGCAGTTTGCCGGACTATGAAGATCGTATCCGTGAGATGATCCGTATAAAAAGAGCCGAATCCATCGATTTTTCGTCCTCGGAAACCGCGGAGACCCTGATTTCGGAGCTCGGAGAAATTACCAAACGCGCAGTCGAAGCGATCTGTGACGCCGAGCCGATGCTCGATACGATCACCCTGGTCAAGGATAAGAAGAAAAATGCGGAACACGCAGATCTATATCGGGAATGTTTTTCACTCTCCCGGGAACTCCTGCTGCTCCTCGAAAAGGGCGCGCGATGGGATGACATTACAAAAATCGCCGTCCGGGCGCCGGTCGGTAAATTGCCGGGTTCTCCCGATAAAGGGGATCGGGACAGTGAAAAAAGCCGGTTTTTTTCCTTTCTGACGCCCTTTTTTGAACTGATGTACATTCTTTCGGGCGCATACCCGTTCAACCAGGATTACCAAAAAAACTTCAAAGGCCTTCTTCCCCGGGTTTTTGTTCAAACTTCCGACCGGATCCAAGCCGAGCTCGGAGCCATGTATCCGCTGCTGTCCAGGCTTTTCGAGACGGTGATCCTAACGGACCGCTTCTATTCGGGGCGAAAACATGCCGAAAACGCACTCGATTATTCGGATCAGGAGCAATTGGCGCTTCGGCTTCTGAACCTGCCCGGCCCGTCCGAATATTACCGCAATTTGTTTTCGGAGATCTATATTGACGAATATCAGGACAACAGCAGAATTCAGGACGCGATCATCGCGCGGATATCGGACCGCAACGTTTTCTATGTCGGAGATGTCAAACAGAGTATTTACCGTTTTCGGCATGCCCGGCCGGATATGTTTATCGGAAGAAGCGACCGTTACCGGGAAGGCCTCGACGGTACGCTGTTGGAGTTGAACGGTAATTTCCGCAGTCGCCCCGAAATTCTTTTCTTCGTTAACGATCTTTTCGCGCAGTTGATGTCCAGGGCCTCGGGAGAGATCGCATATGACACATCCCAAAGGCTGGATCCGATGCGGACCGAAAACGCTTTTCCCGACGAACCGGGAGAGGTCGTACAGCTTGTCTTATTGGAAAAGGATCCGGAAGGCGCCTCGTCTTCCGCGGAAGACGAGGCAGAATCGGCGGATGAATCCTTCCCGTCCGGAGCAAATGAGAATGAAAGCGGCGACCATAGTGCATTCGGAGCGCCCGATCCATCCAAAGAGGGCGGAATCGACTTGAAGGCGATCCAATACGAAGGACTTTTTGTGCTTCGCACCATCCGTGAGTTGATGGGCCTTTACGGGTGCCGGTACAGTGATTTTGCCGTTCTTACCCGGACGAACCACGAGGCATCCGAGATCTCAAGCCTTCTGGAATCAAACGGCGTGCCGGCGCAAGGACCCGCGGAAACGGCGCTTTTCGAGGACCGTGAACTGCTTTTGATGAACAACCTGATCCTGCTTATCGATAATATGCAACAGGATATTCCGCTTTGTTCCGTGATGCGGGCGGATTTTCCGGCTGCGTCTTTTTCGCCGGAGGAACTCTTGTGTATCTATGTTTTCGGACTCGAAAATCAATTGAAAAACAGCTTTTTCCATGAGAAGGTGACTCTTTTTTCAAGGAGCGGACCGGAGCCGTTGCGCGGCAAGGTCCAACGGTTTGTCGAATTCATCGACGAACTCCGGACGAAGTCGATGTATCTCAAGGTATCCGAACTGATCGAATATATATACCGCAAGACGGGCATGACCGACCGGCTGTCCGGTCAGGATAACGGGCCGCGTCGCGTCGCCGCGCTGGAGACCTTCCGGGAGTGGGCGAACACGTATGAGAACGGGCATCGGGGAGGACTCTACTCTTTCGTCCGGTACATCGAGGAAATTCATCGCGGCGCACATCGACCGGAGGACTTCGAGGTCGGGGAGCAACTCCGCAATACGGTCCGCTGTAACAGTATCCACAAAAGCAAAGGGCTCGAGTACAAGATCGTCTTTGTATGCGGACTTTCGGGTTCGTTCAATCGGGAAGAGGAGATGAGCCCGGTCCTGCTGCACGATCGGTTCGGTATCGCTTCGGACTTCATTCATCTCGAAAAGGGCTACAGTTACCCGACGGTTCCTAAAATGCTCCTCACGGAGCGGGAGCGGCGGGCGAGCCTTTCCGAATACATGCGCCTTTTATACGTCGCATTGACCCGCGCGGAGGAGCGGCTCTACCTGGTCGCGTCTTTTTCGCGCAAAAAAGAAGGCGGCATTTCTGGCCGCGAAGCTTTCCTGACGGCGCCCCTTACGGTCCTTTCGGAAAAGCTGCCGCCGCGCATGGTGATGCGGTCCGGAAGTTTTATTGATTTTCTTTTGCTCGGCCTTGCGAGAAATCCGGCGATGCCCGTGGCAGAATTGATTACCGCCGGAACGGATCCGACGGTCTCGGCGAACGGGGCGGTCATTGAACGCAGAACGAAGAACATTACCGTCCGCCTGATCAAAATCTCAAGCCTTCAGCGTGCGTTACTGAGCGGCGAAACGCCGGCCGTATCGGAACCGGTTGCGCTTCCGTCCGGGAAAGATGAACCGGCGGAACCGGATCTAATGAATGAAGAGGACCGGGTGCTTTTCGATGCCCAGATGAACGGCGCTTACGCATATGAAAATCTGATCCGCATGCCGGCGAAGACGACCGTTTCCGAAATGAAACGGCGCGCCCCGCCTCCGGAGGAGGACGACGAAACGCGCGGATATGTTCTTTCCGAAGACGCCGCGGGTAAAAGACCGATCAACCTCATGATCCGCGCGACCACCGGGAAGCGGGCGGGAAAAGAGGCGCTGACACCGGCGGAAGCGGGCATCCTCCTGCACAGCGTATTTCAATACCTCGACTTTTCCGCTCTGCCGGAGCCTGCGTCGCCCGACGATGTCCGGGGCGAATTGAAACGAATGGCCGGATATGACATGATTCGTTCGGAGCAATTGCCGTATCTGGAACAATACCTGCCGGATATTGCGTCGTTTTCTTCCTCCGAGATATGCGCCCGGATGAAAGCGGCCGAGCGGAAGCCGGGTTGCGGTCCTTTTCGCGAAATACCGTTCTCGATCACCGAGCCGGTCGCTTCGGAGGATTTTCGCCTGATCCAGGGAATGATCGACTGTTGGTTTATCGAAAATGATTCGGCGGTGCTTGTCGACTATAAATCCGACCGGATCCGCGGCGACCGCGCGGACAAGGAGAGGGTCCTTAAAGAACGGTATTCCCTTCAGCTGGACTGCTACGCCCGCGCCATCGAGGCCGCAAGCGGGTTGAACGTTACGGAACGCTTGATATGGCTGATTCCGGAGGCGACTTCTTTCTCATTCTGAGGTCGCGGAAAAATTCGCTCAGGATATCGCCGCACGGTCCCTCAAGGATTCCCTGTGTGTATTCCACATTGTGATTGTGTCCGCGCTCAAAAAGTCTGTCCCTGGAAATGACCGCTCCGGCCTTCGGATCCGCGGCTCCGAAATATACATGTCGTATTCTTGCCTGTATAATCGCTCCGGAGCACATCGAACACGGCTCCAGTGTCACGTACAGATCGCAGTCGGTAAGCCGCCAGGAGCCGAGTTTCCGGCAGGCGGACCGGATGGCGAGCATTTCGGCATGCGATGTGGCGTCATTGTTTTTTTCGCGCAGGTTATGAGCGCGCGCAATGACGGTGCCGTTATAAACGATCACGCATCCGATGGGACAGTCGCCGATCGCGCCGGCCCGTTTTGCCTGCGTCAGAGCCTGTCGCATGAACTTTTCGTGCGAGACAAACGTATTCATATCTTAAAATATACCATGTGTTGAGTAAAAACGCCGGAAAAGATTCATTATTTCTGTTTGCACTTTGCGAAGTGAGCGTATATAATTACTCTGCCTACGTGTGGAATTTTATCATTCGCACGGGTAATGCTTATATAAAGGTGGTTCCCCGATGGCTTCTATTAACGGTATCTGCAAGAACTGCGGGTCATTGATCGTGACCGACGATCGCGAGGAGATGTGTGAGTGTCTGTTCTGCGACTGCGTTTTCCCGACCGCCGAGGCGATCGAGATCTCGAAGAATCCGTCGGGGTATACGTTCCCGAACGAGCCGCAACCGAAGCGCGAAGGGATCAAAAGATACACCGCCGTTCCGGTTTTTCCGGATCCGGTCCCTGCGGCAGTCAAACAGGCCGAGACGCTCACCCCGGCGATTAAGAAGGAGAAGAACCCGTACGAGGTATCTCCGGACGATATCAAAGCGCCGCGGAAGACCTTTTGGACGATCATTGCCATTACGGTCGCGACCGTTTTGATTGTGGCGGCCGTTTTTCTTCCGATGTATCTGGTCCGGACAGGCCGTAAAAATGCCATCTCCGATTCCGTGAATCAGGCGTTTTCGGAAGCCGGATATGAAGTGAACACCGGCGGGATAAAGGGCTATCCGATCGGGTATTCGATCACCGGCTCATCCAATAATGTGCTGAAGGCGATTACTTCTGCCGAGGAGATCTCCTCCGATCAGTTGATCCGTACGTATGAAAGTTTTGCGGCGATCCGGGCGAAAGAATACGGATACAAGCAGTCCGACGAAGCGCAATATTACGGCGGCCTCAAGGTCGAGATCATAGCGGGCAATGGCACCTACACCATTTCTGCCGACAAGAATCCGGAGAGTTATACGGTGACGTCCGGGACATACTCTTCGGATGAGACATAATACCGGGCGGTCGCTTCATCGGCGCCGTACCGTCGTCACCGGATTGTTTTTCAAGGAGCATTTGCAGGAGGGGCTTAATGGCTAACGACTTTCGTTCCATTCTTCAGGAAATCGAAAAAAGAGCGACAGCGAACAACAACAGTATCAGCTATAAAGATATGATGGCGATCATCGAAAAAAATGACGTGGATCCCGATATCGCCGAGAAAATTTTTGACACTCTTGAGGCTAAGGGCGTCGAAATTATTCCGGAGACAAACGTCGAGGAAGAAAATTTGACCGAGCTCGATCTCACGGACGGAGTCGGCGAAGGGATCGGAATGGACGATCCGGTCCGGATGTATCTCAAGGAGATCGGTAAGGTGCCGCTTCTGATCGCCGAACAGGAACAGGATCTCGCAAAGAGGATGCTCGAAGGCGACCAGGAAGCCAAGGATATGTTGATTGAAGCCAATCTGCGGCTGGTCGTTTCCATCGCAAAAAGATATCTCGGCAGGGGTATGCAGTTTCTGGATCTGATCCAGGAGGGCAACCTGGGTCTCATCAAAGCCGTCGATAAGTTTGATCATTCCAAAGGGTTCAAGTTCAGCACGTATGCGACCTGGTGGATCCGTCAGGCAATCACAAGAGCGATTGCGGATCAGGCCAGAACCATCCGTATCCCTGTGCATATGGTTGAGACAATCAACCGGTTGGTACGGGTCCAGCGCTCCCTGATCCAAGAGCTCGGCCGCGAGCCGGAAGTCGAGGAAATCGCCGAGGAGATGGGTCTTCCGGTCGAAAAGGTCCGTGAGATCCAGAAGATCTCCCAGGAACCGGTCTCCCTCGAAAAGCCGATCGGTGAGGAAGAAGACAGCCACTTGGGTGACTTTATCCCGGACGAGGATGCATTGTCTCCGGCGGATCAGGTTGCGTATACTTTACTCAAGGAGCAGTTACTGGAAGCGATGAGCGGCCTGACACCCAGAGAAGAAAAGGTGTTGCGCCTGCGTTTCGGATTGGACGACGGAAGACAGCGTACGCTCGAAGAGGTGGGCCGTGAGTTCAACGTAACGCGTGAACGGATTCGCCAGATCGAGGCGAAAGCCCTTCGCAAACTTCGGCACCCGAGCCGCAGTAAGAAACTCAAAGATTATATCGATTGATATCCCGCCTCCGAGGGATCGGATGAAAAAACTTTCATTCAAAAAGGGATGGTTGCCGCTTGACGGACTGGCATTCACCGGAAACAGAGATTTTCCGAGAGAGCCGGTCCTCGAAATATTCACGCCCCGGGAAATCGTTCTTCCGATGCTCCAGCATGACGGGACACCCGCGATCCCGACGGTTTGTGAGGGTGACCATGTCACGATCGGATCCATCGTAGGAAAGCCGTCATCGGCCCGGTGCGCGCCGGTCCACTCAGGCATCTCCGGAACGGTAACCGGCATTGAATCCGTTCGCTTGGCCGATGAAACGACCTGTAACGCGGTCATCATCCGGAATGATTTGAAGCGCGAATTACATCCGTCCGTCCGAAAAAGATCCTTCCCGGATCGCTTGAGCCGGGATGATCTTTGGAAACTTATGGATTATTCCGGTGTCGTCGGGATGGGACGGGACGGCATTCCGACCGCTTATAAATGCAGAAACGCGGAACAGATCGGAGTGGAGACCCTTCTGGTTAATGCGTGTCAGAGCGAGCCCTATATGACATGTGATGTCCATCTCCTTCGGGAACAAACCGAGCGGGTCATCCGGGGCGCTTTTGTCTTGTCGGGATTATGCCGTGTCAAACGAGTCGTGTTCTGTCTTTTGGACAAATGGGAGGCTGAACTTTCCGCTTTGCAGACCGGTATATCTAAGTATCGGGAAGAATACCCGGACCGTGATTTGAGAATCCGGCTTTTCCGCTCAAGGTTTCCTCAACATTTTGACAGACTTCTCATTAAGGCGTTGTACGATGTCGAGCTTCCGGTCGGCAAGTCCTGTGAAGAGGCCGCCGGTGTTGTAATATTCGACACATCCACCTGTGCGGCGGTATGGGATATGGTCGAACGGAATCAGCCGTTAACCGCGCGTATGATCTCCGTCTCAAGCGACACGGCAGTCGGCCATAATGTTTTGGTGCCGATCGGAACCCGCGTGAGCGAGGTTTTGGATCGCGTACCCGGGGCCGCGTCGGCGAGACGGATTGTTATGGGCGGGGCGATCACCGGAATCGCGCTGAAAAACCCGGATGTGCCCATCACGAAGACGACGACAGGAATCATGATGATCCGCAGTTTTGAACCGCCGAAAACCGCATGCATCCATTGCGGGGCCTGTGTGGACGCTTGCCCGGCGGGGCTTTTACCGTATCTGTGCGAAAGGTTACTTCGCGACGGCAATAGCGAAGCTCTGGATCACGAAAACATCCGGAACTGTATTTCGTGCGGCGCCTGCTCTTATGTGTGTCCTGCAGGAATCGACCTGTCCGATCGGATCGGCAAAACCGCCGAGCGCTTAAGGAGGGAATTCTGATATGACGGACATGAGCGCACCGCACATCCGCAGAAAACAAAATGCGCCGCAAATCTATGCGGATGTCGTGATCGCCCTCCTGCCTTGTTGTGTCGCCGCGATTTACGCATACGGAGTGCGCGCCGCGATCCTTCTGCTGTGGGGTGCGTTCCTTCATCTGCTGGCGGACTACGTTTTTTCGCGATTTGTCCGGCGGGATCAAGTCTATCTGGATTTAAGCGGACTGATCAGCGGGTTAATCCTTGTTTTGCTGTTACCTCCGACCGTCTCTCTGTGGGCGGTTGCGGCCGGTGTTCTTTTCTCCTCGGTGGTTGTCAAGCAATTTTTCGGCGGTGTCGGAAGTAATCTTTTTAACCCCGCACTGGCCGGACGGGCGTTTCTGGCTGTTGCTTTTACCGAAACAACCGGTACGCTGATACATCCTCTCGAAGGTCACGGGAACCTTATGACGCTTCTGACGGGACCTCATGATGCCGTATCCGCCGCGATCGGGGATTCGGACCTGCTGACCGTCCTGTCCGGTCTTTTTCCGGGCGCGATGGGGACTACAGGTGCCGTGTTCGCCGCCGCGGGCGGTTTGTACCTCATGTTCCGGGGAATTTTGAAACTTCATGCGCCTTTTGCATATTTGATTACACTGATTGCCGGTTACTGGATCTTTTTTTTCGACGGGGCTTCGGTAACCGGGATGTTCCGGCTGCTCATGACCTCGGGTGCGGTGTTCTGCGCTGCGTTCGCGCTCGGCGATTTTTCGACCGTACCGACCTCAGGTTCCGGACGTATCGCATTTGGCATCGGGACGGGCATTTGGACATTGATTCTGCTCGCGTCCGGTCAAAAGACCCTCGCGATTGTTTTTTCGGTTTTGCTGATGAACGCGGTGACGCCGATTCTTGAGTTTTATATACGACCGAGAATTTTTGGTTCTCCGCCCTGGTATTCCCGAAAAACCGCATCGGATACCGTATCGGATGCCATCGGAAACACGCTCGACGACACAGCGCCGAATGCGGAGGTGATCGTATGACTCGGGCGGATATTCGCACGGTACTCATACGAGCGGGAATCATGATAACGGTCTCGGTCCTGTTCATCGTTTCGGTCGGACAGATCCTTCGCGACCGGGCTTTTCGGACCGATCAGGAGATCATGAGCGATAAACTGAGTTTTTTCCTTCCCGCAGACAAATATACGTTGATCCAAAGCGACATCAGCGCAAATCACCCGTCCGTGCGTGCATTCTATCTGGCACAAGACACAGACGGAAAGGTTCTCGGATATATCGCGGATATCACGCTCGAAGATGAGATCGGACGGATCGATACACGAATGAGCTTCACTCCGGATGGCGAGAAAATCATGATTATCCGCGTTTTGGACGAAAACGGCGATATTTCCGCCGATCCCGCGGCGTTGGACATGTGCGGACGTCTGGAAGGCGTGCGAATCCCCGTGGCGCTCGACGCCCAATTGACCGTCGAAGTGTTGACACAGAATGATTATCCCCCGATCCCCGGACTTCATGACGGTATCTTCTACGCAGAGGCGGAGGATTTCGATGCGTCCTCATATCAGGATTTCGTTGAAATAAAAGTTTCCGCGGGTCGGATCGTCTCGGTTCTTTGGGACGCAAGACACGAGGATGAGGCGGAGCCGAACCGAATGGCCGCTTCGGTATCCGGAGTTTTTTCGCTCGGAGAAGGCCAACCGATGTGGGCTCAGCAGGCCTATGATATCCAAAACAAGTTTTTGGAAGTACAAGACCCCGAGAAATTGGCCATCAAGTCGGACGGAACAACCGAAATCGTAGAGGGTGTGCATATGGATCTTCATGCCTTCTATGAATTGGTCACACGTTGTATTGAAAATTCGAAGAATAACATACCCAAGCCGACCGCGACACCGGTTCCTACGGAGGATCCGGAAGCAACAGAAGAGAGCAAAACGAAAACCACTCCCGCAGCGCAGACGACCCCGGCGGCTCCGTCGAATGAGACAATAGCGAGTCCGGGCAATACGCAAAGCGATGGGACGATCCCGGAGAGCTCGATCACCGTGTCCGTCGAGAATCCCACGCCGACTCCGCCGAATACGGTGATCGGGAATGAGGATGGGATCGTTAATCCCGGAGACAGCCCGGTCTTATCCGACAACATCGACGGACTGCCGTTATCCGAAATACGCACCCGAATCGAAGGGATTCCGGAGAATCCGGCGTTGTCTCTTCTTACGACGCGCTCTGTAAATAAAGCGTATTTATTTTTACGTGAATACTTGCAATGGGGAGAATGATTCATGAGTGACCGGGAATCGAATGAAGCAACATCCTTCACAACGTTTCTTGCATTGGGGACGGTGATTGTTTTTCGTTCGGCCACTGTGCGCGAAGCGGCCGAAACCGCTGTGGTCGCCGCTCTGATATTACTGTTATGCCGGGTTTTTCGAAAAACAGGCAATGAGGGAATTACCATTTTGCGGCTTCTCTTATGCGAGGGGGTCGCGACGGTCGTATCGCTTTTTGTTTTCATCGGATCCGGCATGCTTTTCCCGTCCGGACACAACACCGGGATGGCGGTTGTCGGCGAAATTCTATACGCGTTTTTGTTTGTACCGATGATCGCGGACCGGATCAAGATACACCGGAACACCTCGTCCGGTCGCACAATCATCCTTGCGCTTTTGTTTTCGGTCACAATCCTTTCCTTCGCTTCTGTTCGCGAGTTGGGCGCCTTGGGGACGATGGGGGGGGAGAAGATTGCTGTCGGTTTTTTCGGAAAGACACCGTACTTGGCGCATGACTCGTCCGCCGCACTGATCCTGGCGGCGCTCATGATCGGGACGAGGCTGATACTGCGGCGGCACGGGGGCGAGGGCCGATCATTTACCGGATATAGCGACCGGAAGGCAGGGGTCCCGTATTTGGACGCAGTGATCGAAAAGGAACAGTTTCGAATCGCCTCTCTTCTTTTGCTCGGTACCCTGCTTCTGGGTTCCTTGGTTTTACTCGCAGTCTACGTATCGAAGATTTTTGCCCTGCCGGCTTTTTTGTTGCCGCCGTTCGCCGTTCTGGCTCAAGCGGGCCTTGTCGGTCTGAGCATGGTTTTTCGGGGGATATATACGAGCCGGTTTGCGGAGACCATCCGGCGTCCGTTCATCCTCCCTCTGCAGGCGGCGGTCGTTCTGGGTCCCCTTCCGTTCCTTTTCGAAAACGGACCGGTCTCTTTGACATATGACGGACTGCGTTATGCCGTGTCGCTTCTCGTATTATTTTTCCTCTGCGCCGGACTTGTTTCCTTCGTCCGCGTATTCAAACGCAAGATGCTTTTCGGGCACCGGCCGAAGTCCGTTGACGGACTGCCGTTCGTTTTCATCATCATCTCGCTCGGATTGATTGTATTGTCGGCGTTTTTCGTTATGCCCGGAGGAATTGTGTAGTTTACTTAAAAAAAGAAAAGCGGATCGTCGCAGGCATTTTCGGCGGCCCCGGAGTCTTCCCGCAGTTGTTACCCCCATCAAAATAATGTATAATCGTCGCGACTTGTTTCCGTAGCTCAGAAGGATAGAGCGACCGCCTCCTAAGCGGTAGGCCAGCGGTTCGACTCCGCTCGGGAACACCATGAACAGAGGCGTGCCGGAAATACCGGTGCGCCGTTTCTGTTTCATAAACTGATTTTCATCGTTTCATGTGATATTTTCCGACAAAAGGGCTATAATACAGTTGCACGAAACGATTAAGGGGACGGGTGCGCGAGTACCCGGAATCGGAGTGTGGAGATGAGGGAAATGAATAAGCGGGACGGTACAATGCCGTTTCGCTGGTATTTGGATATCGAGACGGTCGAAAAACGGGAGCGGCAGGGCAGACATTTTGCCTCGGGGCTCTGCGCGATTAAACTGTTTTGGGTCTTTTTGATGAGCGGGGCCTTCGGCGTCATGGTCGAGACCGTTTTCTGGTTGTTGCGAACCG
Source organism: uncultured Oscillospiraceae bacterium (assembly GCA_964499575.1). Lineage (GTDB taxonomy): Bacteria > Bacillota > Clostridia > Saccharofermentanales > Saccharofermentanaceae > JAAYCT01. The sequence continues at coordinate 17,969 of CAZCLK010000017.1, read as the reverse complement.
GTCGGATCGAGAGCCGGGCGACCTTTGTATGGGCACCGATCAATATGGTGTACGGAGCCGGCGGGGTCTTGATGACGGTGATCCTGTACAACGTTCGCAAGCGTTCGCTTCCGGTGATCTTCCTGATCGGCATGGCAATCGGGTGCTTCGTCGAATACACTTGCTCCCTGATCCAGGAGACCGTCTTTTCCTCCGTTTCCTGGCACTATTCCGACATGATGGATATTCAAGGCAGGACGAACCTGAAATATGCTTTCTTCTGGGGGCTCCTTGCATTATTCTGGCTGGGTGTAATGTATCCGACCCTGTCCGCATTTCTTTTAAAGATGCCGCGCAGGACGGGAAGAATCCTGACGGTCGTGCTTTTGATCTATATGACAATCAATATCGGCGTGACTTTCTTTGCAGTGCGTCGTTGGGAAGCCCGGCAGAGAAATATCGAGCCGGCTTTCACCCTCAATCAGTGGATGGACCGATGGTTTCCGGACGACTTCATGGAGCAATTATTCCCGAATCTCCGCTTTGTTCGGGTCGAAAAGAAAACTCCGATTTCCTGAGTACCGCAAATTTTCGGGCAACTTGCAAAAAACCTTTGAAACAGAGGGTGTTTGCATTATAATGGTTTGGTTGTTAGGAGGCGCAGTATATGGAACGACGAATCGGAACGATATCAAGAGGAATTCGGGCACCTATTATTCGCAAGGGAGACGACATCGTCGAAATTGTTGTTAATAGTGTACTGTCCGCCGCGGAGAGCGAAGGGTTTACGCTGAATGACAGAGATGTCATCTCCGTCACCGAAGCGGTTGTAGCGCGTGCTCAGGGCAATTATGCGACTGTGGATCAGATTGCCTGTGACATACGAAGTAAGTTTGACGGCCATACCATCGGAGTGATTTTCCCCATCCTCAGTCGCAACCGCTTTGCGATCTGTCTGAAGGGCATCGCTCGCGGAGCCGGAAAGATTGTCCTGATGCTCAGTTACCCTTCCGACGAGGTCGGAAACCACATGTTGGCCCCGGAACTTCTGGACGACAAGGGCGTGAATCCGTGGACCGACATTTTGTCCGAGGAACGTTTCCGGGCGCTTTTCGGGTATCAAAAGCATCAATTCACCGGCGTCGATTATATCGAATACTACAAAGATTTGATCCGGGGAGAGGACTGCGAGGTCGAAGTCATATTAGCAAATGACTGTAAGACCATTCTCGACTATACCCCGTATGTATTAAATTGCGACATTCATACCCGTGCACGGACCCGAAAGAGGCTCCTCGACGCGGGGGCGAAGAAGGTCTGCGGATTGGATGAGATCTTGAACCGGCCCTCCGACGGCAGCGGCTATAACGAGCAGTACGGACTTCTCGGAAGCAACAAAGCGACCGAGGACATGGTGAAACTTTTCCCGAGAGACTGTCAACCGGTTGTCGAAGGAATCCAGACGTTGATCCGTGAACGGACCGGGGCCCATGTTGAGGTTATGGTTTACGGAGACGGAGCGTTCAAAGACCCCGTCGGTAAAATCTGGGAGCTTGCCGATCCCGTCGTGTCTCCCGCATATACGTCCGGCTTGAGCGGGCAGCCGAACGAGGTCAAGCTCAAGTATCTGGCGGATAACGAGTTCGGCGACCTGAGCGGTGATGCGCTCAAAGAGGCAATATCCGATTATATCCGTAAGAAGGACGCGGATCTGGTCGGAAAGATGGCTTCGGAGGGAACGACGCCGAGGAGACTTACAGATCTGATCGGATCATTGAGCGACCTTACTTCCGGAAGCGGAGATAAAGGCACACCGATCGTCCTGATCCAAGGCTATTTTGATAACTACACCAACTAAGCGCCGAACAGATGGTTGTTACGGCACCCGGAAAATCTTTTTCAACGGAGGAAAAGAGCATGGATGTTTTAATTCGGTCGGATTATGAGATGATGAGCAAGACAGCGGCGAATTTAATCGCCGAAATGGTCCGGAATAAGCCGGACTGTGTTTTGGGACTGGCGACGGGCGGCACCCCGATCGGGACGTATAAGGAACTGATTCGGATGCACCGCGAGGAAGGGCTTGATTTTTCCAAGGTGAGATCCTTTAATCTCGACGAGTATTTGGGCATCGGTCGCGACTTGAGCAAACCCTATCCGCAAGATCAGAGTTACGCCCGGTTTATGTATGAAGAGCTGTTCAAGAGTATAAACATTCCGCTTGAGAACACGCGGGTTCCGGATGGCCTTGCGAAGGATCCGGAGGCGTTCTGTCTTCAATATGAAGAGGCGATCCGCGCCGCAGGCGGAGTCGATCTTCAGCTTCTCGGCATCGGCGGCGACGGACACTGGGCGTTCAACGAACCGGGAACATCCCTTGCTTCGAGGACGCACATCGAGGCGCTCACCCGACAGACGCTGGATGATAACTACGAGTTGTTCTATAAGGGCGCGGGTTTTTCAAGAGACGAAATGCCCCATTTCGCGCTCACGATGGGGATTGGGACCATACTTTCGGCAAAAAGTCTGATTATGCTCGCCAATGGGAAGAAAAAAGCGTCGGTTGTCGCCGCCGCTTTGGAAGGCCCGATTACATCTCAGGTCACCTCGACGGCCATCCAGATGTATGCCGGTAAGGCGACCGTTATTCTGGATGAGGATGCGGCTTCCGGTCTGAAAAATGCCGACTTCTGTCGACACACCGAAAAACTGAAGGCAACGCTATAGTTGCATCGCACGGATGAAACAATACCCGGAAGGAGATCCTGATGCCGGATCCCAAGAATACGCTGGGCGAGGCGCTGACGATACCCAAGCTTCGACTGGAACAAATGATTCACAACAATGAAGTCAAGGCCGAAAAACACGCGTTCGGACGGGACAGCAAGCAGTACTACCTATACTTTGAACCGTCCGGAGCAATCAAACAGCGTATCATCGTTTACATTCACGGCGGCGGTTGGATGTCGGGTTCTCCGAACCGGTACAAGTATATCGGCAGAATGTTTGCCGATATGGGATACCATACGCTTTCTCTGGGCTATCGGCATACCCCGCTGTACAAATACCCCGCGCAGGCAAGAGACGTGTTTACAGCGCTTGTAAAAGGCCTTGCCTTACTTAAAAAAAAGGGCGTTAACACGGATAACATCGTAATCGTGGGATCTTCCGCCGGCGGACACCTCGGAGGCATCCTGACATACGATAAGGCGCTTCAACGGGAGTTTGGCATTGACAACCGGCGAATCCGGGGCCTTGTATCGCTCGGCGGCGTCCTATCCTTCGGGGTCGAGTATCTGGCGACAACCCAGCTTCTGATCGAGGCGCTTTTCGAAAGGAATTTCGACCGGAAGACCGCCGAACCGATTTCGTTGGTTGACGGCAGTGAGCCGACGCGCGTCTTGTGTATTCACGCTCAGAATGACCCGATCAGCACCGTGGAGAATGAAACGCTTTTCGTGGATCATGTGAATCGGTTGAAGCCGGGCACAGCCTCTTCTTTGATCATTCGGGATGAAGACATGTTTCACTCGAATTTGGTAATGGGTGTATTTTTTGAGGATCCGGAGGAATCCGATCCGCTTAAAGTTTTATTCCGGTGGATTGAGTGTCTGCCGCCGCTAAAAGTCGGAGGTTGATATGGAACTGATTATTACCGCGCTTTTCGGACTTGAGAGCCTTATTCGTGAAGATCTCGAAATGATCGGCTATAATGCGGAAAGCATTGCGGTGCAAGACGGCATGGTTATTTTGTCGGTGCCGGAGAGCGAGACGGCGCGGGCGGTAGCGCGCACCAATATGTGGGTGCGCCGCGGGGAGCGGGTGTTGTTGTCCGTCGGGGTATTCGATGCGGAAACATTTGATGCGTTATACGACGGCATCTCAAATATCCGTTGGGAGGACTATATACCGGAATCCAACGCATTTCACGTAGAAGGATATTCAAGAAAATCCAAACTGTTCGGTATCCCCGCTTGCCAGAGCATCTGTAAAAAGGCGATCGTTCGTCGTCTGCTCCGATCCGGGGGCAAGCCGGAGACCGCACGGCTTTTCGAGGACGAGAATGCGGGGCTTGTAAAGATTACGTTCGGGATCGTATCGGACACTGTCCGCGTCATGATCGATACGTCCGGAGACGGCCTTCACAAGAGAGGATACCGTCCGCTACGTAACATTGCGCCGATCCGCGAGACTCTTGCCGCAGGCATGGTCAGCCTGTCCCGTTTTTTTCCGTACGAAAAGGAAGCGCTGGTCGATCCGTTTTGCGGTTCGGGCACGATCGTGATCGAGGCGGCGATGATTGCCCATCGTATCGCTCCGGGACTGAAGAGGTCGTTCCGCGCCGAGCGTTGGCCAGTCGTGGGCGCGCAGGCGTTCCGCGCGGCGCGCGAAGAAGCGCGCGACATGGTCCTGGAACAGAAAAGAGGGGGAATCTGTTTTTACGGCTCCGACATCGATCCGAAGGAGATCGCGAACGCGAGCGCGAATGCTTCTTCTGCGGGCGTCGCCGGCCTGATTCGGTTCAAAGAGGCGAATGCTTTTAGCCAAACTCCGTCCGCTTTGCGCGAATGGACAGGATATGACCGCCAGCTGATTATAACAAATCCCCCTTACGGAGAAAGAATGCAGACGCCCGAAGAGGCCGCCGAATTGTTTGGCGGGATCGCGCGGACCTATTTGGACGGAAATGGCTATTGCAAAGACGGAATCCGCCTTTCGGTCATTTCACCGGACGACTCGTTCGAGCAGGCTTGCGGTCGCCCGGCCGACAAGAGAAGAAAGTTATATAACGGAAATATCCGCTGTCAGATGAATCATTATTTTCGTCGGGCGGAAGACCGGCAATAAGGTCCGGTTTTTCTTCGTGCGTCAGACCGTCAATCCGTTCCGGCTTTTTTTCGCGCGTCAGACCGTCAATCCGTTCCGGTTTTTCATCGGGCGCCAGACAGCCGATCCGTTCCGGTTTTTCATCGGGCACGGACCGGGAGTGAGGGTCATCTATTCTTCGATGTGTCCGCCGTGTGCGGACAGCATGCCGAACATTCATTCAGAGCGATTCCGCAAGACGCCTTGTTTCAAGAGGACTCAGAGTTTACAAAAACCATGCGCGTTTTTAGCCGGTTGCGTTATAAAAATGTAAAATCCCTGAATTCAAAGCTTTTCGGGTGCGAAAAACCGTAAACCTTTGTCCTAAAGTTATACACAGAGTTTTCCACATTATCCACAGGTCGCGAAAGTGGAAAATAGGGGAAAAAAGGTGGAGAAATCATCTCAATGTGAAGAAAAGAAACTGCATTTATTTGTTATAATGGTTGAAAGCGAAAAGGAGGGTCCGTTGTTATGTCCGGTCTGAAGCGACAAGCACAGAATGCGAAGAATGCGGCATTGAAGATGATCTCAGTATCATCGGAGACAAAGAACGATGCCCTGAAGGCGATCGCCGGGATGCTCAAAGAACGGTCGGCCGAGATATTCGCGGCGAATTCCGTGGATCTGGAAGAAGCCGGAAGGACCGGGGTATCCATGCCTTTACGCAAGCGCCTGCTTTTCGATGAACAAAAGCTGGCGGTCGTGATCGAGGGGCTGATCCAACTTTCCGAATTGCCGGATCCGGTCGGAAAGATTCTTCTCGGCACTCAGATGGACGAGGGGCTTTCGCTTTACCGGGTATCCTGCCCGATCGGCGTGATCGGTATCATTTTCGAGTCGCGGCCCGACGCGTTGGTCCAGATTGCATCACTTTGCCTGAAAGCAAGTAACGCGGTTTTCCTGAAGGGCGGATCCGAAGCGCGCAACACGAATCGTATCCTTGCGGCGATCATCGCGGAAGCCTCAAACGCCGCCGGGATACCGGACGGATGGATTACGCTTTTAGAGTCGCGGACCGAGGTCGCAGAGATGCTCGGACTCGATGAATATATCGACCTCCTGATCCCCAGGGGATCAAACGCGTTTGTCCGCTATATTATGGAAAACACGAAGATCGCCGTTCTCGGGCATGCGGACGGAGTGTGTCATGTCTATGTCCACAAGGACGCCTCGCCGGAGATGGCGCAACGAATCGTCGTGGACAGCAAAACCCAATATGTCGCGGTCTGTAACGCCGCGGAGACGCTTTTGATCGATCGGGAGATCGCGGATACTCTTCTGCCGAGTATAGCCGCCGCGCTTCGCGAAAAGGGCGTCACGCTCCACGGTTGCGAGCGGGCGGCGGATATTCTCTCAATCGATCGGGTGACCGATTGGCACAGGGAGTATCTCGATTATGAAATGTCCGTTCGCGTCGTTGACGGACCGGAGGAAGCCATTGAGCATATCAATCGATACGGGTCGGGGCACACGGACGCGATCGTTACCTCAAACCGCGAAACGGCGGAGCTTTTCATGAATTCGGTCGATTCCGGAAATGTCTTCTGGAATACTTCCACCCGTTTTTCGGATGGCTTTAAGTACGGATTCGGCGCGGAGGTCGGCGTCAGTACGTCGAAGATCCACGCGCGCGGTCCGGTCGGACTCGAGGGCTTGGTTACGTATAAATACAAGATCTACGGCGACGGCCAGATCGTAGAGGACTATGCGTCGGGCAAAGCCCGGTTTACGCATCGTCCGATCGGAGGGCATCTATGATTATTTCAATCGCATCGGACCATGCGGGGTATGACTTGCGTCAGACGATCGTTTTGTATCTGGAGCAGAAGGGCCACCAAGTCCTGAATCGCGGTGCATCGTCCTCGAAAGAGCCGTATAGTTATGTTCAGGCCGGTCGCCTGGTTTCCAAGGATGTAACCGAAGGCACGGCGGAAAAAGGGATCGCGATCTGCGGAACCGGTATCGGAATCTCCATCGTATGTAACAAAAAGCGAGGCATACGCTGCGCCCTGTGCCTGAACGAGGTTATGGCCAGACTGGCTCGTCAGCATAATGACGCGAATATTCTTTCTATGGGCGCCCGGGTTGTGGGTGTTTCTCTGGCGGAGTCCATCGTCGATACCTTTTTAAGCGCATCCTTCGACGGCGGAAGACACCGCGAACGTGTCGACGACATCGAGTGAGTGATAGTAAGAGCACATATTTTAAGGAGGGCCCCTCATGGAGAGCAACATTTTCATTTTTGATCACCCCTTGATCCAGCACAAGATTTCCCTTTTACGGGATAAGCGGACGACAACAAAGGAGTTTCGCGAACTGGTCGGTGAGTTGGCAATGTTGATGGCGTATGAGGTGACCCGGGATCTGCCGCTGAAAGAGGTCGAGATCGAGACTCCGATCGCGATCGCAAAGACAAAGGTTCTTGCCGGTAAGAAACTGGCAATCGTTCCGATTTTACGGGCCGGTTTGGGAATGGTGGACGGCATGCTGAATTTACTTCCGATGGCCAAGGTCGGACATATCGGTCTCTACAGGGATCCCAAGACTTTGGAACCGGTTGAATACTACTGTAAACTGCCCGATGATGTGACCGAGCGCGAGATTGTCATTCTCGATCCGATGCTCGCGACCGGCGGCTCCGCGTCCGCAGCGGTATCCTTTCTTAAGGAACGCGGAATCACCCAGATCAAATTCATGTGTCTGATCGCCGCCCCCGAGGGCATCGCGAAACTTCAGGCGGATCATCCGGATGTGCCGATATTTTGCGCCGCGAAGGACCCCCGTCTGAACGATCACGCGTATATCGTACCCGGCCTCGGCGACGCAGGCGACCGGTTGTTCGGTACGAAGTAGTAAACGACATTCATCACGAAAAGGGCAGTGCATTCAGCCCGGAAATTTGTCAACATTACAGTTGCACAAACATAGCCGCGGGCGTAAAATCGCTAATATAGAACAAACTCGAAGTCCTGAGTTGATCCGGACTTCAACTTTTTTAAGGGAACGGCGCCTCTTTATGAGTTTTTTATCAGTACTCTCCGCATCGGAATGGATCCGGCGTTATTTCATTGCTTTGAAGGATCGTTTGATCGAGGAATTCAAAATCGGTGACATCGGGGAAGAAATCGGAAAAGCGATCATGCAGGTCGAGTATTTTTTCCGTGCGGGCGATCTTCGCATTTTAATCACCGATGCGGTCATTGCGACCTGGTTGGTCCTGATCCCCTTACTGATCTTCTGGATCTGGATGGCACGCAAGCGGGAGCGGATCCCATCGGGCCGACAAATCGTGACGGAATCGTTGGTCGGTATCCTTTCGGACCTGTGTGTCAATAACGGAATGAGCAGAAAACAGGCGGCGGAGGTAACCCCCATGGTGGGTACGATCGCCCTGTTTCTTGTGTCGTGCAATCTCATCTCCGTCCTGAATGTGAGACCACCGGCCAAAAACATAGCGTTTCCGATCGCAATGGCGATTTTCGCGATCGTTTATGTCGTCTTCATATCGATCCGGTTCGTCGGGATTAAAGGCTTTCTGGCATCGCTGGTCTACCCGATGAAAGCGATGTTGCCGTTTCGACTTCTCGAATATATCATCAAGCCGATGTCATTGGCCTTGCGTCTTTTCGGAAACATCTTCGGTGCGTTCATCCTTATGGAATTCATTCGCATCATCGTTCCGGTCGTCGTGCCCGGTGTTCTTCTTCTGTGGTTCGATTTCGCGGACGGGATTCTTCAAGCCGTTGTTTTTACTTATTTGACGATTAACTATATCGGGGAGATCCTTGAGGGCGCGGAAGCCGCTCACCAACATCACTCCGGACCGAAATCAGCGGCGGTTACGCCTTGATATATCACAGTAAATACGGGTTTAGCAATCGGAGGGTATCAATATGATGACATTATTATCGGTCAGGGCTGCGCTCGAAGCCGCAGCGGCAATCGACCCCAAAGCGCTTGCGGCGATCGGAGCCGGACTCGCGATCGGACTGGCCGGGTTCGGCGCGACACTCGGAATGGGAATAGCCGCCGGAAAAGCGCTCGAGTCGGCATCCCGCCAGCCGGAGATTTTCGGAAAATTGCAAACAATGCTCTTGACCGCCATTGTCTTTATGGAATCGGTGGCGATCTACGCGCTGGTCGTCAGTTTATTGCTGATCTTTACGTTTTAAGACTGAGGTTGCTCGAGGCCGGCACGGCGCTTGATTCGGGCGAATCGGCCGATGCCGCGAAGCGATCCGTCGGGGAGAAAACACATGGAACCAATTTTGGAATTTAATCTGCATCAGGGACAGCAATTCGTCGCGACCCGTTCGGAGACGGCGGTCCCGGAGCCTTCCGAAGAGAAAACCTCCAATCCGTTCGCGCCGGAAGAGATGGCCGGGTATACCGTAACGGTGATTTTTGTGGTGCTCAATCTGCTGGTCGCGTATTTAATACTCAAGCGATTCGTGTTCAAACCGATCATCGGTCTTCTCGAAAAACGCAGAGAATCCGTCGAAAACGAACTGAAAGAGGTGGAACAGAAGGTCGCACAGGCGGATGCCCGACTGAAAGAGGCAGAAAATGCAGTCCAACAGGCACGTGCGGAATCGGCGGATATCCTTTCGGAGTCCCGGGAGCAGTCCCGCAAACAGAGCCTTTTGATCATCAGTTCCGCCAAGGAAGAGGCGGAAGCAACACGGCAAAAAGCGGAAAACGACGCCGTAAGGATCCATCGGTCGACGGTCGAACTGATGAGAGATGAAGTCGCGGATCTGGCCGTCTCGATCGCGAAGAAGGTCATCGGTGAAGAAATCAGTGAGGCCAGAAAGGACGAGATCCGTCTGACAGCGACCGAAGAATCACGGAAAACCGAGGTGAGGAGCGATTGACTGATCCGTCATCCCCCAATGAAATAAAAATATACACCGCTTCGGTGTTGACCCCCGAAAAAATCTCGGTGCTCACCCAGAAGTTCGCGGAGCACTACTCGATCTCCGGCTATACGGCGGTCCATGCGATCGACCCGGAGCTGATCGGAGGCTTTGTAATCTATTCGGGCGGATATCGTTACGATTACAGTGTCAAGGGTCAATTGGACCGGCTTACCCGCCACCTGAAGGGCCCCGATCAGAAACTCGAAGACGCGGAACTCTCGGGCGAGACCGAATCCGACATCATCGCGGTTCGGGATGCTCTTCGTCGAGCACTGAACGGATTTGAAGAGGCACCGACGGTGCTTTTCGAGTACGGTCTGATTGAAAAGGAAAGTCCGGAAGAAAACAAAGAGGTTCACGCCTCCGCAAAGATCGTATCGGAAGAAAGACTCCGACAGCGGTCGTTCTCTTTTTCGGATCGTATGACCGTCGAGGAGGTCGGGAGCGTAAAAAGCGTCAGCGACGGTGTCGCGTTTGTCGAAGGGATCGATAATTGCCTCTTCGGAGAAACGATTCTTTTTGACGGCAAAGCCTTCGGTATCGCCATGAATCTTGAAACCGACCGGGTCGGCGTGGTTCTTCTCGGAGACATTCAAGAAGTCGTTACGGGCTCCATGTGCAGACGAACGGGAAAAACGGTTGAGATCCCCGTCGGCAGCGGCCTTCTCGGAAGGGTCATTGACTCTCTGGGTCAGCCGATTGACGGAAGAGGCATGCTTCGCACATCGCGGTTCCGACCTATCGAATCGCCCGCGCCCCGAATCATCGAGCGATGCCCGGTCAACACACCGCTTCAGACAGGGATCACGGTAATTGACGCCCTGACACCGATCGGTCGCGGACAGCGCGAACTGATCATCGGCGACCGGCAGACCGGAAAGACGGCAGTCGCTCTGGATGCGATTATCAATCAACGCGGCAAGGACGTCGTTTGCGTATATGTCGCAATCGGACAGAAGATGTCGACCATCGTGCAACTGGTTCAGACGCTCGAAAAGCATAACGCTCTTTCCTATACCGTGATCGTCGCCGCCGGCGCCTCCGAACAGGCCTCGATGCAATATATCGCGCCCTATGCCGGTTGTGCCGTCGCGGAATATTTCATGTACGAAAAGCATCGCGACGTCCTCATCGTGTACGACGACCTGACCAAGCATGCGCAGGCGTACCGGGCGATCTCCCTGCTTCTTCGTCGGCCGCCCGGCCGCGAGGCGTATCCCGGTGATGTTTTCTATATCCACTCGAGGCTTCTTGAGCGCGCCGCAAACCTCGATCCGTCGACAGGCGGGGGATCGATCACCGCGCTTCCGATTATTGAGACCCAGGGAGGAGACATCTCCGCCTATATCCCGACAAATGTAATTTCGATTACCGACGGGCAGATATATCTTGAGTCCGAACTGTTTTTCTCCGGACAACGGCCGGCCGTCAATGTCGGATTGTCCGTCTCGCGTGTAGGGGGCGCGGCGCAGACTTCCGCCGTGAAAAAATTAGCCGGCCCGTTACGTATTAATTTGGCACAAGCCCGTGAAATGGCAGCGTTCGCACAATTCGGGTCTGATTTGGACGAAGGCACACAACTTCAATTAAAACGGGGCGAGATCCTCGGAGAAGTCCTCAAACAGCCCCAATATGATCCTTTGGCGACGGAAGATCAAGTCGTCATCCTTTATCTGGCCACCGCAGAGAAAATGATTTTTTTGAAAAAGGATGATGTGCGGGAATACGCCTTTTCCTTTCTTCGGCGTCTGCGCGTCCTGCATCCCGAGGTCCTGTCGGAGATCGCCGGGACAGGCCGCTTGAGCGAAGCCGTGACACATCAACTGGATGAATATGAAATCGATCACCGCGCCGCTTTTATCGCCGAACATCGCGAATACGACATCAAGGAGTAAACGATGGAAAGACCGGTTGACATTAAAAAGCGCATCCGGAGCGTTAACGACATCCGTCAGTTGACTCGTGCAATGCAATTGGTCAGTGCGGCGAAAATGCGCCGGTCCAAGCTTCAGCATGATCTGGTTTATCCGTTTTTCTCTCTGTGCGCGGAGAGTATGCTCGAGATTCAACGATCCTCGGAGGGGATCGATAATCCGTTTTTCAGTCTCCGCGAAAAAAAAGAGGGGCAGACCTGGCGTATCGGCTATTTCGTATTGACCGGCGATCAGGGCTTGGCCGGAGCATATAACAATAATGTTGTTAAGACGGCGGAGGAACATCTGCGTGAAAAAATTCTCGACAATGAGAACAAGGGCCTTCAAACCGAATACACGCTCTATGTATTCGGAAGTGTCGGACGCGACAAACTGATCAGTGAGGGCTATAACGTCGATCCGGACTTTTCCTTTCCGATTACGGAACCGACCTACTACGAAGCGCGAGAGGTTGCCAACATCATCCGAAGGAAATATACGGCGATGGAGTTTGACCTCGTATACCTCATTTATACCAAAATGGAGTCCGCCATCAGTATGAAGCCGGTCATCTCACGGGTTGTTCCGGTCAACACCAAAGGGCTCGAGGCCTTTCTTCCCGCAGGTCTGACGGATGCGGGTATCGCGCTCGAAAAGGGTGCCGTCATCGAATACGAACCCGATGCCAATGCCGTGTTTTCATTTTTGATTGACACATACCTCAACGCGATTATTTACGGCGCGCTCGTTGAGGCGTACTCCAGCGAACAAACCGCGCGTATGACGGCGATGGATCACGCGACACAGAATGCGGACGATATGCTCAAAGAACTGCGGCTCCGCGGAAACCGTGCACGGCAGTCCGGGATTACGACGGAACTCACGGAAATCATCAACGGCGCGGAAGCGGTCGGATAATAAGATTCGAGGTGCATTATGGCTCTGGGTTATGTAACACAAATCATCGGACCGGTCATCGACTGCCGCTTTCCCGATAACGAGATCCCGGTCATCAACGAGGCCATCCGCATCAACCATCCCAACGGATTTGTTACCGTTGAGGTTCTACAACATCGCGGCGACGGCATCGTTCGCTGTGTCTCCTTTGACGCGACGGAGGGCTTGGCGCGAGGTGCCAAAGCCGAATCAATCGGTGCTCCGGTTACGGTTCCCGTCGGAGAAAGTAACGCCGGCCGGATGTTTAACACACTCGGACAGCCGATCGACGGACTGGGCCCCGTGACCGCCGAGGATCATTGGCCGATCCATCGACGCGCCCCTTCTTTTACCGAGCAACACACGTCGGAATCGGTTCTGGAAACCGGAATCAAGGTCATCGATTTGCTTGTCCCTTTTTGCCGCGGCGGAAAAGTCGGATTATTCGGGGGAGCCGGAGTCGGAAAAACGGTTCTGATCCTCGAATTGATCCGCAACATTGCTTCCGAACATGGCGGAATGTCCGTATTTACCGGCGTCGGCGAGCGCTCGCGGGAAGGAAATGATTTATGGCTTGAAATGAAGTCATCCGGAGTCGCGGATAAGACCGTGATGGTTTTCGGGCAGATGAATGAGACCTCCGGAGCGCGAATGCGCGCGCCCCTTGCCGGATTAACAATGGCGGAATACTTCCGGGATACAAAGAAGAAAGACGTCCTTTTGTTCATCGATAATATTTACCGGTTTGTTCAAGCCGGAGCCGAAGTCTCCGCGCTCCTCGGACGAATCCCTTCGGCTGTCGGATACCAACCGACATTAGCCAACGAGGTCGGACAACTACAGGAGAGGATCACTTCAACCCAAAACGGCTCAATCACGTCCATTCAAGCCGTGTATGTTCCGGCGGACGACCTGACCGACCCCGCACCCGCTATTACGTTTGCGCACTTGGACGCAAACATCGTGCTGTCAAGATCGGTTGTCGAACTGGGAATTTATCCAGCCGTTGATCCGCTCGAGTCCTCATCCAGGATCTTAAGCGAATCCGTCGTCGGCAAGGAACACTACGAGACCGCAAGAATAGTTCAAGAGACCTTACAGCGATACAGAGAGCTTCAGGACATCATTGCGATACTCGGCATGGAAGAACTGAGTGAAAATGACAGAAGGACCGTCGGCCGTGCCAGAAAAATACAGAAGTTTCTGTCGCAACCGTTCTATGTGACTGCGGATTCGACCGGCTACGCGCCGAGGTATGTCCCGATCGAAAAAACGGTCCGCTCCTTCGGAGAAATCATATCGGGTGGTGTAGACCATATTCCCGAGCAACACTTTTTCATGAAGGGCGACATTGACGATGTACTGGATTCCTTCGGTAAGGAATCCAGATAAAAGCGGGTTCATCCGCGAAATGTTTTTACAAACGGACAGAGGATATGAGCGAAGACAGAAAAGCAAAAACAATGATGCTGGAAATTGTGACCCCCTATCGTCATTTCTATGAAGGGGCGGTAGAGTCTGTTTCGCTGTCTTCGGTAAACGGCCGGGTCGGCATACTCTCCGGTCACGCGCCGATGGTGATTGCCTTAACGCCCGGAATCATTAATATAACTTCGGGAGGACAGACCCGGTATGCAATCCTGACAGACGGATTTGCGGAAATCGGTCAACATCTCGTTCTGATCCTGTGCGATTCGGCAAACTGGCCTGAGGAAATCGATGTGCAACGTGCTTCGGATGCCTACGACCGTGCAAAGGACCGGATCAATGCGGCGCCCAGAAATTCGGATGAACGGAAATATACCGAAAACTCAATGAAGAGAGCGATTGAGAGAATCAGCGCCGTCAAAAAGTACGGAACCGATCGCCAGAAAAGCCTTCTATCCCGAATCTACGGCGAACCAGCATCGGAATAGACCTTCCCGCTCCGGTCACCCGTCGTGCGTTCATCGTGAGTGAACGAGAAACGAATCGCACCGAGACGGATCGAATCTCCGGACAGGATCGGATTCTCCTCGTGCGAGAAAAGTTTGCGATGACCGATATAACTTCCTTCGCGCGATCCCAAGTCCAATAGAAAAAACATTCCCTGCCTTCTCACGATTCGGGCATGACGCGCTGAAATCGACGGATGATCGATGCAAAAATCGCACAGGACATGGTCCGATCCGATCAGCAGGTCATCTGTCCATATCACACACCGCCTTTTTTTATTCAGTGTTTGGCCGTAATCACTTTGCTCGACCAGAAATCCCGGCTCGCGAACACAGTGTCCCCTCATAACGTCCAAAGAGTCGGATTTGCCCGGCTCCGGGAACAACAAGTCCCTGTTCGACGCGGACGGCTTCCCGATCGTTCGGGCGTCTTCCGATTCTTTATGTACTCCGCGGGAGCGCATGCAAACCCCGATCGTCAATAACGAAAAGATAACCGTAAAGAAAAAGCCCCATTCCCAAGGACGCAAAAACCAGTCTGTTTCCGATGACAGCCAGTAACTCCCCGCTATCACGCTCAGCATCATAATAAGGATTATGCTCAAGGCGCCTCTTCGGTCCGGAAATCTTCTGGACTTTATTTTCCCGATGGGATCCGAATAATTCAACGCGTCGAGAGCGCTTCGAAAACCAATCTCATCTCCCTTGAGGATGCAGTCCGTCAGTTGATGACGCGAAGATTCGGACACGACTCCGGAGAAAAAAGGATGCATCAACACGCTCTCCAGTTCTGCCGCGTCGACGTCGGACAAGGCACACACAGACTCATTGCCCGGAGACCTTAATGGTAAACATACAAAAAACAAACTCCCCCTCTCCGGATCCAGCCAAATATCATCCGGTCGAAGTCGAAGACCGGACGGATCCAGCAGAACATCCAGCATATCGCTGATTCCGCCCAGTAAATCGACGATCGCCTTTCGCCGGGTCTCCGATGCAGAATTAACCAATGACGCGGCCGGTTCCGTTATGCGGATCAGGCCGGTAATATCCACACACAACTGCTTCTGTCCGAAAAGATCCCGCATGTACACAGGAAGACAATGCCGGCAGGAATGGTTCCGCAAGACGGAAAGCGCATGCGGAACCACCTCCTTGTCCGAATCAACTGTCACAACCGCGACTGTTCCGTGCGGTCCTCGCTCTGTTATCATATGACCCCCGTTCCTTCTATCCGCCCAACGCTCCGATCACGTTGCCGTCATCAAATACATAGTCCATGATTTTGTCCGCATAGCGGGTCAGCGCGCCGCGGAAAACGAGTGCCAAAGCAACCAGGATGGCAATGATTATAACGATTTCCACGGTACCCATACCTTTCTTGTTTTCTGTTCTCAGGGGAGTTGATTTGTTTCTTTTTTCTTTCATGTTTTCCTCCTTGTGATGGGTTATGACAATTGCAGCGATATCAGAGCGGGGGTCGTCGCAACCAGCAGTACAGATATGAAATCAAGCATCATCGGCAAAATCATTGCGAGTGCCTCCCGCTCGCGTTTTCTTCTCGAGGCGTTTCTGCACAGAGACCAGCAAGCCGTTGCCTGTAATGATAAGAGACCGAGGACTTCGGATCCGCCTGTCACCTCATATCGTGAGGCAAGCAGAAGAGCGGATTGGGCTTCGGGAATCGGTGTACGCTCGGAGAATAATTCGACAGCGCGGCCTGCGGAAGAGCCCGCCAGCATTTGCGCGTTTATGATTCGAAGCTCCGATCCCAGAATACCCGATTCCGGAAATGCTGATGTACACGTTTCGATTGCTTTGGGAAGCAGGACTCCGGATTGCAGAAGAGTAACCAGCATCGAAAGAAAAAGCGGAATTTCCTCCATGATTCCTTCTCTTCTTCGCATAACACGCGAACGAAGATCATGGTGGATCAGGATGATCGAAAAAACGATTAACGGTAATGCCAGAATAATCGGATACCCCGTCAGGTGCAGGATCACGACGGACAAAGGAAGCATAAAAAGAGCGACTGCAAAGGACTTGATCAGGAGGCCCTCGAAGAGCACGTCCGGATTGCAGGAAAGCTCACTCAACAATCCGTAGATGGACGTGATATAGCCTTGCGGCAACAACAGAGAGACGCGCTCCCGAAAAGCCGCGTAGAAGCGCGACAGGAGAGCGGGCATCGAAGAATTGTCCGCCGCGTCGGCGGTCGTATCGATTTTGCTCTTTTCGCTGATCATTGAGAAGAGAAACCCGCAGGATACGATCGCAATACAGAAAGCAAGAAGCATTAATCCGATCCCCATAGGATCCTTTCGGGCCATTTCCAAATAATCACCGGTAAAAGAAGAAAGTGCGTAGGTGATTCCGAACGGCATCAGGCAGAGCAGAAATGCCTCCGCATTTTTGCCGGCGTTATTGGCCTCCACTTCGCTTTTCACAGCGATCAGCTCGGCCATCATCTGACAACTGTTCTTAAGAATAGAGATCACGCCGGTACCGACGACGCGCGTAATGGACAGGGCATGCATTACAGGTAAAAGTTCAATGTAATCCAATCTGAAGCAGAGATCTGCGGCAACATCCGGCAGAGGTTCCTGCGCGGAGAGCGCCTTCTCGACGCCTCTGAGTGCGGATCCCATCAGACTTCTTTTCCCGAACGCCTTCTCCAAAGTCGGTCGTGCACACAAGAACGCGCTCTGGAGAGAATACCCCGCGGACACGGAAGTGCACAGGGATTGCAGAAGAACTTTACTCTGGGCGCGCAAAAGTGAGGTCCTTCGCGCATATAACAGATTAATGATCGAAACAAACGGAAATATTGACAGGACAGAAGAAAGCAATACACGTAAACCTAAGAGAGGAATAAATGCATCCGATAAAAAATAGACTGCTACAAAACAGCAAGGGTATATATAGAGCCTTTTGATAAGAAAAGTTTTCCGGACCCGCTCGCGGGCATAACGTGTTTGAGAATCACCGTCCGAACGGATTCGTTCCCTCGAAGCGTGTCGAATAGCGTTGATCTTCAAGTCCGATTCCCTCCTTATGAATGAATTGGGGAACAGTGCGAAAAGAATCTTCCGTTCGGTGATCGAGCATTACGATCTCATTGATCAGCCGCATGCCCCGGACGCTTCTTTTGATATGGATCAGGATGTCTATGCCCATAATGATCTGACGCACAACCGCATCAAACGGCAGTGAAGAACCGGCAAGGACCATTGTGGAAAGACGGTTGAGCATTTCAACGCAAGAATTTGCATGACCGGTGCATAAGGACCCGGGGTGCCCCGTATGAAGTGCGTGAAGCATATCGGCCGCTTCATTGCCGCGAACTTCTCCGACGATGATACGGTCGGGACGCATGCGGAGCGCGGTACGGATCAATTGCCCGATCGATACGGCGCCTT
>CAZCLK010000016.1:0-42955 GCA_964499575.1 uncultured Oscillospiraceae bacterium | reverse complement strand
CAAGATAAAAAAGGACACCCCGTTTACGGGATGTCCTTTTTCATGGCGGAGAGAGTGGGATTCGAACCCACGGAAGGCTATAAACCTTCGCCGGTTTTCAAGACCGGTGCCTTAAGCCAACTCGACCATCTCTCCTTGGTGTTTTATTGTCAAAGTCACGGTGATATGCCCGATTATTCTACTCATTACGACGGGTGTTGTCAACGAAGCACGAGACCGACAGATGAAGGAAAAGATTGCCGGGACTGGCGAATACAATAGCCGAAGATGAGTGGAAGACAGATGTTTTCGAAAGACAGGTGCGTACAGAAGACAGGTGTTTACGGATGGCAGGCAAAAGCGCCGGGAACGGCGCAGGCGACATTGCGGGAGAAGCCGATACAGAGCGTTTCAGGCGGGCGGCCCGAGAGAATATCCGCCTTCGGGCGTGACCCGGAGATAGGCGTCTTCGGTGTCGTTGAGCTTGTTCCGGATCTCCGTAATACACGCTCCGATCGTTGTGTCGTCCACAAATCGGGTGTCATTCCATCCGACTTCGTACAGGTTCTGATTGATAAAAATCGTACCCGGATTTTGGATGAAGTGACGAAGAATCTTGTATTCGGACGGTGTCAGGTCAAGCGAAACACCGGCTTTCCGGACCTCGCAACTGTCCGTGTCCATTTCGATATCTTCATAGCGGAAAACGGATGTTCCGGTGCGGAGGGCATCCGAAAACTGTCGGGCCTTGCGAATGTGCGCGTGGATCCGGGCGCTGATTTCGGAAAGGTTCAGGGGCTTTGTGATATAGTCATCCGCTCCGAGCCGATAGGCGGTCCGGAGTTCGTTGGTATCGTCGGATGGAGTCATCGCGATGATGGGCGCATGCGCGACCTCGCGGATCTTACGCACCAGGTAATGACCGTTAGTAGCCGGAAGGGCGATATCCAGAAGGACCAAATCGATCCGGCGCAGATATATGAGTTCCAGGGTATCGGATCCGTTCTGCGCCTCGAGGACGGTGTAGCCGTCCTTTTCGAGGTGGAGGCGGAGCGTATTGAGTGTCTCCTTCTGACCGTCAGCGATCAATAAGGTCGTATTCATGGGGGCGTTCCTCCGGCGCGGCTGTATGTCGGGATCGGCGGGTTTTCTCTGGTCTTATACCGACGGACACTTTTGAAAAACCCGTCGCTGTGGCGGAGCCTCTATACCTTGATTATCGCAGAAATAGAGAAAATGGCAAGAAAAAAGATTGATGTTAGTATAATTTGATGTTCGCATACGCGACTTGCGTGAATCGTTTCATATCCGTCGCTTATTTCCTCAAATGGTGATAAAATGGCGGTGTAGTGTTGGGGGTATGAAGAGGTAATGGGGAGTAAAAGGCGATGAAGCTATACTTAAAACAAAAGAACTTTTCCTGGACTTCTCGATTTGTAGTTAAAGATGCCAACGGGGACGATAAGTACAATATTCAGGGCGAGATGCTCAGTTGGGGCAGAAAACTCCATGTGTTTGATAAGAAAGACAATGAGGTTGCGTTTATAAAGCAAAAGGGGTTTTCGGTATTGCCCCGTTTTGAGGTCTTCATCGAAGATCGCTATCAGTTTGAAGTGATCAAGAAATTCACGCTGGTCAAACCCGAATATGCTATAGTCGGCTTGGATTGGATTGTTAAGGGAGAACTTTTTTCACACGAATATAAGATCGTCGGAGGATACGGACCGGTTGCGTCGGTGAGCAAGTCCTACTTTTCGTGGGGCGACAGTTACGCCATCGATATTGTGAATACGGACACGGAGGTCAAGGTTCTCGCGGCGGTACTTGCGATCGACTGTGCGCTGGCGATCGGCGGCTTGTCAATCTGATACCGCGGTCCTTTTTTCGAAAAAAGGAGGAACACAGGTGTTTCAAATCCTTTTAACGCCGGCGGCCGGGAAACGGCTGATCGGCAAGGCGACGGCAAAACTGATTTATGAGTCGGCGGCACTTCGCGACGGGAAGGTCGCAATCATTGCGGGGACGACCAATGCGTATGTTGCCGAGGAGCTCCTCCGAATGCTCGGGCAGGACGAAGGTTTTTCGCGGCGGCGCTTTTTCCGCGGTATCACAACGGGAACCCGTAAGAAAACGGACGAAGCGGGGCGACTGGCGGGCGACCGCGAATTTTTCGGCGACGTGATTATTGAAAACGGTCGCTTCATACCCGGTAAAACGATCGACGATTCGGTTTCCGGCTTCGGGACGGGAGATATCATCGTGAAAGGCGCCAATTGCGTGAACCGATCCGCCGGGCAAGCGGGGATCCTCATCGGTCACCCGCAGGGGGGGACGATTATGAAAATCTTGCCCGCTGTTATCGGCAGGCGGATAAGATTATTGATTCCCGTCGGACTCGAAAAACGAGTCGACGAAGACATGAATGCGGTCACCCGGTTTTTGAATGCTCCGGATTCGAGCGGATTTCGCCTCATGCCGGTCACCGGCGAAATCATCACCGAGATCGATGCGGTCAGGATCCTGTACGGAGCGGAGGCGCGATTGGTCGCGGCCGGCGGGGTCGCCGGAGCGGAAGGCGCGATCTGGCTTGCACTCGTGGGGGATCATACACTTGACGATCCGATTGCGGAGGAATTGCGCGCGCTAAGCGCCGAACCGCCGTTCGACTTCTGAACGGGAATCGAAACGGTCCGGTTCAAAGCGTTGAAGGCGAAACGGGAGCGTAGCGCTTTACAAGATCAGAGACTTTCCCGAACGATAATATACGAGTTCGTATAGATGCGATCCTCCTTGGGAGGCGTCTTGTCCAGCGAATAGTCAAAGAGCATTTTAACGGGTATGTAGCCTTGTTGATAGGGATCCTGCGGTATTGTCGCGCTGATGATCCCCGATTGAAGATACGGACGCGATTCCGAGGTAATGTCGTGTGTAAAGAGTTTGATGGCCGGCTTCCCGGGGTGTTCCGCCAGCGCTCTGCACGTTCCGCCCACCGCTCCTGCGGTCATATATATCGCATCCGGGATACGGTCCGACGCAAGGATCCGATTGGTAATCTCGTATGAGATATCCGAATTGTCCAAAGTCTCTTCGACATCCAGCACCGTGATGTTCGGATAATCCTTCTTGATGACCGAGTAGAAGCCGGAGATGCTCTGGTTGTGGCCGAGTACATGGATGGAACCGGTCAGAATAACGACGCGCATCGGTCGGCCGGACGCGACGAGCGCCATCAGACCTGCGGCGACGCGCCCGCTTTTCGTGTAGTCCGTGCCGACATAAAGAAGTCGCTTGGAATGCTCAAGATCGGTGTTGGAAGTTATCACGGGAATGCCGGAATCGACGAGGTCATTAATCTTATCAACAATCACTTTCTCGTTGACCGGACAGAGAATCAGTGCTTGGATTCCCTCCGCGGTCAGCTCGTTTATCCTCTTGATCTGTGCCTCCGCGGAAAAGCCCCGCGTCGTCTTGAGCGAAACGGAGACAGCATAATCGGACAGTTCTTTTTCCGCGTCGCGAAGACCTTGGATGACGTCAACAAAATAAGGATTTCCGTCCGAAGGAAAAACCGCACCGATCTTGAGCGGATGCTTTCTTGCAGCAAGCGCCAGACCGGCACGGTTTGTCTTATAGCCGAGATCCCGCGCAATCGCGCGAATTCGATCGGCAACTTCTTCATTGACTTCTCCGCGGTTGTTGAGCGCGCGATCCACCGTACCCCGGGAGACCCCGGCAATTTCCGCGATTTTTTTGATCGAAGTCATGTGCTTACTCCGTACACTTTCAGACTAAGCCCGCCGTCGGACTTCTTCTTCGAAAAACATCGCGCGCTGACTGCGACACGGGTAACAAAACACAGATTAAGCCTTATCTGGACTTTCTCTTGGATACGACGTCAAAGGCGACGGCCAGAAGAAGCACCAAGCCTTTCACGATCTGTTGAACGTCGGTCTGAATGCGGAAGAGGTTCATACCGTTGTTCATAACACCCATGAAAGCCGCTCCGATCAAAACACCGCCGACGGTTCCGATACCGCCGTATGCGGAAGCACCTCCGATAAAGCACGAACCGATTGCGTCAAGTTCAAAGCCGTCTCCAGCGGAAGGGATTGCGGCGTCGACACGGGCGGCGAAAACAAGTCCTGCGACAGCCGCCAGAAAAGCCATGTTGGTGTACGCCAGAAACATGACCTTCCGGGTATCGATACCGGAGAGTTTGGCGGCTTTCGGGTTTCCGCCGAGGGCGTACAGGTATCTGCCGGGTACCGTCATACTGGTCAGGATGGTGTAAATAATGATGATGATCATCAGGACGAAGGTTACCGTGGGAAGACCTTTGTAACGCGCCAATTGAGCGGTCGCGGCTATTACCGCGACTGCGATAACGACATTGACGATGTTGAAGGCCAGCGCATTTCCGACCTTATAGCCCTTGGCTTTTTTACGGGCGCGACCGAAAAACCGGAAGAATATGAAGATGAGAACCGCAATGACGCCGATCAGCAAGCAGGTTAGATTGAATCCGCTTATCCACGGGAAGAAATCGGGAACATGACCGGTCGAGAGAATCATAAAGCCCCGGGGGAATTTGTTGACTGTTTCTCCTCCGCGAAGCACAAAAAGCGTCAAGCCTCTGAAAATAAGCATTCCGGCAAGAGTCGTAATAAACGGCGGGATCCCGATATACGCAATCCAGAAACCATGCCAGCAACCGATCAGGATACCGACAAATAAGCAAATCAGTATGGACGGTAAGACGGGGACGTCTTTCAGGATCATCAACCACCCCGCGATTCCGGCGATGAATCCGACGACGGAGCCGACCGAAAGGTCGATGTTACCTCCGGTCAGGATACATAGGAGCATACCGACAGCCATGATTACGACGTAGGCATTCTGGAACACCAGGTTGGAAAGGTTCATCGGAAGCAGAAGGCGACCGCTTGTCATGATGGTAAAAAGAAGCATGATCGCGATCAATGCAACCAACATGGAATATTTCTTCAGGGAATTGCCGACTACGGTTGCCCTTTGGTTGAATATTTTCTGATTCTCGATCGCACGAATCCGATTTGCCCGGAGCACGGGCTGAGATTCGAATAATTTGATCCGTTCGTTGCGAATTCGAGCGCGGAAATCCTTTCTCTCCGCGCGTGGCATGGCCTCCAAATCTTCGCGAGGAGGAAGGGCGGGCGGTACCGGTAACCCGGCTATATAGTTGTTGAGGATTTCGTCGGATCTCTTGCGGAAACTTTTACGAGCGGCGCGCTGCTCCAATTTGCCGAGACCGGCGAAGTACTTTTTCATGGTTTCGTCGGAATTCTTAACGGCAGCCTCCGCCTCTTCCTTTGTCGCCATGAGATCCAAGTCATTCGGAGTCGGTACCTTCGGAAAATCGAAGTCAAACTCATTGAGTTCCGCGAGGTATCTATTCTTTGCTTCTGCGGTGTGCGCGCGGTATTTTTTGCGTGCTGCGACCCGCTCCATGCGACCCAGCTTCCCGAAAAAGGCGCGCATTTCTTCTTTCGTGTCCTTTTCGGTCGCTCTCACCTGCTTCGCGGTCATATGATCCATATCTCTCGGAGACGGTACCTTCGGAAAATTAAAGGTGCGCGTCTCCAGATCCGAGATATATTTTTGTCGCGCTTCTTCACTTAATCGTTGATAGGCCTTGCGCGCTGCGCTTCGCTGATCCTCATCCAAATTTTCAAAGAACTCCCTCATCGTCGCTTGCGTGTTTAATTTCGCGGCGGCGGCGTCCGCAGGCGTCATGTGATCCAGTTCTTCGGGAGTCGGAATTGACGGAAAATCGAAAACCTGCTCTTTCAAATCGATCGCTTCATTTTTCTCCGGTAATTGATTCTCATCCATATCGATTACGCTCCTTTACTCGCGGTTAGTATCATGCTTATAATCACTTCCTGGGACGCATCCTCGCGCTTCAGTTCACCGATGATTTTGCCCTCGTACATCACGTAGATACGATCACACATACCCAGAATTTCCTGCATATCCGAAGAGATCATGACGACCCCTTTGCCGTTGGCGGCCAAAGTATTCATAATGGTGTAAATCTCATACTTGGCGCCGACATCAATACCTCGTGTGGGCTCGTCCAGAAACAGAATATCCGAGTCGGTAAACATCCACTTGCTGACCAGAACCTTCTGCTGATTTCCTCCGGACAGGTTTCCGACGAGTTGCTCTACGCTGGGGGTCTTGATGCTGAATTTGTCCCGGTACTCTTCGGCATACATTTTCTCGAGATCCTTGTCCAGAAAGCCGACCTTGCTGATTTTTCCGAGGCGGGCTAAAGAAATGTTCTTGCAGATTGTTTCCGGAAGGACCAGTCCGTCTCCTTTCCGGTCCTCGGTAACATAAGCAATCCCGCTCTGGATCGCCTTGGAAACGTCGTGAAGTACCAAGGGTTGACCGTCCTTGACAATATCTCCGGAAATGTACGTGCCGTATGCCCGCCCGAATATACTCTGGGCGAACTCGGTTCTTCCCGCGCCCATCAAACCGGCCAGACCGACGATCTCACCGCGGCGAACAGAGATCGAAGCGTTATTGACGACGGTTCTTTCGGTAAAGATCGGATGTTTGATGGTCCATCCGGTTACCCGAAAAAATTCTTCTCCGATGTTGGGCGTTCGTTTGGGAAAACGGTCTTTCATTTCTCTTCCGACCATTCCTTTGACGATACGCGGTTCGGTTATTTCGTCCGTATTCTTATCCAGTGTCTCAATCGTGGATCCGTCACGTAACAGGGTAATCCTGTCCGCGACATATTGTACTTCACCCAACTTGTGGGAGATAATGATCGAAGTAATTCCGGTCTTCTTGAGTTCAAGAAGAAGATCCAGAAGTTTTTGCGAATCGACGTCATTCAGTGAAGCCGTCGGTTCATCCAAAATCAGCAAGCGCACGTTCTTCCCGAGAGCCTTGGCGATCTCGACCAACTGTTGTTTGCCGACGCCGATATCCTTGACGAGTGTCCGGGAAGACTCCGAAAGTCCGACCTTGCGCAGAAGTTCGTCCGCGCGGTGGAACGTTGCGTCCCAACCGATGAACCCGATTTTCTGTTGCTCGTTTCCGAGAAAAATATTCTCTCCGATTGTCAGATAGGGAACAAGCGCCAGTTCCTGATGAATGATGACGATTCCGCGCTTTTCGCTTTCGCGAATCGTCTTGAACCGGCACTCCTCTCCGTCGAAAAAGACATCTCCGCTATATGTGCCGAAAGGGTAAATGCCGCTCAGGACATTCATCAATGTTGATTTACCGGCGCCGTTTTCTCCGACCAACGCGTGAATTTCTCCCTCGCGAACGGAAAGATTAACGTTATCCAGAGCTTTAACTCCGGGGAACAGTTTTGTGATATTGACCATTTCAAGCAATGCCTTGGCCAAGAGAAATGCACCTCCCCTAAAAAATCGCTTTCCGCACACAGAGGCAGGTATGAAACCAGTTGTTACCAGAAATTCATACCTGCCCCTTCAATCGTGCGAATTCATTCAGCAGCAGGTTAAAAAACCTCTCTGCTTAAAAATTACGCCAAATCAGCCTCGGTGTAATAACCGGAGTCGATCAGGAGCTCTTTGTAATTGTTCTTGTCGGCATACTTCGGGACACAGAGGAACGAAGGAACAACCTTGACGCCGTTGTCGTACGTCTTGGTGTCATTCACGGGAACCTCTTTGCCTTCGATGATCGCCTTGACCATTTCGACAACCTTGTCGGCCAGGTCACGGGTGTCCTTGAAGATCGACATGGATTGCTTGCCGGCGAGAACGTTCTTCATGTTCGCCTTGTCGCAGTCCTGACCGGTGATGATCGGGAAGTCAACGCCGACTTCAAAACCGGCGGCGGTCAGCGAGTTCGCAATACCCAAAGCGAGAGAATCGTTCGGGGAAAGCACGACGTCCAGCTTGGTGCGGTCCGAATAGAAAGCGGAGAGACGGTCGTCCATCTTCGCCTGAGCGGATTCAGTCTTCCAACCGGGGATGGCAATGTCTTCAAACGCGCTCAAACCGGAAACGAGATTCAGGGTTCCGGCATCAATGTACGGCTTGAGAACATCATAGGCACCCTGGAAGAAGAAGCGGGCATTATTGTCGTCCGGGGAACCGGCAAACATTTCCATGTTGAAAACCTTGTCACCGGCATCCTTCAGGCCGAGGGCGGTCTCAATGTACTGGCCCTGGATGGTTCCGACCATGTAGTTGTCAAAGGTTGCATAATAATCGCAGGCATCGGTGTTCATCAGGAGACGGTCATAAGCGATGACCTTGATCTTCTTATCCTTGGCGGTCTTGAGAACGTTGCCCAAGGCGCTGCCGTCGATGGAAGCGATAACGAGAACCTTACAACCGTTGGTGATCATGTTCTCGATCTGAGAGATCTGCAATGCGGGGTCGTCGTTTGCATACTGAAGATCGACATCATAGCCGGCTTCCTTCAGCTTGGCTTCCATGTTGGAACCGTCTTGATTCCAGCGCTGAAGGGATTTGGTCGGCATCGCAACGCCGATTTTCGTTTTGCCGCCGAGGGCATCGCATCCGGCCATCGCGAAGATGGACGAGAAGAGAGCGATCGCGACCAGAAGGACCAGAATTTTCTTGGTAGTTTTCATTTTGCACACTCCTTTAGCATTAAGCATTGGTAATGAAAAATGGATAACAGGAAAAAATGACGCCGAAATATCCCCCCTTTCGAAACGATTTAATTATATCGATATGAATATCGACGGGTACTTATACTCGCGCTGGCCGTGCCGTCAAAAAATATCTCATATAAACACAGCGAAACGTTCCGTTCTCGAGCACGAGTACATAAAAAGTATAAATCCCTCACCATGGCAAGTCAAGGTCGTTTGAGAGAAAAAGAACGATTCGCTGTGCAGTATGCACAAAAAGAATGCTTTGTTTTTCAAACATTCTCGGCGAAAAGAAGACCGTGACCACGGGAGTCCGGTTTTTTTCGAGCGTCCGTTACGCTATAATAAATACAGGAAAATATCAATAAAAGGGAAGGAGCGCCGCCATGAAAAGATCAATCATCGTGATTTCTTCGATTTTTCTGTTTGCCGTACTCGTGCTTTCGGCATCCTGCGGGGATCAAGCGGTGACGGACCCTTCGGTCACGTCGACGCAACCGTCAAAAAGTCAGGATACGCAAGGGACATCCGGAGCGATTGCTTCAACAGAAGCGGAAAACCCGGTTCGGGTCATAACGGCCGAAGAAGCCAAGGCGATGATGGACACGCTGGAATCGTTTATTATCGTCGACGTCCGGGAACAAAGCGAGTACGACGCAGGACACATCGACGGCGCGGTTTTGGTGCCGGTGGGATCCATCGAAGAGCTGGCGCCCCGGTTGTTGCCCGATCAAGATGAAGTCTTGTTACTCTACTGCAGGAGCGGGAACAGAAGTGCCCGGGCGGCGGATCAACTGCGCGATTTGGGCTATACGAACATTTATGATTTCGGCGGCATCAATGATTGGCCGTACGAGACGGTCAGTGCCGGGTAAGATGTATTCGGCGTACGGGTTCCTCTTTTCGGCGGGCGGACCGTCCGGTGCATTCTGCCCGTCATGATGGTATAATCGAATCGGGATGAAGAGAGATTGCGGCCGAGATACAACATTTGTTGTTCCTCTGACGGGAGAAAGCCCGAACCGTAAAAGACTTTGGAGGAAGGGCGTTCGGGTCCGCTCCGGTATTGCTTACAGCAATTTCACATCGCTTCTTTAAGCCGCAGGATTCCCGATCATCAGCCTTCGAAGTCTGCGCGTTACGCGGCGCTTCGAAGGCTTTTCCTTCCGAATAACCGTGCGAAAGAGGATACCCGGGTGAAAATAGAGGAAATGCTTTTCGAGGAGTATGTTGCGGATTTTCTCGAGCACGAAATCGAAAAGGAAATACACAGACACCGATATTCCCCTGATTCGGAAGATGCGTCGTATCCGTCCGTTCCGGAGTTGCTGACGACGGCGCGCGCGTTTTGCGGCGGAGAATATGAGCCGGCATTGCCGACGCGGACACAGATCCGAAAGCTGGGAAGCGACAGTAAAAGGGTGATTTATGTTTATCCCGCTTCGGATCGTCTGATGCTTAAAGCCGTCCATTATTGCCTTGCCCGGACGGATATCGGGCTGACGTCGAGTTGTTTTGCGTTCCGGCCGGGCTTTTCGATTCATACCGCGTACCGGTCCGTGATCCGGCGATACCGCCCGGAATACGCCTGTATCCGGATCGATATCCGAAACTACTTTAACAGTATCCCGATTGAGCGGATGATCCGTGTACTGAAAGAGGCGATCCCCGAAGAACCCGGCCTGGTCGGGTCTTTGATTCGTATGCTTCAAAAGAGCGAGGTCATCGAAAACGACCGCGTCGTCCCCGACGACACAAAAGGCGTCATGGCCGGCATGCCGCTGTCTCCGCTTCTGGCGAACCTCTATCTGACGGAATTTGATCGGGCGGCGGAAGCGTGGGCCATCGTGTACGCGCGGTACTCGGACGATATGATTTTTTTCTGTTTGCCGGAGGACGCCGATGTGCTGTGGCAAAAAATAGAGACGGAACTCGGCAGGCACGGTCTTTCCAGAAATGAGGAGAAGTCATGTATCGTTCCTCCCGGACAGCCGTGGGAGTTTCTCGGGCTATCCTACAGGGACGGCCGGATCGGGCTCTCGTCCGGATCGATCCGGAAAATGAAGGGGAAGATCTCCAGAGCCGCGCGAAAACTGTACCGCTGGAAGTTGCGTAAAGAGGCGTCGACGGAGCGCGCCGCCCGGGCGTTGATCCGTAAATTTCAGTACAAGTTCTACGGGAGCGGGGCTGAAGACGACGAGTT
Organism: uncultured Oscillospiraceae bacterium; assembly: GCA_964499575.1. Classification (GTDB taxonomy): domain Bacteria; phylum Bacillota; class Clostridia; order Saccharofermentanales; family Saccharofermentanaceae; genus JAAYCT01. The sequence goes on along the minus strand of CAZCLK010000016.1, from coordinate 32,114 downwards.
GACGTGGAGCCGCTGGTATTTTCCGGTGATCAGCGATGCCGCGGATCTTCGGACGATCGACGCTTATATGCAGGAGATGATCCGGTATCTCGATTCCGGACGGCACACCAAAAAAAACTACAAAAAACTTTCGTACGACAAGATGCGAAGACTGGGTTATGTTCCGCTCGCGACCGCTTATTACGGGTTCCGCAAACGCGGAGCGGAGGCGAAGAAGGGAGAAGAAGACATATGTCGGTCCACGTAGTGCTTTTCGAGCCGGAAATTCCGCACAATACCGGAAACATTATCCGGACGTGCGTCGCGACGGGGACGGAGCTTCATATCATCGAGCCGATCGGGTTTGACCTCATGAAGAAGGACGTCGGCCGATATTCCTCCAACCATCTCGAACACGCCCGATTTGCCGTGTATCAGAATTATGACGAGTTTTCGGCAAAAAATCCCGGCGAGTATTTCTACCTGACCCGATATGGTAAGCAACCGCCGTCGGCGATCCGATTCGGGGAGATCCAAAGAGACATTTACCTGATATTCGGAAAGGAAAGCACGGGGCTTCCGTACGCTCTTCTGAAAGACAACCCGGAGCGCTGCTTTCGAATCCCGATGGCTCCGGAGGCGCGAAGCCTCAACCTTTCGAACAGCGTCGCGATCGTGCTCTATGAGGTGATGCGCCAGCTCGGTTACCCGGGGCTTTCTTTTCACGAGGTACAGAAGGGCGAGGATTTTCTGGAGTCGTTTGACATGTAGTTTTCCGTCGATATCGATATCCATACGAAAAACGCCGCCCTTTCGGGCGGCGTTTCTTACGGGCGTGGGGCATTGCCCGGAAATTTACTGGATCCCGTTGAAGCATGCATCAACGTGCGTCCGGTCGGCTTCCTTTCGCGTCAGCAGTCCGACGACGACGATCACGAGGATCGAGATCGGCAGGGCGATGACGATGCTGTCCACCTGCGTAAGCTTCTCAAGGCCGGTACCGGCCAGGAGACTATCCTTCCCGAAAAGCGCCGCGCACAGGCGGATGGTCTTTGCGGATTTGCCCTGGATGAAGAAAAGCCAGAATAAGCTGACGATAGAGCCGGTCACGATGCTCGCGATCGCTGCCTTGCGGGACAGACCCTTAAAATAAAGGGCTCCGACGTAACTCGGCAGGAAGGCCGCTCCGCATAAACCAAAGAAGATGGACGTGCCCATAACGATCAAGCCGTCCGTTTCTTCGACGCGCTTGGCGGCATAAGCGAGCACAGCCGTGATCAGGATGGCGATGACCACGCCGATTCTGGTGATGAGGACGGAATTTTTCTTGAGGCCGATTGTCTTTTCAAAAAAGTCGCGGCCGAACGACGTCCCGATCGCGTGAAACAGGCTCGTCAGTGTCGAAAGAGCCGCTGCGAGTAAAGCGAGCATGAATATTGTCGAGAACCAGCCGGGGAAGAATTCGGTAATGAGCGAAGGCATGATCTTATCTGATACTCCGGCGAAAACGACGGATACCTGTCCGAAATGCTCATAGAAAAGAACGTTTGACAGCGCGCCGACTAAAAAGGCAACACCGGTCATGAACAGAATGAAAATGCCTCCGGATACCACAGCGCGATTGAGTTCGCGGTTGCTCTTAACGGTCATGAAACGAACGGCGAGCTGAGGCTGAGCGAGAACACCGATTCCGACGCCCAGGACGACCGAAGATACGACCGACCACCACAGCGGGGAATTAAAGACCGGCATCCTGGTCCAACCCTGAAAGCCCTGCGATTTCAAGCCGGCCATCTGCTCCATCGCCAGAGGGTTATTCGCAAGAGCGGTCAACTTCTCGTTCGCGCTGACGATACCGCCGAGCTTGACATAGACAACAATTACCAGTGCCGCCATTCCGATAAACATAAGGATCGCCTGGAAGGCGTCTCCGTACATGACCCCTTTCATTCCGCCCATCGAGACGAAGATCGCCATAATGATGACGAGGAAGAACAACGTCACATCGTACTCGAGATTAAAGTTCGTCGCCATGAATTCGGCGCCGCCCTTGAGCACGGCCGCGGTGTACACCGGCATGATCAGGAAGATAAGGATGGACGAAAAACCCTGAATAAATTTGGACTTGTAGCGCGATCCCAGAAGCTCCGGAAAAGTGTGCGCGTCCAGGTTATGACCCATCTTTCTGGTTCTTTTTCCGAAAAAGACAAAAGCGATGAAGACGCCGACAAAGATATTCAGAAACGTCAGCCACAGAAGCGACATGCCGAAAAGTCCGGCGTTCCCGCCGAAGCCGACGATCGCCGAGGTGCTGATAAATGTGGCGCCGTAAGAAAGCGCCATGATGACGGGATGGATCTGACGCCCGCCGATCAGATAGTCGCTGGCGTTCTTTGTTCTTCTGAAGCCCAGATAGGACAAATAGGCCAGTATAGCCAGATAGATAACGGTTGCGATAATCTTAAAAAGCATCGTGCCCTCCTACCGAAACGACTCCGATAAAGATCAGAGCCCTTCCTCCTCCGCAATTTTTTCTTCCTTCTCTTCCCAACCCTTTGCCTCGACGATCTGCGTCGGCTCCTGTTCGGCGCCCTTGTTCCAGTTCACAAGACCGTAGACGACGCAAAGGATTGTACTGAGGAAACACAGAATAAAGACGCTCCAGATCCAGAAATCGGGGATTCCCAAAACCATGACCAACACCTTCCTTCCTCCGCGCGAAAAAGCGGAAAGGGTTTCCGATAAAGAGTTGAAAACAGAAGGGAGGACAGAACGATCGAACCTGCGGGCGGAAGAGGGTCGAACGACGCCGACCGGGAAACTTCGCCACACTAAACCACCATGCTACCATCCTGCTGTTAACCCTCATCGTAAAGCGGAATGGTTTGATAATCAATAAAATTATGTAGAAAGCGCACAAAAAACGAAAAAAGGTGAAGAAAAATGTGTATTATATTACTAAAAGCCAAAATTTCGGAGGAAACGAATGGAAAACGACTTTCTGAAAATCTGGTTTGCCGGTTTCGAGCAGGCGATCGACACCATGAAACCGGATCATAGGGACAGGGTTTTGCGCCCCTGCGCTAAAGCCTGTTCGGATTCATACCCGGCTCAGGTATTCGCGGAAGCGTACGCCGGAGCGGCTGACCGCGACGAGTTTTTAGACAGGCTTCAGACACTGATGAAGGGCCTTTGCATCGATAAGCAGGACGACGGCAGCGCGGTCTTCATTTATCCCTGCTGTTATTGCGATCTGCATAATTTGGGGTATATTACATCCCCTGTCCTATGCGCGTGTTCGCGACTGAACCTGATCGCCAATTTCGAATCGGTGATGGGACCGGACTGCGTCGACGTCACATTAATTCAGTCGATCCTCGGAGGTGCGGATTCCTGTAAATTGTCGGTCCGGTTTCTTCGATAACGCAATGACATGCTTCGTATCCGAATCCCGAACAAATCGACCCCAAGCCCGCATCCCCGGAGGAGACAAATGGAAAACGACTTTCTGAAAATCTGGTTTGCCGGTTTCGAGCAATCGATTGACACGATGAAACCCGATGAGAGGGATTGTATTTTTCGCCCCTGCGCTAAGGCATGTTCGGACTCGTACCCGGCTCAGGTCTTCGCGAAAGCATACGCGGGAGCAACAAATCGCGACGGGTTTTTCGAACGGCTTCAGACACTGATGCAAGGTCTTTCCATCGAAAAACAGGACGACGGCAGCGTAGTTTTTATTTATCCCCGTTGCGGTTGTGATCTTCATACCATAGGGTATATAAACTCTCCCGTCTTGTGCGCATGCTCCCGGCTGAATCTCATCGCGAATTTCGAATCGGTGATGGGCCCGGAATGCGTGGAAGTCACATTACTGCAATCGATTCTCGGCGGCGCGGATTCCTGTAAATTGTCGGTCCGGTTTCTGCGGTAACGTCGGGACACCCTTCATTTCGAATTCCAAACAAACCGACCCCGGAAGTAAAACGCCCGGGGTCGGGTGCTTTTTGGCGAAACGGATATCTATACCGGGTTCTTTTCCCTGACCGCGTCCGCAGTCGGGAGCGCTCTTGATTATTTTCTCCGTCGTAGGATAATAAATAAGAAAACGGAAATCGGTCGAGGTCACCGGATGAAGACCAATAACAACAAAGCTGTTCAAATCTTTCAGATCACCGCTTCGGTGACCTGGCTGTTTGTTGATATTCTCTTTTGCGAAATTGTGTTTGCGCGTCTGATCCGGCACCCGTTCGGTATATACACCGTCGGCTTTTCGCTGTGTACGGCCTCTTTTCTGACCTTGCTCGCATATTTGATCCGCAACGTCCGGGCACGCTTCATTACAATGGGTGTGATTACGGCAATGATCAGTTTGATCTTTCTTGTGCAACTGGTATATTTTCGTATATTCAACACGCTCTTTATCGTTCAGCTCCTGTCTCTGGCCGGCGGTGCCGCGACGTTCTGGAAGATCGGGTTCGATGCCTTTATGTCCAGCATCGTCGGAGTTCTTCTTTTTCTTATTCCCGTCGCCGTCTATTTTTCGCTGATCCGGATCCCCATGAAACGGGTACCCTTCGATCGAAAAATAGTCATTGCGGCGGCGGCCGTTTTTATCGCGACCGGCTCGCTGACCACATCGATGGTCATGGTCGATAAATCAGACGCGATCAGCGCAAGAACCATTTTTCTCTCCGAATTTATTCACGAGCAATCTGTAAATAAGTTCGGCCTGCTGACCGCCACCGGGCTTGATATTCGGTATAACGTTCTCGGCATTCGTTTTGCGGATACGGCCGGGATCAATGTTGAGGACGTGAAAATCGAGGATCGATTCGGTCCTCCGGTTTCAACCGAGGCATCCGGTCCGGCGGATCCTTCGGGCCCGACGGATCCTTCCGGGTCCGATGCGCCGGCGCCAACGAATGGGAGCCTGCCGCCCGTCATCGATACGGGGCCGAATGTCATGGATATAGTTTTCGATCTGGAGGAGGAGAACAGCGAACTGCTGGAAATGAATCTGTTCTTTTCCAATCGCTATCCGACGAATAAGAATGAATACACCGGGATGTTCAAGGGAAAAAACCTGATCCTGATTACGGCGGAAGCCTTTTCGATGTACGCGATCGATCCGGATTTGACACCGACATTGTACAAGCTTTCCACGGAAGGTTTTGTATTCAATAATTTCTATACGCCGATTTGGAACGTCAGCACGGCTTCGGGGGAATATGTCGCGATGAACGGGCTGCTGCCGGATCTCGGCACGACGAAGTATGTAGTCATTCAGGACCGTTACATGCCGTTTTCGTTCGCGAATCAATTCAAGGAGCTCGGGTATTCCGCAAGGGCGTATCATAATCACACGTATACCTATTATGACCGTCATATCACGTATCCGAATCTGGGGTACGACTATAAAGGGTACGGAAGCGGTCTTAACGTTCAGTACACATGGCCGGAATCCGATCTGGAGATGATGGAACTGACCTGCCCGGAATACGTGAACGACCCGCCGTTTCACGTGTATTACCTGACGGTCAGCGGGCATTGTAACTACAATTTCTACGGCAATTACATCTCCGCGAAGAATAAGGACAAGGTCGCGCATCTCAGTTATTCCGAGCCGATTCGCGCATATCTGGCTGCTCAATTGGAGTTGGAGTACGCCCTGACCGAATTGCTCGAGCGTCTCGATACGGCCGGACAACTCGAAAACACGGTCATCGCGTTAAGTACCGATCATTATCCCTATGATCTGGTTGAGGATTACGGATCTTTTCAGTATATCAACGAGTTGGCCGGAAAAGAGGTCGAGAGTACATTCGAGCTGTACAAAAACGCATTCATCCTATGGTGCGGAGACATGAAAGAGCCGGTTATTGTTGATAAATACTGTTCCAGTCTGGACATCGCGCCGACGTTGTCCAATCTTTTCGGTCTGGAATATGATTCGAGGCTTTATATCGGCACGGATATTTTGTCGGACAGCGTACCCTATGTCATTTTCAAGGATTACAGTTTTATCAACGACAAGATCATGTATGACAACAACAAGAAAAAAGTGATACGATTGGTCGACGAAGAAATCACACCGGAATATCTGGACGGATGTATCGAATACGTACGCGCTCTGTTCCGTTACTCGCGACTCATCTATCGAAATGATTATTACGGGTACTTGTTTGATCAATAATAAATCCGGGAACAAATTGTGTGTTGCCCGGACGTGTATCGCGGTAATGCTTCCACATTCGAAAAAAGTACAGACGCGGTATCGATCGCGCTCAGCTCACGCGGTTCTTGCCGCTGCTTTTGGACGTGTAGAGCTTCATGTCGGCCTCTTGAACCAATTCTACGGAATCGACCTGATCCGTATACGTTGCAACGCCGAGGCTGATGGTCAGTTTGATCCTGTTACCGCGGTGATTGAACGGCGTCGCTTCAACGACGCCTCTGAGGCGGTTGGCGAATTCCATGCTTCCGTTCCGATCGGTATCGGGAAGAATCACGGCGAATTCATCTCCGCCATAGCGGAAAACATAATCGGACAGACGTGTGTTCTTCTTCAGTAATTGAGCGATGTGACGAATTGCGTCATCACCGACCAAATGACCGTACGTGTCATTGATATCCTTGAAATCGTCGATATCCATCAGCGCAAGACTGAACGTCGAGGAGTAGCCGCGACCGCGGACTCTGGAGAAGATCTTCATCGTCTTGGTCAGGGTATCGTAGAAATGTCTGCGGTTGTGAAGGCCCGAAAGTTCGTCGATCACCGACAATTCTTTGAGCTTATTGTTCAGTAGTTCATACTCCTGATTGACATGCTCAAGGGCTTTCTCCGCATTTTTCTGATCCGTGATGTTCCGGCTGGTCCCCCAAGTTCCGATGATATTGCCGGCGTCATCATATAGGGGGTATTTGGAAGCGGAAAACCAAACGACTTCGCCGTCGTCTCTTTCCCAACGCTCCACTCTTCCGATGATCGGACGCCCGGTCCGCATAATTTCCTGCTCATCGCGCATGGCGCTATCGGCAAAACACTTGGGGTAGAAATCATAATCGCTTTTACCGAGGACATCGCGCGGATCCTCCACGCCGAACTGTTTCACGTGCGCCTTGCTGTTAAAAAGAAAGCGGGATTCTCTGTCTTTGAAGTAGATCGTATCCTGGGAATTTTCCATTATAGTACGGATCAATTGAGACTCGGAAAGGACGCGCGCTCGAAAATCGTCGGGATTCCCGGGCTTGACGTGGCCGTTACCGGAAACTATAGATTCCTCGTCAGGACACGTAGAGCGATCTTCGTCGGTCATGATCACCTCAGACGAAATGCGGATCCGTTGTGAACAACCTTACTATTCCCCAACATAGTACACAAAAAAAAATGCGCGTGTCAATAACGTATCGGAAAGATAAGAACCTATACTAGAAAGGTCGAATGATAAAGACAACCAGGAAAATGATCACCACGAGAGCCAGGGCGAGCACACCTAAATACATATTGAAGCGTGAAAGAAAGGCCTCATCCGCAAAAGAAGGAAAAAAGTTTTCGACCCAAGCCGTGAAACGCTTCCAAACAGAGATGCGCACGGGTCTTTCTTTGCGGATTGCGGCTCTGGCATCCGCCGCGGTGTAATCGCGTTCCGATTCTTCAATGAGCCCGAACTCCGGAAATTCCGCGGAAATGACATCGGAGTCCGTCGAAACGGAATCGATTATGTTCGGACGAATCGGCTGTTCCTTCTGCGCGCCCGACGGAGGAACATGCGTTGCGCTCGGAGTTTTCCACGCCGGCATCGATAATCCCGGCTGAATCGAAATCGGTTCATCTTCGGTCTCGCTTTGGTCGTTAAATCCGTATGTTGAGGCGACGAAGTCGATATCCTCTGCTGAACCGGAAATCTTGCGCATATGCTGCATACATATCCCCTTTTATTAAAGAGTACGGGTAAAGTATAGCATTTTTTGATATAAAAATGAAGAAACAAAATGTTACGCTCTGTTTAAATCGTGTCGAAAATGAGGCGAGAAATTGAAACAAGTAGGGTATAATAAAAAAGAACAATCCCGGACCTCTGGTTTTGCCGGGACTGATTTTGTCCCCGTTCCGCATCGGACAACGTACAGTGCTTGCGTCGAGAGGAAATCGAGAGATGAAGAGAGTCGTTTTTGAAAAGAGTTGCCTTTTTGCGGAAGATGTCGTTCTGGATGATCATAAACTCCGAAATGTCGGGAAAGTCATCGTTTCCGAGAAGAAGGACCGTCTCACCGTTTTAACGAATTTTCGCGAATTGAAGCCGGGCGTCGTTGAGGTCTTGGATTTGTTGTCCGTTTCCGGGTTCGCGCTTGTTATCGTGTCGGATCTGGGTATTCGTGAGACGCGGATGAAACTGGAGGAGGCGATGATCGACCGTTACTTCGAAAGAAGCATCTCGCCCAAGACATGCGAGACCTATTTCAGGGATTACGAAAAGGAGGACTCCGACGAAGATTTTACCGTGGTGGTATGCCGAAGTGAGGACTTGATCCATAGTGCGCTGAAATATCATCTGCCTACGATCCGGGTTCTCGGAGATGGCATTACCGACAAGGGTGCGGCGACATTAACCGCCGACAATATCGAGCAGGTCGACGACATCGTCTTCCAAGCAGCGGTTTTCGACGAGATTACGCAAAAAATCAGATCCCGTGAGCAATGCAGACTGATCGGAATCGACGGGATCGAATTGGTCGGGAAATCTTATTTTTCCAAAAAGCTCGCCTCGTTCCTTTCAATATACGGTATTCGCGCGACGGTGGTGCGCCTTTCGGATTTCAAAAGCCCCATTGAAGTGACCTATAAGGGAGAAGATGAGGTGGAGGCGTTTTACTTTCACGCGTTTAACTACAACAAACTCCTGAATGAGCTGATCCTTCCCTTCATCGAAAAAGGCAGTATCGACGCTGTTCTGACCAGCTTCGGCGATGAGACGAATCGGTACGGGAAGGACATCCGATACACGATTGAACCGGGCGGAGTCATGATCCTCGAAGGGGAACTGATGTATCGAGAGCCGTTGATTGATTATTTTGACTGCATGATATTTCTCTATATGGATGAGCAGGAAGCACTGCATCGGGCTTTGGTCCGGGATCTTTTCCTCGGAGAGGAGACCAAAGAAGCGGAATTCAAGAACAAACGGATTCCCGCACAGAAAATGTACATGGCGCGACACATTCCGGTGGAGCGCTGCGACTTTGCCATTGACAATTCCGATCATCGTCGCCCGAAGATCCTCAAGGATCCGGTTTCCCGCTGATGCGAAAAGGCTGAAGCGCGTATTCGTTAAAAAAACGGCTTGCCGCGATGAAGCGACAAGCCGTTTTCAATGTGCGCGGTGTGCGGATCAGACTTCGGGTGCCACGGAATCACTCTCTGCGGAGGCGACGGGCTCCGAAACAGGGGCGGGCTCAGGTTCCTTTTTCTTTCCGGCGGGTAGTTTTCCGAATATGGCGATGACAATGGATTCCAGCAGTATGACCGCGATGCATATGCAAGCGACCACAATGATTGCCATGAATTGACGGTCATGGCCTTCCGGATCCAGATGCTTCATCACGATTCCCGCAAACGCCCAGACGATGGTCAGACCGTAAACCGGGTCTTTTGAAAAAAGGACGGTCGCGAAGGCGATCAGCGTTCCGGCGACGATCATGATTATCGTCCACAGTTCCTCGGTCAGGCCAAATCCGGACCATTGCAGGCTGGTCAGATATGTGGTCACATTGGCGACGGACGCGACGGTTATCCAGCCGTAATAAATCGAGAACGGAAGCCGGATCAGGATCTTTTCCGCAAAACTGAGTTTCTTCCCGCGCAGGAAAAGGCTGATCAGTATCAGGCACAGCAAAAGGGCGAATATCAGGACGACGGACACGAGCAATTGCTCGAAGTGCCAGGTGAAGATCCATGCCGTGTTGATCAAAGAAGAAATGATGAAAACGACGCCGACTTTCACCATGGAGATGTAGGAATCGGAATCGCGACTTTTCGAGAAAAATACCAACTGGTATATGACATACGCCAAAAGCAGTGTGTAGATGACCGACCAGATACTGAACGTGATCCCGGCCGGAGCGAATAAATTCGGGTACGCGTCGGAGACCTCGGCGGTGGTTTGGCCGTTGATGCCGGCAAACGTGGCCAGGGCATTTGACGCAAGCATCGCCGCAAAGCTGATCACGATCAAAATTCGAAATACGGGACTTCGTTTGGTTTCGTCCATGAGGCACCTCCGGAATGAATCAACGCATCATATTCTTTTGACACTATTTTACATGAGCCGGGAGATTAAGTGTGAAAATAATTTGAAACCGGACTTTTTTTCTTTACATAAATTACGTTGCGACATAAAATAGTGACATAACACGGAGCGACCTATGAGTGTGTTTCGCAAGTCCCTTACGGTTATTCCGGATGCGACGCGTCCGTAGACATGTTGAACAGTTCTGACGGCAGAGAATATACGAATACTTTGGAAATCGGTTGAGCCGGAAAAGGAGAAAAAATGCAAAAGATTACCGAATCGGAATTGATTATCATGAACATCATCTGGGATGCGGGCAAGAAGGTGCATTCCGCATATGTGATCGGCAATTTGCCCGAGAACGTCAAGTGGAAAATGACTACGGTTACAACCTTCCTGTCGCGACTTGCGGGCAGAAAAATGATTGAAATCGTCGAAAAGAAGGGGCGGACAAACTATTACGTTCCGACGATGTCCCGGGAGGAATACTCGCTTCGCGTTACCCGCGACGTTATGCTTGTAACGGGGCTCGGACCGATCAAGAATTTGATCGCGTCGCTCTATAAGACGAACGACATCAGCAAGAACAACATTGCCGACCTGAAACAGTGGCTGTCCGAAGAAGGCTACGCAGAGGATACCGGGAAGAATTAGTTCCGGGGAGAAGCAATTCCCGGGAATAATGGTTCCGGGGAGAAGCAATGTCAGACAGAAGCCGTTCCCGTCGGGACGGGGAATTGGGATTCGAACAAGAAAACCGAACATATATTCAAAAGAGACATCAATGGTACAGGCCTAAGGGGATAATGAGGTCAGATCAGGAAGCGAGCCGCGTATCCGGCAAGTGGAAGGAGACCTCTTATGGAACCGATTGTACCGATGTTTTTGCTTGTGATTTTCGTTTTCCTCGCATGGTATTTCAACGAGATTATCAAGGATTTGTTTCAAAGCGATCCGTGACGCGCATTGAGCTACGGGCTGTCGCTGAGCCGCGGATTGTCGCGTTAATCGGAGCCGGGATTTTTTCTTCTAATCCGGTTGATTTGCGGGCGAAGCGTCAGCTCCTCGACGATGAGGTTTTCCGGCGCGTCCAGAATGTACGCGACGGCGTCGGAAACCTGCTCCGGCAGGAGCGCGGCGGCCGGATCCGCGTCAGGCTCAAAGTCCAGCGACTCGTAAAACGCCGTTCGCGTCAGGTCCGGCTGGATCACGCTGACCCCGACGCCTGATTTTCGAACTTCCTCCTGAAGCGATTTGGAAAACTTCGTAAGGCCGGCCTTGGAAGCGGCGTAGGCGCAGCCGAAGACACTGTCCTTTTCGGCCGTGACCGAAGAGATGTTGATGATTTTCCCCTTGGAATCTTTAAGCGCGCGGAGCGTCAGGCGACATAAAATAATCGGTACCTCGAGGTTCAGCCGGAGCATTTCGGAGAGTTTTTCCGGCTTTAACTGCTCGTGCGGGCCGAACAGGCCGACTCCGGCGCAATTGACCAGGAGGTTGATGGCTGGCGCTTCGCTGAGGACCCTGTCGACGGCGGCGCAAAGGGCTTTCGCGTCCAAAAGATCGCAGGGGACAGAACGAAGTCGGCCGGACTCCGGGGGCAGGGAAAACTCCCGGCGCGCGAGCGCGTAAACCGTCCATCCCTTTGTTAGGAGCATGCGCGTGATCGCAAGTCCGATTCCGGACGAGGCGCCGGTCACAAGGGCGGTCTTCGCGGGATTTACCATTGGCGCACCGGCGACTTCTCTTTTACTCATACGGTGAATATTTTCTCCTTCGGAAGATATATGGCGAGGGCGGTGAGGTGCTTTTCGCGAATCGCGGAAACATCCGCCTGAGAAAAGGATAGCACATCGCCGGTCACTTCGTAATCCGCCGCGAAAAGCCGGCTGTCGGGGCGCGTCTTGGCGATTTTACTAAAAAACTCCCGGTTCATCCGGAAAAACCCGTGGCTTATATCGCGAACGTGTTCCGCCGGGATTCGCGAAAAGACCTCCGCGAAGAAGTCCGTATACACCCGGTCCGGGACCCCGTCGACAAAGACCGGGTCGAAGCACAGGCGGATCCGGTGTCCGGCGGCAACCGCGGCCCCGGCGGCCCGAAGTCGCGCCTCGGTTCCGGGCGCCCCGTGCTCAAAGCGCTCGGCGATCACGCGCGGCGAAAGAGAGAAGGCGAAGATCCGGTTGTCGGCGGGCGGGATCTCTTGATAGATCGATGTGACGGCGGATTTGGTTCGAAATTCCAAAGTCAGTCCCGGGAGATCCCGGAGGGACTCCGACAGAACGCGCACATAGGGAAAGACATTTTCGAACGCCGGCAGATCGGTGTCGTAAGAGAGTGCCAGCAGCATGGATTCATGCCGCGCGGCCTCCGCCCGGATCGCCCGGATGTAATCGCCGGTATTGGTAAAAGCGACGGTATATTTGGAAGGATACATCCCCTGAAGAAAGCAGTATTCGCAGTCAAACGGACAATTTAAAAGAAGGCTCGAGTAGAAAAAGGCCCCGGCACCGAAGCTCTGGCAAACCTCCGGTCCGGGCAGGACGAACGGACCCGGCTGATGCGCGAGAATCAGCGCGGGATAGCGCGCCTGCCACCTCGGATCCTGACGCGGACGATTGAAGACGTCTTTGTAATTCCGTACAAAAACGCGCGGAACGTCGGGAAATCGCCCGGTAATCGCCGTTGTGACCGGCTCGTCGCGGGCGGCTTCCTCAATATAGATCGTCCGGAATCGATTGGTCCCGGAGGTGGCGGAGAATTCCTTCAAAGGCGTTCTTCCTTTCTGTTTTATCGGCCGGCTTCGAAAGCCCGGACGCGTCCGGAAGGGCCTCGGGCGGCATGCCCGAGAGTAATGCCCTTCGGAGCGCGGATATCAGTTGATTTTGCATTTGCGCGGTCAGGCGCAGTTGCTCCGAAAGCGGCGCGATCAGCCCGCGCAGTCGACGGTCGGAGCAATCATTCGGATCCCCGGACATGCGGGTGCCCTCTTCGATGATCCGGATCACCAGTGGTGCGTTCTCCTCAAGATATCGATCGAGGAGCGACATATCGTCAATCACCGGATCCGTCGCGCCCGAGGTCACCGGCTTCAGCGTGTCCGATACGAGTTTCAGGATCAACGCGCGGCGGGTGCTCAAGTATCGACCCGCGACTTCCATGATCCCGGCCGACTCCATGTCGCAGATCTGCGCGTCCGGATGCCGATCGAAAATCGGATCAATCCGGCTTCGCACGGGGCGCGGCGCGCAGACGCAGACCGCGCGCGGAACCGGCTCGGAAACACAGAGCGGATAATCGGGGTAATAATCCCGGCCGGTATCCGCGTCGCTGATTTTATGGGGGAGGACAAGGGTACCCGGAAGTAAATTCACGTCCCGTGCGCCGCAGAATCCGAAATTACACAGAAAAGAATCCTCGGGCGAAAGACCGGGTCGGGTCAGAAGCTGTGTCGCGGCGATCGCCGCGCGAAGCTTTCCGGTGCCGGAGATCGCCAGAAGAACCGAATCGTTTTCGAAAATCGGGAACGCCCCGGCGCTCATGTCGCGCTTGAGGCGAAAGTGAGAGATCAGGGGATCCGCTTCTTTTCGCAAGGCGGTGACGATCAAAAGCACAATTCAAATCCTCCGGGGGGCGGGTTCGGCGGGGCGGGCTCTCCGATGCGTCAGGTCGCCCGGTTGCGCCCCATTCTCTTGGACTCATAGAGCCGTTCGTCAGCAACGTGGATCATCTCTTCGATACTGCCGTGATCGCTATAGCAGGCGACGCCGAGGCTGATGGTCAGAATAATCGGGTTCCCGCCGAGAACGATCGGGATGCGCTCGAACTTCGAGCGCAGACGCTCCGCCTGAGCCAACGCGGCGTTCCGGTCGGTGTCCGGAAGCAGAATTATATACTCGTCCCCCCCGATCCGGAAAACATAGTCGGATTCACGGCTGTTCGTTGAAAGAACATCCGCGATGTGACGGATTACTTCGTCGCCTTTGGCGTGTCCGAAGGTGTCGTTAATAGTCTTAAAGTGATCGACATCGAGCGCGATCAGCGAGAAGGTGTGCTCCGGATTTCCGTCGCGGCGCGAGAAAAGCGCCTCCTGTTTCTTGAGCATCTCGTAGAAATATCTGCGGTTATAAAGCCCCGACAGCTCGTCGACTCGCGACAACCGCTTGAGCATCTTATTCTTGCGCTCGAGCTCCGCCTCGGTCTCCTTCAGCGCGGTGATGTCCCGCGAGGTCCCCCAGGTGCCGATGATATTACCGTTCATGCCGTAAAGAGGGTACTTAAACGCCGAAAACCAGTGGGTTTTACCCTCCGGGTCGGTCCACGACTCGATCCGCGCGATCAAAGGCTCGCCGGTCTCCATGATTCTTTGCTCTTCCGCGCGCGTCCGCTCGAAAAATTCCGGAGGGAAAAAATCGCCGTCTGTCTTTCCGATCATCTCTTCGGGACTGTTGAGCCCGAATTGACGCACATGCGCCAGACTGTTCCAGATAAACCGGGAATTCTTATCTTTAAAATAGATCGTATCCTGTGAGGAGTTCCGGATCGCGAGAATCAGGAGGGACTCGGGTATTGCCGAATCGCCTCTGAAATGTTGTTCCGGAACACTCGCGGAATGATTATTCTCTTTATCGTGCATATTATGGTCGCTTCCCCTCAGGCATAATGCCTGTCAATAAAACCCAACTAATTATAGTCCCGAAGTGTTAACAAATAGTTAATTACGATGTGGTGTCGGAGGAACCACAAGAGTCACTTGAGCCGTGGTAAAATAATCCGGTAGAGATAAAGATTTTCGGGAGGGCATAGGCGATGGCTGACTCAAGAAAAAAACCGATCCGAAACGCTTCCGCGGAAAAGTTTCTTCCCGCGCCGGAGATCCGCGACCGGCGCCTCTTTCAATACGCACTCCTGACCTGGATCGCCTCATCGGTCGGCATCATCTCCGATTTGATCCTCGGCTGGTCGAAGCCGGGCGACATCGGCCCCGGCGGCATCATCCAGGTCGGCTGGGCAGACTATGCCCTTTGGCGGCCCGGCGTATCGATGCTCCTGGCCTCGGTCGCTTTTCCCTTTTACCTTCTCGGTATGGTCGTGCTTTTCGAAAAGACACGCGCCTCCTTTCCGCGACTCGCGCGCCTTCTGCGAATAACCGGATTCGCCTCCGCCTGCGGATGGCTTCTGACGCACGCTTTTTTCTGCTGTCCCCAGTACGTTTTCGCGTATCTGAGCCAAAAGGGCGCGCCGACGGTTGCCGAGAACCTCGCCACGGAGCTCCTGTGGATGCTATTCCCTTCGCTTCTGATCTTCATGCTGTTGATGGCAGTAACTCTTCTTCTTCTTGCGGGCGCGATCCTTTCCGGAAAGACCGGTTTTCCCCGTCCCGTCGCCCTCCTGAGCCCGATCCCGGTCGCCGTGATTCTTTCTGTCCTGCGACTGACCTTTCCGTTGTCCGCGCTCGTCCTCGGTCTGACGACCGCATCGGTCCACATCGGAATGTTCCTGCTTTTCGGGTATATTACGGTGCGGGAAGGGCGAAGGAAATGAAATTTCAGTAAGTTTTTTCAACCGGAAGATTTTTTAGCAGTACAAACAACTCGCGAAAACTAATCTATTTTTTACCGGCATACAGCGAAGGAGTGGAAATGCTATGCGTGACATAAGAAATAAGCGCGGGCTCTCACAGGCGATGTTGTTCATCATTATGTTCGGCATCGTGAGCCTCTTTTCCGATATGACCCACGAAGGGGCCTCAAGCATTCGGGGCGCGTATCTTTCGCTTCTCGGTGCGTCCGCCGGAACGATCGGCTTCATTTCCGGATTGGGAGAGCTGGTCGGTTACTCGATGCGGTATGTTTTCGGCCGGCTGACCGACCGGACGAAGAAGTACTGGCCGATGACCATCGCCGGATATTTACTGGATATTATCGCCGTTCCCGCACTCGCGCTCGTCGGCGAAAACGGTTGGATCATGGCGTGCGTACTTCTCGTCGTCCAACGGATGGGTAAGGCGATCAAGAAGCCCGCCAAGGATACGATCCTTTCTTTCGCGGCGTCTCAGGAGGGCGCGGGGAAAAGCTTCGGATTTCAGGAACTTCTGGATCAGATCGGCGCGTTCCTCGGGCCGGTGCTCCTTTATGTCGTCATGCTGTTCCGAACCGACGGGACGACGTTTCGGGTTTATTCGACGGGGCTCGCTTTTCTCGCGATCCCGGGCGCGATTACGATCGTTTTACTTTTTGTCACGAAGCGGAAGTTTCCCGATCCGGAGCATTTCGAGCCCGAACCGAAGGTGTACGTTCCGTTCAAAATCAAGAAGGAGTTTGTCCTCTATATCGCCGGGATCAGCCTGTTCGCGTTCGGCTTCATCGACTACTCGATTATTATTCTGCACGTTTCGAAGACCTTTGCCGGATTGGCTCCCGGGCTTACGGAGACCACGTCGATCGTTCGTAGCGGCACGCTTCCGCTGCTCTATGCCGGAGCGATGCTCGTTGACGCGGTCGCGGCGCTCCTGTTCGGGCATCTGTACGACAAGAAGGGCGTCAAGGCGCTCGTACTGTCGACGATCATTTCCGCGCCGTTCGCGTGGTTTGTTTTTGCCTTTGATTCGATCCCGATGGTCCTTCTGGGCATCGGTTTGTGGGGCGTCGGCATGGGCGCCCAGGAATCGATCCTCAAGGCAGTCGTCACCGACATGGTTCCGAAAACCAGTCGAGCCACGGGCTACGGGATCTTCGAGTGCTCGTTCGGGATATTCTGGTTTCTCGGGAGCTGGCTTCTGGGCACGCTGTACGATATCAGCATACCGGTAATGATCGCGGTATCCCTCGCGGCGCAGCTGGTCGCGATCCCGCTTTATCTTTTCTTGAATATGAAAGCAAATAATAAAAATTGCGGATAAACTCATTCGATACATCGAATAAAACTCGAATTAATCGAAATTCGTTCGATATGCTCGCACCCTTTACAACCCCGATATTTCTTGTATAATAGGTCCATATCGATAAACGATGACGGAGACAGTACGCTGTTTTTGAAAGTCACAGCGAGCCGGGGGCGGTGGGAGCCCGGTACGAGTAAGGATCAGCCGAATATCACTCCCGAGTTTCGGACCGAATTGAAGTAGGATCCGACGGTTTTCCCCCGTTATCAGGGAACGCATATGTTGGTATGTCGTACAGGTGGTATAGCGAAGGTAGACCTTTCGTCCTGTAGGGGACGGGAGGTTTTTTCTATTTTCCGTACCGGTGCGACGAGGAAGGTCCGCGAAGGCGCGGGCGATCGTTACACGGAGGTTTTTAAAATGAAAGTTCAGATCATGGACACGACACTTCGGGATGGAGAGCAGACGCCCGGCGTCGCTTTTACCGAGAACGAGAAGTTCAACATCGCGCGTATGCTCCTGGAGGATGTCAAGGTCGACCGGATCGAGGTCACGTCGGCGCGGATTTCGGAGGGCGATATCGACGCCGCCAAAAAGATCACCGAGTGGGCGGCGCGCAAGGGGTTTGCCGACCGGGTCGAGGCGCTCGCTTTCGTGGACGGAGGTAAATCCGTCGATTGGCTGTGCGACGCGGGCATTATGACAATGAATCTTCTCTGTAAGGGCTCGCTCCGGCATGTGACGAAGCAACTCAAAAAGTCTCCGGAGGAGCATTTTTCGGACATCGAAAAGGTTGTCCGCTACGCGGTCGGTAAAGGGATGACCGTTAATATCTACCTGGAGGACTGGTCAAACGGAATTCAGGATTCGCCGGAGTACGTGAAGGCATTTATGGATTTTTGCGTCAAACTGCCGGTCAAACGCTTCCTGCTTCCCGACACGCTCGGGATCCTGACGCCGGCAAAGACCTATGAGTTTATGCGACGGATGGTTGCCGGATGGCCGGTGCCGTTCGAGTTTCACGCACATAACGATTATGATCTGGCGGTCGCCAATTCTTTAGAGGCGGTTCGTGGCGGAGCCGTAGGTGTCCATACGACGGTGAACGGGCTCGGCGAGCGGACCGGTAACGCGGCGCTTTCGTCGGTCGTCAGCGTGCTTCGGGATCACCTGAGCGGGGATGAAACGGTCGAGATGGCGGTCGACGAGGGAGCGCTCAGTAAGATCAGTAAAATCGTCGAAGCCTTTACGGGAATCCGGATCCCGGGCAATAAGCCGATCATCGGCGAAAATGTATTCACGCAGACCTGCGGCGTCCACGCGGACGGGGATATCAAGGACAGCCTATACTGTAACCGTCTCGCGCCCGAGCGTTTCGGACGGCTCCGGAAATATGCGCTCGGCAAGACTTCCGGTAAGGCGAGCGTCGCCAAAAACCTCGAGGAGCTCGGCATCGAGCTCGATAAGGAATCGCTCGCGAAGGTGACCGCGCGGATCGTCGAGCTCGGCGACCGCAAGGAGAACGTGACGACCGAGGAACTTCCGTACATCATCTCCGATGTCCTCGGAAGTAAAGAGGAAGAGTACCACATCAAGGTTAAAAATTACTACCTGTGCCATGCCAGAGATCTCTCGCCGGTCGCGACAGTTTGCCTCAATATCGACGGAGAACTTCACGAGGCGACTTCGCCCGGCGACGGCCAGTATGACGCGTTCATGAAGGCGATCCAGAAGATCTATAAAGAAATCGGAAAAGAACTTCCGGAACTGGTCGATTACATCGTCACGATCCCGCCGGGCGGCAAAACCAGCGCATTGGTCGAGACGGTGATCACGTGGCGGAACGGCAAGGAGTTCAAGACCAGAGGGCTAGATTCCGACCAGACCGCGTCCGCGATCAAAGCGACCGCCAAGATGCTCAACGTCATCGACCGGAAGAGCCGGATGGGCGAAAAGAGCGAGGGATAAATCAGGAGAGCGGCCCGGTCAATCCGGTCGCCGTTCGAAAACGAAAATTTAATATGAAGCGCACCGAAAATGTCGGCTTGGAGCCGTGCATCGGAGGTGCGCTTCGTTTTTCGATCAATCCACGAAGAATAAGGCTTTGGCGGATTATTCTTCTGCGGACGGTGCTTCTTTTTCGAGCCTCCGATAACACTTCTCACAATAGCCTAATAGTTCCAGCCGATGGCCGGTGACGTGAAAACCCTCCTCGGTGACGGCGCTTGCGGCGCGTTCGTATGCGCAGTCCGAGACCGGGCGAACGGCGTGGCAGGCGATGCAGACCGACAGGTGCGTGTTCCGGTGCGTGTTGAGCCCGTAGAGTGTTGCGGTCCCGTCCGGCGACGTTGTTCGGACGACGGCCTGGCACCCTGCGAAGACCTCGAGATTTCGATAGACGGAGGAAAGGCTGACGTCGGAGTGGTTTTCGGACAGGCGCTCGAAAAGCATCGCCGCGGAAACCGGGCGCGTCTGTTCCTTAAGCGCGTCCCAGACCGAAAGGCGCGCGCGGGTCCTCTTCAAGCCCCTCGGCCATTCCGGACAGCGATCATTCATGGCTTGCCTCACGATGCTTTAAAACGCTGAGCCGGGAACGCATGACTTTTGCGCCGACCGCCGCGAGGAAAAATCCGGCGGAAAGAAGGCAGATCGTACCGCCCGGCTTGAGCCCTGCGTAGAAAGATACGGTCAGGCCGAGAAGCGTCGAAAGCAACGCGAAAAGGACCGACCAGAGGATCGTTGTTTTATAACTTCGGGCGATTTGCATCGCCGCGGCGACCGGGACGACCAGGAGGGACGACACGACAAGCGCGCCGACGGTTCGTGCGGCGACCGAGACGGTCACGGCGGTGAGGACGGTGAAGATGAAATTAACCAAGCCGACCGGTACGCCCGAGAGCGCGGCGGCCTCTTCGTCGAAGGAAACATAGAAGAGTTCTTTGTACATCAATAAGAACACCAGAAGAACGACGCTCGAGAGGATCAGAACCACCAGAAGCTCGAAGGATTCGATCGCGACGATGCTTCCGAAAAGAAAGCTGTTGAAGTCGCTCGAGTTTTTGACAAAGCCCGAAAGGACGCCCGCGAGCCCGATACCGACCGAAAGCGTGATCGCGACGGCCAGTTCGGAAAAGGCGGGAAGGCGCTTTCGAATCGCTTCGATACAAAGCGCGGAGACGACGCATATGCCGACGGCGCCGAGAACCGGGCTGAAGCCCAGAAGAAGGCCGATCGCGACGCCCGCGAGCGAGGAGTGCGAGAGCGCCGAGCCGATCAGCGAGAGGCGTTTATGGACGACGACCGTGCCGAGGCACGCGATGATCACGGAAAGAAGGATCCCGACGATGAATGCCTTTTGCATGAACGGATAAAGAAAAATGTCCGGCATCATTTGCGCCCTCCGTTCTTCTGCTTTGCGCAAGCTTCGCAGTGGTCGGGATCGTGACTTTTCTCACAGTTCGCGCAATGAATGTGTTCGTAAATGTGGTCGTGCTGAAGCGGGTGGATGTGTACGACGGTTCCCTCTGGGAGGTCGTTTTCGGAAAAATGCTTCTCGGAAAGACACAGGACCCGGTTCGCGAACGAGGCGATCTTGGCGATATCGTGGGTGACCATCAGGATCGTTGTTTTCGAGGAGATGTTGATGTCATGGAGGACAGAAAGGAGGCGGTCGACCGCGTCGGAGTCGATGCCGACGGTCGGTTCGTCCAGAATCAGGATCTCCGGCCGATTCGCGAGTACGCGGGCGAGCATCAGTCGCTGGCGCTGGCCGCCGGACATCTCGGACGGGAGTTTGTGGATCAGATCCGAAAGGCCGGCTTGTTTGATCGCCTCGCGCGCGATCGCGCGGTGGGTTTTTCCGGCGAACCGCAAAGGCCCGATCCGGCGGTAGAGGCTCGAAAGGACGATCTCTTCGGCGGAGGCCGGGAAGCGGGCGACGGAATCACCGGAATTCTGGGGCACGTAGCCGACCGAGGTCGGCCGGTTCGATCCGGACACGTCCCGGCCTGTTACGCGAACGGTGCCGCGCACCGGCGAAAGCAGGCCGAGGATCAACTTGACCATTGTGCTCTTGCCGGAGCCGTTATCGCCGATGATCGCGGCGAAATCGCCCTTTTCGATCCGGAAGGACACGTCGTTGAGGAAGAGTTTATCGGAGTATCCGAAACTTAAATGATCGACCTCGATCGCGATTTCTTTATTGGCCATACCGACTCCTCTCCGTCAATCCAGCGCGTCTTTGAGCGCTTCGAGATTGCTTCTCATGATCGAAAAATAATCTTCCCCGGCATCGATCTGTTCCTGGGTCAGGCCGCCGATGGGGTGGAGCGCTTTTGTTTCACAACCGGTTTCTCGGGCGATCGCCTCGGCGACCTTCGGGCTTCCGAGCGCTTCGAAAAAGATGACGCGAATCTCATAGCGTTCGGTCAGTTCAATGATCTCGCGCATGCGCGCGGCGTCGGGTTCGGCATCCGCCGAGATCCCGCGGATCGGGATCTGACGAAGCCCGTAGGCTTTGCACATATATCCGAAAGCTTCGTGCGAGACGACGATATACGGATTTTCTAAAGAGGAGAGCGCGGCGCGGTACTCGCCGTCCAGGGCATCGAGCTCCGCCGCGTACTTCTCGTAGTTTGCGCGGTAATCGCCCTCGTGATCCGGGTCCGCGCGGCAGAACGCCTCGCAGATCGATTTCATTTGAATTTTCGCGTTTGCCGGGTCGAGCCAGACGTGCGGGTCGAATGAACCATTGTTGTGTTCGTGCGCTTCCGTTTCGTTACCCGGGTTGTGGTCGTGCTCATCCGTTTCGGTCTCGGGATCATGGTCTTCGTCGGCGTCATGTTCCTCTTCGAGGTTATCATGGTCGAGCTCCGTTCCCGTGGCGTCCAACGAGTACGCGCCGGGCGCGATTAGTTCGACCTCTCTTGAGGTGTCGACGATGATCAGCGACGTATTACGAATCGAGGAAAGAACCTGATCGGCCCACATCTCCATCCCGGCGCCATTCATAATAAAAACGTCCGCGATCTCAAAGGTTCTCATGTCGGTCGCGGACGGCTCCCAGGCGTGCGGCTCGAAGCCTGCAGGGACCATCTGAACGACCGATACACGATCGCCTCCGATTTTCCGGGCGAAGTCCGCCATCGGGTAAATACTGGCAATGACCTTGAGTTGATCCTCCCGGGCGGAGGAAAAAGGGGACGCCGAGCACCCGGCCGTTAGCATTGATAATACCAGGCCCGAGACCATAAAAAGCGCAATTAGTTTTCGAAAATGACGCATGGGTACCTCCCGCAGTTGCGAATAATTCGCAACTGCAGAAACAGCATACAACGGGACGCGAAGGGATGTCAATCGAAAAAAGCGAAAACCGCGAGCGGCCGGATCAGTCCTTTGCCGCGCCCGGTCCTTTTTTGCGCAGATACCTGCGAATGCCCAGAATCGTTTCGCGGCTGATGATGTGCTCGATCGCGCAGGCGTCGCGGTCGGCGATTTCTTCGGGCACGCCGAGGACCTCCGTGAAAAGCGACTTCAGGACGCTGTGCTTTCCGGCCAGAAACGCGGCGGCTTCGGCTCCGGGTTCGGTCAGATAAATCTCCTGATATTTTTTCCGGGACACATAGCCCTGTTCCGAGAGGACGTTGATCGCGTTATTGACGCTGGCTTTCGAGACACCGAGGTGCGCGGCGATGTCGCTGACGCGAACGCCGCCCTCCGCCGGGGAGAGTTCATATATGGTTTCCAGATAGTTTTGCATCGCGATGCTCAGTTCGTCCATAAGGGTTCCTCCCGTTTACTCTGTCTTCCCGGGCTCCGTTTCCCCGTCCGCCCGAAAAACCCGGTTGGCTCCGTCCATCGGCCAGGGCTTGAGCCCGAGCATATCGACGGCGAGCGGGCAGACATCCAGAAGGCTTCCGCCCTCGCCGGGTCGCCCGGCCGGGACAAGCGGGCCCGAAGCGGCATAGAATACCTGATACTTCTCGTTGTCCAAAGGATATCCGTGCTGGCCTTTCGAAAAGTGACCGAACGTAAAGCCGCGCGCGGCCGCAAAGCCGCATTCAAATTCACGGGACGCTCCCGACACGCGCATTTCCTCGTCGGTCAACGCGCGCGCAACTCCGGGGATCAGGAGAAAATCATGAATAAACGCGTCGATTTCCTTTTGATGATCCGGCCGGAAGATGTTTAGAAAACAACAGCCGTGGGAGCAGTGAAAAAAGGCGTCCCGAGTCGATATTCCGGCCTCCCGGAGTAACTGATTCGGATGGATCGCGGTATGCACGTCCATGCAACTGTGATCGCTGAATATAATCACGGAGGTCATATCGGCTCGGGGTCCGCTCCAAGCCGCGTCGAGGATCGCGCCGATCCGGGTGTCCAGGCGCCGGAGCGCCGCCGCCGCCTCCGGCGAGGTCGCGCCGTACCGGTGCTTAGTGACATCGACATCCAGAAGGTGAATCAGGAAAAGGTCCGCCTTATTCTTCCGGAGAAGTCGCGCGGAGATTGCCGTGACGAGCTCGTCTCCGTGCCCGACGCCGGTCGCGGCGATCGCGCGCAGGTGCCGGAACAACGAAGAAAAAATGAAGCGCTTGTTACCGTACCGGAAGGTTCGGAACATGCGTCTCGGAAAAGACATCTTGCCGGCGATCTCCGGAAAATTGTACCGCGCGCCGGACGCTCCGGTCACCGGAAACATCAGCGAACAAACCTGAAGTCCCGCCTTCATCGCCTCGGAAGGCAGTGTCGGCACCTCAAAGTGACGGACGTGGAAGCGCCAGTGCTCGCCCTTTTGCCCCGGCAGTTGAATATCGTTATCAACGATCCCGTGTTTACAGGCCGGCACGCCGGTCTGAATCGACGCGTGGATCGGGTAGGTATTCGAGATGAAAAGCGAGTCGACCTTTCGCATCAGCTTTCCCCGCTCCGCGACCCTCGGAAAATTCGGCATCGAAAGCAGATCGTCGACTTCATGGTCGCCGACCGCGTCCAGAGAAATCAGGACCAGTCTCGGTTGCTCGTTCATCGTGGACCTCCCGCGTGAATAGGTCTGCTCTGACCATTATAAGGGATTTTCGCCGGAACGGGTACGGGATTCGGGTTCCGATCCGGTCGCCTCGCGGGTATTTTTCGCGCGCAGAGTGATATAATCGAGGAAAAGAACCGCGGAGGGTATCTATGCAGGCTGTTCGCTGTCCGGGTTGCGGAGCGTCCCTTGAACTTGAAGATAATCTGATGTCCGCGAAGTGCACGTTTTGCGGGAGTACCATCGCGATTTCCCCGAAGGATCTCGGCGTCGATATGATGACTTCCGAGGTCCTGGCGGAGATGTTTCACGGTGAGGCCGCCGGAGTTTTTCTCAAAAAGAAGATGGAAGAGCTCAACATGGACGAGTACTGGAAGCATCACGCGCAGACCGTCACGTTCGTCGCCGTCGATGATTCCGTGGTTGAGATCTCGTATATCCATAACGAGACATCCGGGAATACGGCGATCTTCATGGGCCGATCGAATGTTTTTCTCCTGTTCTCCGATCCGGAGGAAGCGAAGCGGTACGTCGATACGGTCTCTTCCCTAAGATTTCCGCCCGACGATAAATGTTCCATGAAGCAGTTTTTTCCGGAGATCACACATCAATTTGCACTGCGTGACCGGCGAGTACTCGTGGTCATTTCCCGGGGAAAATACGAGTATCCCCTGGTTTCTTTTCGAAAATTGCCCGACGTTCACGCCGCGTGGGTCATAAGCCGGATGGAAAACCTCTGCTGCCTGCTGCAATATAACGATCTGACCCTAAGCGACACCGATATCCGGGACATTTTTATCAACCCGGAAACACATCAGGCCTACCTGTACGGCGGCCTGTGGCGCGCGAACCGGAAAGAGGAAATGCCGGGGAAGGACAACCTTTACGAAGCTGAGCTGTTGGCTGTCCGCAGGATCGCCGCCGAGGCGATGGGCTTTTCAAGCATCGAGGAAACAAGAAGCGCGGTTCCGGAAGCTTTCTACGCATTCCTGAGCGAAAATCCGAAGGAGGACGCGTTCTCTGATTTTGCGTGGTGGGACGTTTCATTGACGCTGGCCTACGGGAAGCGTATTTTCAGGAAATTGGGACTTCAGGACAGCACATTACATTGAGCGCGAAGAGCTCGGGAAAGGAAATCAATTATGGGATACGGGAGCTACAAAAGCACGGACTGGGCACAACTTCGGAGCAGCCGAAACATCAACGCGAATTCGACAGTCAGCGATCTTTACCAATCCAGTGGAATGAAGGATTACTATGATCCTTCCAGGATCAAAGTTCGGGAGTCGCGCGACTCCGTGGATAACCCGCTCTCGACCGCGATTATCGTCGGCCTCGACGTGACCGGTTCCATGGGCTATCTGTCCGAGGAGATCGCGAAAAACTCCCTCAACAAGACGATGCTGGAGATCTATGACAAAGAGCCGGTCACAAATCCGCACATCATGTTCCAGGCGATCGGAGACAGTCAGTCGGATTGCGCCCCTCTGCAGGCCACTCAATTCGAGGCGGACATCCGCATCGCCGAGCAACTCCTGGACGTATGGTTTGAGGGCAACGGAGGCGGAAACGGCGGAGAGTCATACTGCCTTTCGTGGTACTTTGCGGACACAAGAACGGATATCGACTGCTTCAATAAACGCGGAAAGAAAGGCTATCTTTTCACGATCGGCGACGAGTGCTGCCACGGTACATTAAGCCGGGAGGAGATCAAGCGTGTGTTCGGCGACGATGTTGAGCGTGACTTTTCTGCCAAGGAGTTATTTCAGGCGGCCGCGAAGAAATACCACATCTATCACATCGTGATGAAAGCCGGTTCTTATAATAGCCAGAAAAGCGGTGATGCGTGGGAAAAATTGATTCCCGGACGGGTCATCGAACTCGAGCCCGAGCAACTCAAGTATCTCGCGGAACTGTTTGTGTCTGTCATGAAGTTGACGGAGGGCGGAAACAAGAAGGATATCGTCGCGCAGTGGACGGATCCGGGCGCTCAATCGGTCGTCGCGGACGCATTGGGAAGACTATCTCCCGGAGATCCGAAACCGGGCTTCTTTAAGTTCTGATGAGCCGGAAAATCACCATTGTCACCGGAAAGAATTTCGGCGACGAGGGAAAAGGGCTCGCGACCGATTTTTTTACCGGGCAGTCGTCCGATGCGCTTGCCATCAAACATAACGGCGGAGCGCAGGCGGGTCATACCGTCGACCGGACGGACCGGAGATTTGTATTTCATCAACTGTCGTCCGGGTCGTTTCACGGGGTACCGACGTATCTTTCCGCGACCTTTCTTCCGGATCTTCTGAAACTGACCGAAGAAGCGGAGGCTTTCCGGGCAATTTCGGGGCGCGCGCCACCGCTTTTTATCGACGCACGGTGCCGGTTGGCGACGGTTTTTGACGTTCTGATCAACGCTTTTTCTGAGAGCGCGCGGGGCGCGGATCGTCACGGCAGTTGCGGGATGGGAATCAACGAGACCGTGATTCGTAACGAAAACCCGGAGTACGCGCTTTCTCTTTCTGAATTCGAATCCTTTTCGCCCCGGGAAGTCGCTCTTTTCCTCGAAAAGATCCGGACCGGGTACGTCCCTTTGCGACTTGAGCAGTTGTCTCTCCGAGCGGCAGATGGCGATCCGTGGTGCGACTTATTATGCGATCCGAATATCGCACCGAACGCTGCGGAGGCGATGAAGGCGTCGTCGCGGTATTTTTCGACGATGCGGGATCCGAAGGCACTGCTTTCGGGCGCGGGGGACCTGGTTTTCGAGGGGGCACAGGGACTTTTGCTCGATCGGAATAACAAGGAATATGCGCCGCACCTCACGCCGTCGGACACGGGAAGCAAAAATCCGTTCGCGCTTCTTCGGGAGTGCGGGATTACTCATGACCGGGAGAATACGGAAATTTGTTATGTGACCCGGTCGTACGTCACGCGGCACGGCGCAGGGCCTCTGCCGTACGAGTGCGACCGGGCGGAGATTTCATCCGGGATCCGGGACGAGACCAATGTGGAGAATCAATGGCAGGAGTCCCTGCGGTTCGCTCGGCACCCGCAAGCGGGCGAATTCATTCGCGCCGTCAAGGAAGATCAGAAATACTACATGAACCCGGAAAATCCGGAGGCGAGCCAAGGCGCCTGCGTTTCTCTTTTGGTCACCCATTTGAACGAGACCGGCGGGAAAATCGTGCATAAGGGCGGGGCGGATTGTGTTGAGGCATATCTGAACGAAGGAGGTTGTGGCAGCTTTTTCGATCGGATCTATACCTCGTTTACGCCTTATGCCGGGGAGATCCGGCGCACAGAATCGAATGTTGATTTATACGCAATGCCGGACTAAAACGCACATTGCGTCGTTCTCACCCCAACATTTTACCAACATTAAATGCGGACATTTCGGAAAACGCGCAGAACGACCTCCAACCGCCCATACTTCAAAAAACAGTTTCACTCACATCCATAAAATATTATGATAATAGGATCAGAACTCGCGTCCATCCTCTTGAGAGGAGTTTGGAAACGATGGAGGAGCAAATCGTTATCCGGATGAAGAAAAGTGGCTTCAGGTTAATGGCTGCCGTCATTTTGTTACTAGTAACGGGCGCGGCGGGGCTGTGGCTTTTGTTTTCGATGGTTTTTCCGAATCTTGAGGGCTTTTTTAACTTGAAGACAGCTGCTGTGGTGATCGTGGTTACCGTCGTCGGCAGTGCTATTTTCATGCTTCTGCGGCATGCGGCCAGCCAGAAATCCGGATTGATTCTTGACCGTAAAGGTCTTACGGACCACTCCAATATCGCAAGTGTCGGCTTTGTGCCCTGGACAGATATTACAGAAATCAAGGAGGCAAGAAACGGGCTCGGACAAAGGCTGATCATCGTCAAGGTGACAAATCCGGATTTATATATCGAGCAGCCTTTGCGGATGCAGGCGAGCCGGAAGGCGCAGTATAAGCAATTCGGCTCACCCATTATTATATCGGCCGCCATGTTGAACTATGACCCGCAGGCGCTTTTGGATTTACTGAGAGAAAGAGCACGCAAATGAACCGGACAGAGCATTCTGAGGATAATACCCGAAAAGCTTCACCCCCGGTCGACGGTATACCGAAGGCAATCCATATTCTCGGCGCGTCCGGCTCGGGTACCACCACGCTCGGTGAAGTGTTGCGCGACCGGTTCGGATATACCCTTCTGGATTCGGACGACTTTTTCTGGCTCCCAACCGATCCGAAATTTACGACACCGAGACCGGTTGAAGAGCGGCAGCGACTCCTTTCCGAGGCCATCGCAAAAGCCGAAAAATGGGTGCTTTCGGGTTCCTCGTGCAGGTGGGGGGATAGGTTTATCCCGCTTTTTGAGAAGGTTATCCTGGTCGAGACACCGACAGAGATCCGCATTGAACGCCTGAAAAGGCGCGAGCTTGACCGTTTCGGCGAGCGCGTTCTTCCGGGCGGGGACATGTATAAAGACCACCGGGAATTTCTGGCATGGGCGGAGCGATATGACTCGGCCGGTCCGGAGCAGCGGAGCCGCGCAATGCATGAGGAGTGGCTTCGCAAAGTCACGTGCCCGGTTGTTGTCGTCGACGGAACGTTACCTGTGGACGAAATGCTCCGGCAGGCCGGAATGGGTCAATAAGGCAAATCGGTACAAAGTACGCAAAACGCGACGTTTTTATGATTCGGATCACACTTTCCGGCTCTTCGTCGACGCCTTGTATTCGTGATATCATAATAAGGAATAAGTATGAAGTTTTCGGAGAAAACGCCGGGACCCAAGATAAGAGAGGACATCATGATGAAAGCAAGTCAGGAGTCCGAAATTCAAACCGGGTCGAAGCCGAACCGACGGGTCTTCCTGGTCGTTCTGGACAGCCTCGGGATCGGGCGCGCGCCGGATGCGGCGCTTTTCGGGGACGAAGGGACCAATACCCTCGCGTCGATCGCACTTTCAGACCGGTTCCGGATTCCGAATCTGACCCGACTCGGGCTCGTGTCGATTCCGGGCGTCGCCGGGGATATCGGCGAACGAAGAGGCGACGGGACGCTCCCGGCTGTCCCTCGAAAGCCGAAAGGCGCCTTCGGTCGCCTGACGGAAAAGTCCAACGGCAAGGATACGACGATCGGGCACTGGGAGATCGCGGGGATCGTCTCTCCGACGCCGCTTCCGGTCTACCCGGAGGGATTTCCTATTGAAGTGATCTCGGAATTTGAACGGCGGACCGGTCGCAAGGTTCTTTGTAACCGGCCGTATTCCGGAACCGACGTGATCCGGGATTATGGGCGGGAGCATATCAAGACCGGCGATCTGATTGTGTATACCTCGGCGGACAGTGTGTTTCAGATCGCCGCGCACGAGGATGTCGTACCGGTTTCGGAGCTGTACCGGTACTGCGAAATCGCACGCGAAGTCCTTTCCGGCGATCACGCGGTCGGGCGGGTGATTGCGCGACCGTTTACCGGCGAGTATCCGGATTATGTAAGAACGTCCAACCGTCATGATTATTCTCTGCCGCCGCCCGGACCGACGATTCTGGATCTTTTGCTCGAAAAGGGCGTGAACGTGATGTCGATCGGCAAGATCAATGATATTTTTGCCGGGAAAGGCATCACGTCATCGGTTCGCACGAGCGGGAACACCGACGGAATCCGCCGCCTGATCGAGGCGATCCGAAGGGGGTTTTCGGGACTGTGCTTCGTTAATCTCGTTGACTTTGACAGTCAATACGGGCACAGAAACGATGTGGACGGATACGCCGAAGCCTTGGCGGAATTCGACATGGCGCTTCCGGAGATTCTTTCGGGCTTACAGGCAAACGACCTCCTCCTGATTACCGCCGATCACGGCTGTGACCCGGGAGATCTGTCGACCGATCATTCGCGCGAGACCGTTCCGCTTCTGGCGGCTGGGCCCCGTGTTCGCAAGGGAACGGACATCGGGATACGCGATACTTTCGCGGACATCGCGATGACGATCGCGGAATATCTCGGAGGAAAAGAAGAGGCAAGCACGATCCTTTCGGGGACGTCGTTTTTGGATGAAATCATCGTCGGGGAGGACCTAGAATGACCATAGAAGCAAGATTGACCGATCGGGATCGGGCGATCCTTTCGATTACCGACCACACACTTTTAAGGCAGGATATGACGCGGGAGGAACTGATCAAACTTTGCGACGAGGGGCTTTTATACCGGACCGCTTCGGTCTGTATTCCGCCGTCGTTTGTCGCGGAGGCGGCCGGATATCTGGCCTGCCGGCTTCCCGTCTGCACCGTGATCGGGTTTCCGAACGGGTATTCGACGACGGAAGCGAAGGTGTTTGAGATTAAAGACGCGATCCGAAACGGGGCGGACGAACTCGACGTCGTCATCCCGATCGGAAAGCTCAAGGAAGGCCGGACGGATTTGATCCGGGAAGAACTGCGCGCGTTGCGCGAAGCCTCATCCGGGAAGATCCTCAAGGTGATCATCGAGACGTGCCTTCTGACCGAAGAAGAGAAAATCGATATGTGTAAAATCGTCACCGAAGTCGGCGCGGACTTCATCAAGACCTCGACCGGCTTTTCGAAAAGCGGCGCGACCGTCGAAGATGTGCGGCTTTTACGGGCGAACACCGGTCCGGCGGTAAAAGTCAAGGCGGCCGGCGGCATTTCGTCTTTGGAGGACGCGGAGGCGATGATGGAAGCGGGCGCCGACCGGCTCGGCACCAGCCGGATCGTGAAACTGATCGCGGGAAGAGCCGACGGGGATTATTAGTGGCGAAGTAAGGGAAGGATAGGCGCGATGATTTGATGCGGATCGCGGGAGGGCGAATTTCATGAAAAGAAAAATGAGTCTAACGGATCGCAAACTGATCGACGCCGCCGAAAAGGCACGCGAAGCGGCGTACTGCCCGTATTCGGGCTTTTCGGTCGGAGCGGCCTTGTTGTGCGCGGATGGAAGCATCGTCACCGGCTGTAATGTCGAGAACGCGGCGTTTATTTCCGAGTGCGCGGAACAGAACGCGGTTTCCTCGGCGGTAAGTAATAGAAAACGTGATTTTCGGGCGATCGCGGTCGTCGGCGCGCCCGCCGCCGAAGCATCCGGGCGATATTGTCCGCCCTGCGGAAAATGCCGGCAGATCCTGGCGGAATTTTGCGATCCCGATAATTTTGAAATCGTTCTTTACGATTCGGAAGATGATGTACAAGTATTTACGCTCGGGGAACTCCTGCCGGAATCATTCGGAGGCAGGAACCTGGCGAAGGAGTCATAACTCGGCGGCGGAACGCTTTTCGGAAGAAATCTCCGTCGGGGAAAAATCCTTCCTGCCCGAAAGCGTAACGATCATGACGACGCTTCCCAGCACGGCGAATCCGGTCGCGGCGAAAAGTACGCTGACGGTCGGGAAGCGGTCCAGAAGCGGGCCGCCGACCATGTTTCCCAGAAGGTATCCGACACCCATCCCGAGCACGTTGAGGAGGGCCTGAGCCCGGACGCGCTCGCCGTCACGCGTGCTCATATTCGCGAAAATGACCGAGACCGGAAAGAACATTCCGTACGCCGGTATCTGGAGGATCTGCACGGCGAACAGAAGCCCGAGACTACTCGCGAAAATCGTCGCGACGGACTTGACGATAAAAAAGATCGACGACACGATCAGGACCCGATGAATCTTGAACCGCGAGATCAGGTATCCGCCGGCGACCATGATCGGCAGCTCGACAAAAGCCGCGATCGAACGCGTGAGCCCTTGATCCGCGGTATTTCCGCCGACATTACCGACAATCTCCGGAATAAATGTGTTGAGGCAGGCGTGACTGGCCATCAGAAAACAGGTGGCAAGGCCGACGCCGGAAAAGGCACGGTGGGTCCGGATGAAATCGAGCGCACCGGAAAGGTAGGCTTTCCGTACCGACACCGCCTTCGGGATCGCGTCGGGCAGAGGCGGCGGCGTCATCATCAGAA